>CAZFYM010000027.1:4102-40648 GCA_964523755.1 uncultured Wenzhouxiangella sp. | reverse complement strand
ATGGGCTTTTCCGATCCCGCTGAACGTGTGTGTATTTATGCCCAGGGGTACTAAGAAAAGCGGCGGCACCCCGCTGCCGGCTATGGGCTACAGGTATTCATTTCCCCGCAGTCGGCATTTCGCGTGCCACCTGAGTGGCGTACATTGCTGCGGTATCTTACTGGTGACGCCGCGAAAGGACACAGCGCCGCTGCGTCGGGACGAGAGAACCCTCCAATCGTTACTGGAGTCAGGAATCCATGCAATGCTGATTGGCATGCGCGATACTGGCCACGTGATGCCTGATCGAGATTTGCTGGCACAAGCGCTGCGTGCCCTGGACGGGCCTCTCTGAGTTCTACCGCAGGTCAGGAACGGGTTTGATATTGCTGATGAGCCTGGCGGTCGATGGCACGCACTTCTGCGCAACCCGGAGCGGCCGGCCAGGTTTTCAGGTAGGCAGCGCACAGCTTCAGGACCAGATCGGCAGGGCCGTGGTCTTGCGCCGCGCGAATCAACGCCAGCTGTGAACTGGGCAGGTCCAGTCTGAAGTCCGGATCGAGACGCACCAGGTGATCGGCTCGTTCAACCGCTTCGGCTGGACGCTCATAGGCCAGCAACAAAGCGGCAACATGGGCCGGGCCATGTTCGAGCAACCCGGTCGCGTCGGCGTGCAGGTCCAGCGCGCGGGCCAGCCTGGCATGCTCTTCAAGCGTGCCGCCTTGGGTAATCAGTCGCTGCTTGAGTTCATCCAGCGATTGCTCTGAACTGAATGGCTTCGGCATTGACCTTTCTGTCTGACGAATCGCTGCAAGTGAGCGCCCCAGCGCGTAGAACCACACCCATAGCAAATAAATCCACACAGCCATCATCAGACCATTGCCCAGTGCCAGGGGAAGCCGGCTCACCCCTGTGTCAGCGATCAGATAAGCCATCATCAGACCGCCCAGCAGCATCACCAGCTGGCGATAGCGCCGGAGGCCAAGCAGCCCATAAATAGCTTTCAAACCTGATGGCTTGAAAGCTTTGCCTATGGCATTCTCCCGAGCGACGATCAGGGTCATGGCCGGCAACAAGACCAGGGCCAACCCGGCTCCCAACGCCAAACCTAACCAGCCCAAAAGCTGGCCCAATCCACCGATCAGGATCAAGACCAGAAACCACAAACCGATCTGGCGAGCCGCCTGTCGCTCGGGTAAATCAAAAGCCTGGTACTCGCGCTGCAAGCCCGCACCGTCGGCTGTGGCAAGCAGCAAACGACTGGCAACGCGCAACGTCAGAATCCACAGCACAATGACGGTCACCAAGGTCAAAATAGAGGCTACCGTTGGCGGTAGCAGCGGTCGAATCAGAGCGATCGCAGCAACGATCAGGCCCGCCGCCAGCACGAGCACACGCAGCCAGGGCTTCCAGGGAAACCGCAGAACCTCCCTGAACCAGTGGGAATCGAAAGATCGGGCTAGTGGTGAAGTGCTTGTCATGGCATGCTCGACAGTCAATCGGATTTGATCGGTATTCTTGCATGAACTCCGTCGAACGCCATCGACATGAAGCAGCATTGAAACGGCTGGACTGGTTCAGCTACTGGACCGACAGCAATTTCGGCATTCCCTTTACTCGATTTCGCTTTGGAATCAGTCCGCTGATCGGGCTGGTTCCCGTGATCGGTGATTTTGTCGGGCTTGTGCTGTCGCTCTATGTGCTGTATGAAGCACGCAAGGTGAAGGCCAGTGGCCCCGTCCAATGCAAAATGATCAGGAATATGCTGATCGAGTTCTTCGGTGGTATGCTGCCAGTCATCGGCGATGCCTTCGATGCCATCTTCAAGGCCAATACCCGCAACACTGAGTTGCTCCGTGACTACCTGTACGACCAGCTCGGTACCCGCCAGCCGCCGCGCTTCCCCTGGGTCACATTCATCGGGCTGTCGATGCTGCTCGGCTTGATGGTATTGCTGCTGCTCGGGGTGATGATGATTTTCTAGGCGTATGTCCGAGTCTCTCCCGTGGTAATTCCCGACGCTTCTCTCATGAGAGACCCGTCGCGCGCCCGCTCAGGGTTGTCGCAGAAAGTGATCTCGCTCGTCAGGGAAACTGTTCGGGTAAAATAAGCGCGAGGCAGTGCCTCCAGAGTCAGCGGGCCGTTTCGCCTAATCCACGAAATCCCGGGCCGCCCGGCAGGAATGAGAAGGAAAGCATCGTCGCCATGAACCCCAGGTTTCTGTACGTCAGGCAGCGGGCTGCAAATGCCACACGGATGCTCAGGAAGGGTGAGTTCAGAAAGATCGGCTTTGTCATTTATGCCGAGCTTCGACACCGCTTCAGAAAAGTCCCTCCGACAGCCTACAACGATGGCACTCGAGTGATTCCGCCCAGCCCGCGACCGACGAAGACTCGCTTGGCATCGCCACCTGCCATGAAAGCGGACGGCCAGCGCATCGGCGAGGAAATCCGGAACCTGCTGAGTACTATCGATATCGACAGGAATCGTGACAAGGCCGGCGAGTTGTGAGCAGCAATGTTTCGATTTCCGTCGTTACGGTGACCTACAACGCCGGCAAGTTTATTGACAAATTTCTGGTTTCGGTGCTGGCCGCCGACCGGACGGATATTGACCTGGAAGTCATCGCCGTCGACAACGGTTCCACGGACTGCACTTTGAGCCGGCTGCGCGATAAGCACCCCGACGTGAGTTTGATCCTCAACGATGAAAACAACTATGCCAGGGCGCTTAATCGCGGTATCGAGCAGTCCCGGGGCGAATTTGTGGTGGTCTGCAACAACGACGCCACCGTCGATCAAGCTTGGCTGCAGTGCTTGCTGAGTGTTTTTCAGCAGGATGAGCGCATCGGGGCGGTTCAAAGCAGGATCCTGCTGGCCGGCAGCAATAAGCTCAATAGCGTCGGTGTTGAGGACGTCGGCGATTTCTACTTTGTGGATATCGGTTGGAAAAGCGCAGCTAATGGTCGCCATTCCAGGCCCGCGCAACGTGACTACGTCTCTGGCGCATCGGTGATGTTTCGTCGTGCATGTCTTGATGCTGTCGGCCCCTGGGATGAGCGCTTTCTCATGTACCTGGAGGATGTGGATTACAGCCTGCGCTGTCGCCAGCACGGATGGCACCTATGGTATGGTCCTGACAGCATTATTCATCACCACTACCACGGCAGTACCTCCGATGAGTTATGTGACTACCTGTGCAACCGCAACCGCTTCCTTTTAATCGCCAAGCATTTCCCGCTACAGCTTCCCGCTGCGATTACCTCATCGCGCTTCTGCAAGAACGAAGAATTTGATCTGCTCTATCGTGCACTGCTAAGCAGCCTTGAAGTCCTCTGCGAACACCATGAGACTCAAACCGTGTTGAAGGTTCTCAGGAGTTTGCGCGATCCGTTGATTCAGTGCTTCGGCAAGGTAGGCGCTCGCAAATTTCTTTCACATCTTGATGTAGTGCTCGGCCTGCGGCCCATTCGCGTCGGTATTTATGACCACGCGGGCCATTTCCCCGGCGGTGGACAGCGCTACGTTGCCGAAATGGCCAGCGTTATGCAGGAGCGCTATGACGTCACCTATATCTTCAACAACGAGGTGTCACTGGAAACCTACAGGGAATGGTTTGATATCGATCTGTCACGCTGTTCTACGAAGATTCTACCCATTCAGTTCTTTGCCGAGCGCGACAACTTCATGATCGACGAGGGTATGGTAATGCTCGAAGACAGCAATGTATTCGATGTAGTTGCCAGAGAAAGTCTTGAATACGATGTTTTTATCAACAGCAATATGTTGACCAAGGTCAATCCGCTGTCGCCGGTTTCGCTATTCGTCTGTCATTTTCCGGACCGCAACCGGGCACATTTCTTTCAGGCTGACAAGTACACCTGTATGCTGATCAATGGCGATTACACGGGCAAGTGGGTACGCAAACGCTGGAAATTGAAACCCACGCAGAAAATCTACCCGCCGGTTCACATGTACAGCGAATGCAGTTCGGCAGCCAACAAGGATAAGCTCATCCTGTCCGTGGCACGTTTTGAAGCCGCAGGAAGCAAAAAGCAAATGGAGCTGCTCACAACGTTCGACAAGTTGTGTCGCGAGCATCCGGAGCAGACGCGCGGGTGGCGCTTGGTGCTGGCCGGCGGCAGCGTTCCCGAAAACCCGTATCTTGCCAAGGTGAGTGCAGCGATCGCGCAGACTGAATCCCGAATCGAGACCATGCCCAATGTCTCGGTCGAAGCCATCCGTGATCTGTACTCACGCGCCGCCCTGTTCTGGCACGCCTGCGGTTTGGATGAAAAACGACCCGAACGCGTCGAACACTTCGGCATGACCACCGTCGAAGCCATGCAGAACTACTGTGTGCCCATTGTTATCGACGGTGGAGGCCAACGCGAGATTGTTCAGCATGGGCAAAACGGCTTCCGTTTCAGTTCCCTTGAGGCATTGGAACGGTATACCTTGCAACTGATGAACGATGATAGCGAACGCCGCCGGCTCGCAGCCGCTGCCTACGAACGCAGCCACTGCTTCAATCGCGACGTTTTCCGCGGCGAGTTGAACAAGCTCCTGGAATCTATCGAACTGCAATTGCTCGGGCAGGATGCTTTGTAGCTCTCCTTTTTCCGACTTAGAGGAATTTGAAACGACCCAGCGAGGGAAGCTGTGTGTGGGACGGCTCAGGGTTTATACTCGTGACTGCCACATGGTCGACACGTAAACGGGTGCCGAGGCACCCGTTTACGTGTTGCCGACAAAAGTCAGTTTGGTTAGAAACCGATGATGCGCATCATTTATTCCTGCATGTTGTGCACGAAAAAGGATGTAGATGTGACGTTTACGACGTTGCCATCGGCATCAAAAACCACCGTTGTTGTAATGATCCAGTAGCCATCATTGCCCTGGATGGTCTGAGTGAAAGTCATAGGTGGCGGTACTGATGGTCCATTTCCACCCTGAGACGAAACGCCATCCTTACCCGGCCACTCGTCAGACCATCCGTTCGCTGACACAGATTCACGGGTCGACACAGACCAATAGCCATTGGTTGTCGACCTACTTCTAGCCGCGTCAGCCGTGGGTACTTCGGTCATGAAGGCTTCGAGTAGCCGCCCGGACTTGACCTCAGTAACAGTCAGCAGCTGGAATCCCGCCACATCACCCATGTCAACGCAGACATTTTTGTAACAATCCGCTGCTTTGATAGCTGTAGAGAGACTGGCTGCAAAAAGGAACAAAAGGCAAATCAAGATATTTTCTTGATAACTACCAGACACGATGTATTTTCCTTGGTTTCTGATGACCCCCCTAAATCCGAACTTTATATAAACAAAAATAGGCAGTCAACCCTTTCATGATATTTGATTAAAAATCGTCTTGACCACACATAAACCTCACCCTCTCACCCTCTTCCCTTTCCCCATCTTACCGATCCAAGAGTATAGGCCCATCCCGGCCCCTGAAAGCATGGCTGAGGCATATACGTAATCAGGAAAAGCTTTAGGCTGACGTCCTAACCGTTTCAACCAGCACCTGAACATGTTCCGGTGGTACGTCTGGAGTAATGCCGTGGCCGAGGTTGAAGATATGGCCGGGGCCGTCGCCGAAGCTGGTCAGTACGCGTCGGGTTTCGGTCCGGATGATGTCGGGACTGGTCAGTAGCACGGCCGGGTCCAGGTTGCCTTGCAGGGCAACGCGCTGACCGACTCGTTCTCTGGCCTCACTCATATCCACGGTCCAGTCCACGCCCAGGCCGGCGCAGCCGGTGTCAGCCAGGGCTTCCAGGTGCTGGCTGCAGCCTTTGCCGAACAGAATCAGCGGTGTGTTCGGACAGGTCTGCTTCAGGCGGTCGACAATGCGCTGCTGGGAGGCCAGGGAGAACTTGCGATACAGGCACGGTGACAGGGCCCCGCCCCAGGAGTCGAAAATCATCAGCGCATCGGCACCGGCTTGGACCTGGGCGCTCAGGTAGGCGGCGGTGGCGTCGGCCAGGTGGTTCATCAGTCGCTCGGCGGCTTGCGGCTCGCTCAGCAGCAGTTTCTTGGCAGTCGCGAAATCCTTGCTGCTGCGGCCTTCGATCATGTAAGTGGCCACGGTCCAGGGGCTGCCGGCAAAGCCGATCAACGGTGTTGCTGACGGCAGGTTCTGTCGGATCAGACGAACGGCGTCCATGACATATCCGGTGTCGTCGTTCGGGTCTGGTATGGGCAGCGCGTCGATGTCGCTGCTCGTGCGCACGGGACGCTCGAAGAACGGCCCTTCGCCGGCCTGAAATCCCAGCCCCAGGCCCATCGCGTGGGGCAGGATGAGAATGTCGGAAAAAAGAATCGCGGCATCGAAGCCGTAGCGTTCGATCGGCTGCAGTGTCACTTCGCAGGCCAGTTCCGGGTTGCCGGCCAGGTCGAGAAAGCTGCCGGCGCGCGCGCGCGTGGCGCGGTATTCGGGCAGGTAGCGGCCGGCCTGGCGCATCAGCCAGATTGGCCTGCGATCAACCGGTTCACGCCGCAGGGCGCGCATGAAAATCGAATCTTGTACATCGGATGTCATTTACAACACCTCGCGAATATCGTCGGCCGGGCAGGCCACGACGGAGGCCTGGCCGATATCGTCGAGCAGAATCAGACGTATCTGGTCGGCGCGGTTTTTCTTGTCCAGGCGCATCAGGTTGAGCAGCCGCGAGGGGTCGCGATCGTCGGGTAGTTCGGTGGGCAGATCCAGGCGTTTGAGCAGCTTGACCAGCCGGTCGCTGGTGCCTGGCGCAATACGGCCCAGCATCTCACTCAAACGCGCGGCCAGCACCATGCCAATGGCGACCGCTTCGCCATGCAGGTAAACCTGGTAGCCAGTGGCCGTTTCCAGCGCATGGCCAAAGGTGTGACCGAAATTGAGCAGGGCGCGCTGGCCGGACTCATATTCGTCGGCTTCCACCACGTCGGCCTTGTTGCGAACCGACTGGTAAACGGCTTCCAGCAGGGGTTGCGGCATGCGTGCGGCCAGCGCCTCGGCATTGGCTTCCAGCCAGGCGAAAAATCCGGGATCGCGAATGGCACCGTACTTGACGACTTCAGCCAGGCCGGCGCGATAGTCGCGATCATTGAGCGTTTGCAAGGTATCCAGATCGGCAATCACCGCCGACGGGGCATGAAAGGCACCAATGAGATTCTTGCCCTGGGCATGGTTGACGCCGGTTTTGCCGCCGACGGCGGCATCAACCTGGGCCAGCAAGGTGGTAGGCATCTGGACCACGCGAATGCCGCGCATGTAACTGGCGGCGGCAAATCCGGACATGTCGCCGATCACCCCGCCACCCAGGGCCAGCACGGTGGCATCCCGCTGAGCCTTGAGCGCGATCAGCTCGTCGATGATGCGGCTCCAGCCTGCAATCGTCTTGTGCTCCTCACCGGCCGGCAGGATCAGCCGGCGCTTGTGGTCGATTCGGCCCAGTACCGGACGAAGGCGGTCCAGGTACAGGCGCCCGACATTGTCGTCGGTGACGACCAGAATCCGGCCTTCGAGATGCCGGTCCAGTACGCTGGACATGCCCAGCAGGCCCTGACCGACATAGACCGGATAGTCACCGCCGCCGTGGCGAACCTGAATGACTTTCATGTAGCGTTCTCGCTTTGCAGGTAGTCGAGAATCTGGTGTTCGGCGCGAATCGCCATCTGCATCGGGCTGACATTATCCGAGCGAACGATGAGATGGGCGCATTCATGATAAATGGGATCGCGCTCGGCGGCCATGCGCTCCAGACGCTGCTTCCGGTCCGGTGCCTGCAGCAGGGGTCGGCGCTGATCCCGGTCCAGGCGATGTAGTTGTTGATCGACCCGGGTTTTCAGCCAGACCACCAGTCCGCGCTCGCTCAGCACTCGCCGATTGTCCGGATCCAGCACGCTGCCACCACCAGTGGCCATGAGAATGCCATCCCTCTGGGTAATCTCGTCAAGCATGGCACGCTCGCGGGCGCGAAAACCTGCCTCGCCCTCGATATCGAAAATGGTGCGGACTTCAACGCCGCAACGGCGCTCGATTTCACAGTCCAGATCAAGAAATTCCAAGCCCAGCCGACCGGCCAGAAATCGACCCACGGTCGTCTTGCCCGAGCCCATGGGGCCAATCAGGAAAATGCGATTGATCTGCACGAATGACTCAGGAAACGATAACGACCGGACCAGCGCGCATGCTACCACGGGCCATAACAAGTCATGGCCCGGCATTTGCTAAACTCTACCGCCAGACTGTTGCTACCGGACTGTTTCAGCCAATGCTTCGTTTTTCCATCCTGTTTGTCGTGCTGATACTTGGCCTGTTTACGCTGGAGGTGCTCAAGCCCGTCCAGGAAAACGTCATCCTGCCATTCACCGCTGTCATTGCTCATATCAGTGTTTTTCTGATTGAGCTGTTTGATAGCGGCGTGACCTCGGCCGGCAAGGTAATTCGCGATATTGAAACAGGATTTGCCATCAGCATCGAACCGGGTTGCAACGGGGTTGAGGCTTTGATCATCCTGTTTGCCGCCATTTTCGCGTTTCCGGCTTCGCTCAAGCACAAGATGATCGGATTCCTGATCGGCTTTGTCGCCATCCAGGGCCTTAATCTGGTTCGTATCATCAGTCTGTTTTACCTGGGGCAGTGGAACATGACCTGGTTCGAATGGTTCCATCTGTATTTGTGGCAGGCGCTGATTATTCTCGATGCACTGGTGGTCTGGCTGATCTGGCTGCGCAGGCTGCCGCCGCGACCCGGCGGACCGGATGATCCACCCGGCGATCAATCGACCGACGCGGGTGAGGATGATCTGGCCCCGACCGTGGCATGAAAACGCTGCTGATCGCCGGCTGCGGTGATCTTGGAGCCCGCCTGGATAGTCGTCTTGATAACAATCAATGGCGTGTCACCGGCTTGCGGCGCAATACCCGCCATTTGCCCGATGGCATGCTGTCGGTGACCGGCGATTTGACCCGATCAGAAACGTTGGTGGGGCTTGAGCCTCACTACGATGCGCTGATCTACCAGGCTACTCCGGCTGCCCGCGAGCCAGGTGCTTATCGCAAAATCTACCCAAGCGGCTTGGCTAATGTGATATCCAGGGTGTCGACAGATCGACTGATCTTTGTTTCCAGCACCGCGGTTTACGGTCAGGATGATGGCAGCGAAGTGGATGAAGACTCGCCCACACAGCCGCAGGCTTTCAATGGCCGGATTCTGCTCGAAGCCGAACAATTGGCGATCAAGGCCGGTGGTCTGGTTGTGCGGTTTTCAGGTATTTACGGGCCGGGCCGCGATTTTCTGCTGCGCCAACTTCGATCCGGGCAGGCGGTGTGCCGGGCAGATCCGCCGCAGTGGACCAACCGGATTCATGTTGACGACTGTGCGGCGACGCTGGCGCACCTGCTCAGTCTTGATCACCCGGAATCGGTTTACTGCGCCAGCGATCCCAACCCATCGCCCCGCTCCAAAGTGCTGGACTGGCTGGCTGACCAGCTCGGCGTTGCCCGTCCGGCCCGGACCGAGTCCGACGATTCCGGGGCTGGCAAACGTGTGCTTAATCATCGTCTGGTTGAAAGCGGTTTCAACTTTATCTATCCCGACTTTCGCGCGGGTTACCAGGGAGTAATTGATGCATCAGCAAATGACTGAGGCCATGCTGCGCCGGTTCCAGGATGGCTTCGAACGCGCCTGTGCGGCCAGCGTGCCGGAACCGACTGCCATGACGCTGGCCACGGTGGATGAGCAAGGCCGACCGGCGTCGCGTACGGTACTGCTCAAGGACGCGGATCTGGATGGATTCGTGTTCTATACCAATCTCAACTCGCGCAAGGGCAAGCATCTGGCCGGTCAACCGGCAGTGTCGCTGGTGTTCTGGTGGCGCGAAACGGCCGAGCAGGTACTGGTTGACGGACTGGCCGATCCGGTCAGCGCGGTCGAGGCCGATGCCTACTTTGCCAGTCGCCCTCGCGGCAGTCAGATCGGAGCCTGGGCTTCACTACAGTCCCAGCCGCTGGCCAGCCGCGAAGAGTTGATCAATCGGGTGGCTGAGATCGAGAAACGCTTCGAGGGTCGCGAAGTACCGCGCCCCGAGCACTGGTCCGGCTTCCGCGTTCGGCCGAAACGGCTGGAGTTCTGGTATGGCCGTGAATTCCGCCTGCACGAACGGATCTGCTTCGCATTGAAAGATGACGCCTGGCAAGAAACCCTGCTCTACCCGTAACCTGCAAAGAAAGACTTTCATGTTTTTTTGTAGCGATCCAGGTCGCGCTGGATCCATTGTTCGGCAAGCGATTTCCAGGGCTCTTCGGTCAGAGGGCGAGGTTGGTACATGCCGGCGGCCTGGCGCTGGCGCTGAGCTTCATACAGGATCAGTGCAGTGGCCACGGAAACATTCAGTGACTGGGCCATGCCGTGCATCGGGATGACGATTTCCTGATCGATCATCGCCAGTGCCTCGTCGCTGACGCCGAATTTTTCGGTGCCCATGACCATCACGCTGGGTTGGGTGTAATCCGGCTGGCGAAAATCGACGGCCTGGTCAGAAAAATGCGCGGCGTACAGCCTGAAACCGGTTTTTCTCAGTTCGTTCAATCCGCTGGCCGTGTCGCGGTGCCGGACCAGTTCCACCCAGCGCTGCGCACCACCCGAAGTGTGATTGAGCTTTGGGATACCGCCTTCGGCTGGAACGGCGTGGGCGCGCATAATGCCCACCGCATCACAGGTGCGCAGTACGGCGGCTACATTGTGCGGTTTGTGGACCCGCTCCATAAACACGCTCAGGTCCGGCTGGCGGCAGGCAGCAATCTGTTCGATACGGGCTTTGCGTTCAGGTGTCATGGCGGTATGGTAGCGGCAATGAATCAAATCCGTTTAACTCTTCGCCTCTTTCTGGCTCTCGGCCTGGCGGGCAATGCGGCTCTGGCGCAAACCGATCCTGACTTCCCGGCGTTTTCCGAATTGATTGATCAGACGCTGGCCTCGAACGGGCCGGGCGTCAATACCGGCGATCGCAGCGAGCTGTATCGCTATACCCAGGACGGCTGGGAGCTGCAACTGTTCAGCGCCTGGAGCGGCGAGCGCTGGCTGTTGCTGGCGCTGCGTTTGCATCACCCGGCAAGAATCGAGCGCGGTCCGGGTCAATGGCAGGATCGCTACCACAGGCTGCTGGCCGACTTCTCGCCCGACTGGCTGGCGGCGATGGAATTACCGGAACTCATTGACGTCCCGCCACCCGACTACAACCCGGCCGTGCCGGAGGAGCTGCGCAGCCGGCGTTTCACCTACGAAGGTTTCTGGTACGAAGCACGCTGGTTCAACAGCGGTGGCGTCGACGATGACGCAGTCTGGTCCCTGATCAGCTACGACCTGGTCGCGAAGCCTATAGTGAGGCCAGGACGTTGAGGACCTGGTCTCCATAGCGTTCGAGTTTGTGTTTTCCGACGCCGCTGATTTCGGCCAGTTCATCGAGGGACTCGGGGCGGGATTCGACGATGGCGGCCAGGGTGGCGTCGTGGAAGATCACATAAGGTGGGACGTTTTCCTCGCCAGCGGTTTCCAGTCGCCATTGGCGCAGGGCTTGCCAGACGGGGGATTCGGTATCCACATCGACCCGGCTGGCCCGCCGGCTCTCGCGCCGGGCCGGGGCCGGATCGCGGCGCAGGGTCAGTGACAACTCACCGCGCAACAGTTCACGGCAATGCTCTCCCAGCACCAGGCCACCATGGCCTTCGGGATCGGGAACCAGGTGTCCCAGCGCCAGCAGTTGGCGGATCACCGAATGCCAGGTTTTCTTGTCCAGATCGGTGCCGATGCCGAAGGTGCTGAGCTTGTCATGGCCGAAACGCTCGGCCCGATCGTCCGCTTTACCCTGCAGGATATCGACCACGTAGCCGGCGCCAAAGCGCTGGCCGGTCCGATACACACACGAAAGAATCTTTTGCGCCGCTTCAGTGGCATCCCAGGTTTCGGGAGGATTCTGGCAATTGTCGCAGTGGCCGCAGGCACCCGGATGCTCTTCATCGAAATAGTTGAGCAGCGCCGGTCGGCGGCAGCCGGCATGCTCGCAGTAGGCCAGCAGAGCTTCGAGGCGCTCGCGTTCGAGGCGTTGCTGGGCCTCGGGTGCGCTGGACTGCTCCAGCAACTGACGAATCTGGACGATATCGCCCAGGCTGTAGACCATCCAGGCATCAGCGGGCAGGCCGTCGCGCCCGGCCCGTCCGGTTTCCTGATAATACGACTCCATGCTTTTGGGCAGATCCAGATGCGCGACGAACCGCACGTCGGGCTTGTCAATACCCATGCCGAAGGCAATCGTGGCGCAAATGACCATGCCGTCTTCGCGAATGAAGCGGTCCTGGTGTTCCTGCCGCTGACTGCTGTCCAGTCCGGCATGGTACGGCAGGGCCTTGATACCGTTGCTGGCCAGCCAGGCGGCGGTCTGTTCGGTGCGCTTGCGCGAAAAGCAGTAGACGATGCCGGAGTGGCTGCGATGCTCGTTCTGGATAAATGCCAGCAGCTGGTCGCGCGGGCGATTCTTCAGACTGACCCGGTAGCGGATATTGGGTCGGTCAAAGCTGGCGATAAAGGTCTGGGCCTGGTCGGGCAGCAGACAGCGATGAATTTCGGCGCGCGTGCGCTCATCGGCGGTAGCCGTCAGGGCCAGACGGGGCACATCGGGGAAACGCTCGCCGAGAACACCAAGCTTGAGGTATTCGGGACGAAAGTCATGGCCCCATTGGGAAACGCAGTGCGCTTCATCAATGGCAAACAGCGCCAGCGCGCTTTGCTCCAGCAGTCGCAGGGTGGATTCGCGCAGCAGCCGCTCCGGCGCGATATACACCAGATCCAGCCTGCCATCGGTCAGATCGCGCTCGGTTTGCCGAAGTGTTGCGGAATCGAGGCTGGAATTGAGTACCGCCGCCGAGACCCCGTTGTGAACCAACGCTTCGACCTGATCGCGCATCAGGGCAATCAGCGGTGAGACGATCACTGCGGTTCCCGGCCGAACCAGGGCCGGTATCTGATAACACAATGATTTTCCACCTCCGGTCGGCATCAGTACCAGCGCATGCTCGCCGGCAATCACTGTGTCGATGATGTCGCGCTGGCGTCCACGAAACTGCTGGTAGCCGAAAATCCGCTGAAGAATTTCCTGTGGATCGGGGGTCTCTAAAAGGGTTGTGTCTTGGCTCATGCGACCATCAAGTTCAGTTCCGGCATCAAGGATAACGCCTCGACCATCACTTGCCGATCAGAATTTTGCTCGACTCCGCCTGAGAAATTGACGACTTGACCAATCGAAGAACTACTTCAGCAGACCGGTGATGTCGCGGAATTTGGCGTGGTTTGCGTTGACCATGAGCTCAAACAGGATCATTTCGACATTGCTCAGGTGGACGCTGGCGGTTTCCATGCGCCGAAAGGCGATGTCGCGGTTGAAGACGGAACGCGACGAGACGGCGTCGGCAATCAGGTGGACCGGGTAGCCGCGATTGCACAAGGCGGCAGCGGTTTGCCAGACACAGACATGGGTTTCAATGCCGCACAACAGGATGTGGCGTCGTCCGGATTGTTCGATCGCAGCCATCAGCTCCGGGTCGCCACAGCAGCCAAAACTGGATTTCGACCGGCATTCCACCCCATCGAGTACCTCGGCCAGTTCGGGCACCGTGGGACCCAGCTTGTCGGGCAATTGCTCGGCCCAGACGATCGGGATAGGCAATTTTCGGCATGCCTGTATCAGTATTCGGCATTGGGCGATCATGCGCTCAGAATCGTGCATCAGTCGCGCCAGTTTGCCCTGGATATCCACGACAAGCAGTAGCGTATCGTCAACAGTCGGGTGCGTGATTTTCATGCTTGGCCCTCCAGGCAGCTTTCTTTCCGGGCGATCACAATCAGGCGTTCGGCTTCGATGTCGTAGTCGGCGCCATCGTAACTTCCGAAGATATCGACGACAACCAGACCGTGATGAGTCAACAGCGCCTGGATTTCACCGGCTGACCAGACCCGGTGCGAGATGCGGGTGCGGTGAGCCTGGTCACCGTCGACCAGGATCCAGTCATTCTCCAGACGCGTCATTCGGTCAACCAGCAACGGGCGCTCGATGAGCAGGCGACCGTCTTCATAGTCAGTCAGGTGAACCGGCTGCAAATGGCGCGCCAGGTATTCGATGCCAACCAGGTCGAGCACCAGTCGGCCATTGTTGGTCAGGCTGGCGCAGATGTTGTCCAGTACCCGGCCATGATCGTCTTCGTTGTCGAAGTAGCCGAAACTGGTCCACATCACGAGCACCAGATCGAAAGCTCCGGCCCGTCTGAATTCACGCATATCGGCCGCCACGATGTTGATCGGGAGATCACCCCGCCGCTGCTCGAGCTGTGCCAGGAGACTGGCGCTGGTGTCGACCGCCGTGACCGGATACCCTTGGGTGGCCAGCGCCAGCGCATGACGGCCCGGACCGCAGCCCAGATCCAGAACCTGTTTGGGTGGACCATCCAGGATGGCCAGCAGCGCGTCGATCTGATCGGCGGCGTCGGCAAAGGTTTCTTCACTGAACATCAGCGAGCCAAAGTTGCGCCAGAATTCGTCGTTCAAATACCAGTCATTGCTCAAAACGCTTGTTTCCCTGGGAGTGGGGGCGGTGCTGACCGGGTGCGCCACGCTGGCCTGGTATGGCCAGGCGGTGAATGGTCAGCTCGATCTGCTTTCAAGACGCGAGCATATCGCAGATTTGATTGCGAATCCGGACACCGATGAAGGCTTGCGCAGGCGTCTTGAACTGGTGCTTCAGATTCGGCGCTATGCCCAACAGGAGCTGGCGCTGCCAGACAGCCGCTCGTTTCGCCACTATGCCGATCTCGAGCGCCCGGCTGCGGTCTGGAACGTGATCGCCGCTCCGCGCTTTTCGGTGGAGCCGAAAACCTGGTGTTATCCGATTGCCGGTTGCGTGGCCTATCGCGGGTATTTTGACCGGGAACGGGCTCAGGCGGCGGCTCAGCGGCTGGCCGGGGAAGGGTTTGATGTCACGCTGACCCCGGCCGTGGCCTATTCAACTCTGGGCTGGTTCGCCGACCCGGTCCTGAACACCATGATGGGCTGGAGTGATGCTCGTCTGGCCGGCTTTCTGTTGCATGAACTCAGTCACGAAAAGCTCTACGTCGCCGGCGATAGCGCCTTCAATGAAGCCTATGCCAGCCTGGTCGAACGCGAGGGCGTGAAGCGCTGGCTCGATCAGCAGAATGATCCGGACCTGTTAGCCCAGTGGACCCGGAGCGAAGCCTTTCGCGCTGATCTGGTCAAGCAATTGCTGTTGACGCGTCAGCGCCTGTCGACACTTTATGCGAGCGACCTTGATGCCACCACGATGGCCGCCGCAAAAGCCGATGCATTTCGCCGCAGCCAGAAAGCGATCGGCGAGCTTGCTGACGAATATGCCATTGATCAGTTGGCCGGATGGCTGTCCAGACCGCTCAACAACGCTGATCTTGCCTTGGTGGCGACCTACGAAGCCGGGGTCGAGGCCTTTGCCGGCCTGCTGGCCGAATGCGATCAGGACTGGAACTGCTTTCACCGGCGCTCGGCATCGATTGCTGCGCAAGGCGCAAGCGCCCGCCAGACCTTCCTGGAATCGGTGCCTTGATCAGGATTTCTTCAACAATTGATTGAACATTCGGGCCTGTTGTGCGACCTTACCCGGCTGACATTGTTTCGGGACTTGCCTTGTACCGATATTTCGCCCTTAGCCTGTTGTTGAGTTACGGTTTTCCGTTGCCGGCGCTGGCCCAGAATCCTGGTAGTGACAGTGAGCGGCCGGCGCTGCACTGTGCGCCCATGGACGGTGAGTCGCCGCGTCGCCGACTTGAGCGCAGCGGGACGTCGCCATTACGCATCTTCTCCGAACATTTCCAGGCACCACCGGGCGAGCCGGTTCGCTTTTACCAGGATGTTTCAGTCGAGCAGGGTGACCAGCAGCTTCAGACCGATGAATTGATCTACAGTCGTCAGACCGGTCGCATCGTGTTGCCGGGCTGGCTCAGGTACAGCGATGCACTAATTGATCTGGAAGCAGACTCGGGCTGGGTCGAGACCAACGACAATCGCGGACAGTTTGAGGCCGTTCGATATCGATTCGCCAGGGGTGAGGGTAGCGGGTCGGCTGAGCGGGTCGAGCTGGTCAGTGAGACGCGGGCCGAGGTGAGTCAATTCGATTTTACGACCTGTGACCCTGATAATCCCGATTGGCAGCTCAAGGCCTCCAGCGTGGAACTGGATATGGATGCCGGTCGCGGCGTGGCACGCAATGCCCGGCTGGACTTCAAGGGCGTGCCGATTCTGTATTCACCCTGGCTGAGTTTCCCGCTCGATGACCGACGCAAGAGTGGTTTTCTGTATCCGCGAATCGGATTTTCCAGTGATGATGGATTCGACCTGAGCATCCCCTGGTACTGGAACATTGCCCCCAACCAGGATGCCACTCTGACCCCACGCTGGATTCAGGATCGCGGTGCGATGCTGGGTACCCAATATCGGTTTCTGGGCCGGCGACAGCGGGGTCAGCTGGATCTGGAAGTGATGCCTGATGACAGTCAGGACGACCGAACGCGCTATTTTGGTGAGCTGGAGTATGCCGCCGTGCTGGCCCCGAGATGGCGTTTCAACGCCGACTTGAAACGGGCCAGCGATGACAATTATTTTCTTGATCTGGGTGGTGGTCTGACCGAGTCGGCACTGCAATTCCTGCGTTCCTCGGCAAGCCTGAGGGGAAGCAGCCGAAGCTGGTCATTCCAGACGCTGGTCGATACCTTCCAGGTTCTCGATGAAAGCGTTCCTGAGAGCCGCGAGCCTTATCGTCGCTTGCCGCGTATATTGCTTGATATTGATCGCCCATTGAGTCAGCGGCTCGATTTCCAGATGGACAATGAGCTGGTTTACTTTGACCGCGATGAGGGCATCACCGGTGCGCGCATCGATCTGTATCCGCGCGTTCGCTACAACCTGCTGGCCCCGGGATGGTTTGTGCGGCCTTCGCTGGGCATTCGCTCCACAGCCTATGAACTCAGCGGTGCCGAGGACTCAAGTCAGTCGCGGACCACGCCGATCATCAGCCTGGACAGTGGAATGACTTTCGAGCGCAGGCTCGGCAGCGGGCGGGTCCAGACGCTGGAGCCGCGCCTTTTTTATCTCTACGTACCGTTTCGCAACCAGGCTGACCTGCCGGCGTTTGATACCCGTGAACTGACCTTCGGTTTCAGTCAGCTATTCAGTGATAATCGATTCAGCGGTCCGGATCGGCAGGGCGATGCCAACCAGCTTACAGCCGCGCTCACCACGCGGGTTCTGCGAGCAGATGATGGTCGATCCGTCGTCGATTTCAGTATTGGCCAGATATTTTTCTTTCGTGATCTGGAAGTGACGCTGGACAATGCTCCAGAGCAACGGCGCGATACCTCGGCGACCCTGGCCGAATTCAATTGGCGGCCAGCCGAGGCCATTCTGGTCAATGCGGGTTTGCAGTGGGATGCCGAAGAAAATGAAACCCAGGTCGCTCAGTTTGGTCTGAGTTACCGTGGTAAACGCGGTCATCAGGCAACGCTGGGCTACCGTTTTCGGCGCGATCGGGTCGACCAGGTTGATTTTCGCTTCCGGATGCCGGTCAATAACAATCTCAACCTGATTGGGCGGGTCAACTACTCGTTCGAAGATGACCAGGCGCTGGAGCTTCTCGCGGGAGTGGAATACGAAAGCTGCTGCTACGCTGTGCGCCTGATCGGACGGGAATTTATTCAGGATCGTGAATCCGAAACCCGCACCGCCGTGTTCCTGGAGCTGCATTTCAAGGGCTTGGGCAGTCTGGGTCGGCGCCCCTATCCGTTGTTCGCTGACAATGCCTACTGACCGGGTGCGACAATGCCAGGCTTGACGATAATCGAATGATGAATCTTGATTGAATACAGGATTGAATTAACGCTATGTCCCATGCAAATTTGATACGAGCTCTGCTCATGGCCGCAGTGCTGCTGCCACTGACCCTGACGGCCCAGGAATCACAACCGCTTGACAGCATCGTGGCGCTGGTGGAAGAAGATGTCATCCTGAAAAGCGAACTGGACGAGGCGATCGATCGTATCGAACGCCAGGCAGCCGCGACCGGAGAGAGAATGCCGCCTCGTCGCCTGGTTGAAGGGCAGATCCTGGAGCGCTTGATCATGACCAGACTGGAAATCCTGCGCGCCACAGATACCGGCATTCGGGTGTCCGATGCCGATGTCGACCAGGCATTGCAAGAGGTCGCTCAGCAAAACAATATCAGCCTGACCCAGTTGCGTCAGCGCCTTGAGCTGGACGGTGTGGATTTCACCGAGTTCCGGCGCAATGTTCACGACGAGATTCTGTCCAGTCGTTTGCGTCAGCGTGTGGTCGGCGGTATGGAAGAAATCAGCGATACGGAAATTGAAATTCTGCTCACCTCCAATCGCCTGGGTGGGGCCGAGTATCTGCTGTCACATATCGTGATTACGGTTACGGATTCGGCCAGCCCGGACGATGTCCAGGCGGCCGAAGAGCGCGCACGGGACATTCGGCAGCGACTGGAGGGTGAGCTGGACTTTGCGACCGCTGCCCTGACATTTTCACAAGGCCCAAACGCACTGGAGGGGGGTGACGTGGGCTGGCGAAGTATCAATACATTGCCCCCGGTTTTTGCCGAGGCCATCGAGAAGGCCGGCGTTGGCGGGATAACAGACGTGTTGCGTTCATCAAACGGTTTCGTGATTCTTCAGGTTCGTGACCGACGCGAACAAGCCGAGGTCATGGTGCGCGAATTTCGGGCGCGTCATCTGATGATTTCCCCGAACGAATTGATCACGCCGCAGCGGGCTGAACAGCGGATTCGTGACCTTCACCAGCGTCTGCTGGATGGGGAGTCGATTGCCGAACTGGCCCGAGAGCATTCAATGGATGAGAGTTCATCCAATATCGGTGGGCTGCTCAACTGGTTTCCGGCAGGGACCTACGGAGCTGAATTTCAGCAGGTGCTTGATCAGCTCGATGAGGGTGAATTAAGTCAGCCCTTCCAGACCCCAAACGGCTGGCATCTGTTGCTCCTGGAAGGCGAGCGCGAGGCAGATCGGACCGTTGAAGCACAGCGGGCCGAGGCGCGCGACATCCTGTTTCGGCAGAAAGCAGAAGAGGAAGTGGAACGATTCTTGCGTCGTTTGCGGGATGAATCGTTTGTCGAAATCCGGCTCTAGCCTGCCACTCCTGCTCACGCCGGGTGAACCGGCCGGCATCGGCCCGGAAATTGCCTGCCGTTTGGCATCCGTGCGCCGTGAATTGATTCTGGTGGCTGATCCCGGCCTGCTTCGACAGACGCTGGATCGACTTCACATACAGCTGCCCGTAGTTGAGCTGGCTTCGTTGAATCCCGTGGCCTCGGATGGTCCCGGACAGGCTGCCATTCACTGCTGGCCGGTGTCCATGGCTGTCGAGGCGGTGCCCGGCATGCTCAATCCAGCTAACGCAGCCTATGTTCTGGAATGTCTTGGCCGGGCCACGCGGGCCTGCCTGTTGGGGGAGGCGGCTGCCCTGATTACCGGCCCGATTCACAAGGAAGTGATCAATCAGTCGGGTGTCGCTTTCAGCGGCCACACCGAGTTTCTGGCCGAGCAGGCCGGGGTCAGTCGGGTGGTCATGATGCTGGTGGCTGATCGCCTGCGCGTTGCACTGGCCACGACCCATCTGCCACTGGCTGAGGTTGCCGCAGCGATCCAGTCGGACATGCTGTCTCAGGCATTGCAGATACTCAATGCCGATCTGCGCAGCCGGTTTGGTATCGCTCGACCCCGGATTGCCGTGCTTGGCTTGAACCCTCATGCCGGAGAGGGTGGCTATCTGGGGCGCGAAGAAATTGACATCATTGAGCCGGTGATGGCCCGCCTGCGTCGTGACGGACTTGATCTGGCGGGTCCATTGCCGGCCGATACGGCGTTTGTGCCCGAACGGGTCAAGCATTTCGACGCCGTCCTGGCGATGTATCACGACCAGGGCCTGCCCGTTCTCAAGTACGCTGGCTTTGGTCAGGCCGTCAATGTCACGCTGGGTTTGCCGTTTGTACGAACCTCGGTCGATCATGGCACGGCGCTGGATATTGCCGGCCAGGGTCAGGCCGATGTCGGCAGCCTGGCCGCGGCTGTCGATCTGGCAACACAACTGGCTGATGCTGGTCAGTGAACGCGCATCGCCCGCGCAAGCGATTCGGTCAGCATTTTCTTCGCGATGAACGGGTCATCGACCGGATTGTTGCAGCGATTCGTCCCCAGCCCGACGAAGCGCTGGTCGAGATCGGGCCTGGCGAGGGCGTGCTTAGCGCACCGTTGTTGGAGTTGGCCGGAAAGCTGCAGGTTGTCGAACTGGATCGTGATCTGGCCGACAGTCTGGCCCAGCGACTGGGCCATCCGCCGGGCCTGGTCATTCATCAGGCCGATGCGCTGAGGTTCGACTTTACGGCACTGGCCAAACAAGGGCCGATCCGGGTGGTCGGCAATCTGCCCTACAACATCTCCACGCCACTGATGTTTCATCTGTTTGGCAGCGGCGAAACAATCTCGGATATGGTGTTCATGCTGCAAAAGGAAGTGGTCGATCGCCTGGTGGCCGAGGCCGGGTCACGCCAGTACGGTCGCCTGTCGGTGATGGCGGGCTTTTTCTGCGTGATGGACCATCTGTTCGACGTTGCCCCGGACGCGTTCGAACCGCCGCCCAAGGTGATTTCCTCGATAATTCGAATGGTCCCCAAACGCCTGACTGAAGACGACCGAGCGCTGCTGCCGGCCCTGGAAACCATCGTACGAACCAGCTTCGGTCAACGACGCAAAACCCTGCGCAACAGCCTCAAAACCTTGCTGAGTGCAGATCAGATCGAAGGGGTCGGCATCAACCCCAGCGCGCGCCCCGAAACCTTGGATCTGGAGCAGTTTAAAGCGCTGGCCCGAACCCTGAACCCCGAACCTTGATACCGTTCCTCATCGCTACCATTCCTTGATTTTCCAGTGGGCCGGATAGACTGGATCGATCTGGTTGTGCTGGAAGCGGGAATCAAAATTGCCATCGCCGGTGGTATCAATCAGGAAGTAAGGCGGCCCGACATCAGGCACGATGCGAACCATGTAAACCACGCCACCCGAAGAGTATTCTTCGACCATTCGGCCTTCTTCCTGTCGAATGATGACCTGAGGTTCAATCTGGTCTTCGGGATTCTGAACCTTGGGCGGCAAAGGTTCAGGATCGCGCATCGGTGGTGGCGGGGGTGCCTCGCTCTGCAAAGCCTGGGCCACAGGAGCCAGTACCAGCAAGAAAATCACCAGCGCAAGTTTTTTCATGATTGCTCAGCTCCTTATGATTGGACAACTAACAGTCTATCAGACCATTATCACGGTGCCGTTGAACTGCATCACATTCGCTATGATGACAATTGTGTACATGCTGATCGATTTCCATGACTGATACTAAAAACCTGTGCCTGGTTGACGGTTCTTCCTATCTTTATCGCGCCTTCCACGCGCTGCCCAGTCTGACCGATGCCAGTGGTCAGCCAACCGGCGCGATTTTTGGTGTGGCCAATATGCTCAGACGATTGCTGGAGACCAGCGGTTCGGATCGGGTCGCAGTCATTTTTGATGCGCCGGGCAAGAATTTTCGCCACGAGCTGTACGCCGAGTACAAAGCGAATCGGCCACCCATGCCGGATGAATTGAGATCTCAGACCGGGCCACTGAAAGAACTGATTGATGCGATGGGCATTCAGCGGATAGAAGCCGAGGGTGTCGAAGCCGACGATGTCATCGCGACATTGGCCGGATCGGCGCGCCAGGCGGGTATGTCGGTATTGATTTCATCGGGCGACAAGGATTTGGCGCAACTGGTGGGCGAGGGCGTTGTACTTGAAGACAGTATGCAGGAGAAGCGTTATGACAAAGCAGCCGTGGTCGAGAAGTTTGGCGTTGAGCCCTCCCTGATCGGCGATTTCCTCGCCCTGACCGGCGACACCTCGGACAATATTCCCGGCGTCGACAAGGTTGGACCGAAAACGGCGGCGAAATGGCTCAATCAGTACGGTAGTCTCGACTCGCTGATGGATCATGCCGACGAGGTTGGCGGCAAGATCGGGGAGAATCTGCGCGCGGCGCTTGACACGCTTCCGCTAAGCCGCAGGCTGGTCGCGCTGGATGATCAGGTCGAACTGAAGCTCGGCCCCGAGGACATTCCAGCGCCCCATCCCGATCGGGCCAGGCTGGTTGAGATGCTGCGCCGATTCGGATTCGCCTCCTGGCTCAAGGACTACCAGGACATGCCCGATCACGCATCATCCGGGCTGGAGGTGATTCTGGTGACCCGGCAACAGCAGCTTGACCAACTCGTGGAGGAATTGAACCAGGCTGAACTGATCGCTTTTGACAGCGAAACCACCAGTCTCGAGCCGCTGGATGCCGAGCTGGTCGGACTGGCTTTTGCCACGACACCGGGGCGTGCCTGGTACGTGCCCCTGGCCCATGCCGATCAGGACACCGAATTCACTCGTGACCAGGCACTGAACGCGCTGACCCCGATTCTGGCCGATGCCGACCGACCCAAGCTCGGCCAGCACCTGAAGTATGACCTGAACGTGCTGATCCAGGCCGGCTATGAGCTGTCCGGAATTGCGCATGACACCATGCTCGAGTCCTATGTCTTCAATTCCACCGCCTCCCGGCATGATATGGATTCGCTGGCCAGCCGTTACCTGGGTCGCCAGACCACCTCATTCGAGCAGGTTGCCGGCAAAGGCAAGGCCCAGGTGACATTTGATCAGGTACCGGTCGCCCAGGCTGCCGACTATGCCGGTGAAGATGCCGAGGTCACTCTGGCCCTGCATCACAAGCTATGGCCGCAGCTCAAGGTGCAGGACGGACCGGCAAGGGTATATCGCGAACTGGAAGTCCCGCTGATTCCGGTGCTGGCACGCATGGAACGGATTGGTGTGGCGCTGGATGCAGAGCAGTTATCCCATCACAGCCGCGAGATCGAGACTCGCCTGGCCCGGATCGAGCAGTCGGCCCATGAAGCGGCTGGACGATCCTTCAACCTGGGATCGCCCAAGCAGCTGCAAGAGATTCTGTTTGATGAGCTGAAACTGCCGGTGGTACGAAAGACCCCCAAAGGACAACCCTCGACCGCCGAGGATGTCTTGCAGGAACTGGCGGCAGATTATGTATTACCAAAGCTGATTCTCGAACATCGCAGTCTGGCCAAGCTCAAAAGCACCTACACCGATCGGCTGCCGGAAAAGATCCATCCGCGCACCGGTCGCGTTCACACGCACTACCATCAGGCCGTTGCCGCCACCGGCCGACTGTCCTCAACTGACCCCAATCTGCAGAATATTCCCATCCGCACAGCTGAAGGAAGGCGAATACGCCAGGCGTTTATCGCACCCGAAGGTACGCTCTTGCTGGCGGCCGATTATTCGCAGATCGAACTGCGCATCATGGCCCACCTGTCCAATGACGAGCGCCTGCTCGAGGCGTTTGCCCAAGGCGAGGATATTCACCGGGCCACCGCCGCCGAGGTCTTTGACTGCCCGCTGGAGCAGGTTTCTACCGAGCAGCGCCGGGCGGCCAAGGCAATCAACTTCGGTCTGATGTACGGCATGAGCGGCTGGGGCCTGGGTCGCCAGCTCGATATTGGCCGCAAGGAGGCGGATCAGTACATCGAGCGCTATTTCGAGCGCTATCCAGGCGTGCGTCGCTACATGGATGAAACACGCAAGCTTGCTCGCGAACGGGGTTACGTCGAGACCCTGCTCGGCCGTCGTTTGTGGCTGGAGGAAATCCGCGCGCGCAATCCGCAACGGCGCCAGGCGGCCGAGCGCGCAGCCATCAACGCACCCATGCAGGGCACGGCGGCCGATATCATCAAGCGCGCCATGATCGAAGTCGATGGCTGGATCCAGAAAGAGCGGATCCCGGCTCGTTTGATCATGCAGGTGCACGACGAGCTGGTTCTGGAAGTCGAGGAATCTTCACTGGAAAGTGTCCGTTCGGGGGTGATCGAGCGGATGACGGGGGCGGCTGAGCTGAAAGTGCCGCTGCTGGTCGAGGCTGGCGTCGGAAAAGACTGGGATTCTGCTCACTAATCTATTGTTTTTATTACAAATAAAAATATATTTTGATTTTTTTCGACAGTCTGGAACTTTTCCCGGACAGCCCCGGTCTCAGTTCATACCATGTGCATGGTTCGGTCTGCCTCCCTCCCTAGGCAGGCCACTTAGGATTCGGTGACAGTCCCCAAACCGGATCCGACTCAAGGCCCCGGGTCCTCCCTCACCCGGGGCCTTTCTTTTTCTGGCGGACATCTCTCATCGCTGATAGTATGGGGTTGGTAATTCCGGGGCCTGTCGCTTATTCAATCGACCGGACCATTGCAGCACACTGTCGAGAGAGAATGTATGTTCAGATGGTTCAGCCTGGCCGGCTTGCTTTTCGTGGTTTCATCGGCTCAGGCCGTCGACTCCCGCTTTGAACTGCTCCTTGACCTGGATAACGATCCAGCCAGCGGCTGCACTCTGGCTACGTCGGACGGACCATTCAGCGGCATTGAGGCTATCGTTACCTCGTTTGTCGAGACCGATGGCCTGTCCAACGCCCTGGTCACTGCGGTTGAACGCCGCGATTGCACTGATCCAGGTACCAATACCTTCGGCCCCGCTCAAGCCATCAGCCCCGGCGACTGGCCGGTCGGTATTGGTAACGGCGAGGCCGGATTCAATGTTATCGAAACTTTCGTTCCGGTGTCAGCGGGACAGTGGTTTCAGGATATCCGCGTCGGACTCCAGTGATGAATTTGGCAATGTCAGCGCCCTGCTGAGCACCTATCCGGGCGGTGGGCCGATTGTCATCAGCGGGTTACCAACCATACCGGTTCCCCTGGCATCACCGATTGTTCTGGCCCTGCTGGCACTCGCATTTCTGATCATCGGCGTGGCCGTTATCAGTCGCCGTGGTCGCCTGACCCTGACCGCGCTCGTTTTTCTGGGACTTGGCGGTGCGGCTGCTGCGGCCTGTGTGCTGGATGGCGAGATATTCGACTGGTCGCTAGAGGACCTGCTGGCGATCAGCGGTGCCAGCGACCCGGCCAGCGGCGTCGACTTGCGGGCTTTATTCGGCAAGCTGGATACCCAGACAAGTCAGTTTTGTTTCCGCATTGACGCAGCATTGGTTTTCTCCGAGGCCCCGCAGGCCGGGGCGGATGATTATGTCGTGGTCGCAACCAACCTGCTTGATGAGCCAGCCGGTAGCGGTCTGCTGATCAATGACAACCTGGGAATTCCGGATGCGGACCTGATCGGTTTTGGTGGCGGCAACCTGGGTGGAACGCCCGCCGACAACGCGCCCGGGTCGACGCTTCTGATCGGTGCCGACGGCAGCTTGACGGTCAATGCCGACGGCAGTTTCAGCTTTCAGGCCGAGACCGGCTTCGAAGGTGACTTCGAGTTTTTCTATCGCCTCGAAAACATTGCCGGTCAGTCGGATGGCCTGGTGACCGTCGAGGTTCAGTCGGTGCCGGTTGCGCAGGACGATGCTTTTGATGTCGTCAACATTGACACGCTGTCGGTGCCTGCTCCCGGGGTGCTGGACAACGACAGCGGTTTGCCCGACCCGCAGGTGCTCAGTTTCGGCGGTGGCGACCTGGGCGGAGCACCAGGTGACAACGCCGCAGGAACCAGTGTCGTGGTCGGAGGCGACGGCAGTCTGACGCTGAATGCTGACGGTTCACTGACCTTTGCCCCACCCAGTGGCCAGACCGGACCGTTCGAGTTTGACTACGTGATCGATAACCCGGCCGGTAATGCCACGGCGACGGTCACGATCACGATCAACCAGGCACCTGCCATCACCTCGGCTGACGCTTTTGTCTGCTCGGT
The DNA here is from genome assembly GCA_964523755.1 of uncultured Wenzhouxiangella sp. Taxonomy (GTDB): domain Bacteria; phylum Pseudomonadota; class Gammaproteobacteria; order Xanthomonadales; family Wenzhouxiangellaceae; genus Wenzhouxiangella. The sequence continues at coordinate 14,725 of CAZFYM010000027.1, read as the reverse complement.
GGGCAATGTCTGCACCTTCAGTTTTGTTGCCGAAGGTTTCCCGGATCCGACCATTACACTGGCCGGCCCGCTGCCTGCCGGCGTGACATTCAACGCCGCAACCGAGGCACTGGAAGGCACGCCCGATGCCGGTAGCGGAGCGGAATATGTGGTGATTGTCACTGCGGCCAACGGCATCGGCACCGATGCCGAACAGACCTTTACCCTGACGGTCAATGAATCACCGACCATCACCTCGGCTGACACCCTGGGTTGTGAAGTCGAGACCGATTGCGACTTCAACTTTACGGCCGACGGCTTCCCGGCCCCGACTTTTGACTTGCCGGGGCTGCCCGCCGGGCTGAGCCTGGATGCGGTCACCGGTGTGTTGTCCGGCCAGCCCGATGCGGGTACCGGCGGCCAGTACAACCTGGTGCTTGAAGCAAGCAACAGCGAAGGCACGGACACTCAGGCCTTTACCCTGGACATCGGCCAGGCTCCGGTGATCACCTCCACAGACAGTCTGACCTGCGAAGTGGGCCAGCCCTGCAATTTCACTCTGACCGCAACCGGATTCCCTGCCCCGGCCTTTGCGCTGCCGGGACTGCCGTCGGGTCTGACACTGGATGCGATCAGTGGCCAGCTCTCCGGTATGCCCGATCCGGGCACCGGAGATTTGTACAACCTGACCGTCGAGGCCAGCAACAGCGTGGGTACCGATGCCCAGGCCTTCGCCCTGACCATCAACCAGGCACCACAGATCACCTCGGCCGCCAGTCTCGACTGCCTCATCAGCCAGCCCTGCAGTTTCACGGTCACGGCGACCGGATTCCCGGCACCGACTTTTACTCTGCCCGGCCTGCCGACCGGGCTGACGATTGATGCAGTCAGTGGCATGATCAGTGGCACCCCGACCCAGAGCGGCGTGTTCAACCTGACCCTGGGTGCCGACAACGGTGTGGCGCCGGCCGATAGCCAGGCGTTCACGCTACAAGTTGGTGCGCCACCGCAGATTACGTCTGCCAACGCGACGACCTGTCAGGTCGGCGTTGCCTGCAGTTTCGCCTTCACCGCCAGCGGTACGCCGTCCCCGACGATCAACCTGACCGGTGGCCTGCCGACCGGCGTGACGTTTGATGGCGGAACGGACAGCCTGAGCGGTACGCCCCAGCCGGGCAGTGGCGGAAACTACAATCTCACCGTCGAGGCAAGCAACGGATTTCCGCCCGATGCCAGCCAGGCCTTTGTGCTGACCGTCAACGAAGGGCCGATGGCGATGGATGACCCCAGTGGCGGAATTCCGGCCGACTCCTCGCCGGGTTCAATGCCCTACCACGGCGCTTTCAACACGAACCTGGTCGTTTCGGCCGCTGCCGGCGTGCTGGCCAACGACAATCTGGGCTTCCCGGCTGCTGCGATCACCACCCCCAACCCGGTGGCCGCCAACGGCACGGTCAGTCTGGCCGCCGATGGCAGTTTCACCTATTCGCCGGCTGCTGGCTTCACCGGATTCGACAGTTTCCAGTACTGCATCGAGAATGCGGCTACTAATAGTTGTGCGATGGTTACCGTGGCAATCGGTGAACGTCCTTCCGCCGCCGATGCGAACTATCCGGTGACGCTGATTGGCAATGTGCCCGTGGACACCAGCCTGTCGAGTGGCTTTAGCGTGCTGTCCTTGGCCGGCGGTGACGCCATCACGGTCGGACTGGACAGCACCCTCAATGGCGATGCGGTAGTCAATGGCGACGGCACCTTCGTGTTTGACCCGGCTGCCGGTTTTTCGGGCGGCAATGCCGAGTTGATTTACAGCGCGGGCAATGGCTTCGGCACCGTTACTGGCACGGTCACGTTGCCAGTGGGTGCGGACCGCGTGTGGTTTGCCGACAATGCGCTGGCCGCCGCCGGTGATGGCCGCCTCAGTGCACCGTTCAATACGATGGCCGTGCTGGACGGTGCTGCCAATGCAGTCGGTGACGTGCTCTTTGTGCATGCCGGCAGCGGTGCCTATGAGGGCGAACTGAGTCTGCTCAACGACCAGATTCTGGTTGGCGAGGCGACCAGCGCCGCATTGGCCACGATCGCCGGACTGAGCGTGCCGGCCGACAGCGTCTTGCCGGCAACAGGCGGCACCGCACCGGCGATCGACAACGCCGGTGGCAATGGCCTCACCCTGGCAGCCAACAACCACATTCAGGGTTTTGCCATTGGCAATACCTCGGGCATCGGTATCAGCGGCTCCAATTTCGGCACGCTGACCGTGGCCGAAGTCTCCATTACCGGCGTCGGTCAGGCCTTGAGCCTGAGCAATGGCAGCGTGGCCGGGGCCGGGTTCGGTTCCGTCAGTTCCAGTTCGGGTGTGCGCAATGTGTTGTTGACCGCGATCGGTGGTACCCTCAATCTCGGCAATGGCAGCCTGAGCGGTGCGACCACGTCCGGCTTCGAAGTCAATGGTGGCACCGCCACGATCAACTACGGCGGCACCATTACTTCTACCGGAACCACACGCCCCGTGCGGGTACTCGATCGTACCGCCGGTGTCCTGACCTTGTCCGGCGCGATCACCGGTGCGAACGGTATCCTGCTGACCAACAACACCGGCAGTACCGTTGCCTTTGCCGGGACACTGAACCTGAATACGGGTGCCAGCGCCGCATTCGAGGCGACCGGCGGCGGCACAATCACCTCCAGCGGCCCAGCCAGTGTGTTGCAAACCACAACCGCGACGGCGTTGCGGGTTGTCAACACCACCATTGGCGCGGCCGGTGTGACTTTCCAGCGTATTTCCAGCAACGGTGGCAATAGTCCGGGCATCGTTCTTGACAGCACCGGCACGCTGGGTGGACTGCGGATCTCCGGCACTGGAGCCCCCGGTTCCGGCGGCACCATTGCGAACAAGGCGGGTGCGGATGGATTGCTGGACCAGGGCATCGGAATTTTCCTCGCTGACACTGCCAATGTCGAGTTGAACCGGATGCAGCTCAACGACTTCAGCAACTTCGCGATTCTGGGCAGCAACGTGACCGGTTTTGCCCTGATCGATTCGGTCATCAGCGGCAGTAACGGCAGCAACGATGTGATCGACGAAGCGGCAGTGCTGCTGACCAATCTGCTGGGCAGCGGCGAGATCACCCGAACCAGTATTTCCGGTGGCGTCGAGGATAATGTACGCGTGGTCAACGACAGCGGCATTCTCGATCGCCTGATCATTTCCGACAGTACCTTCAGCAATGCAGCCCGACCACTGAGCAACGATGGACTGCGAGTCGAGGCCACCGGCACGGCATTTGTTGCTGTGATCGTCACCAACAGCACGTTCTCGGCCAATCGAGGAGATCATTTCGATGCGGATGCCAACGGTTCGGCTACGCTGGATCTGATCTTTACTGGCAACACCCTGACCGGCGGCCATCCCGGTGCTCTCGGCCAGAGTTTCATACTGAGCAATAGCCAGTCGGCCGAGGTGGTCTTCGATGTCTCGGGCAATACCATCCGCGACTCGGTGGTCAACGCGATGACCTACTTCCAGAGTGCGACCAGTACGGCGGCCTCGTCAATGCGTGGTGCGATCACCGGCAATACCATCGGACAGACCGGCGTCAATGGATCAGGATCGTCGCAGGGCAGCGGAGTGGTGGTCAATGCCACCGGCCTGGGCGAGGTGACCGTGTCGGTGCTCAACAACCAGATTCGCCAGTGGAGCAATCCGTTCGGCTTGCTGTTTCAAGCCGGTGATCCCGGCTCGGTACTCAATGTGACCGCAACGGGCAATACCATCCAGGAACCCAATCTGACCGCATTCCCGCTCAATGGATTGCAGGCCAATATCGGCACCACCGCGGCCGGCACGGTCAACGCCTGCCTGGATATTCGCAACAACACCCTGTCTGGCTCAGGGGCTTTCGGGGCCGATGATTTCCGTTTCCGCCAACGCAATGCCTCCACGGTTAACCTGCCGGGCTACGGCGGGGCGGTCAGTGATACCGCTGCCGTGGTGACGTTTGTCCAGGGTGCCAACGTCGGCGTGCCCACCGGATCGGCGACTTTCAGCGCCGCTGGCGGCGGGTTTACCGGCGCAGGTGCAGCGTGTCCGCAGCCTTAGATGCGCCGCTCCATTTATCGATGACGAGGTAAGTCATGTCACAACCGTTCCTGGCCGAAATCAAGATGGTCGGCTTCACTTTCCCGCCGCAGGGATGGGCGTTCTGTAATGGGCAGTTGTTGCCGATCAATCAGAACCAGGCGTTGTTTGCGCTGCTGGGGACCACCTACGGCGGGAACGGCGAGACCAATTTCGCGCTACCAGACCTGCGTGGCCGTTCACCGATTCACTTTGGCAACGGAGTCAGCCTCGGCGAGCGCGCCGGTGCAGAAACTCACACGCTCAGCGTGGCCGAAATGCCGGGCCATGTGCATGGCGTGAGCGCCTCGCAGGAAGCGGCTGATTCGCCAGTGCCTCAGGATAACCTGCTCGCTGCGGCCAATGGACTGTACGGACCGGCCGATGCGCTGACGCCACTGCGAACCGGTACAGTCGCTGCAGCCGGCGGCGGCCAGGCGCACCCGAATATGCAGCCCTATCTCGCGCTGCACTTTTGTATCGCGCTGCAGGGCACTTTCCCCTCGCCAAACTGACCCTTGACCGGAGCACAGTCATGACCACACCTTTTATTGGCGAAATCCGGATGTTTGGCGGCAATTTTGCGCCGGTCGGATGGGCTTTTTGCGATGGCCAGTTGCTTGCCATTTCTCAAAATAGTGCCTTGTTTTCCCTGATCGGCACCATCTACGGCGGCAATGGGCAGACTACTTTCGCCTTGCCTGATCTGCGTGGTCGATTACCCATTCATGCCGGTAGCGGGCCCGGCCTGAGTCCGCGTCAGTTGGGCGAGCGCGGCGGCCTCGAGGAGGTGACTCTCACCGTCAATCAGTTACCGTCTCACGATCATGTTCCGTTCCAGGTCAGCACGGTGCGCGGCAATTCGGCCAATCCCGGGGGCTCGGTGATGGCAGAGTCGGCCCAGATCAATCCCTATGCTGAAGACACGCCGGGCGTTTCCCTGAATATCAGCAGCATCAGCACGGCAGGCGGCAGTCAGTCGCACACCAACGTCATGCCCTTTCAATGCGTGAATTTCATCATCGCGCTTTTTGGCATTTTCCCCAGTCCCAATTGAGGATTTTCTGGCATGTCCGAACCTTTTCTTGCTGAAATTCGCATTTTCGCCGGCAACTTCGCGCCCGCTGGTTGGGCCCAGTGCAACGGTCAGCTGCTGCCAATCAGCCAGAATACGGCACTGTTTTCGTTACTCGGGACCACCTATGGCGGTAACGGGCTGAGCACTTTCGCGCTCCCGGACCTGCGCGGACGGGCTCCGATGCAGCCTGGCAACGGCCCGGGTCTGAGTTTTCGGGCGCTGGGCGAGACCGGTGGTTCGGCGGCGGTCAGTCTGCTCGACTCCGAAATGCCCAATCACACTCACGCCTTGCGGGCGGTGCCCGATCCGGGCGATCTCAATGCACCCGGTCCGGATCGCGCCATCGCCCGAACCTCCGGCGGCTTCGGTTTTCGCCAGGACGGTGCCAATCCGGTGGTCATGGCCAATCAAAGCCTGTCGCCCCAAGGCGGTGGCCAGCCGCATAACAACCGCCAACCCTATCTGGCAGTGACCATTATCATTGCCCTTCAGGGCATTTTTCCTCAAAGACCGTGAGTCGACCCATGAACAAGCTATTGATCAGATTCAGCCGCTCCCGGCGCCGGTTCATGGCGGCCTCAACGGCTACTGCATCGCTCGCACTGGCCACACCTGTCACCGGTCTGGCCGGATTGCCTCGTTACCTGGCCGTTGAGCCGGCCGGGCCGGCCATCCAGTCCTGGTGGAGTACGTTGGTGACGGATGATGCTGGTTACCCGGGGTTGCGTTCAGGCTGGTGGATCACGGAACGGGTGGCACCCGACCAGGGCTTGCGAATTCGCCTGCGCGCTCCGGAAGGACTCAGCGGATCGGGCCCAACGTCGAATCTGGCGGTCGATTTACTGTATCGAGCGTTCCCGGATCAGCCATTTGCACTGTGGCGCGATGAGTCACCCGGCCAGGATGTTGACCTGGAAGTTCATTCGATGGCACGCGCGCTCAAGGCGCTTCGCCTGCGTTGCGGCCAGCGCACGCTTGATTTGCCGCTTACCTCCTGGATTCGCCCGGTTTTGTCCCCCGGACGCTATCTTCTGGTGGTTGATCCGACCGGAACCGCCGGCCCACCAGATTGGTCCAGGCTGTGCTGGGTGCCGGGTGTCGCCCGTTTTACCGGGCCGGGCTGCGATCCGGGCCTGATTAGCCTGATGCTGGATGTGTCCCGCGTTTGAATTGCCGTCTCCGGCTGAATTGCTGATACCGCCTGCAGGGGTGGCGGCAAGGCTGGCCGAGGCATTCAGTCAGGCACTGGCGGCAAGACAGTCCGGATTGACCGTGCGCCACGAAGTGCCGGAGGATTACCCGTTTATTTCCGATCTGTACGCATCCACACGCGCCGGAGAGCTGGCTCGGGTCGACTGGCCGGAACCGGCCAAGGCGGCGTTTCTGAAGCGGCAGTCAACGGCGCAGATTCGCCATTATCGCAAGCATTTCCCTGACGCGGCCTATCTGGTGGTTGCGCATGGCGCTCGATCCGTTGGGCGAATCTACCTGGTTCGACAGCCTGCGGAACTGCGGCTGATGGACATCGCATTGCTCCCCGACGAGCGTGGACAGGGCTGGGGCAGGGCGCTAATGGCCGCGGTCCTGGATCTTGCCACGGTCGGTCAGCAAGCTGTCAGCCTTCACGTCGAGCCCGACAATCCGGCGCGCGTCTGGTATCAGCGTCTGGGTTTCGTCGACCAGGGAGCACAAGGGCTTTACCGGTTCATGCGTCTGGAAGGCGGGATCAGGAAAAGCTGATTTCATAACGCATTTGACCGGCCTCGGGGCCAATCGGCACCATAAACAGCTCGAGCTCGCCGAAGCTTGGGTGGATCAGGACATGAATGCCTTGGGGCAAATACTGTTCCGGGCTGCCGCTGGCCAAAACGACCGAGAAGGCTTGTCTGTGGCCCTCAATTAGTTGCCCGACGTGCCGGGCCTCGATGACTTCGCCCATCTGCTCGTTTTCACCAAAGCGAAGTCGCAGGCGCTGTCCGATGAGTGGCTTGAAGTCTTCAAGAGTCAATTGATCAAGCATGGGTCAGTTCCGTCGGGATGGATTCGTTGCCAAGTCTAACGGATGGCGGGGTGGCCGCTATACTCAGGCCCTGGGTTGAAATGTCATGAGCGGGAGCGCAAAACCATGCTGGAAGTGATCATTCTCGCCGCCGGCGAGGGCAAGCGAATGAACTCGGCGCGGCCCAAGGTACTGCAGCCGATCGCTGGGCGACCGATGCTGGAGCATCTGATCGACAGCGTAGCCGGTTTGCAGGCGGACGCAGTGCATGTGGTCGTCGGCGCGGGTGCTGAACAGGTTTCCGCGGTGCTGGCGGGCCGGGGCTGCCGATTCGTGACCCAGCACAAGCGCCTGGGCACCGGGCATGCTGCTGCGCTGGCGCTGCCGGATATCGACCCGTCGGCCCGGGTATTGATCCTGCCGGGCGATATGCCGCTGGTCCGGCGACAGACCCTGGCTGATCTTGTTGCACTGGATGCAGGGCTGGCAGTGCTCAGTTTTCGCGCCGCCGACCCTACCGGTTACGGGCGCATTCTGCGTGACGGCGAGGGACGGGTCAGGGCAATCCGTGAGGAAAAGGATGCCAGTGATCAAGAGCGCGCCGTCGACGAGGTCAACAGCGGTGTGCTGTGTGCCCGGGCGGGCGATCTGGCGGGCTGGCTTAAGCAGGTCAGTGCGGATAATGCTCAGGGCGAATACTATCTGACCGACTGCATCGGGATTGCGTCCGACACGGATTGTCGGGTGCAGGCACTGGTGGCAGATGATGCCAGCGAGTTGCTCGGTGCCAATGATCGAGCCCAGCTGGCCGCACTCGAACAGGTTTTTCAGCGTCGGGCACGAGCTGAGTTGATGGCCGCAGGCGCAACCCTGGCCGATCCCGACAGTGTTCAGATCCGCGGTCGGGTCAGGCTCGGGCAGGATGTGATGATTGACGTCAACGTGATTCTGGAAGGTGACACGGTGCTGGGTGACAATGTGGTGATTGGTCCGGGCTGCGTCTTGAACCACTGCGATCTGGCCGCCGGCACCCGCCTCAAGCCCTATAGTATGCTGGAGTCGGTCACCACCACGGGGGCTTGTGAGATCGGTCCGTTTGCCCGGCTTCGTCCGGGAACCGAACTGGCCGAGGGGGTCAAGATCGGCAATTTCGTCGAGGTCAAGAATGCCCGCTTTGGGCCGGATGCCAAGGCCAGTCATCTGAGCTATATCGGTGATGCCGAGATTGGACAGGCAGCCAATATCGGAGCCGGCACAATTACCTGCAATTACGATGGCGTCAACAAGCACCGTACCGTGATCGGTCCGGAGGCATTTATCGGCTCCAATAGCTCATTGGTGGCACCGGTCGAGATTGGCGCTGGTGCCACGGTCGGGGCTGGCAGCGTGCTGACTCAGAATGCACCGGAAGGGCAATTGACGCTGGCCCGGACCCGTCAGCGCACCGTTGAGGGATGGAAGCGACCGGCCAAAGCCTCCAATTCCGGATGATTTCTCAATGATCTGGCAGTTGGCGAATACACCTCGGTTACGGTATTCTTCTTGTCATCAACGATCCGGGATGGCTGACCATGCGCAAGCGCCATCGTCCTGAGGACGATACGGAAATCAATATCACGCCAATGCTTGATATTGTTTTCATTATGCTGATTTTTTTTATTGTCACGACCTCATTTGTGCGTGAAAAAGGCCTGGATGTTTCTCGCCCCAGTCAGGACCCGGAGATGGTGGATCAGCAGGATGATAATCTGCCGATCCTGGTTCGCATCAACCAGCTCAGCATGATTTCGGTCAATAATCGCCAGGTCGAGCCGGCTGCGGTGCGGGCCAATCTGGAGCGCGAGCGAGCCCAGAGCCCAAGCTCACCCCTGATCATTGCGGCCCATCCGGATTCGGACACCAACTCGCTGGTCCGGGTACTCGATGCGGCCAATGTGGTTGGTATTACTGCCGTCAGCGTCGCTACCGAATCCGGTCGACGTTGAACAAACAAACAAACATTCAATCGGAAGCCAAAATGAACGACGAACCGAGCAATGCTGTTGAAACTGCCGATGCAGAGACCAAACAGCGGGCGATGATATTGCATTTGTCGCTGCTGTCCGGACTGGTGGTGCCAATCATCATTTACGTGCTGAAAAAGGACAGCTTGCCGGGCCTGGTGCCGCATGGACACGTGGTTTTCAACTGGATGATCAGCGCGGCGATCTATTTCGTTGCCAGTGTTTTCCTGATATTTTTGGTGATCGGTATTTTCACCATAGTTGCGCTGATTATATTCTCGATTATTTTTCCGATCATCGGTGCCATCAAGGCGTCCGAAGGTGAGGTCTGGGCTTATCCACTGTCCATCCCCATATTTCAATCAACCTGAGCGCCGTTTCGCTCGCCTAATCCGACAGAGAGCATCATGTCCGAACTCAAGCCCCCAATCGTCAAGTCCAATGTCATTTTCTTCGTGGCCGTCAATCTGGCCGGCCTGGTTGTCGCACCCATCTACGGAATTGCCGTAGGGTTTACGGGTGCAGCCTGGGCCCTGATGGCAGTCTTGCTGATTCTCAGCGGCCTGTCGATCACCGCCGGTTATCACCGCCTGTGGTCGCACCGCACCTATCAGGCCCGCCGTCCACTGCGGGCGCTGCTGGCGTTCTTCGGCATCTTTTCGTTGCAGAATTCCATATTGATCTGGTGCGCGCGTCACCGTATCCATCACCGCTATGTTGATGATGTGGATCAGGATCCACACTCGATCAAGACCGGCTTCTGGCATGCGCATATGGGCTGGATGGTGCGCGACTGGCCGACCAGCAAGATTGATTTCGACCAGGTCAAGGACCTGCAGAAGGATCCGATCGTGATGTGGCAGCATCGCACCTACTGGCCGATGGTCTGGACCTTGAACCTGGGTGTGCCGCTGTTTTTCGGCCTGATGTTTGGTGATATTCTGGGAACAATTCTGCTGGCCGGCGCTTTTCGTCTGGCATTTTCCCAGCACTGCACGTTTTTCATCAATTCGCTGGCTCACACCTGGGGCAAGCGCAACTATTCCGACCAGAACACAGCCCGCGATAACGGCGTCATAGCGCTGCTGACCTGGGGCGAGGGCTATCACAATTTCCACCACGCTTTCCAGGCCGACTATCGCAACGGCCTGCGCTGGTGGCAGTTTGATCCCGGCAAGTGGCTGATCGCGGCCAGTGCCTGGCTTGGGCTGGCGTATGATCTCAAGCGCACCCCCAAGTTCAAGATTCAGCGCGCCCGATTGCAAATGCAATTCCGTCAGCTACGTGAACGCCTGGCCAATGCCGATGAGTCGGCCATGACCTGGCGTGAGACGGTGGAGCGCGAGTACCAGCAGTTCAAGGAAACCGTCATCCAGTGGCAGGCCGTCCAGGCCGAACGCGTCCAGTCCGGTGCCGACGCCCTGCGCGACCGCTGGCGCAAGAC
>CAZFYM010000027.1:0-4092 GCA_964523755.1 uncultured Wenzhouxiangella sp. | reverse complement strand
TACAAGGAACTTGAATACCGCCTCAAAATGCAGCACCGCCGCCTGGCCATGCTGCAACAGACTGCCCTGTCAGCGAGTTGATTAACTGCGAGAAAACAGGTTTTTTCCTTTAGGCCTTTGGCCGTTCATCTTCCAGCCCGAAGAACTCTCTTGCGCAAGCAGAGGTCTGTTCGGCCAGTTTGACGGGGGATTGGTTGCGGCAGGCGGCGACGGTGCCGCCGATCCAGGGAAGCCATTGGGGTTCGTTGCGGTGGGCCTTGACCTTGGGTCGGAGATTGCGCGGCTTCAGATAGGGCGCGTCGGTTTCCAGCATCAGCCGATGGTCCGGAATCTCGGCGACAAATTCCTTCAGGTGATGCCCGCGACGTTCGTCGCAGATCCAGCCGGTGATGCCGATATGGCAATCGAGTTCCAGATAGTCCCGCATGGCCTGGCGGGTATCGGTAAAGCAGTGCACGACCACCTGACTCAGCTGCGGCCGAAATTCCCGCAGGATTGCCAGGAAATCGTCATGGGCATCGCGCTGATGCAGAAATAGCGGCTTTTTTGCCTCGACCGCCAGTTCCAACTGCCGCTCGAAAGCATGGAGCTGGTCTGAGCGCGGCGAAAGATCGCGAAAGTAGTCCAGTCCGCATTCGCCCACAGCCACCACGCTTTGTTCGCGCTGCAGTTCGGCCAGCACGCTGGCCGTATCGGCCGTGAACTCAGAGGCCAGATGCGGATGCACGCCGGCCGTGGCAAACAGCACGCCGGGCCATTCCTGGGCCAACTTGAGCGCTTTCACGCTTCCGTCTTCCGATGCGCCCGTGACCACCATCTGCATCACGCCCACCGCACGCGCGGCCTCAATCACGACCTTGCGGTCGGCATCAAAACTGTCATGGGTGAGATTACACCCGATATCAATCCATTCCATGGCGCGCGATTGTAACGGAATCAGTCACTGCAATCCGGACCAGTGGCCTGGAAGCAATTTCGCACAAACGTCATCGGGTTCAATCCCAGCGCAAAAACGATTAAAATGCCGGCTTGCCTCAGATGCCGGCTTAGCTCAGGTGGTAGAGCGGCTGATTTGTAATCAGTAGGTCGGGAGTTCGAATCTCTCAGCCGGCACCATATTCTGGAAGGGCACTGACATTTCGGAGCCACCTCAACTAGCGACAACTCATCGAACTCCCGACAATAACAATCAAGGTCGAATTGTGTGCGCAGCACACAATCGCTGGAACGAAGTGACAGCCCGAAGGGCAAGGCACGCAGTGCCGCAGCAATCTCTCAGCCGGCACCACTTTTTTCTTTACTAAAATCAGTATATTAGGAGAGATTCGCCCCTATCTGCAGTCTGGACGTCTCGGGAATTCGGGGGGTTTAGGGGCAATATAGGGGCACTTTCTCTCAACCTTTGCCAATAAACTCCAACAAGCTTGTGCCCCCACGGTGCCCCTGCTTCTTGGCAGAGCCTAGTGTACCCCGTCAATCATTCTGTTGCTCGATTCGCCCTGGCGTCTAAATTTATATTAGACGCCATAACGCATATTGACAAATTAATCGCTCAAGCGATGCCTCAGAATTTCCCGGACGCCGTGGCCGAACCAATTCTTGATGTAGCAGAACGAAAGATTGCACTCATTCACCGTCTGTAGAAGTGTCTTGCGCCGCTTCCAGGATTCGGCAAATCGTTGCCCGATGCACGTTGATAAGTCTGGCCGCGTCCGCTGCTGATTCTCTGCCCGACACTACCATTTTGATGAGTTGCAGGTACCCACGGCCGTGGCTCGGCGACTGCGCCAAATCAGGGCGCTGACAGCAGATGCCGTAACCGTGGAAGTGCCGGTCGAATCGGCCGGTCTGCTGGTCGTCGATGGCTGCATGGTCTTTCGCTACGGTGACTTCGTTCTGCAATACGGCGTGCGCAAGGGCGTCTCCGGCAAGAGTCTGGACGAACTGCTGGGCAAGATCAGTCATCGCTTGCGGCCAGGCCATCAATCAGCGTCACTTCCATCTGCCGAGCACTCTGCGGCACATCCCAACCGCCACCCCACGACTCGATTTCCCGATAAATCCAGGGTATGAACAGCAGGTAGCGCAAACGAGTGTGCAGCACCGAGGTGCCGGGAAACAGCGCATTCGACAAAACATCCCGAAGACTGCCCAACCCCAACTCATCAACCGTGCCCTGCTCCTTGAACAGGTCAAGCACCCGCCGAACCTTGTCCCGGTCCGTCGCGGTAAGATCGAGCCATGTCAGAGTCGCGCCCGTCACGTCTGCTCCCTTTGTAAATCAATGAGAACAGACCACAAAGCCTTGTCAGTCAGCCCCCGAAGTGCGCAACCATTGTGGCAGATTCAGACTGAATCGGGGAGGGCTCCAGGTCGAAATAGGAATTCGACGCCCCTCTAAACACCCATGGTCGACTTCAGAAATGCCGGGACAGGTTGCACGGGCGCAACAATCATTTTCATAAACAATTGATTCGATGGGGATTCTAACAATGGCAAAAGACCTTCCCTGGAAACAGGCAATCATTACGGTTTTGTCTGCCTCCGATGGACCAATGCACTACAAAGATATCGCTGAAAAGATCGTATCGGAAGAGTTGCGAACTAAGAGTATTGGGGCAACACCTGCAGCAACAGTCAGTGTCACTCTGTCCAATTCGATCAACAACGAGGGTGATGACTCGCCTTTTATCAAGGTCGGAAGGGGTGAGTACTACCTTCGAGCTCCAAAAGTATCGAAGAAGCGCGAGGCTGCAGCAAAGAAAATTGATGATGCCGATGAACCTAGCAACGAAGCGCAGTATGACGTTATCAGTTCCTTTGGAATGTTCTGGAGAAGGGACCTTATCGACTGGAAATCGCAACCAAGCCTTCTCGGGATGCAGCAGCTAGGCGCGGAGCCAGTAGATTTCCGCGATCAGGTTGGAATCTATCTACTATACGATGGGCGGGAGATCATCTACGTTGGCAGAGCTGTAGAGCGCGCTTTGGCAAGACGACTTTACGAGCACACAGTCGATCGCCTCTCCACACGGTGGGATCGTTTTTCATGGTTCGGTTTGCTGCCGGTGTCCGACAAAGGAAAGCTTGGGCAAATCCCGGCATCATACTCAAGCCAGAAATTAATGCCGGCGTTGGAGGCGATCATGATTGAAGCATTGGAGCCTCGACAGAATAGAAAGCGCGGTGACGACCTTTCTGCTGTTGAATACCTTCAAAAGGCCGATCCTGAAATCGAGAGAAAGAAGCGAAGAGCCGTTCTAGAAGCAGCAATGAAGGATGTTTGATCAGAGTCAGTATTATCAAGAGAATCAGATTCCTCTCGGCTAGTTGAGAAACTAGGGTACACACCATTTTTCCGAATGCACAACAGGACAGCCTCCCTGATTCGCAACGGCTAACCACATGGAAGAACCCCGGCTCGCCGGAAGGCGCGATCTGGCTGCGTGGATAGGTCATGCCGCCAGTGTCGCAAGGCATACAGCAAGCTGGAATAGGAAAACCACCCTGTGTGGTGTAGGACTTTTGCTTGGTTTGGTGGGGTGTCCCAGATTGCGTCCTAACTCCTCAGCTACCGATCAGGATACCGGTTCGGCGGGTGAATCGGTCCAATGCACGGTGTATCCCTGTGTTGTAAAAGTCTTCGGCGATTCGCTTCATTTCCTCGGTTTCGAACTCGAACCAGCGGGCCTCGTCAACGGGAAACTCAGTCAGCGAGTCCTTGAACCGGCGAAAGGGCTTGCTCATTTCCAGCGCCTTTTGCAAATGCGGTGAAGCTTCACGGCCGGCCTGCTCCAGCGCGAAGCGCTGCATGAGCCGATAACCGTCCGAGCCGTGAAAATCAGGTATCGCTAGTACCCGTTTCGAGTCGGCTGGCGCAAAGGCGTTGGCTTCTTCACTACCCAGGAGCAGGGCAGCCTCTTCAGGGTCCATGCACAGCTGTCCTGTCTTCATGTCGATCATCCATTCTCTGGACTGATCACGCATGGCCATCACCAAGTCTCCGGAATCCAACTTCAGGGCCTGGTTATTCATTGCGTATCACTAGTGTCCGGTTTAAAAGTTGAATAAATTCAATTGGTTACCATCGTC
>CAZFYM010000026.1:5898-42943 GCA_964523755.1 uncultured Wenzhouxiangella sp. | reverse complement strand
CGCTCGGTCGTCGCAACCGCATTCGACGCACCACTGGGCGCGCAAACTCGGAAGTCATTGTTGCGCGGGCCCTTAGCGCGCTGCGATCGTCTCCGCCCGTTCGGCCGCAGCGTCCAGTCGACTGCGCAGATCATCGGGTTGAACGAGGCCGCCGATCAGTTCACCGAATGGTGTAACCATGGTGGGCGTTCCGCTTATTGCGAACTGGCGACCGAGTTCAAAGTGGGAGCGTACCGGGTTGTCGCACTGGCGTGGTTCGAGCGATTGGCCGGCCTGGGCACGGTTCATGGCGATGGCCGGCTGCTCGGCACACCAGACCGACACCAGGTCGTCGTACGTGGGACTGCCAATGCCGGCGCGCGGGAACGCCGCGTAGCTGACTCGAATGCCGAGCTCGTTGTAGTCGGCAACAAGATCATGCAGGCGGCGGCAGTAGCCGCAGTCGGTGTCCGTGAAGATCAGTAACTCGTAGTCGGCTTTGTCAGGCCCGTAGGTAATCAGCGTACTTTGATCCAGAGTTTCAAGCGCTTGCAATCGGATTCCGCGTTTTGCCAACTCGCTCAAATCATCCTGGGTGTCCAGGTTGACCAGTCGACCCTGGACAAAGAATTGACCGTCTTCGGTCAGGAAAAAAACATCGGACCCCAAAGTCACTTGAATCAAGCCATCAATCGGCGTGCTGGCCAGTTCCCATTCGGCGTCGGCGCCGAGCAGAGTCGTGAGTCGATCTTCGATGCGTTCGAAGTCGGCGATGGCTGATCCGCTGACAAGCAGCAACACCAGAACGGCAGAGAGGGCATTCTTGATTCGCATTGTTGGCTCCTGAAAAAGACTGGAAATCGGGCCCTGAGCTGCGGCCATGACGTTGCGACCATCAATTATTCCGGTGGTTCCCCGTGACGGAATTCATAGTGACCTGGAATCACCGAGGTCGATTGGGTCATACTTGAGTCTTTCGAGGGAGAAATTCGGATGAATCTGCTGATTCTGGGTCTGCTGTTGTTTCTGGGTATTCATTCCATTCGGATTGTGGCCGAGCCGGTCAGGGCACGCCTGGTCAACGGCTTGGGTCTGACCGGCTACAAAGTGTTGTATAGCCTTATTGCACTGGCAGGTTTTTTGTTGATCGTGATCGGTTACGGCCAGGCGCGCATGGATCCGGTGGTGTTGTATCAGCCGCCACCTTTTCTGCGCCATCTGAACATGTTGCTGATGCTGATTGTCTTTCCTGCGCTGCTGGCCTCGCACCTGCCGGGCCGCGTTCAAAGTGCGCTCAAGCATCCATTACTGATCGCGGTCAAGGCCTGGGCATTGGGACACTTGCTGGTCAACGGCGCGCTGGCCGACGTGGTGCTGTTCGGCGGGTTCCTGGCCTGGGCGATAGTCGATCGAATCTCGATCAAACGTCGCACCGCGCCAAGTGTCTCGCCGCAGCTTCCGGCCACGGCCTTCAATGATGTCATCGTCATTGTTGGCGGTCTGGGGCTTTACCTGGTCTTTGTTTTCTGGCTGCATCCTGTGCTGATCGGTGTTCCGGCAGTGGGCTAAGGGCCCGCGCAAACTCGGAAGTTATGGTTGCGCGGGCCCTATGGAACCTCTGGGCAAGTCTGTACGGAAACATGATTCGAGATCGGCCGCCGCAATCCTGCCGGAAATCGTTACCCGATCTGGATTGACCTTTATAATTGACGGAGTCTGCAATTACTGACCAATACCGTGCCACGACCTGACAAACAACATATCGCAAGTTTCGATGTCGATGCGCAACGCACCTTCACTCCACTGTGCCCGAACGAGTTGCCGGTTGAAGGTGGCGATGAAATCGCTGAAGAACTCAATCGCCAGGCAGCTGCTGCAGCCTGGCGGGTCGGTTCCAAGGATGCTCACAGCCCGCAAGCCGTCTGGGTGACCACAGATCCTAAGAAAATCGGTCAGCCGGGGGTCGAAGGCAGGAATGTGGAAGAGCACTGGCCAGTGCATGCTGTCCCAGGGACCGACGGGTTCGAATTATTGCCTGGTCTGCCTCGACCCGCCGACTATGATTTTTTCGTCTGGAAGGGGGTAGAGCTGGACATGCACCCTTACGGTGCTTGTTACCACGACATCGAAGAGAAGCTGAGTACCGGCGTGATCGAATGGCTGAAGGCACGCGATGTTGCTCAGGTGCTGGTTGGTGGTCTGGCTACCGACTATTGCGTCAAGTCCACAGCACTTCAGTTGCAGCATGCCGGTTTTCAGGTGGTATTGAATCTGGCTGCCTGTCGCGGCATCGCTGAACACAGCGTGAGCGCGGCACTTGAGGAAATGCGCGAGGCCGGTATCAAAACCATCGATGGGATTGATGAGTTCGAGAGGTCAACATGATTATCGAGTCGTTACTCGATACCGATATCTATAAATACTCCATGATGCAGGCCGTGCTGCATCAGTTTCCGGCTGCCGAGGTTGAATATCGATTCAACTGCCGTTCGTCAGGGGTGGATTTGCTGCCGTTAAAAGCCGATATCGAACGTGAGATAGAGCATTTATGCTCCTTGCGCCTGGCTCCTGATGAGCTGAATTATCTGAAAAGTCTGCGCTATATCAAACCCGATTTTATTGAGTTCCTGCGCTTGTTTCATCTGCAGTCACGCTTTGTTCAGGTGGGACAAAGCGAAGGTCAATTGACGCTGACCATTCGTGGCCCCTGGCTGCATACCATTCTGTTCGAAGTTCCGGTGTTGGCAATCATCAGTGAACTGTATGGCCGCCATTATTATCCGGATCATGATCTTGATGAAGGTCGACGGCGCATACGCGAAAAGATTGACCAGGTCAAAAGTCTTGAGCATCCGGATTCCTTCATATTCGCCGATTTTGGCACGCGTCGGCGCTTCTCGCGTCAGTGGCATGATGAAGTCGTGCAAACGCTTGCCAAAGCCATTCCGGGGAGCTTGCGAGGGACCAGCAATGTACGCCTGGCTCTGGAGCTTGGGCTAGTGCCGATCGGCACCATGGCCCATGAATTCATTCAGGCTTGTCAGGCCCTGGGTCCGCGACTGGCCGAAACTCAGCGCTTCGCCTTCGAGGTCTGGGCGCGTGAGTATCGTGGCGACCTGGGAATTGCGCTGTCGGATACTTATGGGTTGAAAGCGTTTCTGCGCGACTTTGATATGTATTTCTGCAAGCTGTTTGACGGTGCCCGTCAGGATTCCGGTGATCCCCATGCATGGGCCCAGGCCATGATCGAGCATTATCAGAATAATCGGGTTGATCCCAAAACCAGGAACCTGGTTTTTTCGGACTCGCTCGATATCCCCAAAGCCGCCGCAATCTGGCGCCAGTTTCATGATCGTATCAACGTATCGTTTGGCATTGGCACCAACCTGACCAACGACACTGGCGCGGCACCGATCAATATCGTGATCAAGATGACCGAATGCAACGGCCAGCCGGTCGTGAAATTGTCGGATTCACCGGGCAAGGTGATTTCCACCAATCAGGACTACCTGGCCTGGGTTCGCAACGCGTTTGACATGCCGGAAAGCAAAAACTTAGGTTGAAGAGCGATTAGTGACGTACCGGTCGCTTGTGCAGTTTGCGTTGTAGGGTGCGGCGGTGCATGCTCAATCGCCTGGCGGCCTCGGAAATGTTACCGTCGCACTCGGTCAACACTCGTTGCAAGTGCTCCCATTCGAGTCGTCGCACGCTCATGGGTTGGCTGGGAATTGCAGGCGATTGTTGACTGGTTTTTCCGCGCAGTGCGGCTTCTATCTGGTCGGCATCTGCAGGCTTGGTCAGATATTCTGTTGCACCGCGCCGGATCGCTTCGACCGCGGTGGCAATACTGGCGTACCCGGTCAACATCAGAATTCGCACATTGGGGTTGATGGTTTTTAATGATTCAATCAAACTCAGGCCGGAATCCCCGTCCAGGTTCAAGTCCAGCACAACGAAGTCCGGTCGGAACTTTTTCAGAATAACTTGAGCCGTGGCCCGATCCGCAGCCAATCGCACCTGATAGTTGCGCGCCGCCATGGCATCACTAAGCACCTCTCCGAAGATATCGTCATCCTCAACGATCAGTAGTTGCGCCACTTCGTTCACGTTACCTGCGCCGGTTGCTGCGGAAACCGCTCGACTGGGTCGAACAATAATTTGTCAAGCGGTAACCTGATGCGAATGCTGGTTCCCTGATCGCCGGTTGATATGATCTCTGCCCGACCACCCAAACGATCGATCACTGAATGGGCGAGCAGCATACCGATCCCCATCCCGCGACCGCCTGATTTGGTGCTGATCGGCTTACTGCCGAGATTGCGGGCGATTTGCTCACTTATTCCTTCGCCCTGATCGTCGATCTGGATGTTCAGCCAATTCCCGTCCTGCCAACCAGTCACTTCGATCAACTCTGATGATGCGTCGGCAGCATTGTTGAGAAAGCTGCAAAGCGCCTGGCCCAATGTCTGGTCGGCCAGCATCAGCTGGCTTGGTGCCGGCCCATGCCAGGTGAAATGCAGTTTCACGTCTGGCCGGAATACTTGCCATTGCCTGATCAGGGCTTCCAGAAATATCGTCGGAGTCGAGCCGTGTCCGGCTTCGGCGCGGATCTCGTGGCCATGGGCGCTGAGTGCGGAAAGCACGGATTTGCAGCGATCAACCTGGGTTCGTAACAAGTTGATACGCTTGTGTGTAACTGTGTCCAGGGGCTCCTGTCCCTGCTCCATCTCTTTGAGTAGCACCGTTATGGTACTCAACGGAGTACCCAGTTCGTGCGCCGCACCGGCGGCCATGGCTCCCAAAGCAATAATCCTTTCGTCGCGCAAAGCTCTTTCTCTTGCCTCGGACAAGGCCCGCTCGCGATCACGCAGAGCGCGTCCCATCCAGGTCACGAAGTAGGCGACCAGTCCGGCGAGAAAAGTCAGTCCCAGCCACATGCCGACAACATGCAAGTCGAATTCAGGCTGCATGCCATGATGGTCATGGCTTTTGGGCGTACGCCAGATCAGGAGCGTGTAGACGCCGATGGAAAGTGCCGTGACGACCCAGATGGAGGTTGCTTTCAAAGTGGCCGCTGCGACGATCACGGGAAGCAGGAAAAGCGGTGTGAACGGATTGGTCGAGCCGCCAGTTTGATGCAGGAACACGAATAACACCAACAAATCCAGAACCAGGTTGGCCAGGAAAACGCCTTCACCTACAAGCTCGCGCTGGCGAAGTAGTAGCCAAACCCCGACATTGGCAGTGGCGTACAGTGCCAGCGATGCCCAGGCCGCCGGAGTGGCTATCACGAACTCGATTCCGGTGAGCGAGATTGACAACAACACCAGGCAACCTGTGATCACAAACCAACGTAGTGCCACCAGGCGGCCCAGGTTTGCCGCCAAGGTGCTGCGCCAAGGATCGGTCTGTCGGTCGGACAAGTTGGCCTCCATCAATTAAACAACACTTCGACTCCAGCAAAAAAAGTACGCGTCAAACCAGGATTGAAGAAATTCCCATCGTTGCCCATGGCGTTAGCTGTAATGCCGGTATTGGAAACATACGCTTTTTCAGCCAGATTGCGACCTTCTGCGAAGAATTTGAGTTTATCACCATGTTCATATCCTGCGCGCAAACTCCAAATGCCATAGCCGGGCGCTTCGAGCGTATTGGCGAAGTCAACATAGGTGCGGTCGGCGGCCTCGATCGCCGGGCCGATGTAAAAGCCCGAGGCATGTCGGTAAGCGATTTCCAGTCTGCCCGTGTTGCGCGGCAGTCCGGGCAGACGATTGTTGCCGAATTGTGCGTCGCGATTGAAACGGAAGCGATTGTGGGTATAGCTTAGATTCCAGGTCAGCTTGTGTCGGCCGGCCGCACCGGGCAGTTCGTGCTCACCGGAAAGGCTTAGCTCCAGGCCGCTGTGGCGGGTCTTGTCGGTATTGGTAACAAACCCCTGTCCTGAACCAGGTGCGGTTTCCTGTTGCAGTATTTCGTCATCGATCCAGGCGTAGTAAAGTGCGGCTTCCCAATTCATCGCGCCGACGCTGCCGCGAGTGCCAAGTTCGGCGGTGACGGCTTGTTGCGCCTTGAGATTGGAGCGCGCAATCGGATTGGGGTCGTTTTCGTTGCGGAAATCCTGCAGCGAGGGTGGTTCATAACTTGCCGAAAGATTGGAAAATAACTGAGTTCCATCACGTACTCGCCAGACCATGCCGATTTTCGGGCTGAAACCAGAATAGCTCTTGCTGTCGTCAATGTTGCCAACTGTTGCGTTGGCGAAGTTGATAGTCGCCGCGCGCCGGACGAACGCCGCTTGCGCGCCTGTCACCAGATTGAACGAATTACTCAACTGCCATCGACTTTCCGCGAACAGTTCAATACTGGAGGCCTTGGCACTGTTGTTCTGGAGTAGTGTGCCTCGCCGGCCGTTTCCGGCCGGTGCAAACTGCTGGCCGTTGCTGTTTTCGAAGGCGGCTTGTACGCCCCAAACGAAACGGTGGTAGCGCCCACCGAGGATGCCGTCCAATTCATGACGGAGATGCGTGCCGAAGTGATCGCTGTCGTCATCAATAACAACGAACGGCAATGGATGATCCAGTGCGATCTGTCCGAACCAGCCGCCGAATTTTAGGACGCTACCAGCCCACTGGAAGCCATGCTGCAGTGCCAATTGATAGCGTTCGAAATCGCGCTTGGCGGCATTGGCCCGCCAGAACCCATTGGCCTGTTCCGGATCAATCATCAACTGGGTCAAGCGCAATGGCCCGGGCAACTTGAGATTGTTGTGCTGTGCGGTCAGATGTATGCGGCTCTCCGAACGCTCATTCCAGCGATGGCCGATATTGCCGTATGTGCGTACGGTGCTTTGTTCGGAATGGTCGCGGAAGCCATCATTACGAATTCCGGAGATCGAGAAAAAACCATCGTTGCCGGCGCCGAAACGACCGCCAGCAGTGACTTGAGGGCGGAAATAGCCGTTACTGCCGACCTCCAACCGGGCACGCAGGGGTTGCGCGGAATGGCCGGTATGGGAGACAAAGTTGATCGCCCCGCCCAGATCGGCACCACCGAACTGCAGTGCATTGGCACCGCGATAAACTTCGACGAAGCTGGCCGAAGCGAAGTCCACCAGTTCGGGATTGGTGAAACCGCCAGCTCCGGTCTCGGGCATGCCGTCACGCAGCAATCGTACCCCGCGAACGCCAAACGTCTGGGTGATGCCGGAGCCGCGGATGGAAACGCGCACCTCGTCGCCACCGAATCGGCTGCGAACAAAGAGCCCCGGAACGTTACCCAGCGCCTCGGCCATGTTGGCGGTAATGCTTCGACGCATGTCAGCCTCGTCGATCAGACTTACCCCGCCGGGGATTCCGTCCATTTCGGTCCGAGCCTGCTTGCTGTCAGAGACACTGAGGCTGTCGTGCCGGGCGTCGGCCCTAACCACGATTCGGGGGTGTTCAATCGGTTGGGTATCAGCCCGTACCGGGCTGGAAAGACCCAACACGCCGAGTATGAACAGAACGCTCAAACCAGTCGGTGAAGCCTTTGCCCTCAGGCGATTCTCCGACACGCGCCACCAATGACTTTTCAGTGCCCAGTTCATCATTTCCAATTTTCCATTTCAATTTTCCCAAAGCGATTGGTTCATCGGGCATGCCAATTGCAAACCCGGGTCTTACCCATCCCCTCATCAGTTGAAGTCGGGCTGACCAATACCGGGTGGCCCACTTCTATCGAGATTAGAAGAAAAATTGGTCGCATGGAATGCGGTCAATTGTCGCGCGACAATTTGTCGCATTCCGTTTCGATGCGACTGCCACTATGCTGCTGGGCTATGACTTCTGAAACTTGTGTGTTGCGTCTCATCTTCTTTGTTGTGCTGAGCGCGCTGCTGTCTTCTGCGTTGGCAGAGGGCTGCGATTCAATGAGGTTGGTGAATGACGAATCTGAACCCGACATTCGCTGCAGCCGAACAGTCTCCATCGCGGTAGACCGGAAAGACCAGTTATGGCGGTTGTGGGAGGATCAGCGGCGACTATATGTTGATGTCTCTTCGGATTTTGGTCAGTCGTTCAGTTCACCGATGCTGGTCAATGCCAATTCGGAAGGGATCAATATCGATCCAGAAAATCGACCGCGTCTGGGAGTTTTCCGCGACCATCTGGTTGTGATCTGGGCGCGGCCAGGCGAAAAGCGTTTCACCAGTGATCTTCGGATCAGTCGCTCGGCAAATGCTGGACGAACCTTCACGCTGCCTGAGAACATCAATCGGGACGGATTGGAGACAGGTCACAGCTTCGCCGATCTGAGCATGGGTCCGAACGGAGATCTGCTGATTACATGGCTGGACGGGAGGGATCGCTATCGCGCCGAGCAAGCCGGGGAGCCGTTTGTCGGCACTTCGCTATATTTCACCCGCACTGATGCTCCGGATCAGCCGCTGCAACCCGAGCAATCCATTGCCTTGGGAAGTTGCGAGTGTTGTCGATTGGCAACAGATCGTGATGCCAATGGTCGACCGTTGGTACTATGGAGGCACATTTTCGAAGGCAATATTCGTGACCACGCTCTGGGCGTATGGGGGCAGGATGGGTTTTCATGGCAACGTGCGAGCTTTGAGGATTGGCAAATCGAGGCTTGTCCCCATCATGGCCCGGCCATGGCCATCTCCGACAAACGTATACATGCGGCCTGGCTTAGTGCTGCCGAGCAAGCGCGCGGCCTTTTCTATCGCTCGTTCGATCTCGGTTTCGCCAAAGCGAATACCGAGATGGCCCACCATACACCGCATGTGATGAGCTTCGGTGACATGTCCCGTCTGCCTTCGCGGCCAGCATTGGCGGTCACTGGCTCCGAGGTGGCGCTGGCATGGCAGGAATTCGATGGTGAACGAAGCTTTTTGCTGACCCGGTATTCGCGGGATCATGGCGAATCATGGTCGGATTCGGTTACCCAGGCAGCAGCCATTGGCGCCACGGATCATCCGCAATTGCTGGTGTTGAGAGGCCGGATCGTGCTTTCCTGGCAGGTGCCTGGAACTGGGCACGTGCTGATGGATGTTGTGAAATGAAAAGAATGGGTCTGATTTTGCTGCTGGCGATTGTGTGCGCCGATTCCCTTGCTGCGCAGCTCAAATTTTTCGAGGCCAGCAGCCGAGACGACATTTTGACCAGCCAACAAGGTCAGGCTTTTGTCCTGCTGCTGTGGTCGCTGGATTGCCGTCCGTGCCATGGAAAGTTGGTCGAATTGGGAAAGTGGCGAGCACAGTACCCTGATTGGCGGTTGGTTTTATTGTCGGTTGACGGACCGGAGCGTGCTGTCGAGGTTGGTGAGCGCCTGGCCGAGCTTGGTCTCAAAGGCGAAGACAACTGGTTGTTTAGTGATGCTCCGGCCGCCCAACTGCGCCATCGCCTGGACCCGGGCTGGTACGGTGAATTGCCGCGCACCTACCTCTTTGACCCGGATCACCGGGTTGTTGGCTTGAGCGGAAACCTGCCGATGGAGCGGCTCGAAGCTCATTTCGACGCCGCTGAACGCTGGTCGGAAAATCCTCAATAGGCGGCACACGGAACCTGGTGCCGACGTCGATTTTCGCATGCAACGAGAGCGAAACACAGCAAAGGCTACTCATTTATTTTTGCAAGCCGGTCAACCCGATCGACGATGCAGTGTATGCCTGTATCCCGGGCACTGTTTATCAAGTCGCTGACGAATGTTTTGCCGGAATCCGGCGCAGATCGCATCATCACGAACGCAAGGTCAAGATCGACCTTCATCGCATGCAGTCTGTAGCCCATTAGCTGGGCTCTTTCGCGCAGCGCAGTCAGGGCCTGAATGGTATCCGGGCCTTGCCTCAGTGCCGCGCTCATTGAGCTGTAGCTGAAGTAAAGTGCAATGTTGGTGTTTTCAAGATTGGTGTCCTCCACAGTGTCAAGGACCATCCTGGCTTCCGGCATGTTACCGCCCATGATCAAACTTTCCGCCAATTGAAGCTTGATACCAGCCCGATCCCGGGCGGTAGCAAACGGTGGAAGCCTTTCGAGAACGTCCCTGAGCAGAGCAATCGCGTCCGATGTCTGGCCGCGCTCCAGCAGCAGCAAGGCACGTTCAAGGTCGCTGTCAAGCAACCAGCGCGGATCTCCATTTTGCTCTCTGATCCTGCGTGCATCCAGGAAAGCCCGTTCGGATCGCGCCAGATCGAGCTCAAGCAAAGCCACTATTCCTTCGGTTGAACGCAAACTGGCCAGAATGCGCTGGTTGCCGATTGTCAGGCTATTTGCCTGATCCAGTGCCTGGTGTGCTGATTTGAAATCGATGCGCGTAATCGCGGCTTTGGCCAAGGAGTTTAATGCAAATGCCATCGCATCGTTACTACCCGCCAGACGACCGTGCCCTGACGCCCGGATAAATAATTCCTCGCCTTCCTCCATATAGCCGGTTCGAATTGCAAGCTCGCCCAAGTGGACCAGCACACGCGCCATGCCGTCATGATCACCAGAATTCTCGTGCTTTACGAGAGCCAGTCTGAATAGACTGGACGCCTCATCAGGCATGCCCTTGGAAAGCAAAACCCTGGCCAGGCGCTCGCTAGCGCGACTTTCACCTTTTTCATCCGGTGAGTCGCTGAACATTGCCAGTGCCGTTTCAAGGTGCTCAGCAGCTCGGTCGAATTCATGCTCTTGCGCGTGATATGCACCATATGCAGCGTGAACCAACGCCAGTCCCCGTCTATCCTCAAGCTGCGAAAACCAGACTTCCGCTTGCACAAGGCTTTCTGCAAGTCCATCCGTTTGGTAAAGTTCAAGTTCGGCCTCGACCTGGTAGATCAAGGTCATTGCTGCTTCAAGAACATTTCCGGAGTCAAGAAAGCCTTGAACAGCCTGGTCGAAGTGATTCGAAGTCGTGTCAGGATCGGAATTGTTCTGTTGAATTTTGGCGATAAAGCGATTGCAGTAGGCCCTACCTGTAATATAGCCTATGGTTTCGCTAAGCTGACAGCCATCATTGATAAACATGGGGAGCCTGGCCGGTCTGCCTTGGCTGATATCGGCCATGACTTCCAGCATGATCAGATTGATCTGGGCGGCCGGATCATGAGTCATCGTGAGGACTCGCCTCGCATTACTCAGAATCATGCGGGCGGAGTCAATTTCCCCCAATCTGATCGTTGCTTCAGCTTGAACCATCAAGGTCCGTGCATAGATCTGGTCAAGGCTGCTCTTGCCCGCCAACTCTTCCACAATAATTGCGTCATTCAGGATTTGGCGCGAATTTCCTTCGCGCAGATTGAGCCGTGCCGTTGCTAACCAGAATCTTGCATCCTGCTCTTGTGCCGGATGTCTGTCGATGATGCCATACAAGGTTGCGCGGGCATTCGATGGCGCAGATGTTTGCAATTGGGTTTCGAAAAGCTCAAAAAAGTAATCCAGTCTCTCAGGGTACAAATCCGACAGTGTCGAAAGTGAGCTACCGTAGTCCAGCAGATTGCCGTTCACCAAAAACGTAGCAGCGCGCTTTTTGATGGTTTCCATTCGACTTCGTGGCTGATATGCATTCAGTTGTTGCTCGACCAGTTCCGCAGCCTTGATTTGATACCCGGCATGGAAATATGCCCTGGTCAATTCAAAATTGATGGTCACTGATCCCGGATCGTATTCGGCGGCAAGTTCGAGTTGCTCGATGGCCTCATCCCATTGGGAGAGCGCCAGATGCTCTATCCCCTTGCTGAAGCTGTTGAGGGCCCCCGGATCCATCTCAGAGGCTCTTACCGGATCATCGTGAAAGGTGAATGATGGCTCGAATTGCGAAGAATGTTCGTTGTTTGAGAAAATTATCCAGCTCGCAATCAATCCCAGCACCAGGCCGGCCCCGGCGATCAGTGAGTACGCAAGTCTCTGACGGTCTTCGGCTTTACCAGCAGTCGGAGTCTCGCCAGCCTGCGCCTCCACCAGCAAATAGTATCCGGCGCCGTGTTGAGTACCAATGATTGACGGCTGGTTGGCATCGTCACCCAGGGCCCGGCGAATTTCGCGAATGGCCTGGGAAAGGCAGCTTATAGAGAACTCCGAGTGTCCCCACACCTGTACAAGGAGTTCTTCCCTGGAAACAACCTCTGGAGCATGACGGACCAATACCTCCAGCACCCTGAAAGCCTTGGGTTGAATTGGGATCGGTTGTCCACTCTGGTCCAGCAACCTGCGACCGACGCTGTCCAGCATGAAATGCGAAAATTGCCAGACCATACCCAGTCTGTGCTCCCAGAAATCTTGATGACGATTGGTAACATGATACGACAAATGCGATCAAATACTGCCATTCTTGAGCAAAAAATTTAAATATAACAAATTACCACAATGTAACCTGTTGATTGTAAAGATATTAGATAATGCTTATTCAGGTATTAGTAAGAAACATCAATATCCACCAGTATTGAGATGGGCATCCATAAATGTAAAGAGTGGACTCTGTAACCATGGTTTCCCCGGAAGTAATGTTCTGGTCATAATCAGAAGTTACCCGGGTTTTTTTACCGGCCCGACGCAACCTTTGTCCTGAATGGACAAGGGGTCACAAAGGCTTCCCGCCTCCAAATACATTTCAGGTGCTTGGATTTTGTGCGCTATGGATCGGTGAGGTACCCGCCATGACAGTCCGTGACAAAGAATCACAAAAGATCACTTGCCCGTTTTTACCGGCGCCTGCTAGTTTGCTGGTGGAATGTCTGTACTTCAATCATAAACCCGATAAATTGTGACTACTGCTTTAGGGAGTAATTGTTATGTCTCACTCGCAACGACCTGGTTCCATAAAAAGCATGCTGGCGGTGCTCTTTCTGGCCCTAATTCTCATCCCGGTGCTGACTGCATCAGCCGCCGGCCCTAACCATCCGCCGGAAGATGACCCGTCTGCGTTCACCGGGCCGGATTTTAGTGATCTTCCCGAGGGCCTTCCGCATGCCAACGAGGGCGCGTTCGAGGGCGGTGCTATGGGTGATGAGTACGACGCCTGGCTTGAAAACGTGCTGCAGAAAGAAGAACAACGCGATGGCGGAGTGGATCTGTTCGGAATTTACAATGTTCCAACCAACGGACCGCCCAGCCCGCTGTTCGGAGCCCAGCCTTTCACCGCCAAATTGCTGCGCTTCGAGGAATTTGGTCGCGAGCGGATGGATACGGCCGGCTACCTGCAACCCACTGACTGGCAGTCGTTGCCTACTCCCCTTGATCCGCGAAGCTTTCCGGACTCGGCCGCACTTGACTCCTTTCTGCAACAGGATATTTGGCCCGCGCCCACAAAATTTGCCAATGAACTGGACCTTAATCCGTGGCAGGCCGCCATTGAGGACTTTCTCGGTCGGCCATTGAACCTCCCACCGGCCGAAGGCCGCCCACCCGGATTGGGGTGGTCACATCAGCGCTGGGAAGAATTCCCGCCAGCGATCTATTTTCAGACAGCCCAGACGGGTGCCCGCACCAACTCCGGCTTCCGTGACGACAAACAGTTGCATCGGTTCCAGAAAGGAGAATTCGGGCCGGGTGGACTGTACTACAGTCCTGACGGCGTTCGCTTGGGTACGACAGATGGAATCGAGGTCCGTTTGCATCCGGATTTGCCAGTCCAGGATTCTCTGGCCCTGTGGACCTTTGACGGCACCTTCCCGCCCAAGCTCTTGATGGCCCGCTATGGTGAGCCTGTTCTGATGCGCCACTACAACGCATTGCCCATTGATGTCTCGTCTAACCGGGGCTTTGGATTGCACACGATCACAACCCACGAGCACAATGGTCATAACCCGGCAGAGAGTGATGGTTATACAACCGCGTTCTTCTTCCCGGGTCAATATTATGACTATCGCTGGCCGATGGCGTTGGCCGGACATGATTCCATCAATTCAGATGCAAAAGACCGCAGAGCCGGGTATCCCCTGGGTCCTGAGGACACTAGATGTCTCCCGTCCAGTGCTCCTGGACAGGGATGTATCCCGGCATTTGCCCTTCAGCTACTCGGCAAACGTACGGCGAATATTCCCGGAGATTGGCGTGAAACCATGAGCACTCACTGGTTCCATGACCATATGCTGGACTTCACCGCGCAGAATGTCTACAAAGGCAATGCTGCGATGATGAACTATTACAGCTCATTGGACCGTGGTAACGAGCGGGTCCGTGATGGTGTCAATATCGCTCTGCCCAGTGGCGATGCTCTGGCATGGGGCAACCGTGACTATGACGTGAACCTGATGTTGGCTGAAAAGGCATGGGATCAGGAGGGTCAGTTGTGGTTCAATCCATTCAATATTGACGGGTTCATCGGCGATGTGATGACAGTGAACTGGGTATATAAGCCCCATTTCGATGTTCGCGCGCGCAACTACCGCTTCCGGATTCTGAATGCCTCGGTATCTCGTTATTTCAAGCTGGCACTGGTGCATGAAAATGGGACGCCGGTAGACTGTTACATGGTGGCAAACGACGGCAATATCATGGAGCACGCTGTGTTCTTCGAGGGTTGTGAGCTGCCGATGCAGGGTATTGCCGAGCGCTATGACATTGTCGTTGATTTTGGTGATTTCGAACCTGGCGACAAGATCTATATGGTCAATTTGCAGGAACAGTTCAATGGCCGCGGTACTGATCGCCTGATTCCTCTGGAAGATGTCGTGTCGGGCGCTTACAAAGCTGAACTGCTGGACGAAGACGGCGATGGTATTGCCGACCGTTGGGTTAATGGGGATCCTGTGGTGGGCAAATTTCTTGAGTTCCGTGTGCATGAGTTCAACGGCAACGATCGCAGTATCAAGCTGGATCAGTATGTCGCTGGCAAGCGGAAGATGATCCCCTTGAACCGTCCGACCGAGGAGGAACTGGCAAACGCCCTGCATCGCACTTTTGAGTTCGAGCGTCAACCGACCGATGAGAAGCCATGGGTGATCGAAACCGATGGCGGTAAGGGCTTTTCTATGGACCCGCGTCGGATTTCGGCCGCTTCCACTTCCAATTCGTCCCAGGTTGAAGTCTGGCGCCTGATCAACAGCGGCACATGGAGCCATCCGATTCATATTCACTTTGAGGAAGGCCAGATTCTGCGCCGTGGCGGTGTTGAGCCGCCGGAGTGGGAAAAGTGGGCACGCAAAGATGTCTTCCGAGTCGGCCCCGATCCGGATAGCACCAATCTGGTGGAAATTGCCTATCGCTTCCGCGAATTCGCTGGCACCTATATGGAACACTGCCACAACACCCAGCATGAAGACCATGCCATGTTGCTGCGCTGGGATATCGAGCATCCGGGTCAGGTCAAGATGATGCCGACCCCGATCCCGACCTGGGATGGCGTGACCTATGTGGACTCCGTTGGTCTGCCGACTGCCCGTACCGGTGATGCCGTGGGTCAATTCGGTCCGACCCTGGATGACCAGTCGGTTTTGATCTGGGTTGATGGCGTCGAAATCGGCGGTGTCGATCTGGTTGATGTTGAGCTCGGAGACGAACTCAATGAGACTGACGACGAACGCGCCTGGTTCAAGATGGATCTCGCCAAGGGCTACAACATCGATGACGATGGCGTAATGCGCGAAGTGTATTACTTCTGGCATGACGTTTCCGACGAGCAGATCGCGAAGGACTACGGACGTGCCTGGGGTGGTGGAATGGCGGATACGCCGAGAGCCGCAACGTCGGATGCCATTTTCCATCCGGAAGACGGTACCTTCACGTTCCTGGGCGACCTGCCGAATCCGGTTCTGCGGGCACACCCCGACTTCCAGACGTTCCCGGATTCGCTCACGCTCGGTCCCCCGGTCAGCGACACCAATGGGTACTCACCGCTGCGCCATGT
Organism: uncultured Wenzhouxiangella sp.; assembly: GCA_964523755.1. GTDB lineage: Bacteria > Pseudomonadota > Gammaproteobacteria > Xanthomonadales > Wenzhouxiangellaceae > Wenzhouxiangella. The sequence continues at coordinate 27,148 of CAZFYM010000026.1, read as the reverse complement.
GGAAATCGATGGCAAGGAAGTCGTGATCAACGCTTTCTTCGTGAAGTGGGGTGATGAGGCTTGGGAACAGCTGCGTATTGACGTGAACTGCGATCCTAACGATCCGACCTCCTTCCCGGATAACCCGGGGAATTCGACATGCTGGTACAACGGCGAGGTTTTTGCTGGCGATGCCGGCCACATCATCGAGTTGAATACCGAAGCTGAACAGCCCTACGTGAAGTTCAAGGCGCAGAAGGCCTACACGGATGGCGGTGATTACCTGCCGTACTACATCGTGACCGACACCTGGCCGGCAGGTCCTGCCTTCGAGATGGGTGTGATCTATGTGCCGAAGCATGAGTTCCTGGCCCACGCCGCGGTACCGTTGATTCAGTTCTATCCGCCTGAGCCGCTCAATGATTCGTTCCCACCGACGGCACCAGTCCCAGGAGCCCTGCACGGTGGTGGCCCATTGGGAGGCCAGATCGGTATGCCGTCTTACTTCAAGCCCGAGGCACGCTACTCACCAATGTGGCATATCGGGTTTGCTGAATGGGTGGTGGATGATCCTTCGGAAGTCGTTGTTGTCAAGAGTTTCGAGCAGCTCAAGTACCTGCGCTCGATTGGCAAAATAAAGATCAACGAGTTTCCGCCGCCGCCCAACCAGGGTTTGAACAACTACGTGTTTGACAGTGGACAGGCACCGCACGTAGTGAACTGCCCGGTACCGGCAACCATTGACTCAGTGGTACACAACGTCAACAAGAAAATCAAGCAGGCTATCCTTTTGGCTGAAGGACAGTAGTGCTTATTGAGAATCCGACTTGCACGGTTGTGTAAGAAACGGTAAATGCAGTAACCCGATCCGTGGAGAGCAATTCATCGCTCTCCGCGGATCATTTTTTGATATCGTATTCATGGTGTGCATCATGCGTTTTAAATTCGTACCCGGATTCCTGGCCGTTATTCTGCTGATTACATGCTGGATCAGTGCACTGGCCTCAGTGTGGGATGAGAGCTTCTTCCCCAATACCGAACTGATTAATGATCGTGGCGAGACCGTCCGATTCTTCGACGATCTGGTGAAGGACAAAATCGTCGTAATCCTTTTCATCTATACCAGTTGCCCGGATGTCTGTCCGCTGGAGACTGCGCAGATGGTCAAAGTGCAGAATCTTCTGGGTGACCGAATGGCTGGTGACGGAATGGATGGTGACGTGCACTTTTATTCCATTACGATCGACCCGGATGTTGATACGCCGGAAGTACTAGCTGATTACAAAGCACGTTTCGGTGCCAGATGGATGCACCTTACCGGCGACGAGCAGGAAATTATTGAGATTCGACGTCGGCTTGGTCTGTACCTTGAGGACCAGCCTGGCGGAGCGTATAACCACAATATTAATTTGATCATGGGCAATCAGAAAACCGGACGCTGGATGACGCGCTCGCCCTTTGAAAATGTTTATGTGCTCGCAGACCAGATTGGGAACTGGCTGGATGGCTGGACCAGAATGAGCGATCGCGACCAAAACTATGGTGATGCTCCGGCACTGCGTCAGATGTCCGAAGGTGAGAGTTTGTATCGTACCCGCTGTGCGACCTGTCACAGCCTGGACGGAAAGGATCCTGAAAATGCAATTGGCCCTGATCTGCTTGGAGTCACCTTTCTGCGTGATCACGAATGGCTGATAAACTGGATTCGCGCGCCAAACGAGATGCTGGCAAACAGGGATCCGCTGGCCATGGCGCTGTTTGAACAATACAATCGAGTGCCAATGCCGAACATGCGTCTCAATCGGTATGAAACCTTTGCAATACTGGATTATCTTGAAGATGTTACTCGCGAGAAGGCAGGGATGCCGAGAAAAGACAGGGCATTTGCTGAAGATGGGAATGGTGATTTCAATATCGAGGCTGGATCCACCAACAATATGCAAGTTGAGATGGCTACGACCCGTGATACTACCTCTGAAGTAGTTGACGATGAGCGTGATTTGCATGTAGTAGCGGTAATGAATGCCTGGATTCGTGAGCCCCATCCATCAGCCCCGGTCAATGCCGCTTACATGACCATCGTAAATTATGGTGCGGAACCGTTGAAGCTTGCCGAGATTACAGCAGAGGCGTATTCCTCTGTCGAGATTCACGAAATGATCGAGGAAGACGGCATGCGAAAAATGCGTAAACTGGATGGTGTTGAAATTGCCTCTCACGGTGTACTTATTTTGCAACCGGGCGGCAAGCATTTGATGCTGAGACAACCCAAGCGAGTCATGCGTTCCGGTGACGTCGTGGATATGGTTCTGGTTTTCGAGTCCGGCGAAGAGCAGTTGGTCGCCGTGCAGGTTGATACACGTTGATTTGTCTGTGCCATGATTGGTTGGGCATGTGCAGGATTTCCCGGGATGACAATATGAATTACATTCAAGCGGTTTTCGGTAATAGCAAGATGCTGATTGCAGTCGCGATCTCCATGATTTTTGGTTCAAGCCAGATGATGGCTGGCGATCAGGCAGGCGACGAAAGTGACGGCTTTGTGGAGGGTCATCACTACATAACGCTCGATGAGCCCGTAGCCACTGCGGCCCCCGGGAAAATCGAGGTCATTGAGGCGTTTTCCTACGGGTGTCCCTATTGTTTTGACCTGGAGCCCCACATCATGGCATGGGAGTCTCAGCAAAAAAGCGACGTCGAATTCCAGCGCATGCACGCAGTTTGGAATGACACGATGCGTTTTTACGCTCAGATTTTCTACACCATAGTCGGAATGGACATTACGGACTCAGTTCATATCCCTATCTTTAATACGATTCACGTCAAGCAGCAACCGCTTGTTCGCCCCCGAGCCGTGGTGGACTTCATGGTCGCTGCGGGGATAGATGGTGATGAGTTCATGCAATATTTTCGTTCGCCGGAAACCCAATCGGCGGTAGACGACGCTGCCCAGCGTGTAAAGTTGTACTCGCTGAGCGGAGTTCCACAGTTTGTGGTTAACGGTAAATACCGGGTTGATCCGGTTCGGGCCGACGGACGTCGCGCAATGCTTGACGTGGTTGATTATCTGGTGGAAAAGGAACGGGCCCTGATCGTTGCAGATTCTTTGTCATCAGACTCGCAGGGGACAGTTGACGACAATTCGGAATGATCGCCTGAACGGAGGCAGCTGAATGGCATGCATACAATCGAGCTTGCCACAGAGGTGACGGAGTTTTCCCGTGTTTGGCTATTGCACCAGCGACAAACCCAGGCCAATAGTTGATTGACGATGGTTGTAGTCAATCAATGTCTCGCCGTAGCCGCTGAACACCTGCAGATAGGCCTTTAAGTCACCGACCAGCGGGTAGTGCCAATCAAGCTGCAATGCGCCACGGTTATGGCTGGGTGCCCAGCGAGCCAGAAGCCTGACATCGTGTCGGTTCCGGTTCCACTTCACGCGTACATCACCGTGGCCCAGAAAGTCCTCGATATCGGGGTTGTCGTCATCGCTGTCGACTTCTACCCGCAACCAGGGGCGGATGAAGAATTGCCAGTCGCCGCGCTCGAAACCAAAGTCGGCATAGACCCGGTTCCAGCTGCGTGATCGCGGCTGACTTCGCCCGTTCGACTGATGCACAAACCCCAGATTCACGAACTGCCAGCGAACGCCGAGCAGGTCAATGCCGGTACGCCAGGTGGAGATCAACTCCGGCTCGAAGTTTGTTTCACGAAACGGCGAAGATTGGTCGCTGTTATAGGCCTGCCAGTTTGATTGCTGAGTGTAGGCGAACCAGATATCGCCATTGTTGAAAAGCGGATCATTGAGCAACTTGGTTTTGAAACTGAGCTGGAACTTGGTTTCAACTTCATTGAGCTCATCGGATTCAGAGACGGTACGACCCGGAGCCGGCGAGGACGGAAAGTTGTTCTTTCGGGTGGTGTAACGCACCGGCAGCGCGTAGACTGAGCGATGGGTGCGCACGCGCAGCAGACCCCCATGAGTGGCTTCGTCAAGCTCCCATTCGCGCACCATTCGGGATCGATGCAAGGGTGTTTGAGCACCGGAGGGTGGCGACAAATCGTCATCGGAGTTGCTGGGCACGGCAATACCATCATCACGCCCGGTCACGTTTGCACCAGGAATGGCGTCATAGCAGGCCAGCCTTTTCAGGCGGTCTTCGAGTGCCCGGCACGCGTCCAGGGCCTCCTGCGCACCGATCGATTCCGGCATCTGGGATACTCCCGTCGTGGTCAGGCACAGTGCCGTGAATAGCGTAACAAGTCGGATCATTTTCAGACGCTCAGGAATTGACACAATTGACAAGCGTGCAGGATACACCGAGGGAACCTCTGAACAAGTACTGATCTTGCCTCGATTTCCAACTTTCCATTTTGAAAGCATGTTTAGAGAATCTGGCAGCCGTAGGCCAGCAAACCGCCGCATGGATTCAATTTCATAGAGTGCGTCTTCCATGCCCGGATCGCTGAGGTTGTAGAAGCTGCATGCAGTGAATCCGGATCATTGTCTCCAGCGGGTACGGCCTTCGACCATTGCCATTTTTGTGATAGTGCCGCTTCAGCTTCTTGATAAGACGATCCCAGGGGATCAACCTTTCCATTCGATCAAGGAATTTTTTCCGGGGGGTTTTGCGGTTCTTGTTCTGGTACTCGGTATCGACAAAGCTTATCTGATCCATGGGATTTTACGCGCTGATGAACAATGAAATGATTATCCCAGAAAACGGGACTTATTCAGAGATTCCCTAATTCTCCAGCACATCACGCAGATTGCGATACTCCCTTTGTCGGTCCCGACCAAGCCGGCGTGCCAACAGCAGCGTGGTGGCCAGCCAGGCCAGTGCAAAAACCAGCAACCACAGCGCGGTCTCACGCCACAGCGCATCTCCAAACAGCCAGGTTCCGACGCAGGCCAGCACTGAATAGAGGAGAAGCCCTTGAGCGGAGCATCTAGCAAACCACAGGTCGCGCAAGCTGGTCTTCAACTGGACTAGTCGAAGCTGCGCGTAGACTGTAGTCGGCGCGGATGCATCTTCGGTATTCGGGCGTGGGCTACGCAGGACCAATAGCCAGGCCGTCGGCAGAAAAAAAGCGAAGTAGGGCAGCAACAACCAATGTGGCGGCCCCATGGCTTGTGAAATCAGGGCGTTGGCAAACAGGGCTATTGCAAAAACGCTCAACACCACTTCGATAGCACGCTGCCAGTAGCGACGGTGACGATGACGCCTCACTTTTGTGGTGAGGCTGGCAAGATCCAGATGGTCCCCGGACTCGGCATTCCAGGCTGTCCGGAGTTGGTCTTCAATCTTCATTAATTACGCTCCTCAAGTGAGAGTTCCCGGAGACGCTGGCGCGCCCGATGCAGACGTACCCCGACATTCTCGGAACCGATTCCGAGCAGTTCGGCGATCTCACCGTAGTCGAAACCTTCGAGCTGCAGCATCAGTACCTGGCGCAGGTTGAGCGGTAGTTGAGAAAGAACGTCAAACAGCCAACGACGTTGTGTCTCAGCCGAATCAGAACTGCTATCGTCAAGCCCGTGGTAAGCCTCGTTGAAGCTCGATGCCCCCGGCACTCTGGCGGCCTGGCGCGCATGGCTGGCACCCAGGTTATGTGCAATCCGCAGGGCATAAAACAACAACCGCTCCGGGTCGCGCAATCTGGGCAGGCTTTCCCAGATGGCCAGCAGTACTTCCTGGTACAGCTCCTCGCGCAGCGCCGGATTCAGCTCATAGCCGCAAACCGCACGCCACAATTGCGGATGGCAGGCTTCAATCTTTGGCCACAGCGAGTGCATTCGGAGTTTGGGCATTCTTGATTGTCCAGAGTTTACCCAGTCGCTCGAAAGACCGATTTTCTTACACTTTGAAAGAAAAAAATTCCACCTGTAAGAAAATCACGAACCGGGGCGACTGACAGGGCAACTCCAAACGAAAGTACAGCGCATATGATCTCCCGAATTAAAGCTAGTTTGTTGTTGTTTTTTCTCACCGCCTGGTTCACATCCAGCGATGCCAGCGAAGCACTTGCGACGGCCCTTGAAAATGTTCAGGTCGTCGACAGTGCATTGGGCCAGGTTGTCGGCAGCCGCTGCATACGGGTCGAAGGTGACCGGATTGCTCTGATCGCCGAAGCCGGCAACCGACATTGCCTGAACGATGCCCGTGTCCGGGATTTGTCGGGCCGCTACGCGCTGCCGGGCCTGATCGACATGCATGCCCATCTGACCCTGGGTCCAGTGGAAATCCGACGCGAGGACGGTCGGATGGCAATGGTGGCCGAAGCGAATGATGATATCGCCGAACACAATGCCAATCGCCTGATTGCCTATGGTGTGACGACCATCCGTAACCCGGGTGGCGACCTGGAGGCTGCCGCTCGATACAAGTCGCGTCGGGCGCGGGGTGAACTGATTGGGCCAGAATCATTCGATGCTGGCAAGGTCATCAACCGTAGCGCCGATATCCGTGGGCTGACCGCAGGTGTGACCAGTCCGGAAGACGTTCGCCAGCAGGTTGCCGAACAGGCGGCCGCTGGTGCCGACTGGATCAAACTCTACGCAGGTCTTTCTCCCGAACTCCTGCACGCCGGGATCGAGGCCGCGCATCAGCACGGATTGCCGGCCATCGGGCATCTCGATCGAATCGCCTGGCCAGAGGCGCTGGACATGGGACTTGACAGCATTGTTCATCTGATGCCCATCAGCCCCGATCTTCTGGATGAGGAATCACGTCGGGCCTGGCGAGCGAGTGCCCGGCCCGGTACGTTTGCATTTTTTGAATGGTGGGAGCACTTCGACCCCGACGGGCCCGGTGCGGAACGACTCATCGACTCGTTTGAACAGCATCGTCCGGTGTTTGACGCAACCCTGATCGCATTTCACGCGGCATTCGTCCAGGACCTTGACAACATCTACAAGGACGATTCCCGGCGCCTGGCGCACTCGAGCATGCTGGCGAACTGGGAAGACTGGTTCACGTTCGCGGTCGGCTGGCAGATGGATGACTTCGAACGGGCCCGTGCGATATGGCCGCGGGTCCAGCGCATGGCCAAGCGCATTTACACCGGGAACGCAAGGGTCACCATCGGAACCGATCTCGGTAACCCATGGGTTGCTCCCGGCATCAGCATGCACCGGGAGATGACCTTGCTGGCCGAAGCCGGTGTTCCGCTTGATCGCGTACTGGCCGCTGCCACGGTTCATGCCGCCGGCGCGCTGGGTGCCGGTGACCGATTGGGTCGGATCATGGAGGGCTTCGAGGCGGACCTGATCGTGCTCGACGCCAACCCGCTGGACGACATTGCTCACACACAGGCCATTCACGCCGTGGTCCTCGACGGGCGCTGGCTCGATTCGGCCAGGCTATCCAGACTATCCAACGAAGGAGAACAACCATGAACGACTCTGTAATTCTGAATGTGCGCGCTATTGTGCTGATCCTGCTTACAGCCGGTGCGATGGCGCTGCCGGTTGACGCCTCTGAAACCTATGCCGACGACTGGACGACTCCTCAGGCGATCGTGAAGGCGCTGCATGAGGTTGTCTCGGCAGATGCCGGACAGACGCGCGACTGGGACCGCTTCCGAGCGCTGTTCTTTGACGGCGCAATGATATCGATGGCCATCAAGTCACCGCGTATGCCGGGACTCATGGCGGCCACTCCGGAAGAGTTGATTCAGCAAACCGAGGCAAACTACGGTGAAACCGGCTTTCATGAGATCCCATTGATCTACGAGATCGAGGAATTTGGTGCCATGGGCCTGGTGACCAGCAGCTTTGAGATTCGATTAAGACGCGATGATGAGGAGCCCATGATGCGCGGATTGAATCATTTTCAATTACTCCACGACGGTGAACGCTGGTGGATCGTATCCAATATTTCGACCGTGGAGTCCGGTGACTGGAAGCTGCCAGCAGCTTTCGACCCGAACAACGACAAGGAGAGTGGACAATGAGTAGCATGTCTGAACCAAAAGGGCCGGCCAGTGCGAAGCCCAAAAGTCGGCTGAGCCGCCCAAAACGCTGGCTGCTGCTTGGCGGTGGCCTGGTCTGCCTAGTTTCCTGGGTTGCGCTGGGGCTTGGTCTTTTCATGGATGCGCCACGCAATACACGTCTCCTGCTTGCCACATTCGCCGCGCTGGCCACCGAGGGTTTGTTCTGGCTGGCGGCCGCGGTATTGGGTGTCACGGTCTTCCAGGCCAGGCGCAGGATCTGGAGCTGGTTATCACGACGATAACAACTGACGCCAGAATACCTTGTAGGCCCCGACAACTCCGGCTGTGGTAAGGAGGGTCAATGCCACCAGCAACGAAGCAACGATATACCGCGCTGTCGCCGAGCCCTTTTTCTGGCTCCACAGGTAGATCTCAAGAACAGCCAGTGGAAAGAGGAAGCAACCCCAGCCCCAGACGGAAAAGAACTCACCGACGTGCCTGGGCTGGCCGTAAATTGCGGCCGTCGACATGATCCAGATCGACACGCCGAGGCGCAGAAACCATACACCACTGACCACCATGAAAGTTCGCAAGGCCCATTGCCGGTGCGCCGCAATCCGGCCGCGCCGTGCAAAGGTCCAGGCCATGGCTGCGAAAATCAGTATCAGCAGGCCGTTGAAATCAATGGCCGACGGCCAACCGCCGCCATCTTCGTCAATGCCCCGAAGGATATTCAAGCCAAGCCCCCCACCGGCCACGATCAGTGCCGTGATCATGAATAACCGACCGTTCCACCGGTGCAGTGCCAACGCGTGCCGGCGCAACTGCGGAATCAATTGAATTGTGCCGCCCAGGGTCAGTACGGCCGCCAGCAGAACATGGGCGGCGAACATCAGGTTACCTGCTGTATCACCTGGAATGTAGGCATGAGTCAGCATGTGGTGGGCGTTCCAGGCCTCGAAGTCGCCCCGCAGGGTGGGCGAATAGTAAAAGGCCACGATGTAATAGACGAACAGCCACATGCCGAACGCGGTCACCAGGTACCAGAACTGCGCGGCTCGATTAAGGGCTGTCGTTGAGTCAATTGAAGTTGTCATGGGCAGAGCGTATTCGCCCGTGGCAGTTAGACAAAGCCCTTTTCGACGGGTTGCTGAATCGGGTGGATAAATTGCAGAATACGCCGATGGATGCGTTAGAGCTTCAAACCCGAGTGCTTACATCTGTCGGAACAGATGCAGGTAGCTGCGGCTGACCGGCAATATCTCGTTGCGGTCCTTCAAATGAATAGATCCGGTTTCGTTATCGTTGCGGCTGACGTGGCTGACAGCGCGCAGGTTGACCACCACCGATCGGTGGACGCGCACAAATTGTTTGCGATCAAGCTGGGCCAGCAGATCTTTCAGGGGCGTGCGGATCAAGGCTTCGCTTTGCCGGCTTCTGTCATCACGCCAGGCAACCCGGGTATATTTCTCGTCAGAGCGCAAAAAATCGATCTGGTCGACGGGAATCAAGCTCAAATCCTTACCGACGGCGGCCTGAACCCAACGCAATGGTGCCGCTCCGGCCTCGGCCCTGGTCTGCAGGCGTGCTGCGAGCTTGTCGAGCAGGGCGTCGGTGTCGGGCATCGGCTGCGCTGTCTGCAGTCTTGTCTTGAGTCGTGCCACGGTCTCGGCCAGACGGGCCGGCTCGACCGGCTTGATCAGATAATCCAGCACACCGTGCTCAAAGGCCTGCAAGGCATACTGGTCGAAGGCGGTGATAAAAACCAGGTGGGCCCGCTGTCCGATGCGCCGGGCCGCCTCGATTCCGGAAAGGCCCGGCATATGGATATCGAGAAAGCAGATATCGGGTCGGTGGACTTCAAAATGCTCTATCGCCTCGCGCCCGTTGCGTGCCTGGCCCAGCACCTTCAGCTCGGGCCAAATCTCGGTCAACTGGCGCTTCAGCGCTGTGCGCAGCAGGGGCTCGTCGTCCGCGATGATTGCCGTTGGTTGCTTCTCGGTCACGGCGGACTCCACTGGGCGGGAAATTCCAGTTCTGCGACCAGCCCGTGCGGTTCCCGCGCTTCAAGACGCAAAGTGGCCTCATCGCCGAAGGCCAACTGCAGGCGCTCGCGCAAGTTTGACAACCCGGTACCCAGCCCACCAGCCTGTTCTTGCAGTCCAACCCCGGTATCGCTTACCTGGACCCGGCAGCGTTGATTCTCAATTTTCACATGGATCTCGATCCACCCCCCTTCCTCACTGGGGTCAATGCCATGGCGCACGGCGTTCTCGACCAGCGTCATCAAGGTCATCGGTGGGCAGCGCAGCGATCGGTGCTGCTGTTCTTCCTGGATCGAGAACTGTAGCCGGTCGGGTATGCGCATCTGCATCAAGTCCAGGTAGGCGCGTACCAGCTCAAGCTCCTGGCCGAGGGTAATGGCTGGTTGATCAAGGCGGGGCACGGCCGCTCGCAGGTAAGCAATCAGACTATCGAGCACGGCGGGCGCCTGGGTTGAGCTGGCTACCACCAGTTCGCGCACGTTGGCCAGGGTGTTGAACAGGAAATGAGGCTGGACCTGCGCCTGCAGCAGCCGCAATCGTGTATCCAACGCGGTGCGCTCCAGCTCACTGCGCTCGCGCTCGAATGCCAGCGCCTGACTACGCACCGATTCGTCGCGCTGGCGCAGTAGTGCCGCCATGGCGATCCACGGGGCGAATAGCAGGCCGGTCATCGTCAGGATCATGAAGCCGGTCAGGCGAGTACCGCCTTCCCAAAAGGGTAAAACGCCTGTTTCGCTCGTAGCCAGGTAATAAACCGACACTGTCAGCGGCACTGCAAGGGCAACCCCTGCGACCTGCAACACCCAGCGGGCCAGCCATTGAGGGGTGCGTCGGGGCCATTGCTCGAGCAAGCCAAATACCAACAGGGCCACCAGTCCGATCGATAGAGTGCGCCCCAGAACCGAAAGTGTCGAGCTTGTAAAAGTCAGGCTAAGGAAAAGCCCCCACAGCACTGTGGCGATCAGTACGACGCGCAATCTGCGTAGCCCGAAAATCCGTGCCAGGTTCCGCTGACTTGGAGAAATGTTGGAACTCATTGTTGCATTCTACCGTGCAACATTCATTGAATATTCTGCAGGGTCATCAGGCTGTGCAAATCAACTTTGCGACAACGTGGTTTGTGATTTGCCTCGAAAGCGCTTTCCCCACCGGACGCGTACCATCCAGTAGACCATCAGTACGACCACCATCAATGGCGGAATCGCCAACATCAGCGGATGTCGTAAAATCTCCGGGATCACCTGGGACTGGCCTAAAAAGAATGAGACGGCGGCCATTAATAACGCAAAGCACATCCGCCAAAGATGCCTGGTAATGCGGCAGGGTCGGGATATCTCCCGTGCAAGCATCATGCGCAGGTCTCCCAGACCTGCCAGGAAGGCAACCGCAGCAAAGACCAGCATGGGCTGGGGTGGCAGGCCGTCAATCGTTCCATTGGGGCTGCTGTAGCCTTCAAGTGCCAGTGCAAGAAACATGGAAGCGATTGCGACAGCCCACAGCAGCGAAGCGCCAAGGATCCACTCGAACCGGGGGCAGGGCGGACGGACAGTGGCCAAAGAGGTCAAAACCAGATACGTGACCAGAAGTGCACCCATGGTTGAGGTTCGTTCCCCGCCCTGAATGGACAGAGGCAAAGCGCTGACAGCCATCAGTAACATGGTTACAACAAACACCATTCCGCTGTTTCGGTGCCATTGGCTTCCCTTCTTCGAGAGCAGCGCCAGTACGCCCGCAAGCAGCGCCATCGATCCACCCAGGATATGGAGATATATCACTATTCAGTCTTCCAGGGACAATTGAAGTCAACAACTTACATTCCAGCCGACGCTGCTCACAAGGAGCTTGCGAGAAGGCGCGGAATGCGGGTCATGAAATGCGGGATTTCGAGACAAACGGTGCAACAGGGCAGGCTGGATCTCGCCAATGGTCTGACGCAAATCCGAGAGCTACTTTGCTTACGGGATCAGCAGAGAAACCCAGTACATTCAGGCGCTCCTCTGGCGTCCAGCTGCAGGGCAGGCGCAGCCGCACGGCGGCTTTCGCGCCAGCGAAAAAAGCCTTGCGAGCGAAGCCGTCGCCCGTGTTCCCGTGCTTGGAAAAAGGGACGGCCATTCCCTGCGCACGGCACCTTGCAGCGAAACGCCACAGGAACGCTGAATCCTAATTTACTAAGTTGAAGGACCACTAGTACCGTGACCCATAGATTTCGGAACAACCAGAGCCCCCCGGATGTGCCGGGACAAGGCGCAGTGCGCCGGCAATGGCCCAGCCCTTGGCAAGCGCTGCAACGCCGTCCTGGTGCATCCGGGGGGCTCCCTTCGGGCGAGCCGCTGAGCGGCCATCTGCGGCGTTGCGCTGGCTTGAAATGGGGCCTGCCATTCCTGCGCCAGCGCGCCTTGCATCTGACCGCTCAGCGACTCGCTGGTTGTTTCGAAATCTATGGGTCACGGTACTAGCATGCAGATTTCATAAGTCCGCGCGGTGATCGCTCAGGATACTGTTCTCCTCTGGGAATTTCCGGCGGCATCGGCCAGAACACTACTTGTCATATTACAAATTGCTCCAAGGAGATTTTGTATGCGTCAATATTTTGTAGCTCTTGTGTTTGTTATTGCTGCGCATGGTTTGCTTTCAATCACGGCTGCTTCTGAGCTTACCGATGATCGGGTTGAAATCGGTGCCTGGAAAAAGATGGCGGAAAGTCTGGGTTACCCGGAGGCTTTCCCGAGTATCGTGCTGTTTGCTCCCGATGGGTCTTGTGTGTTGCGGGCAGAACTGGATCTCGACTGGTCGGCCGCGCAAATTGAGCAGCCAGAGGATCTGGTTAGCGATTCCGATTGTGAGATTTTTACCGATGACCGCTCGGCTTTGGATCCGCCAGTCTGGACGCTTGTTTTCAACACCCTGGATGCACCGTTCTGTTCCGCGTGCGGGCATGTTGAGAGCGAGTTAATGGCTCTGCGTGGTGCCGCTCCGGAGCGCTGGCGTTTGTCGATTTCGCGCGTTTACTTTTCTGATTGAGCAAGACTCGGATTGAGCAAGACACGATTATTTGCCCTGGCCGGTAGCGCGCTGATCGTCATCTTTGTGCAGCTACCGCTTGCATGGCTGCATCAGGCTGAACGGGATGCAACGCTGGAGTCATTGAATCAACCCGGCGGGAATGCCTACATTCTGTGGCGTGAAATGCGCACGGTAGGCGAAGCCGGCGAGGTTGTACAGCACCTGAATATGGATCGTAGTACGGCGGAAAGAGCCGTTGCCTCCATGCCGGGTGTTTTGAATTGGGGTCTGCTGAAGCACCGTGTTGAGCATGGGTATATTGGCGAGAAACGCCATGCACTGAAGCTGCTTGAACTGGAGCAGAGCCTGGGTTTTCTGTTTGGGGCTCGTTCCTGCGCTGAGGATGAAGTTCGACCATTGGGAAACTTCGCGTCGGCTGAATCCTATTTCACCGGACCAACGGCAACACTGCAATTCGGCACTTCGTCGCGTTCGCATCCGATTTCCCTGCTCAGCCGTGAGTACTTCTCAGCGGAGGTTGTGCGCTGCGTCCGGCACCTTGAGCTTGCAGCCTATCTGATTGTATTGCTGGACGGAAGCCCGACGGAATCTGCCATTTCCGACCGGATCAATGCGTTCGGCGACGAGCTTTTTTCAGGCATTTCGGAACGCATCCAGGTGGGCAACCTGGAACAAATGTTGCTCCAGCAGCAGCATATGCGTGCCTCGTGGCTGCGGATTATTCGCTGGACAATGGCCATACTGGCAACGGCCGGTATGTTTGGTTTGCTGATGCTGGACACGAAAATCCAACGTGCGGCTATTTCGATCCGCCACGTTCTTGGTGCTCATCCCTCTCGGCAAGCGCGCGACGGAGCCGTCAGGGTTGCAAAGTGGTTATTGCCTGCGGCTGTCCTTGGGCTGCTTGGGGTCAATGCGGTATTTGGCGATCAGACGACAGGTTTCCGGGTTGTTTTTGACATTGTCTGGATCGTCGGCTTTTCTCTGATTTTTTCGGCGTTAGTGTCATTCATCGTTGCGCATGCTTTGAAGCGGGGCATTTCGTCGCGTGGATTGCTGAAGGGCAACTGGAGCTCGGCTGGAGGTGGCATTCTGCTGGGATTCTGGTCAATCATGATCGTCGTGTTGATGGTGGTCGCGAGCCTCACGGTCAGCATGCAGGCTCGGCTTGTCGAATTTTCCAGCATCGACTGGGGCTACGATACGCGCAATTTATTCAGTACCGTGTTGGTCGTACCGAACACTGTGATTGAATCAGCGCTGTATCGAGACCGCTTGTTCGAATTGCTGGATACGGCTGGGCGGCAGCCGGAAGTGGTGGCGACAACGGTGTTGGCACCGGCACCCTGGCGATTCAAGGGTCTTGAACGGGTTCGAGGATCCTCTGTGCAGGGGTTTGGCGTTGGACCGGATTTTGTTGAAACGTTGCGCCCGGACGCCTATTTGGGGCGAGATTTCGAGCGCGTCGATATGATTGATGCAGATGTGGTGGTGTTTCAAAATCCACCGGATAATGAGGTCCTGCGCCGTCATTTTGGCCGCCAGATCGGCAGCATGAAGGGGTTCAGATGGGATCCGCTGAGCGCGGTCGTTCCGGCGGTGAGCTTGACCCCAATTACCCGTGAGCCACAGGCCGAATTTGAATTGGTATGGCGAATCCAACCCGGCGCTGACACCCTGTCAAGCGAATGGTTTGATGAATTGAGCCAAGCTTTTCCCGAAGCGGTTTTTGCGCCTCCGGAACGGGTGAGCGATGTGATTGATCGCCGATTTGAAACGCTGGGTCGGTTAGCCACGCTGGGTGGCGTTTTAGTGTTAAGCGCCGTGATCCTGTCACTCCTGTTGACTACGCTGGTGTTGGCCCAGATCCTGAGCCAGGAATACCGCTCATTGGCCATTCGAATGGCGCTTGGGGCGGGTCCATGGCGGGCATTGCAGCACTGGGGAATTCGATTCGGTGCGGCAATGATACTCAGCCTTGCGGTTGGTATCTGGGTGAATTGGTCGCTCAACCGGACTCTGAGCGCGTATGTGTTCGGCTATCAATCCGCTCCATCGATTGCGATGCTTGCTGTCGCTTGTCTGTTACTACTGATTGTGACGGTGGCCCTGTTGCTGGCGGCACGCAATATTTCACGGGTCAATCTGCAAGCTGCTTTGTCGGAATAGGCAAGCAGCTTGGAGGCCAAGAGAAAGTCTATAAATCTTTTGAACGCAAAGACGCAAAACCACTAAGAAAAGCGAATTAGGGTAAGGAGCCTGTTAACAAGTCCGCGCAAAAGCGGAAGTTATTGTTGCGCGGGCCGTTAGCGTCTTCGCGTCTTTGCGTTCAAAGATTTTTTTGTCAGCTTGCAATTTCGTTGGTTGCAGTCATGTCTGGGTAAAAACCAGTCGTACCCAACCTTCGCGGCTGGTTTGGTCGGTGAGTTTGAGGCGGTTGGCATAGGCTTCGATGACGGCATTGGCTTGTTCATCCAGAATGCCGGAGAGCACCAGCCATCCTCCCGGTCCGACACAATCGCTCAATCGGTCGGCCAGTTCAATCAGCGGGCCGGCCAGGATATTGGCCAGTACACAGTCGCATGGCTCGGGTCGAAAGTCTTCCGGTGCCAGTACGTTGATTCGGTCGGCCAGGTCATTGCGCCGGGCATTTTCCAGGGTCGCTTGCAGAGCCTGCGGGTCATGGTCGACGCCGACCACCTGTGCGGCACCCAGCAGTGCGGCGGCCATGGCCAGGATGCCCGAGCCACAGCCGTAGTCGAGCACCTGTTGACCTGACACGTCATTGGCATCCAGCCATTCCAGACACAGCGCGGTGGTCGGATGCGTGCCGCTGCCGAAGGCCAGGCCGGGATCCAGACGAATGACCGTGGGCCAGGCAGGGTCAGGTTCGACATGACTGGGGCAAATCCACAGCGAGTCGCCGAAGCACAGCGGCTGGTACTGGTCCATCCAGGCACGTTCCCAGTTCTGATCGGCCAGGTCCTCGAATTCAACCGCAGTGGGTTGTTCGATCAATCCGGCGGCGGTCAGACCCAGGATGATGGCTTCCCGGTCCAGGTCGCAGGCGACGAACAAACCCTGCACCACGACCTGAGGCCACAATCGCACTTCACCGGGATCGGGTTCGTGAACCGGCTGGTCTTCGGCATCGAGCAGAGTGACCGAAGCGGCACTCAGTTCGAACAATACCGCCTCGGCTGATTCGACCCCGTCAGCCGGCAGGCGGATCCGCACCTGGGTCCATTCCGCACCGGTCGGGGTCATGACAGGAACCTGCGTGCGATGTTCATGGTATGGCAAGCAGGTGCTTGAGGTTGGCGTCGGGGTCCAGCACGGGCTTGATCAATCCGTCGCGCGAGGTAAACAGGGTGGTCACTCCTGGACCATGCCCGGCTGACATCGTCTTGCCGTGCGAGATCACGCCGATTGACACGGCACCGCTGAGCCAGGTCCGTCCATAAGTATGATCGGCATCCATGATTGCTACGATATCGCCGAAGCGCAGGCTGTTGAGCTCGTAGCGCTCATTAACCTCTTCGTCGAACATCTGGATATCATAGTCGCCGGTGAACACGTGGTCGCGGCCAAGCCCGGAGCCCATGATCTTGGCCGGCACGAAGTGGGTCACTCCGATCTGCAGTTTGCCGTTGTCGGTGATGCCTGCACCGGCAGCATTGAGCGCTTCGATCAGGGTTGGGCTGGCATTGACCACCCGAACGCCTTCGATATTGGTCAATCTCATGCCGGCTCCCAAGGTGCGAATCTGCATGACATCACCAATCGCCAGCTTGTCGTAAATCTCGGGTGCGAAGTCGACCATAAGGTGCTCGACACCGCCGTGCTTACCAACCACCCAGCCCTGTGAGTCAATGCCATTGCCGGTCAGGATACGGACCGGGTTGCCAATCATGGACAGCGCGTTCAGTGCTCGGTTGTCATTACCGGTACGGCTGGCTTCACTGCCCAGGTTGTAAAGGCTGACTGCCGGTTCGACATGGTTGCCGGCCATCGCAACAGCCGAGTCACCGGTACGAAAGTTGTAGGTGATCGAACCGGTGCCGGGCAGCAGCGCGACCTCGCCATCGGCATGAACACGATAGATACTGTCACGAATCGCAGGGGGCGAAATCTGCCCGATGACGGCCTGCTCGACCAGTTCGGCCCGGTTGAACTCGATCGGCTCCAGTTGGGCAGCCAGACTCAGCGGCAGCAGCAGGATAGTGGTCATGATCAGTCGAATGGATGTAATCATTGGAACTCCGATTGTTTGGTTTTTTGGTTGGTCATTTTATTGTGCATGGCCATCAAGCCGGCGTTCAGCCCGCATATTGCAGAAGACTAGCGAGGGCGTGCGGAACCGAAGAAACATGCGGGTCAGCGTGGCCAGGGGTGCAAATCACTGGTCAGGCGTCGTCGCGTAGAAAAGGTCATTGCCAGTCACCAAAGCGGGTCTGGAGCATGGCGATGGCGGCCGGGCCGGCGGTTTCGGTACGCAGTACGCGAGGGCCGAGCCGAAGTCCCCTGAAATTTTGCCCGGCGAGCCAGCCGATTTCGGCCTCGCTGAAGCCGCCTTCCGGTCCGATCGCGATCAGGGCCTGGCCGCAACCGGGTGCCGTCAGATTGGCCGGACTCCGTTCGGCTAAAGGATCCAGATACAGGTTCAGCCCGTCCCCGGCCTGGATCTCGAACAGTGGCACCGGGGGATGAATCATCGGCAGTCGCACCCGACCGCTTTGTTCGCAGGCACCAATTGCTACCTGCTGCCAGTGAGCCAGGCGCTTGTCAGCGCGCTCGCCGGTCAGGCGCACTTCGGTGCGTTCGCTGAATACCGGGCGGATGGTGCTCACGCCCAGCTCGACGGCTTTCTGAATCGAGAAATCCATGCGTTCTCCGCGGCCGATGGCCTGGACCAGGGTAATGGCCAGGGGGGATTCGCAGTCAGGTCGGCGAGCTTCGCCCAATTCCACCCGGCAGTGCTCCTTGCCTTCGATGGCGCTGATCTCGCCATCGTATTCGCTGCCATCGCCATTGAACAGAATCACGCTGGCACCGACGCGCTGTCGCAGCACTTTGAGCAGATGCCGTGCTGGTCCATCGACCAGGCTGACCGCCTGTCCGCTTGCCAGTGCCTGGTCAGTGTAGAGGCGGATACGGCGCATCAGTCGCGGGTGGCCAGGTGGATGCCATCGATCGCAACCCGGGCCAGATGGTCGATTTCATCATTGTTGATCACATAAGGCGGCATGAAATACACCACATTGCCCAGCGGACGCAGCAGGGACTTGTTCTTCAAGCCGTGCTGATAGACCCGGATTCCGCGACGTTCCTGCCACGGAAAGGGGGTGTGGTCGGCTCGCCCCATTTCCATCGCCAGAATCATGCCATGCTGGCGCATGTCCAGTATGTTTGGATGGTCTTCCAGTTCGGCCACAGCGGCGCGCATTCGCGCGGACCGTTGGCGATTTTCCGCCAGTACGTCGGTTTCCTCAAACAAATCCAGCGTGGCCAGGGCTGCAGCACAGCACAGCGCATTGCCGGTATAACTGTGCGAGTGCATAAAGGCCTTCATTTGCGCATAGTCATGATAGAACGTCTGGTAAACCGATTCGCGGGTCAGTACCGCCGACAACGGCAGAAAGCCGCCGGTCAGACCCTTGGACAGGCACATGAAGTCCGGGCTGATGCCGGCCTGTTCGCAGGCAAACAGACTGCCGGTGCGGCCAAAGCCGACCGCAATCTCATCGGCGATCAGGTGAACATCATAACGATTGCAGGCCACGCGCAGGCGGCTGAGGTAATCCGGGTGATACATGCGCATGCCACCGGCGCACTGGACCAGTGGTTCAAGGATCGCCGCGGCAATCTCGTCATGACGTTCGGCCAGTACGCGCTCCATCTCGGCAAAGCGATCTGCGCTGTGTTCGGCCCAGGTGGTGCCGGGTTCGCGCTCGAAACAGTCGGGCGAGGGAACGACCAAGGGTTTGAGCAGCAGTGGTTCGTAGGTGTCGCGATAAAGCCCGACATCGCCGACGGCCAGCGCGCCGAGCGTTTCGCCGTGATAGCTGCCGGACAGGCAGACAAACCGGTTCTTGCCCGGGCGGTCGTGATTGAGCCAGTAGTGAAACGACATTTTCAGGGCAATTTCGACTGCGGCTGATCCCGAATCGGCATAGAAAACCCGATCCAGCCCGGGTGGAGCCAGTTGCGTCAGGCGTTCGGCCAGTTCGACCGCCGGTGCGTGGGTGAAGCCGGCCAGGATCACATGTTCCAGCTCGCTGGCCTGGGCGGCGATTCGTCCGGCAATGGTCGGGTTGGCATGGCCGAACAGATTGACCCACCAGGAACTGATCGCATCGATATAACGATTGCCGTCATAATCTTCCAGCCACACGCCCTGGCCGCGACGGATGGGAACGAGCGGCAGCCATTCGTGGTCTTTCATCTGCGAGCAGGGATGCCACAATGTGGCCAGATCGCGTTCGCGCCAGGATTGGTTGTTGTTCATGGGCACAGGTTCATGGTTCAAGTCCTTTCCCGAAGGCGTATCATGGATGTCATTGAAGTCCATCGGTTCAAGCAAGGAAGGTAGCAGAGAATGACAGTGTTTCGCAGCCGCTTTGCGGCCGGTTTTTCCCTGATCGAGATTCTGGTTGTGGTGGTCATTATCGGTATTCTGGCCGCAGTGATCGTACCGCGGGTGATGGACGAGCCGGACCGGGCGCGCGTGACCAAGGCGCGTCAGGACGTGCAGGCCCTGGTGACCGCACTGAATATGTACAAGCTGGATAACTATCAGTATCCATCAACCCAGCAGGGTCTGGAAGCGCTGGTTCGCCAGCCCTCCGGCCAGCCCGAGGCAGCCAACTGGAAGCCGGGTGGCTATATCGACCGCCTGCCCAATGATCCCTGGGGGCGCCCTTACCAGTATCTCAATCCCGGCCTGAAGGGCGAGATCGATGTCTGGTCTTTCGGTGCCAACGGCATGCCCGGCGGCGAGGGTATCAATGGAGAGATCGGCAACTGGGATTCCTGAACAGTCATGGATGCGCGCGGTTTCACCCTGATCGAAGTACTGGTGGTGGTGGCTATCGCGGCGATCCTGACCGCCCTGGTGGTCCTCAGACTCGGTCAGTGGCAGTCTCCCGACGATCCGGCTCGGCAACTGGAGCGATTGTCAGCATTGATCGACTTTCAGTGCGAGCAGGCCATGTTCCAGTCGCGGCCACGCGGCGTTCGGGTGGCTTCCGACGGCTATGATTTCTGGCAGCAACGCGCCGAAGGCTGGCTGCCGCTGACCCCGAACGGATCGAATCGCCCGCGCGCATTTGGCCAGGACCTTGACGTGGAATTGTTGCTGGCTGGCTACCCGGTCGATCTGGACGACGGCAATGAACAGCCGCAAATCGTCTGCCAGCCACTGGGCGAGTTGACGCCGTTCGAGTTGACCCTGCAATCCGGCCGTCAGCGTTGGCGGCTTCGCGGGCTGTCGAACGGCCAATTCGAACGGGACGAACTGGCACCATGAGCCGGACCGCTCAAGGTTTTACCCTGTTGGAGGTCCTGATCGCCCTGTTGGTGGTGGCCATTGCCGTGGCGGCCCTGGCCCGGGTCGGCTCGCAGGCGCTCGAGACCCAGTTTCAGTCCGAACAGCGCACCCTGGCACTGTGGGTGGCTGACAACCAGATTGCCGCGCTTCGTCTGGAGCCACCCGCTGCCAGCGAGCGTCGCCAGGGCAGCAGCCGGATGGGCGATCGCGAGTGGTATTGGGATATGCTCGTTCAGCCGGCCCCGGGCGAGCAGATGCTGCGGGTTGATGTCGCCGTCTATGCCGACCCGCGCCGTGCCGCGCCGGTGCTTTCCCATACCGGGTTTTTGCCGCTATGAATCAGGCGCGAGGCTACACGCTGGTCGAAGTATTGGTGGCGGTGCTGGTGTTTGCCGTGCTGGCGGCCAGTGCTTACGCGGCGCTGGATGCCCTGAGTCGTGCCGCCATTGGTCAGCGTGAGCACGCCGAGGCGTTGGCCGGTTTGCAGTTGACGATGGCGCGCCTGGATGCGGATCTGCGCCAGGTGACCCACCGCGCTTCGCGCAATCCCTTCGGTCACCTGGAGCCACCCCTGAGCGGAACAAGCCGAGGCCTGGTTGCCACGCGTGCCGGCTGGGGTAATCCGTCAGCGATCAAACGAAGTCAGTTGCAACGCTTTGCCTGGCAGTTCGACAACGGTGCATTGTCCCGTCTGGCCTGGCCGGTTACCGACCCGGCT
>CAZFYM010000026.1:0-5888 GCA_964523755.1 uncultured Wenzhouxiangella sp. | reverse complement strand
AACCGCCCCGCAGGTCGATGCAATGGACCTGGTCCTGAATGATTTCAGTCTGCGCTTTCGTGATCCCGGCGGTGGCTGGCACGATCAATGGCCGCCGGTCAGCGGTCCGGCACCGGCCTTGCCGCTGGCCGTCGAAATTCAGCTGGATAGCGAACGATTCGGATCCATTCGTCGCCTGCTGGTATTGGCACCATGATGGCTGGCAGCGTTCATCATCAGCGCGGTAGCGCGTTGTTGATTGCCCTGGTCGCCGCTGCCCTGGCCAGCGTGATCGCGCTGGGACTGATCGAGCGCGGGCAGGGCAGTCTGGCCCGAACCCAGGCTCTGCTCGACACCGAGCGATCATTCCAATATGCCCTGGGCATGGATTTGCTGGCCCGGGATCTGATTGATCAGGCCTTGAGCGACGGAGTTGACCCGGCCTTGCTCAACGGTACCTGGACACCCCCCTTCGACGTGCCGGGCGGTCTGGTCCAGGGGCGGCTGCTGGATCAGGCGGCCCGCTTTAATGTCAATGCCCTGGGTCACCCCGACCCGGCCAGTGCGGCTCGTGTTTTGGCCGCTTTCGAGCGACTGCTGGTGCATCTGGGTTTGAACCCGGTCATCGCTCTGGAGCTGGCTGACTGGATCGAGGGAGCCTCGGTTGCCCGACCGGGAAGCGCCGGCAATAGCTGGTACGCGTCAAGGCAGCCGCCTTATCGACTGGCCGGGACACCGCTGGCGCATATCAGCGAACTGCGCTGGTTGCGCAGCGTTGACGAGGACAGCTACCGGCAACTGGAAACGGTGGTCAGCGCACTGCCGGTTGCCGATCTGGTGATCAACGTCAATACCGCCTCGCCGGCTGTTCTGGCCTCGCTGATCGAGGATATGCCACTGGATGAGGCCGAACGGATCGTCAATGACGCGCCGTTTGCCGATATTCGTGATTTTCTGTCCCACCCCGCCATCCAGGCCCGGCCCACGCCGGGGCTGGAACGCCACCTGACGGTGCTCAGTCGCTGGTACCTGGCCCAGGCGCGAGTCAGTCTGGACGGAAATGAGCGGGACTACTTCCGGCTGATCAATGTCGATGGTTCGGGTTATGATTTCCGCTGGTTCAGCCAGGGTGTTTTCTAGATGTCGTCGTCGCGCAAGGAGATGCTGCTTGTCCATGCCAGCGGTCCGCAATGGTCCTGGCTGCTGACTGACCGCTCTGGCAAGACGCGGCGCACTGGCCACTGTCATCCGCAACAGCCGGAGTGGCCTTCAGGTAGCGCAATGACGGTGCTGGTCGATGCGGCGTCGTGCATTGGTATTCGGGTCGAACTGCCACCGATGAGTGCGGCGCGCCAGGCCAAGGCGCTGCGCTGGGCGGCCGAAGAGCAACTG
Organism: uncultured Wenzhouxiangella sp.; assembly: GCA_964523755.1. Classification (GTDB taxonomy): domain Bacteria; phylum Pseudomonadota; class Gammaproteobacteria; order Xanthomonadales; family Wenzhouxiangellaceae; genus Wenzhouxiangella. The sequence continues at coordinate 4,517 of CAZFYM010000026.1, read as the reverse complement.
GCCACCTCGGCCGAGGACGAGCACGTCGTCGCTGGCCCGCGTGACGCCGATGGCCGCCTGTGCTGCCTGGTGATCAACGAAGCGCGGCTTGAAGACCTGCAGCAAGCCCTGAATGATGCCAGCGTCGAGCGGGTGCTACCCGATGCCCTGTGTTTGCCCTGGCAGCCCGGCGAGGTCGTCATGACCCGACTCGGGGATCGCATCCTGGCTCGCTGGGGCGACTGGGAGTTTGGCAGTTTCGAGCCGGATCTGCTGGCTGATCTGCTGAGTTCTCTGGAGGCTTCGGCGCAAAAATGGATCTGGTACGGCGATGCATTGCCCGACAGTCTGGCTTCCCGCAATCCCGAGCAACGACCGGGCGATGGTCTGACGGCACTGGTCAGTGGCGCAGGCAATGCGCCGGTCAACCTGTTGTCCGGGCGGTTTGCCTCCAGCAGCGCGCAGGCGGCGCGATCTTACTGGCGTCATGCAGCCATCGCCCTGGCCGCGCTGATTGCACTGGTCCTGGTCCAGGGCCTGGTCGAGGTTCAGGTACTCCAGTCGCGCTCCAGCGAACTGCAGGCTCAGGTCGATGCCCAGTTCAATCAGGCCTTTCCCGGTATCGCTGCGGTGGGGCGTCACCGCGAGCAGGCCGAGCGCGAACTGGCCCGCCTGCGATTCGGCGAAGCAGCCGGTTTGCTGGACCTGATGAATCGGGCGGCCCCGGTTATTGCCGGCCAGGAAGCGATCGTGATGGATGCGCTGAGTTTCCGTGATGGTCAGTTGGAGTTCATGCTGCGTGCCCCGGATGTGCCGGCGCTGGAAGCCCTGGTCACGCGACTCAAAGCGCTGGATCTGACGGCCGAGGTTCAGTCGGCCAGCATGGATGCCGATGGAGCGAGCGGCCGGGTGCGCCTGAGCCAGGGAGCCGGCTCGTGAGCGCGCTGGACCAGCTTGACGCGCGTCAGCGCCGTTTGTTGGTACTGGCTGCTGCTGTTCTTTTTGGAGCGCTGCTATATGTTCAGGTCTGGGAGCCGATGGTTGAATCGCGCGCGCTGGAGCGCGAGCGCATCGCCCAGCAGCAGGCACTGCTGGACTGGCTGACCGCGATCACGCCAATGGCCGACCAGATGCGCCGTCAGCAGGCCGGGCGGTCGGTTGCCACGGACCGGACATTGCTCGGACTGGCCGACGAGACCGCGCGCGCCGCCGGGTTGGCGGGTGCCCTGACCCGAATCGAGCCGGCCGGTGAGAACCAGGTTCGGGTGTGGCTGGATGGTGCCGACTTTGTTGCCACCATGGGCTGGCTGCAGCAGTTATCCCTGCGTTATCCGGTGGAAGTCAGGCAACTCAGCGTCGATCGGGCGCGTCAGAATGGCCAGGTCAATGTCCGGGTGACACTCGCAAGCAATGCGTAAATTGCTGGTGCTGGCCCTGATCGCTGTACCGGTGCTGGTCATTGTGACCTTGCCGGCCGCGCTGGTCGTGCCCCGTTTTGACCCTCCGGCGGCCATGGGATCGTATCGCGGAACGATCTGGTCTGGCGGTGCTCGCTGGCTGCAGCCGGGTCAGGTGCCCATGCAATTGACCTGGCGCTGGTCGGGTGGATGGACCTGGCGCTGGGAGGCAGCGGATGCAACCAGTCGTCTGCAGGGTCAGTGGCAGCCTGGCGATGCGGTTTCTCTGAGTGATATCACCGGGCAGCTTGATCTGGCGCGAGTTGACCTGGCGTATTGGCTGGTGGCGACTCACCCGTCCGGCTATCTTGACTTGGCGATCGATTCGGCCGTGTTGCAGGCTGGTGAGGTACCGCAGGTGACCGGGCAGGTGATCTGGGCGCAGGCGCGGCTGGAAGGCAGTATTCAGGAATCACTGGGAAGAATTACTATCGAACTTGAACATGACAACGGTCAGCAACTGGCCCGGCTACGATCCCTGGACCCGGCACCTATTCAGGTGCGCGGTCAGATTGTCGCCGATGCCGACAGCTATGCGGCCGATATCTGGCTCAGGGCCAGCCGGGATCGCCCGGACCTGGCCGCACAAATCGGTGGGCTGGGGGAACGTCAGTCCGACGGTCAGGTCCGGTTGCGGGTCAATGGCGCGCTGGGCTGGTAGCGATCTATTCAGCCCTTGTCACTGCATTGTCGGGCTGGATTGAGGATAATCGTGGACTGCCGGGCCAATGGCAATACCAAATGGCAATAGCAAATAGCAATACAAGAAACAGGGGATTTCCCAGGTAATGAACCCGAACGATAAGCTGGATCTCGACCAGGCGCTTGACGTGGCGCGCGCTGCTGCGCGGCGCGCTGATGCGATCGCCATGGACTGGTTTGGCAAGGGCGTGGCCGTCGAGCAAAAAGCCGATGCCAGTCCGGTCACCGAGGCTGATCGGGCTTGTGAGCGCGCGATTCGCGAAACCCTGCTTGACAGTTTTCCCGAGCATGCCATTTTTGGCGAGGAATACGGTCATCACGGTGAAAGCCGATGTCTGTGGTTGGTGGATCCGATCGATGGTACGCGCAGCTTTATTCGCGGTCTGCCGTTCTGGTCGGTGCAAATCGGACTGATGGTTGACGGTGAGCTGGTGCTGGGCGTGTCGTCGGCCCCGGCCTTCGAGGAGACCGCCTGGGCAGTCAAGGGACAGGGCGCTTTTATCAATGATAGGCCGGTGCACGTTGCTGGCTGTGCCAGCCTGGACCAGGCCGATGTCAGTTTTGGCAATCTGCGCACGCTGGCTCGCGGCCCGGACTGGGGCTGGGCCGGTAACATCGTGGCCCGGGCCGCCCGCTCGCGCGGTTATGGTGATTTCTACTCCTACCATCGCCTGGCCGACGGGGCCCAGGATGTGGTGATCGAAAGCGACGTCAATATTCTCGATATCGCGGCTCTGACAGTGATCGTGCGCGAAGCCGGGGCGAGAATAAGCGATCTGGATGGTGCGCCGATCGGGCTGGATACGAGCTCCGTGCTTGCGGCTGGCCCGGAACTTCATGATCTGCTGTTATCCTCGCGTCATGAGTGAATCCAATAACAAGACCCTGCCGGTTATTCATGCTCGCCGAGAGCGCCGCCCGGCCGATCTGTTCAAGATCGAGCAGCTGGACCTGGAGTTTTCCAATGGTGAACGCCGGACCTACGAGCGCCTGTTGAGCCGGGGTCTGGGCGCGGTCATTATTGTGGCCATGCCAGACAAGGATCACGCGCTGCTGATTCGCGAATACGCCTGCGGCGTTCATCGCTACGAACTGGGCCTGCCGAAGGGTCGTCTGGAGGCGGGCGAGTCGATTCTGGAAGGTGCCAACCGCGAACTGCAGGAAGAATGCGGATTTGCCGCACGCCAGTTGGAAGAACTGGGCCACCTGACCCTGGCACCTGGCTACATGACCCACACCACCCACGTCGTACTCGCCCGCGATCTCTATCCCTCACGCCTGCTGGGCGACGAACCCGAAGAACTGGACGTGATCACCTGGCCGATGAACAAGCTGCATGAACTGATTCAACGCGACGACTGCACCGAAGGCCGCAGCATCGCCGCGCTGTACATGGCCCGCGATCTGGTTGGTTCGTGAGGGTGAGTTAGGGCCCGCGCAACGAGTTTGGAATTGGGGTCAGTTATACTTCCAGCCATGAAATTGAATGACAGGATCATTGCGCAGGCGCTCGACGCTTATCCTTGCGTTCAGGCCGTCTATTTGTTTGGGTCCTTGGTGGATGGTGAGCAGCGCGAGGGCAGCGACATCGATATCGCCTTGCTCCTGCCCCCGGAGCAGGCGCGGCGTGTCGGATCAATGCTGATGAGCGCATTGGAAGAACGCTTGGAATCCGCATTGAGTCGCAGCGTGGACCTGATCAATCTCAGAGAAGTTTCCACGGTATTTCAAAACGAGATCATTAGCAGCGGCAAACGGATCCATTGTGCCGACCCTGAGGCTGCTGATGAATTTGAAATGCTGGTCATGTCGATGTATCAGAAGCTCAACGCCGAGCGCGCCGGCATTCTGTCCGAGGGACTTCGCAGCGGTCGCTTCTACCAGGTATGAGCGACACTCTGCTCAACAAGAAGGTCAGTATCGAGCGCTGTATCCGTCAGATTCGCTCCTATTACGAGCGCCACAGTGAACTGGCTTTCGAGCGAGACTACCTTCGGCAGGATGCCATCGCGATGAACCTGCAGCGAGCGATCGAGTTGTGCATCGATATGGCCAATCACCTTATCAGGACCCGGAAACTCGGATTGCCGCAGGGCAGCAGGGACAGTTTCGCCCTGCTTGAACAAGAAGGTTTTATCGGGGCCGATCTGGCCGGCCAATTGAAGAAGATGGTGGGATTTCAGAACGTTCTTGTCCACGAATACCGGGAACTCGACTTCGGCATCATGATCGACGTGATTGAAAACCGGCTTGAAGCGTTGCTCGATTTCACCGTTCAGATTTTGAACGCTGCGGGGACGCACCAGCAGAATCCGGAATCCTGACCTAAGTACCCCTGGGCATAAATACACACACGTTCAGAGCGTCTCCAAAGCGTCA
>CAZFYM010000025.1:3080-43730 GCA_964523755.1 uncultured Wenzhouxiangella sp. | reverse complement strand
GTAAGACCATGATGGAGCAGTGTTTTTGCAAAATAGGCGGTAAACTCGGGCTAGGGGCTTCTGAAAACGCAGCTAATGCCATTCGATGTCACGTCACATCGAACCAGAATCGGCCCATCACCGCCTCCTGGCCCGGTGATCGGGATGTCCAGCATGGCAGCTCTGTCCAGAAAACGCTGCAGATTCTGTTCGCCAGGTTCGGAACCAGAAAACTCGAAACCCATTCCGGGAGCTAAATCATTGGAGCTAAGAGGAATCGGGTTGCCATCCGAGTCTTCGAACGTGGACCAGTCTGGTTCCCACCGATTGGTTTCAAAGTTGAATCGCCAGATGCCCGAGCTGCCGTCTGAAAAAACAAGCCGTATGCTGGTTTCGGTGTTAACTGGATTTGCACGAACAAAATTGGCGACCCAGCTCTGGACCTCGCCGAGGTACGCGACGGGTCCTTGATGCGCCTGAGCAAGTTGCAAGGCTAAAGCTTGCCTGCCGATGATATCGTACGCCGAGTCTTGGTCAGGCCCGGGTGGGATGTTCACGGGATAGGTCATCACTGGTTGGGACTGGGTGGTGGACTCGGTGTCTTCCAGGTGGTCCGGCCACTCTAGCGATGAAATTCCAAATTGCCCACAGGCTGGATAATGGTATCCCCAGCCCCGCGGTCGCCAGACCACATCGACCATTTCAAACAGTGCGTCTGATAAAACGACTTCCCGCGCGAACAGGGCTTGTGGAATTGCGATGATGAGTCCGCTCCGGGTGAGTTGTCGGTCGTCCCGGTTGCCCTTTCCCTGGATGATGGTGCCAGGCGGTGTGACCTCAAGATAATATTTTGACGCCACCCAATTCTCGAAATCAAAAATCCAGACATGCTTGCCGGTTTGAAGATCCTCGACTGTCGCAACCTCGATCGCGCACTGCTGCATCTGCAAATCTGAGCACCCGTCACACATGCGCCAATCATTGACCGGGGTGATTGTCCCCAGTGCCGAAGCGCAGTAGAGAAAAGATGCAACCAAAAGTGCTACAGGATATTTCACAACAAGAGCTCCTTACCTGTGATTGTGAATTGATCCACATCACGCTCGTTAAGCACCTGTCAGATCCCCCGGTTCCATCAGGATAAAGCTGTAACCAGCCTGATATGGAATGCCTATTGAGCAAAGGGGGTTTCTAACGAAGCGACTCCAGCAGACTGTCGATATCTCCTTCGGCGAAAGCCCACTGATCTATTTCTTCAGGCAGTTTTATTTTTTAAACCCAAGGCCATCATCCTCGGCTATTCTGTCGCTGTCAAGAGATAGCCTTTCCCGATATAGGATAATTCTGAAACTGACACGGAATTCTGCCCATGGTGGAGGGCGAAAGCCACCATGACGTCCGGCAAAAGCCCGCACTTGCAGTGACAATGCATGTGCATTACGATTCGGAATAAACCTGACGCAATTGCCAAAGCTGCCATGACTTCAATTCTCGAGGCCGAATCGCGGCTGACCGATCGCTACCAGACGACCGTGCCGGCGGCTGTGCGCAAGGCGTTGTCGCTTGAAAAACGCGACAAGCTGCGTTTTGTCGTCCAGCCGGACGGGCAGGTGATGCTGACTCGCGCGAGCGAGATCGAAAGCGATGCGGACGACCCTGCACTTGGTCGATTTCTCGATTTTCTGGCTGCCGACATCACCCGGCATCCGGAACACCTGAAGGCGCTCAACGCCGGACTTGCACGGCACATGGATGAACTGGTGAGCGACGTCAGCATTGACCTGGGTACAGCGCTGGCGGACGATGACGAGTGAGTCCGGACGGAGCAGCGCCATTCGTCGTCAACGGCTGGACGCTGTTTGCGCATCAGCTCTTCCTCGACCAGCTCAATGCCTTGGTGCGCAAGGTTGAATCCCTGCGCCACAAGGACTCTGCCCGATACAGGCAGAAGAACGCGACAAAGCGTTTGGCGGCAATTCGCCAACTGATCTTCGAGATTATTCCGCAAGATCCCTCACGGGCGGAATATCGGCAGGGCAAGGCCCTGGGCCCGAGACACAAGCACTGGTTCTGCGCCAAGTTCTTTCAGCAATACCGGTTATTCTTCCGCTACCACTCTGCCAGCAAGATCATCGTCTACGTCTGAGTAAACGACACGGAAACATTGCGAGCCTATGAGGAAAAGAGCGATGCTTACCGGATTTTCCGTCAGATGCCTGAAAGGGGCAATCCACCGGACGACTGGGAAAGCCTGTTCGTTGAGGCAAAGAGGATGAAGGGGAGATTTCGAAGCAGTTCCTGAACGGTCCGGGGCTCACGTCATGACGAAACCCAAGACGGGAAATCCAGGACGCACTGATAGCTTCCGAGTTTCGCATCCCATTCGCGATTCGCCGCTTGCTGCCGGGTTGGGTGGACCGCCTATAATCGGAAACCGGTTGGCACTAAAAAACAGATTGATGGCTCAGGCCAGGTATCAAGCTCTTCTCGATTGCGCCCGCGGGGAGTCCGGACCGCAAAGCGATCTGGATCTGGCAGTTTTTTTTTGCCTCCCGCCGGACAGTTGGGTGACAAGCTGGCGTTAGTTGCGGAGCTATTTCAATGCATGTCCCCAAATATCCTCCTGTCCCCAAATATCCTCACCAAAATGTCCTCTAACAGGCGATTTCCTTGCGGGTCTTCTGCTCCCATTTCTTTTCATCGACGCCCTTGAAAATTAGCCATACTGCGAAAACGAGTTCTCCTATAAAAGACAGTACTAATATTGGAAAGACTACACCAGACAGAGAAGGCGCGATCAGCAGTGTGAAGCTGTTTACCAAATAGCTAAGTCCAGCGATGACGACCAACACTCCGACAAATTTCGGGAAATACTCAGAAGAATAAATCAGCAGGCCATATCCCACGCAGGCAAATCCAAAGAAAATCAATCCGAGACCGAAACCGTAGTCGTGTAAATCCACAAGCAACATGACTTGAGCGCTGATCTGATCGGACTCAAAAGCCGACGTATACTGCGGGTTGCTCATGACTATCAATGGCGCCCAAAGCACCAACTTGTTGGCGACAAGCACAGCGGTCTGCGCCAAATTGAATGCGACTGAAACTAAAGCCAATAAATTGTTAACGGGTTTTAGCAGCAAGTACAGTATTACCATCACTGGAATATCCAGCGCATGCATCATCACATCGCCAGCAATGCCGAGTTGCCAAATATTCTTGGCTTCCCTTATATTGTTGGCGGTCAATCCTGCATCATCAAAATCTACCAGAGTGCCTCGAATAAAAAGCTGTCCGACAATACCAAAGCCGATGATCAGCAAATACGATACTCCGGCAATTTTGGTGTAACTGTTTGGTGACTGGATTACTGGTCTCATAAATTAAAAAAGGGTCTGATTTTCGACAATTTCGAAGGCCCGAAGCGATGAAAGAATTGTGCAATGACAACACCCTGCTATTCATGTGCCAGAAGTATCGTGCCGCCACCCAGCAGTGTCGGTGTTTCCGGGTTGGTAGCTGTTGGAATTCAGCGAAAGGGAGTTTATTGTTGCGATATTCCGACAAGAGGTTTCTTCAATGACAAATAATCGCTTTTTTGCCTGTGTGCTTTTGGCTCTGATACTGACTGGCTGCGCTTCGATTCCGTTGGGGACGATGTGGAAAATGTACCGATTGGGGCCGGAAGGCGTTCTGAACGCCAAACCTTCCGAGGTGCGCGCGGCCGTGCTGTCGGATTCCTGGTTTCTGGACAACAAGAATTTCGATGAGGGCCGATTGGAGCTGGAATTGCGACGCGCTGACGATAGCATGGAGTCGTTTTCATACGTGCTGGAGTCGGTTCCCGGCGAGGAGTATTTCGGTCTCGACCGACCGGGCCCCGACCAGCGTTGGCGGGTTTACGCGATCAAGCGCGACGACCTCGAAGCCTTTCAGTCCATGCAGAGTCAGCTGGTCGGGTGGCTGGACACTGAAGAATTCAAGGGTGGATCAATGTCGATTGCGGTCAAGTTTGATCGTGGTGCGGACGGGGAAGCCGGTTCCACTGAGCTCGGAGATGACGTGGTCGACGATCCGGGATCCCACCCGGAGGAAGTTCGGTTTCGCATTGACCTGCGCTTAATTGAAAACGAAGGCTACTTCACACTTATTCGCGAATACTCCATGCCGGTCAATAGGCCAGATCAGGCATTGGATGAGGAGACCAGCTAGGCCAAGTTCAAAGTGTTCAGCCAGCTCTGGATTGTCGTCATGCTTGAGCGGCCCTGGTAAATCCTTCAATCAGATGATTGGAATCGTTTTCAGGTGCGCTTCAATCGCCGCTGCGACTTTATTCGTGATGGGAAGGTCTTTCCTGGCTCCCCTCCAGGAATCCTGGAAGCGTTCAACGGTTTCACGGGCCTGATCGAGGACCAGCGCTTTCGGTAAGGCCGCCCGGCCGGCAAGTCCCGCGAGCTCGTCTTTGGAGAACGCGTCGAAGCGTCTGCTGTGATTGACCTTGAGCGCCGCCTCCTCGTCCGGCAGATAGGGAACCGTGGAAACGAAATCGTAAGCGGGAGCAAGATGAGCGTGGTGCCGGTCCGGGTAGATCAGAGACCAGTTCTTGACATGCATATCGGCATTACCGATGAGCGTGTTGAAGACCAGCCGGCGGATAAATTCGCGCACGTCATTCTCATCTCCCTCGGCGGCAATCACAGTTGCAATGTTCACGATGCTCGCCCTGCTGTATTTTTTTTCGGGATAAATCCCGAAGACCTGGGCGAAATCCTCGGTATGTACGGCGCTCCCGTCGCTCCGGCGATCAAAGCGCTCGATTGCCAGGGCCTTCCCTTTTAGCATCTGAACGTCATTGGGCAAATTGCCAATAGCGGCCACATCGATGAGCTCGGTGGCCGGAACGTCCATTCCGAGCTGGCGGGCCAGGGTCATCATGGCGTACTCGTTTTCCGGCACACCGTCGTATTTCTCGGAAGGAAGTTTTACGATCCATGAACCGCCGATGCCTTTGGCGGGGATGGTCAGTCCGCCGGTTGCATTGGTCACTGCAGAAAATTTGAGCTGCACTCCGGCAAGCGAAAAGCGCAGCGCCTTTTCCTTGTGCTCCGACAATGTGGCCTCGTCAATGTCATCAGCGGTATCCGGTGGCCATACTTCGCCGTCCGCTGAGGTAACAGTAATTGCGCCCGGGAGATCGGTCCCCAGTATCCACAGCAGGAAGAATTCGCGCTGAGGGTTGACGCCAGCGCGCTCGGCGAGATAGCTGCGAAGCCGGTCTTCTGGCAGCAGGTTTGAGAAGTACGGCATGACCCGCGTTTGATGGGAGCCGAAGTCGGTGATGAGGTCGCCGATACTGTCTTTGAAGCCCATCCCGAGGGTCGGCCTTTCCGTATCAGCGATATAGGCATCGTTGAAGGCAAAAATCGTTTTGTCACCAGGCAGTCGGGTGAGCGTACCGATCGACTCGCCATAGAGATTGACGTTGAGGACGGAAACATCAGCCATCGTCATCGTTCTCAAGGCTGTAGGCGGGCTTGGGACGCTCAATTTTCGGGAAGCTATGGGCGGTGAGATTCCGGAGTGAATTCAATTCGCTGGAGATCTGGCGCAGCTGATTGATTGCGCTGCTGCGATTGATCGACTCGTACTGCTCTTTGAAGGATTGAATGGCCCGGGTTACCTCCCCGATTCCGCGAAAAGCACTCGGCTCTGTGAGCACGCTCTTGAGTTGGTCCATCTCTCGCACCTGCCTTTGAATCTGGGCGAGTTCCTTGATGCCGGGAAAGTCCTTGAGCGTGGCATCCAGGGATTTCTTGAGGCCCTCAAACTCCCGCTGAATCGACTGCGCGGCAGCACTTGGTGTTGCGGCCGAGTCGAATGGCATGCTGTCGGTACGCGAGATGTTGCGGTTGATTGACTTGATCGCCGGAACCGTTCTGCGTGGTACGAGCATGACCTCAAGATCGAGCGCTCGGGCGAGCTCCGCGAGGCTCGAGAGCCTCAGATCCACACGCCCGCTTTCAATCTTGGAAATATGGCTCTGCGGCACGCCCGCCCGGTCGGCAAGCGCGCGCTGAGAGAGGTTTTTCGCTTCCCGGGCCGCCTTCAGTGTGGTCGCGATCTCGTCCAGAAACTCTGCCATGGTGCTCAACTCGATCTATTCTAATATATAACGAATGCAATCTGATATTGTTTTATATATCACCTGAGTTGCTTCTGTCAATAATGATGTAGATAAACAGATCATGATAAGTCGATGATCTTTATTTATATATCAGTTTGAGAGTGTGCTCGCATCTTTGGTCAACTCTGAACGAGCACAGAGCTCCGGGCAGAATAATCAGGCTGCGGATGGCACGATGACAATTCGGCCATTCAGTTGGCCGGCTTGCAGGGTTTTTATTGCCAGGGGCAGCTCCGCCAGGCTGAAGGTTCTGGCTACTTTCGGCGTGAGCTCCCCGGCCTCGAGCATGTCGCACAGTTGTTCCATGGCGTCGCGTTTTTCCACTGTCTGGAACGATGGCCAGGGCAGGTGCCGGTCGAACCGCGCCCGCAGCATCAGGACCATAAAGGACGGAATGCCGCCAAGCGTGCGACGACCGTTTTGCCCGTAATGATCGTGTCCGATGATGACGTACAACCCATCAGGTTCGAGTAGGCGTTTGCAGGCGGAAAGCGCGAGCTTGGATGCCACGTCAACGATGAGATCAAAGCGTTGCTTGCGCCGGGTGATGTCCTCTTGGGTATAGTCCACGACCTCGTCCGCACCCAGTGACCGCATATAGTCCAGCTTGGTGGCATGATCGACGCCGACGACAAAGGCTCCTTTCGCTTTGGCCATCTGAATCGCGATGCTGCCCACACCGCCGGCGGCACCGTTGATCAGGACGCGTTGCCCGGGCTTCGACCAAAGGTGCAGCGGCAGATTGACGAGGGCAATGATGCCGGAGGTTGGCACCGATCCTGCTTGTTCAAATGTGATGCCTTCGGGCTTGAGCGCCAGGACGTGTTGCGGCACACATACGTATTCGGCATAGGCACCCCCGTTGGTCCACTGAATCCGGTCATGGGTTTCGCCGAACACCGCATCGCCGGGGCTAAAGTCGACGACGTCGCGACCCACGGCCTGCACTTCACCGGCCATGTCCAGGCCGGGAATCGGTTGCTTCTGGTTTCGCAGACCCGCGCCCATCAGACGCATGATGCGGGGATAGCCGGTGATCGCATGCCACACGTCGGGATTGACCGAGGCCGCCCGAACGCGCACGAGCACCTCGTCCGGAGCGGGTGTCGGAATATCGACTTCGAGCAATTGCAGCACCTCATCCGGGTCACCGTAGCGGTCCTGGACCATCGCCCGCATGCGGGTCATCGGAGATCTCGCAGTCCGACTCTCAGTCGGTTGAATCGAGGGTTTTGCATGCCACAGGCTCCGATGAGTTTCCCAAAGCCTAGCCCGAGCCCCTTGGCACTGAAAAACAGACTGATGATTCAGGCCCGGCATCAAGCTTTTTGATCGTGATCAGGGCCGGACTCATGAGCGTTTGGTTGTGCTATTATTCTTCCCGGCTGGGGAGCCCTCGTACTGCAAGGTTGAGATGGACGCTGGTTGCTCGATCGAGGGTGGGAGCACTCCAAACGTCGTGACCCAATCCTGGCCAGTCTATGAGCTAGCACAGGAAATCAAAACGTGAAAAGAACAATCGGATTAATTCTGATGGTGCTGTCGTTGGCGGCATGTTCGAGTATGCAGGTTGCAGAACGAGACCCTGTCACCGGGTACTTCCCGGGTGACCGTACCGCTACTATCGTCAAGAATGTCAGTATCGATCTGGATGAGTGGCGCAAGTTGGTCGTGATCGGGCGATCCTGGCCGGGAGTGCAAACCCCGGCCAGTATTTGATCACAGCGACGTCAAGATAGATGAGATGTTTGATGGGCGCACCGCGATCGCCCCTCCAAGCATGGCGCGGCGGACTGGGTGATGATTCCCCCACGATTTCCGATCACGATTGACCCGTAACGCTGACTGGATGCATTGTCAGCGCAGAAACTCATTGTTGTTCTGGATCTTCGCTGGCGATTTCACGTCCGTGCTGAGAGGCCTCTCTTCGCTGGCGTCGAGCTTGATGGCGGCGGCGGTGCCAGACTTCTGAAACTCCAAGTGATGTGAAGTAGCCGATCAGAGCAATCGGGATGGCGATCAGTATGGTGCCCAGCGCGGTGTTGAAGATGCCGATCAGGGCTTCATCGACCCAGCCGGTGCCTTTGAACAGGGTCTTGACCCAGGAGCCGAACAGCCATTCGCCCAGTTCGTGATAGGCGATGATCATTGGCGGCAGGGTGAATGGATTGCTGACCCAGGAGATGGCAAAGGCGGCCGGGAAGTTGCCGCGAACGAGCAGGCAACCGGCCAGCATCATGCCAGTCTGGAGACCGACTGTGGGTGTCAGACCCACCAGCAGCCCGATGCCAATGCCGCGTGCGATGGCCTCGCGTTTGAAAGTCAGGCAGCCGGAGCGATGTAACCAATTCCGCACCCGCTGACTGGTACCTTCCGGGCCCTGCCCTGAAGTGATTCGGCGACGATGGCGGATGAGGAAGTTCTTGAACACTGGATGTCTTGCGGCCAGACGGATCGTCTGGCCTGATCCGAAGTGTTCCATTGTAACCGAGCGACCTCTGGGCAGATTTATGCTTTTTCGAGGTTTGAATCTTTACTGCCCGAGTTGTTCGGGCAGTGGGGGTGGTTGGCGTGGAATGTCGTCCTGGTAGTTTTCCAGCATGCGGCGGATTTCGGCGATGGCGGCTTCGAGTTGGCTGTCACGGCCCTGGTTGCTGGCCACCGGGTCGAGGCGGACTTCGATATCCGGGGCCACACCTTCGTTTTCAATGGTCCACCGGTTGTCGACATCAACAAAGCGAAAATGCGGCACGGTCATGGTGCCACCGTCGATCAGTGGCGGATTGCGATAGATGCCGATCAGGCCGCCCCAGGTACGAGTCCCCAGCAGTGGACCGATTTCGAGCTCACGGAATGCGTAGGGCAGGTAGTCGCCACCGGAGCCGGCATCCTGGTCGATCATCATCAGTTTCGGCCCATGGACCGCGCCCATTGGTGTGGTCGACATCATCGCGTCGCGATGGACCCAGTTCGACAGATGCTTGCGACTGAGCACTTCAACAATGTAGTTGGCTGCCTGGCCGCCGCCGTTGGAGCGTTCGTCGATAATCAGGCCTTCGCGGTCAATCTGGGCGTGGAACATGCGGTTGAAAAAGGTGTATCCGGCACCGGCGGTATTGGGCAGGTAGATGTAGCCGATTCGTCCGTCGGTGGCCTCGTCCACGGCGCGGCGATTGTCTTCGATCCAGCCCCACAGGCGAAGTTCGGATTCCGAATCCACCGGCTCGACTATTAACTCACGAGCATCACGACCGTCGGCGCGCGGACCGACGCGCAGTTGAATCTGCTTGCCGACTGTGTCATGCAACCGGGCAAACAGGTTGTCCTCGGCGGTCAGTTCGCGTCCGTTGATCGCCAGAATGTACTCGCCGGCCTGTACCTGGCTGCCCGGCCGGGCCAGCGGGCCGGTGACGAAGGGATTCCAGGATTCTCCGGTATAAACACGTGTGACCTGCCAGCGGTTGTTATCGCTGGCAAAGTTGGCACCGAGCAAACCCACACCGGGTCCCGATTCACGATGAATATCGCCGCCGCCCATCCGGTTGTGTCCGGCGTGAAGTTCGGCAATCATTTCGATCATCAGCTCGTTCAGATCTTCGCGCCGGCCGACATGCTCGACCAGCGGGCGATAGCGCTCATAGACCGCATCCCAGTCCAGGCCGTGCAGGTTGGCGGCGTAGAAAAAGTCGCGTTGCATGCGCCAGCCCTCGTCGAAGATCTGGGCCCATTCGGCGCGCGGATCAATGCGCATACGCATCTGTGACAGATCAAGATTCTCCGGCTCGATCGACTCCCCGGTCTCGGCCACTGCCAGACTGCCATTGGCGCGCTGGATCAGTAAATGCTTGCCACCAGATGCCATATCGAAACCGCGAAGCCCGGTCAGAACGGCGCTGGATTCGCGCTTTTCCAGATCGAAGCGAAGCAGTCGGTTGGCACTTCCCCATTCGCTGCCCGGGGGCTCAACGGTTGCTCCGGGCTGGGTGCTTTCGACATAAAACAGGTTGCCGTCTGCGGCCACGCGCAGGTTGCCATAGTTACCCTTGGCACCGGGCAGGGCCACTTTGCGTGCAAACAATCCGTCGCGATCAATCCGGGTCACGACCTTCTTGTCGTCGTCCTTGTCGCCGTTGTCTTCACCGTTATCTTCGTCATCTATATCGCCATTCTCGTCGCCGGTTCTTGGCTTGAGCGGTGAGTCACCGTCAGCGGCCAGCACCAGGGCATACAGTCCGGCGCGGTAGGGACGTTCCTGACTGGACATGTCCAGGCCAAACTGCATCGGCCCGGTGTTGGTTGAGGCGGCAAAGTAGAGGTAGGCGCCGTCCGGGCTGAAGGCTGGCGAGGCAACGTCAGCCATGCCATCACTGACGCGGAAACTGTCGCCCGAATCGAAATCATGGATAAACAGATCGCGGAACCAGTTGGCCTCGATCCGGGTATAGGCCAGGTAGCGGCCATCAGGCGACAGACTCAGATCGAAGCCGGATTCGCGCTTGTTGCGGTCGATGTTGCGTGTCTGACCATTGCCCAGATTGATGGCGTTAAGCCCGAGACGGTTGTCGGTGTAGATGATCCGATCATTCTCGGCATCCCAGGCTCGAAGCTCATGGAAGTCCGGCCCCAGTTCGAAGCTGGAGGCATTGCCGCCGTTCTGATCGGCAACCACCAGGCTCTGACCGTCGAGCGACTCGACAATCCAGGCCACCTGGTCTCCGGCCGGTGACCACAGGGCGGTGTATTCACGGACCCCATCGGAAACGGTCAGGTTGCGAGTTGAGCCATGTTCGACCGGCACGCTGAAAACCTCGCCGCGAGCCGTGACCAGGGCGCGTTTGCCATTCGGGGAAAGGCGGGCATCCTGGATGGTGCCGGCCACATCGCGCCAGCCCGGACGTAGCTGCGGCAGGTCGGGCCGGATTTTGATGGCCAGCGTTTGACTTTGTCCCGTCGTGGTATCCAGTTCATGCAGCTCGCCGCCGGCTTCGTAAACAATATGATCGCCGTGGCCCGAGGCCCAGCGGATGTCCCAGACCGATTCATTGCTGATGCGGTCGAGCTGACGACTGACCGGATCGAAGTGGTACAGGTTGAAAAGCTTGTCTTCGCGGTCGGACACGAAGTAGACCTGGTCACCAAGCCAGAACGGATTGATATCGTTGACCCGGTCACCGGGGATATCGAGCAGCTCACCAGCGCCAGGATTCAGGATCTTGACCGACGGTGTGGTGCCGGCACGATAGCCTTTCCAACCGGCCGAACCCCCGTAAAGCCCGTTGTAAGCCGGTCCGTGGTCGATATAGACCAGTCGTTGGCCGGTTGCGTCCCACTGGCCGCGAAAGAACCGCGCCTGCATCTGGCGCACCGGCGCACCGCCGTCGAGTGAGACATGGTAGAGCTGCTCGGATCGACCGTGATCGGTTTCACGACGGGAAGCAAACGCAACCGCCTGGCCGTCGGCACTCCAGCCAACCGGCGTGTCATTGCCCGGGTGCCAGGTCAGGCGTTCGGGGTTGCCACCGGCTACCTCGATAACGTAAACATCGGTATTGCCCTCGTAGTTGGCGGCAAAGGCGATGCGCTGACCATCCGGTGAAAAATGCGGGTTGCTCTCATCGGCCGGACTGGTAGTCAGGCGACGGGGGTCGGAACCATCGCGCCTGGCCAGCCACAGATCACCGGCATAGACAAACACCAGATGCTCGGACGAAATGTCCGGCTGACGAAGCAGACGGGTAGGTTCAGCCGACGCAATGCCGGACAGGGTCAGCACCAGGCCGGCCAGAATCAGTGTGCGCATGAAGTTGGATCTCCGATCAGTGCGGGGCATAGTAGGCCGAGGATACGGTATCTGTGTCAATTCTGCATGGCCCGGAAGTCATTCAGGGTCGTGCAGAAAATCATGGGTATCGGGTCGACGCCAGGGTAGGCTTCGATGCTAATCTGGGATGCGCATTCGATACAAGGGAGAGCAGCATGAATTCGGTTTACCTGACATTCGGACTTTACTTTGCTGTTTTGCTGGGCCTGGGGATCGTGGCCTGGCAGCGCACCGGCAATCTGTCGGACTATATTCTTGGCGGGCGCAAGCTCGGCAGCGGGGTGACGGCACTGAGTGCCGGCGCTTCGGACATGAGCGGCTGGCTGCTGCTGGGGCTGCCGGGTGCGGCCTATCTTTCCGGGCTGGAAGCGGGCTGGATTGCCGTTGGTTTGCTGATTGGCACCTGGGCCAACTGGCGCGTGGTTGCCTCGCGACTGCGCATCGCCACGGAAAACCTCGATGACTCGCTGACCCTGCCAGACTACTTCCAGCGCCGCTTTGCCGACCGCAGCGGCATCCTGCGCATTCTTCCCGGGCTGTTTGTTTTTCTGTTCTTTTCGCTGTACGTGTCGGCTGGCCTGGTCGCTGGCGGACGGCTGTTCGAAACTGTCTTCGAGTTGCCCTATTTTTGGGCGGTGAGCGCCGGTGCCGTGGCGATCATTCTCTATACCTTCCTGGGTGGCTATCTGGCGGTGAGCTGGACTGACGCGCTGCAGGCCATGCTGATGCTGATCGCGCTGGTCGCGGTGCCAATGATGGTCATGGGCACGGGAGATACCGGCTTGTTCGAGGCCGCGCGCGAACTCAATCCGGAACTGATGAACCCGTTGACCGACGCAGAGGGCAATGCATTGGGCCTGCTGGCCATTCTCTCGCTGCTGGCCTGGGGCCTGGGCTACTTCGGCCAGCCGCATATCCTGGCCCGCTTCATGGGGATTCGTGCGGCCGGTGAACTGACCCGCGCCCGGCGCATTGCGGTGGGCTGGGTGACCATCTGCCTGGTCTCGGCAGTGCTGGTCGGTATCGCCGGCATTGGCGGACTGGCCACAACGCTGGAGGGCCCCGACGCCGAAACCGTGTTTATACGCCTGGTTGAAGTCCTGTTTCATCCTGTCGTCGCCGGCTTTTGCCTGGCCGCGATCCTGGCCGCCGTGATGTCGACCGCCGACTCGCAGTTACTGGTCGCCTCTTCGGCGGTGGCCGAGGACTTTTACAAGGGCCTGATCAGGCCCGATGCCTCACAGAGCGAGCTGGTCTGGATCAGCCGGGGCTCGGTGATTGCCATTGCCCTGGTCGCACTGTGGCTGGCCGCCGATCCGGACCGAACGGTCCTTGATCTGGTCTCCTATGCCTGGGCCGGGCTGGGTGCGGCTTTTGGTCCGGTGATTGTTCTGTCGCTGCTGTGGTCGAACATGAGCCGCATCGGGGCCATCGCCGGCATGCTGATCGGCGGGCTGACCGTGGTCATCTGGGGCCAGTTGTCCGGCGGGCTGTTCGATGTCTACGAAATCCTGCCAGCGGTGATCTTTTCCATGCTCGCCATCTTTGCCGGCAGCCGGCTGTTCCCGGACCAAGCCAGTCAGACGGTATTCAACAGGATGATGGATTGATCTGCCCGACAGTCAATGTCGATGTCATCTACCAGACTTCCGCAAGTCTTCATCGAACATCCTGAAACTATCCGGAGGTAAAGATCAGTTTTGGCCGGTTGTACAGGGTGCCGGCAATCGCGGCCAGGATCAGCGCGGCGATGCTGGTGGTTGCCATTGACAAGGCGAACCAGGTCAGGTTGACCGGCTCGCCGCGGACCAGTTCCAGAATCAGTACGTTCTGACTGAGCAGCGGCACCAGGGTCATCCAGGTTTCGGTCCGGGTCGGGTCGATCAGAATCCAGAAGCTGGGAATCATGGGCACCAGGATGACCAGACCCATGTAGCTCTGGGCCTCGCGAAAGCTTTTTGCAAATGCTGCCAGAATGGTGAGCAAAGCGGCCGCAAGCAAGGCGGCCGGGGCGACCAGCAGAAATGCCCAGGCGGCAACCCGCAGGTCCAGGTTCAAGGCCATGTTCATTTCAGCCACGGGCAGAAAGCCCATGGCATAGACAAAAGCAATCAGACCGAGTCCGAGGGTCATCAGGGCAAAGCTGGTAGTGGCCACCAGCTTGCCCGCCATGATTTGCCAGCGCGGCAGCGGATTGATCAGCAGGGGCTCCAGTGATTTGCGCTCGCGCTCACCGGCGGTGGTATCGATGGCCATATGCATCGAGCCCATGAAGACGGTAATCAGGATGAAATAGGGCAAAAACGCCAGCACCATGCCACCGCGGGACTCGGGGGTGGACAAATCGTCGATCACGATCTGGATCGGCTGGGTCAGCTCCGGATGGACCCCGCGCAGTTGCAGTCTCAACTGGCTGATCTGATTCGAATAACCGTTGAGATAGCCACGCACCCGGCTGATGGTCGTGCCGGAATAGCGCAGGGACTGATCGACCATCAATTCCAGTGGTGCCGGTCGACCAGCCTCCCAGGCCTCGCCATACTCGGCGGTAATACGCAGGATGACTTCCTCTTCCTCGGCGTGGATCGCCTGCTCCGGATTGTCCGGTGGTGCCTTGATGACAACCCCGCGTCGTTCCAGATAGCCAAGCAGACCCGGCGCATGCTCGGCACCGATCACCGGCAGCTCCAGTGTGGATTCCATGCGCTCGGTGGCCTGGCTGGTCATGAACGAGATCATCACGGCAAAAATCACCGGCCCCATCAGCGGGCCCAGGATCAGCGTGTTGATGATGACCCGGCGGTCACGAAAATTGTCCAGTACTTCCTTAATGAATACAGCGATCATGCCAGGAGCCCCTCGTCGCTACCAATCACTTTGACAAATGCATCTTCCAGGTTGGCCTCGCCGGACTGATTTAGCAGCTCTCTTGCCGTACCTTGTGCGGCGACTCGGCCGTTAGCGATGATGACGATGCGATCACAAAGCGCTGCCACCTCCTGCATGATGTGCGTGGACAGCACCACGCAACGGCCTTCGCGCTTGAGCTCCTGAAGGAATCCGCGCAGGGCGCGTGTAGTCATCACGTCCAGTCCGTTGGATGGCTCATCAAGCAATACCGTTCGGGGCTCGTGGATCAGGGCCCTGGCAATGGCGACTTTGACCCGCTGGCCCTGGGAAAATCCGTCGGTGCGACGTTCAATGAATTCAGACATGTCGAGCACCTCGACAAAGCGATCAATGCGCTGATTGATGGTGGCTTTGTCCAGACCCTGCAGGCGCCCGTAGTAGCGGATGTTTTCGCGCGCGGTCAGGCGATCATAGAGCCCACGCGAGTCCGGGACAACGCCGAGCGCACGCTTGATTTTCAAAGGCTCGGTCTGAGGATCAATACCATCGACACGCATGCTGCCGGAGTCGGGGTCAAGCAAGGTGTAGAGCATGCGCATAGTGGTGGTCTTGCCGGCACCGTTGGGGCCCAGCAGGCCGGTGATTTGCCCGTCCATGGCGTGAAAACTGACGTCATCGACGGCCACGACCTTGCCCTTGTTAAAGGTTTTTCTCAAATGGTTGGCTTCAATCATGGCGTCGGTCCCAGCAGATCGATAAAAAACGGCTCGGGGCCGAGTATGTCCAGGCATTCAGTGTTCAGATCATCGATGCTGGCCTGGTTGATAAACTGAGTGATAATTTTTCCGAAGCAGGGCTGACCGAGCACGATGTGGCCCTGACCGCGTCCAACCAGATGCAAGCTGTTCGAGAATTGTCCGGTGGCCTCATCCCCGTATTCCGGTGGTGTGACCGGGTCCAGTTCGCCAGAAAGAATCAGCATCGGCACTTCGCTGTCGAAGGGCCGATGAAAGTCGTCGCTGACCTCGCCGGCCGGCCACCAGGCGCAGACCGTTTCATAGAACTCGCGCATGCTGTTGCCCAGCAGGGTGCCGGATTGATCCAGGTCGCGCGGCCAGCCGGGCCAGTCTTCGCTGCAGCCGACGGCAAAATTCAGTCCAATGGCAATCAGTTCGCTCATCTGATCCTGCACAATCAGGGCCTGGCTGGCCAGGCGTGAAGGATTGCCGGTTGTGGCCGCTTCGTGGACCAGGTATGGGATGATCATCTGGGTTTGCGGGTTATAGGCCAGGAAGCGCAGCGAGCTGGCCAGAACGTCCTTGCTGAAATCAACCGGAACGCCCTGTCCCGTGCGCGGATGGGTCACCATCAGTTCCTCGGTTTGTTCCTGGTAGTGTTCGATCAGGTTTTTCAGGGCCTGATCGAGTTCCGGGAAACGCTCGCCGCAGGTCGTATCGGCACGACACTGCTCAAACAGGCGATACAACGACTGGTCAAGCTTCATACCGTGCTCCGAGCCCAGGTGCAGCCGGGTGGGCACGACGCCGTCGATGACCACGCTGCGCACTGAGTCAGGATACAAACGCAGGTAAACCTGGGCCAGGCGGGTGCCGTAGGAACCGCCAACCAGATTGATCTGATCGAAGCCCAGGTGCTGGCGCAGATCATTCAGGTCGCGGGCTGCATCTTCGCTCGTGTAGAAGCGTACATCCGCATCCCAGGCTTGCTGGCATTGACGCAGTTCCTGGTCCATCCGCTCAAAATCCATCTCCATCCACTCTTCAGCCTCGTCGACCAGACAATCGAGGCGATTCGAGCCGCCGGTACCCCGCTGGTCGAGGAAAATCAGATCGCGGTCGAGATTGACATCCCTCAGCGCGGCATTGATCATCGGTGCCACGTCGCGGGCTGACTGTCCCGGCCCACCGGCCAGAAAAAATACCGGATCTGGCCGGGCCCGGCTGGCTCGTCCGGGGACGATCGCATAGCTCAGTTCGATCTTACGATTGTCATGATGATCGTCGGGCTCGGCAGGATTTTCCGGAACAACCAGTGTGCCGCAGCGGGCCGACACGGTCAGGCGGCCGCCGGCACTGGCCAGCTCGCAGGATTCCAGCTCGGCATAACGCTGGGCTGTCGCCGGCAGGCTGACCAGCAGTGCGGCAGCGCCAACCAGGCAGGTCAGGTATTTGATTCGCAGTGTCATAACCCCAATCATGTTTTACTTGCGTTCCATTTGGTACGGCAGACGCCATTCTGCCTGTCCGTCATGACAAAACCAACAGGCCAGACGTCATGCATGCTCTTGAAGTCAGAAATCTGAAGAAAACCTACAAAAATGGCGTGGTTGCCCTGCGTGGTATTGACCTGAGTGTTGAAGAGGGTGATTTTTTCGCACTGCTGGGGCCCAACGGAGCTGGAAAATCCACCCTGATCGGGATCGTCAGTTCGCTGGTCAATGCCAGCTCGGGCGACACACGGGTGTTCGGAACCAGCGTGCAGACCCAGCGCTCCCAGGCCATGGCCGAGATCGGACTGGTGCCGCAGGAGGTCAACTTCAACCAGTTCGAAAAACCTTTTGATATTGTTGTCAACCAGGCTGGCTACTATGGCGTGCCGCGCAAGATTGCCCGCGAACGCGCCGAGTTTTATCTGAAAAAGCTCAGTCTGTGGGAACCGGCGTTCCGGATGTCGCGCAGTCTGTCGGGCGGGATGAAACGACGGTTGTTGATTGCTCGGGCAATGGTTCATGAGCCGCGTCTGCTGATTTTGGACGAACCAACTGCTGGTGTGGATATTGAGATCCGGCGGTCGATGTGGAAGTTCATCAAGGAAATCAACGAAGCCGGAACGACGGTGATACTGACTACCCATTATCTGGAAGAGGCCGAAAATCTGTGTCGCAACATTGCCATTATCGACCAGGGAAAGATCGTCGAAAACACCAGTGTCAAAAAGCTGTTGGGCAAGCTCGACATCGAGACCTTCGTGCTCGATCTGCGCCAGCCGCTGGACAAGGCGCCCGAGCTTGAAGGCGTGGCGATTGTGCTGCGCGATCCGACCACGCTGGAAGCCAGCATGCCCAAGTCGCGCAGTCTGAATCGTTTGTTCCGCACGCTGGAAGATGACGGTATCGAAGTGTGTTCGATGCGCAACAAGGCCAATCGGCTGGAAGAATTGTTTGTTCGTCTGGTCAATCTGGATGAGGAGGACGCGGCATGAGTGTGCAGGTATCGGCCCGTAGTTACTGGATTGGCTACCAGACCATCCTGATCAAGGAAATCACCCGCATCCTGCGCATCTGGGCCCAGACCCTGATCCCCCCGGTCATCACCATGAGCCTGTACTTCGTGATTTTCGGCGCGATCATCGGCCGGCGGGTTGGCGAGATGGGCGGTATGCCGTACATGGATTTCATCGTGCCGGGGCTGATCATGTTGAGCGTGATCACCAATGCCTATGGCAATATCACCAGCTCGTTTTTCGGGGCCAAGTTCGGCCGCCATGTCGAGGAATTACTGGTCAGCCCGCTGCCGCCCTGGATCATCCTGGCCGGTTACGTGTCCGGGGCCGTGTTCCGTGCGCTGGCTGTCGGCATTCTGGTGTGGCTGGTCGCCGGTTTGTTTTCCGGCTTCCATATGCATCATTTTGGCGTATCGCTGTCGATTCTGATTCTGACCGCCGTCGTGTTTGCCCTGGGCGGGTTCATCAACGCCGTTTATGCCCAGAAGTTTGACGACATCTCGATTGTCCCGACCTTTGTCTTGCAGCCCATGACCTACCTGGGCGGGGTGTTCTTTTCGGTCAGCCTGCTGCCGGGCATGTGGCAGAGCCTTTCCCTGGCCAATCCGATTGTCTACATGGTGTCGGCGTTTCGCTATGGCCTGCTGGGCGTGACCGATATACCGTTGTGGATTGCTTACGCCATCGTGATCGGTTTTGGTGCCTTGTTATTCGTTATTTGCCTGACGCTGCTCAAGCGCGGTGTGGGCCTGAGAACCTGACTTGCTTTTACGGTTGGGCGAATCGATCATGGAAAATAGAGGTATTGCCGGGGTAGACAAGTAAATGATAGGTGCCGGCGTTCATGCTGGGGAACGTCTGCATCAGCCCGTCCGGCCAGCGCACGGTGATATCAGCGCTGCTGGCCTTACCCAGACCAAAATGCAACACCGGATGGTGACTCGATCCGCGCGATTCGCCGGCCCTGAGTTCACGCATCTGGGTGGTAGCCGAGCCATCATCAAGAATGATTCGGGTGCCGATCGCCTCGCGGTTGATACCATTGCCGCCTTCCAGTCGAAAACCGATCCAGTTGCCGGTCAGGGGCGTTTCGTTGCGATACAGGCGGTAGCCCGGATGCTGGTTCCAGTGACCGAGGACCAGATCGAGGCGACCGTCCAGGTCAAAGTCGATTACGGCGGCCGCCTGGGTATGGCGGATCGTGGCCAGCCCGCTGCCAATGGTGGCGTTGACAAACGTACCATTGCCGAGATTTGAAAAGATCTGGTCGGAACGGTTGCTGGGATCCCCGCCGCCACCAACGGCCAGAAACGCGTCTTCCCATCCATCATTGTCGAAATCGGCAAAAATCGTTCCCCAGCCGATGGCCGGGTGGTTGAGTGCGCTGGCGTCATCCTCGTCAAACAACAATGGTGCTGTGTACTGCCCTCGCAGCAGCACTTGCTCACCGATGCTGGAAAAATAGAGATCCCAGTGTCCGTCACGGTTGACATCGCCCACGGCAATTCCCATGCCGTAAACCGGGCGTTCGCTGCCGGTGGCGGCGGCAATGTCAGTGAAGCACCAGCCATCGCAGCCCGGGCCGTCATTGCGCCAGAGGACATTGCCCTGCAGTTTGTCGTTGATGACGTAGATGTCGGGCCGACCGTTGTCGTTTAGGTCGCTGATAGTGGCCGCCAGCGCGGTACGAGCCAATTTTACTCGCACATCCCCGCTGAAGCTTGCCGCTATATTGGTCCAGGTGCCATCGCCATGGTTCAGCGCAATGCGGTCAAGATTGTCCGGGTCGTTCAAATCCGGATAGGAGCTGGCTGGATAAACCCCGACAAACAGGTCCAGATGCCCATTGCCGGTCAGATCGCCCCAGGCAACCGCGTCGGTGCGGGCTGAGTTCTGGCCGGTCGGCGCATGATCAATTGCCGGGACAATGTCGTTACTGAAACCCTTGCCGCCCAGGTTTTTCAGCAGCAGGTTGCCTTGATTGCGGCAACCGACGTAAATGTCAGGCCAGCCGTCATTGTTGTAATCCGCTGCCGCAGCAACGCTGCAATGGTTGCCGGCCACCATGGCATTGATTTCAGTGTCCTGGACAAAACTCCCGTTGCCCTGATTGAAATAGAGTCGATTGGGGTGAAAATAACCTGTAACAAAGATGTCCGGGTACCCGTTGCCATCAAAATCCGCGATGGCAATGCCGCCAGCAGGAATATCAGCCAGGTAGGGTGGTGCAATGCCGGATGAAGTGGTCTGATCCGAGAATTCGAGATTTGCCACGGCTGCTGTCAGAGGGAAAACCCCTGAAAGAGTGAGCAGCCAGTGCCTTTGCCGACTTTTCCCAGTCGATTGAGTCATGGCATCCATCCCGGGACCGCTAATCTGATGGAGCATAAACCATATTGACTGCCTTTCGGGAAGGGCATCAGCATGTCGATTGGCCCGAAAATCGATGGCTGAAACCCGAAAAATCAGGAAGTTGTTAAGCAAGCGCCGAATTTTTTGGCGCAAATCAATTCCATTTGACGTCACCGCATCCAGCCAAGTACACTCCGACAGTCGGATCACCGCTCGGCAGGCTCGTCGTGAAGCTCGCAGGTGCTGTCGGTGACCAAAAAATCAGGCGGTCCGGCCAGTTTGGCTGCTCGCCAGTGCAGAATGAAGTTAACTGTTTAATTATTCAGAGGGCAATACCGTTATGAATTCAAGCGCCTCATTTCGACAGCTGGGAATGTTTTTGATGTCGCTGGGTCTGCTGGCTATCGCCAGTTCAGTATCCGCGAATACTGTCATCTCCTCTCAGTCCATCGATACCAATGCCAGCTTCTCGGCTGCCGATGAACAGGGACGATTCGTCTACCTGGTCCAGTACGCAGAACCGGGTCTTTTACAACGGCAGCTTCGCTCAGCCGGCCAGCCGCTGGACATGAGCGCACCGGCCACCCAGGCCGCGCTGGCCGATATCCAGGCGGCACACCGGAATCACTTGCAAGCCATCGCCGGTTCAATCAGCCGCAACCCCGAGGTCAGCCATTATTACCTGGCGACCCACAGCGGTATGGCCATGCGCCTGACGCCCGAAGAGGCCGGAAAAGTGGCTGCACTGCCCCAGGTGGTTGCCATCGAACGCGAGCAGGTCTATGAATTGTCGACTTTTCGGGGACCGGAATTTATCGGTGCCGATACGATTTGGAGCGGCGCTGCCGTGCCGGATAACAGCCCACTGCAGGGCGAGGGCATGGTAGCAGCGATTCTGGATACCGGCGTCGATGAGAATCACCCGTCTTTTGCCAATGATCCGGCCTGCGGATTTGGCACTGGCGGAGTACCTGACAAATTGCTTAGCTCACTCGATTGCGCCAGTTCTGATGCCGCCGGCCTGTGTAATGGCCCGTCCCCTACCGACGACAACAGTCATGGCAGCCACGTGGCTTCCACGGTGGCCGGCAATCGCCTGGACAACAACACCGTGCCATCGCCCAACGTGCCGGCACCGTTCACTGAAATCTCTGGCGTAGCGCCCTGCGCGCATGTGCGCTCATACCGGGTTTGTCCGGACAGCTGCCCCGGGGCTAATATTCAGGCCGGCATGAACAGCATTCTGATCCATGGCGATGTCGATGTGATGAATTTTTCCATCTCCGGCGGAACCTCGCCGTGGAACGACAATGACCGACGCAAGCTGGACCTGGTCGATGCCGGCGTGTTTGTCGCCGCCTCGGCCGGCAACACCAATGCGACCATCACCGACCCCGTGGGTCAGGTCAATCACCGCGGCCCCTGGGTAGCCAGCATTGCCGCCAGCACACATGACGCCACCTCCGGCAACCTGCTCTCAGTTGACGGCGGACCGCAGGATGTGTTGGCCGTGCAGGGTACCGGTCCGGCCCTGGCCGCCGATTTCACCGGTCAATTGCGCTATGCCGGTGATGTGGATGCGGCCAATGTCCTGGGTTGTGATCCGTTCCCGGCCAATGCATTCGATGGCGAGGCAGCTCTGATCTCGCGCGGGACCTGTCCATTTGTCGACAAGGTCAATAATGCCGTCGATGCGGGCGCCACGTTTGTGGTGGTATTCAACAATGCTGCCGGTGCCCCGATTGTCATGGGCGGTCTGGGAGCCACCACGGTATCCTCGGTGATGGTCACTCAGGCGGTCGGTCAGGCCGCCATCACGGCTCTTGCCGGTGCGACTGCCGAAGTATTTGTCGATGCCGAAGTTTCGGCCGTGCTGGAACCGGCGCTTGGTGACAACCTGGCCGGCTTCAGTTTCCGTGGCCCCACCCCGGCACCCCTGCAGGATCTGCAAAAGCCGGATATCACCGCGCCGGGTGTGAATATCTGGGCCGCCTCGATTCAGCCCAGCGGCTACCAGTTCTTGAGCGGCACCTCGATGTCGGGTCCGCACGCAGCCGGTGCCGCCGTACTGGTGCGCCAGGCCAACCCGGACTGGACGCCCTCGGAAGTCAAGTCAGCCTTGATGATGACGGCCTTTACCGGTGGCCACAAGGAAGATGGTGTGACGCCGTGGGATACAGACGATGTTGGCAGCGGCCGCGTTGATCTGACCCAGGCAGCCCTGGCCGGGTTGGTCATGGATGAAACCTTCCAGAACTATCTGGATGCCGATCCGGCAGCCAGCGGCGATGTCAAGACCCTGAACCTGCCGGCCGTGCGCAATGTGAATTGCACGCCCACCTGTAGCTGGCAGCGGACCCTGCGCAACACGCTGGATGTTCCCTCCGCCTGGACCGTCACGGCAGACAGCGGCAACCCGGGTCTTGAATTGCAGGTTACGCCCAGCAATTTCTCATTCACAGGCGACACCAGCGAAACGGTAACCCTGACCATTACGGCCACGCCGCAGGTCAATCTCACCGGTGCTATCGAATTCGGACAGATTCTAATGACTGAGGATGCCGCCCAGGCCCCGCCTGCGCGCCTTACCTCAGCCGTTTCCGGCACCAACTTCGAGCCACCGCAAGCGGCTGTGGATGCGTCTGAGTTCGTGATTCTGGTCGAAGAAGACGGTACCGCCTCCGAGACCTTCAATATCAGCAATCTGGGTGATCCGGCGCTGAGCGAAGATCTGACCTACACGATTGATGAAGCCCAGCCGTTCAGTGTGGTGCTCGGTGGCGGGCCGACGGAGCCGGTTGAACTGATTGTCGATACTGGCATTTCCACGATCATCGGCGTGGATACCCAGCAGATTCTCTGGTTCAATCAATTCACACCGGGTGTGCTGGATATTCCGTTCACGCTTGAGGAAGTGGACATCGCGTTCGCCCCCGGCAATGCGGGAGTTCTCGCTGGGGACCTGTTCGATGTGCATGTCTGGGTTGACCCGGATCGTGATCCGACCAATGGTGCGACGCTGGTGGCTTCGGTCACCGGCCAGACGGTTACTGCGGGTGTCAACTTCCAGACGGTGACCTTGCCGCCGGGTATCGAGATCGATGCGGATAGCGGTGATGTGCTGATTGGCGTGGTCAACCGCACGACTGCGGCCCTCTATCGTCCGGCCATTGCGGATGCCCCGGGCAACTCCCAACAACGATCCTGGATTGCCTTCAACTTCCCGGGCGGCACCGCTGGTGACCCACCGGTCTTTGGTGATGCAGCAACCTTTGCGCTAATCGATGCCCTTCTGCCGGGCCGTAACTGGACGATCCGTGGTTTTGGTACCGGTGGCTCGGCTTGTCTGCAGCCCAGCGACGTACCGTGGCTGACCGTCAACCCGACCTCAGGCTCGATTGCCGGCGGTGCCAGCGAACAGATCCAGATCGATGTCGATATGACTGGGCTGGGTCAGGGCGAGTTTGAAGGTCGTCTGTGTATCGAGACCAACGATCCCGAAAATCCGGTTTTCGTGCTGCCCATCAGCGTGACAGCCGTTGCCCCGGGTGGCCTGCCCACCATTGACGTCACGCCGGCCTCGCTGGACTTTAACGTCGATGTGCTCGATACCGCTGACAGCCAGAATCTGGATATTGCCAATATCGGTAATGACCTGGCTCTCGAGTGGTTTATCGAGCAAGCCGAAGGGGCCAGCCAAGCCATCATCCCGGCCGGTCAAATCCGCAACGCTGGTGCCGGCCCGATGATAGGCACCCTGGATGGCCGGGTCAGCCTTTCTGCCGAGCAGTTGGCCGGTCTGCCGCGTTCCATGGTCTCCGGTACGCCGACCCTGTCGGTCGACGGCAAGACCAGTAATGGCGCGCTGGACAGTGGTGATCCGCTCAATTCAACACTGCTGCTGAATATCGGGGTTGGTAACGAGCTGATCGGTATTGGCTGGGAGGCGACCATTGAAACCTTCGGCGGCAGCTGGTTGAGTGAATCTCAATTAGCGATTCTCTCCAACCCGGGTGATGCAACGGGACTGTTCCTGGCCCTGGGAGTCGGTGACGATGCGCCTGGAACCGCAACCTATTCGTCCAATGGCGTATTGATACTGGCTGATGCTGGTATTGATCCCATTGCTGCCAATGCCAACGGCGATCTGTACATGGAGTGGTTCGAGTCATTTGTCGATGGAGCAAACCCGGATGCTGAATGGAGCGACCCGGCTACTGGCCAGACACTGCCACCGGGTCTGACCCTGGTCTGTACGGACCAAGCGGCCTGTGATGCAGCACTCGGCGGTGGTGGTGGACCGGCCCCGGAAGTCTGTGACGCACCCAGCGATATCAGTTGGCTGGATGTCAGCCCGAGTGCGGGCACGACGGGCGCTCTGGGCACGACACCGGTCAGTGTCAGCGTAGACGCCAGTGGTCTGGAGCCCGGCCTGTTCACCGCAACCCTGTGTGTCCGCAGCAACGATCCGGCAACGCCGCTGGTCGAAGTGCCGGTCACCCTGGAAGTCACGGTGCCGGCCAATGCCGCCAGGATCGAAGGCACGGTGCAGGGGCTGGGTCATTGCCAGGTCAATCCGGTCGATGCCGCTGGAGCCAGTGTCATCATTGAAGGTTCGATAGACACCTTCAATCTGGTTGCCGATGCCGAAGGCTTCTACAGCCTGTTCCTGGATGACGCCAACGGCCCGGTTGATATCACGGCTTCGGCTCCTAACCACATCACCGACGGCCAGACGGGCGTGACAATTGCTGGTCAAACGACCACCGTCGCTGACTTTGGTTTGGTGCTCGAAGCGCCGTGTGCCCAGACTGCCCCGGCGGATTTCAGTGAAGTCTTCGGGCCCGGCGACACCGGTGGCAATTTCGCCATGACCGTCGACAATGCCATGGGCGGCGCTCAGTTAGTATGGGGTATCCAGGAAGCTGAACCGATGGTGGTTTACGGTTATGGCCTCGAAGGTGCTGGTGAACTGGTCAACAACACCGGCGGTGCTCGTGACGACGGCAACAGACAGGATGGCGACCGTATTCCGGGTCAGTCACCGTTTGTTGATGCCGGTATTCAGGGTGCTCCGATCGCGGCCAACTTCACGGAAGGCTTCGAAGACATCACCTTGCTGGCAAGTGCTGGCTGGTCGCTGCAGAATCTGAGCAACCCGCTGGGTACATCGGACTGGTTCCAGGGCAATCCGGCTGTATTCGAGGCACATGAAGGTGATCCCAATGCCTATATCGGTGCCAACTTCAACAACACGGCAGGTGGTACCGGCATCATCAGCAACTGGTTGATAACGCCCGAGGTTGAGTTGTTCAACGGCACTCAGATGAGTTTCTGGACTCGAGTATCCACTGGATCTCCCTTCCCGGACCGCATGGAAGTTCGTCTGAGTACCAGTGGATCGAGCACGTTTGCCGGTGCTGGTGCGACGGATGTCGGAGATTTCGATACCCTGCTGTTGTCGATCAACGAGAATCTGGCAGTTGGAGGGTATCCGGATGATTGGACCCAGTTCACCGTTGAAGTCTCCGGCCTGGCCGAACCGACCTCGGGTCGTCTGGCATTCCGTTACTTCGTCACTAGCGCTGGCCCATCTGGTGCCAATAGCAACTTTATCGGCATCGATACGGTCAGCCTGGCACAGCCGAACTTCTGTCAGAACCCGTCGGATGTGCCGTGGTTGTCGGTATCGCCGTTCTTCGGAGCAGCGGATGCAGGCGATTCGAGTGCGGTGAACATCGCGGTCGATACCAGTGGCCTGGATGCAGGTACTCATAACGCCTTTATCTGTGTCAACAGCAATGACACCGAAAACGATTTGATCCAAGTGCCCTTCAGCATCGAAGTGCTGGGAGACGGTATCTTCCAGGATCGATTCGAAGGCTGATGCCTACGTAAAATAAGAAAGTAATACATTTCAAGCCCGGCCAGCAATGGCCGGGCTTTTTTTATGGGAGATCAAAGCCTGACCATAAAGTACTGAGTCGTTCTGTGTACGCAAAAACAGTGATGGGCATCACACATTAAGGCATATTATTGTGGAGCAATTGACTTTCCCCTCAGCCTGACAATACACTCGTCACCTTAGAACGCCGGGGCCCGCTGCGGAGTTGTCTGCCGCTTGGACTTTTCGGACTTTTGTTGTGGAGCTGGATCCGCCAGCGACACATTTACAGGTAAAGAGGGTTTTCAACGATGATCGGAACATATGTGCGGGCGGGCTTGATGTCCGTTCTGATGCTGCTTGTTGCCGCCGTGGCTGTGGCTTCAGAGAACTTTTCACCGGCTGATGCCGAGGGACGCTACAACTACCTGGTGACATTCGCTGAGCCGGGGCTGCTTGAGCAGCATCGCCAGCAGCGTGGTGCCGGGCAGCGTTTCGATATTCAGTCGCCGGCAAACCTGAGCGCTCGCGATGCCTTGATGGCGCTTCAGGCAAGCCATCTTGCCGACATGGCCAATGTGCTCCGACGCCCACTAACGCCCAGTCATTACTACCTGGTGACTCATAGCGGTGTGACCGCTCGCTTGAGCGAAACCGAAGCGCGCCAGATGGCTGCCATGCCACACATTGTGTCAGTCGAACGCGAGCGTGTGTATGAGTTGTCCACTTATCGCGGTCCTGAGTTCATTGGTGCCGGTTCGCTCTGGAACGGCTCTAGCGCACCCGGTGGCAACGGACTGCAGGGCGAGGGTATGATTGCTGCGATCCTGGATACCGGCATTCCGGCCGGCGCTCATGCTTCATTCAACAACGATCCGGCTTGCGGGCACGGCTCGACCTTTCCCAACAAGGTTCTGAGTTCGCTGGATTGCGGCTCGACTGATGGAACTGGCTTGTGCAACGGCGCCAGCCCGGGCGATACGAACGGACACGGCTCACACACGGCCAGCACTGTGGCGGGCAACCGTGTGACTTCCGGTGCATCCCCGAACCCGACGATTCCCGGTGCGTTTACCGAAATGTCCGGCGTGGCACCCTGTGCTCATATTCGCTCCTACAAGACCTGTCCGGGTAATAATTGCCCGGGCGCTGATCTGGTCGCTGGCCTGAACTCCGTCTTGTTACACGGCGACCCGCATTCGGTTAATTTCTCCATCTCTGGCGGCACCAACCCCTGGAACGATAATGACCGCATCAAGCTCGATATCGTTGATGCGGGTATCTATGTGGCTGCTTCGGCCGGCAATACGAGTGCGGGTGTTCCCAATCCGGTTGGTCAGGTGAACCATCGTGGGCCGTGGGTGATGAGCGTTGCTGCCTCTACCCGTGACACCAACAATGCCGGTGGCGCCGCTCAGGGCGATGTGCTGGCAGGCTTCAGCTTCCGTGGGCCAACTCCGGCACCGCTTCGTGATCTGCAAAAACCCAATATTACCGGGCCTGGTGTAAGCATCTATGCGGCCGTACCGGGTGGTTATCAGTTTATCTCCGGCACGTCGATGTCCGGACCACATCTGGCCGGTGCCGGGCTGTTGGTCGCCCAGGCCCATCCGGATTGGGCTCCCTCTGAAATCAAGTCAGCGATTGAGATGACGGCATTCAAAGGTGGATTCAAGGAAAATGGCAGCACCCCCTGGAACTGGGATGATGTTGGTAGCGGTCGGGTCGATCTGACCAAGGCTGCCCTGGCCGGACTGGTCATGGACGAGACCTTCCAGAATTTTCTGGATGCCAATCCTGCCGCCAGCGGCGATGTCAGGACACTGAATCTGGCCTCGGTCCGCAATCTGGATTGCACCCCCAATTGCACCTTCATCCGAACGGTACGCAATACGCTTGGCACCTCTTCGTCCTGGACAGCCACGGGTAGCGCTATTGACAGTAACTTCAATGTTGATGTATCACCGTCAAGCTTCGACTTTATTGGCGATACCAGCGAGACTCAGGTGCTGACGATCACGGTTAGTCCGATGGGTGATCTGACCAGCGGCGTTGCTTTTGGAGAAGTGCTGTTTTCCGAGAACAGCAGTCAGTCCCCGGACTTACACCTGACGGTAGCCATATCCGGCGTCGGCGGCCCCGAGATCGCCGTCACCCCGTCCAGCCTGTCGTTCTCGCTGGATGCCGGACAGTCTGACTCGGCCACCTTGGCCATCAGCAATACCGGCACCGATACGCTCAACTGGACGATTGATGAAGCCAATCCGGATAGCGCAGCATTTGGCATTGCCGGTGCGGTCACCTTCGACGAGATGTTGACAATTCCCGATTTCACCGTGAATCCGACCACTTCGGCAAACTTCGATGTGCCGGCCGGAATCGCTAATACGGGCAATGTCGTTGGATTCACTTTCCAGGGCACGGTCACGGCGATTGGCGGTCCTGATTGGGCCTCCGACATGCGAATGACAGTGTCGGCACCCGACGGCCCTCAGTTTGATGCTGGCGGTTTCGACGGCGTGGTCAACCCCTGGTCATTCCAGGGTGCGGGATCGACCAATCCGGGTACCTACTCCAGCACTCACATGGGTGCGTTTGGTGCCGGAACGGGAGACGCGGGAGACTGGAACTTTCTCTTCGAGCATGACTGGAGCGGCGGCACGGATATGAGCTGGGAGAACGTGACTGTGACCCTGCACAAGGAAGCGCTGGTGTGTGAGGACGTAACGGATATTAACTGGCTCAGTGTTGATATTGCCGCCGGCACCACGCCGGTTGGAAACAGCAGCGACGTGCAGGTCATGGTTGATGCCACCGGCCTGGCACCGGGGGTTTATTCAGCTCAGCTGTGCATCAACAGCAATGCGGCCAATGCCTCAATTGTATCGGTCCCGGTCGAGCTTGAAGTGTTTGCTGTCGGCGGCCCCGACGACGCAATTGTCGAAGGGACGATCCAGAGCCTGGGTTATTGCGCGCTCAATCCAACAGCCTTGAGCGGTATCGAAGTCGTGATCACCAGTCAAGGTGGCAGCTTCTCGGCCTTTACCAATGCATCGGGCTTCTACCAGCGCGTCATTGATGCCGCCGAAGGGCCGGTTGATATCAGCGTGGCAGCTGCTGGTCATGTGGCCGCGAGCGTAACTGGCGTGCCGCTGGTGGCCCAGCAGACACAGATCGAGGATTTTGATCTGCTGTTGGCCGCTGCGTGCGCAACCTCGGATCCGAACCTGATTGCCGTGACCGTTGCTGAGAATGGCTCGGGCTCGGAGCTGCTGACCATTGGCAATGACAATGGCGGCGCGGATCTGAACTGGGCGATTAGCACCGAAGAGCTTGCCATCGGCAATTCGCGCAGACACTTCCCGGCCAGTCCATTCTTCGGGCCGCTCGGTGACAGCACGGGTGCCAGTGCGCTGGCTGATCCGGCGGCTGGCCAATTCGCAGCTGCCGGTGGTTTCGGGCTTCAGGGTGGACCGACGGTTCCGGCCTATTCGACAACCGGTTTTACCGCCGATGGCTACGTCACCATGGATGCGCTGGTGCCCGGTGCCCTGACCATACTCAATGCGGCTCAGCCGACCAACTTCTTCGCCGGCGCTTTTATTGATAATGATTTCAGCCAACAATTCGTGCTGGCAACAGGCGGCGGAGCCTCACCGGCTGATACCTTCGGCAGTATTGACACCACAAGCGGTGCATTTACCGCTCTTGGCACGGTAACCGGCGCCGTTACGGGTACCTGGACCAGCATGAAGTGGGATCACAGCACCGAAACGCTGTATGCAATGAATGTGCCTGGGGCCGGCAACAATAACCTGTATACCATTGATCCGGCAACCCTCCAGGCAACGCTGGTGGGAACTGTCAGTGGGCCGGGTGTTGATCCAGGAGCGCTTGTCATCAGTATCGCCATCACCACCGACGGGCTGATGTATGGCATTGATCTGGTGGCCGACGTGCTGCTCGCCGTTGACAAACAAACGGCAAACGCCAGCGTGATCGGTCCACTCGGTTTTAACGCTAATTTCGCGCAGGATATGGACTTTGACCATTCTGACGGAACACTTTACTGGGCCGGTTACTTTGGCGGTGGCAATAGCCAGATGTTGACCATTGATATTGCTACCGGTGCTGCGACCTCCATTGGCAACGTCGCCAACGGCAATGAACTGCTGTCGTTCAGCATTGCCATCAATGGTGCTCCTGCAGTATGCAGCAACCCCGGTATCGTACCCTGGCTGTCGTTGATACCCGATGCTGGAACAGCGATTGCCGGTGCCAGCAGTTCGGTTCAGGTTGATATGGACGCAAGCGGA
The DNA here is from genome assembly GCA_964523755.1 of uncultured Wenzhouxiangella sp. Lineage (GTDB taxonomy): Bacteria > Pseudomonadota > Gammaproteobacteria > Xanthomonadales > Wenzhouxiangellaceae > Wenzhouxiangella. Next base: position 13,101 of record CAZFYM010000025.1, on the reverse strand, counting down.
TTGGCGCCAGGTCTGTACGAGGCCAATCTCTGCATTGACTCCAGTGATTCAAACAATGAGCTGATGATTGTTCCGGTATCGATGACGGTGATCAGCGGTACGGATGAAGTGTTTGAGGACCGATTCGAGCAGCCGTAATTTGCACTACCAAGTCCTTAAATCAAGCCCGGTCGGAGCCATCTGACCGGGCTTTTTTTGATTGGAAATGCTGCTTTGCATTGAGTTTTGATGCGTTCGGCTTTACTGTTGAAGCATGCGACTTTTTCGGCAACCGAACCGCAAGCGATATTGCTACCTTGGCCTGGTCAGCGTGGTGGCCGTCGTTGCGTTTGGCGGACTGGCAGCGTTCTCCCAGAGTGAGTCGGTGGTTTACGGATTGTCCATAGACGGGGCCATCGGTCCGGCCACCCGCGACTACGTGGTACGCAGCATGGATGCCGCTGAAGCGGCCGGCGCCGAACTGGTGGTGCTGCGCATCGACACACCCGGTGGGCTGGATGCCTCCATGCGCGACATCATTAAGCGCATTCTCAACGCCGAGGTGCCGGTGGCGACCTGGGTAGGGCCACCCGGCGCCCGGGCGGCCAGTGCGGGCACCTACATTCTCTACGCCAGCCATGTGGCGGCGATGGCGCCGTCAACCAACCTCGGCGCTGCGACCCCGGTGCAAATTGGTGGCGGCGGCAGCGACGATCAGCCGGCCCGACCCCGCACACCGGCTGAACGTGTCCGTGATGCCCTGTCGGACGACGATCAACCGGTTAACGATGATGGCAGCAGTGATTCGACCCCGGAATCGGCCGGCCGTGCTGCCGAGCGCAAAGCTGTCGAGGATGCCGTTGCCTATATTCGTGGCCTGGCCGAACGCCACGGGCGCAATGCTGACTGGGCCGAGCGCGCCGTACGCGAGTCGGTCAGTCTGACGTCCTCTGAAGCGTTGGCCGAGAATGTGATTGATCTGGTGGCCGAAGACATCGACAAGCTGTTGGAGCAACTGCACGGGCGTGAGCTGGTTCTGGGTAGCCGGACTGTCACACTGAATACCCAGAACGCCGACATCCAGATTCAGGAGCCTGATTGGCGTAACAATCTGCTGAGCGTCATTACCAACCCGACCCTGGCCTATTTGCTGCTGATGGTTGGCATCTACGGACTGATACTGGAAGGCTACAATCCGGGCGCACTGGTGCCCGGCGTGATTGGCGGCATCTGTCTGTTGCTGGCGCTGTATGCGTTCCAGATCCTGCCGATCAACTATGCCGGGCTGGCGCTGATGATTCTCGGATTTGCTTTGATAGCGGTTGAACTTTTTGTGCCGTCATTCGGTATTCTGGGGATTGGAGGTGTTGCTGCCGTCAGTTTCGGATCCGTGATCCTGCTGGACAGTGACGTTCCGGGTCTGTCCATCAATGCCGGGGTGATCGCCGCCATGGGTGTGATCAGTGCGGCAGTGTTTTTTGTGTTGATTTACCTGCTGACCCGATCCCATCGACGGCCAACTGTCACCGGAGTGGAAACGCTGATTGGACGTCAGGCCGAGTCGCTGGGCGGCTTTGAGCAGGGCCGTGGCCGCGTCCATGTCGAAGGTGAGGACTGGCGTGCCCGAAGCGGGACCCCCATCGCCCGTGGAAAACCGGTACGAATTCTAGCAGTCGAGGATCTCACCCTGATCGTTGAGCCGCTATCCCACTCATCCGCAAATGGAGAGAGTTCATGAACATTGATTTTCTGTCGTTTGTACTGGTTGCGTTTGTTTTTCTGGTCATCCTGGTGATGAACGTGATCAAGGTGCTGCGCGAGTATGAGCGCGGCGTCATCTTTACGCTCGGCCGCTTCTACAAGGTCAAGGGACCGGGTTTGATCATTCTGATCCCGGTCATCCAGCAGATGGTCCGGGTCGATCTTCGAACCATCGTCATGGATGTGCCGACCCAGGATGTGATTTCTTTCGACAACGTCTCGGTCAAGGTCAACGCCGTCATCTACTACCGGGTCGTGGACCCGCAAAAAGCCATCATCAATGTTGAGCGCTATATGGATGCCACCAGCCAGCTTGCCCAGACCACCCTGCGCTCAGTGCTCGGCAAGCACGAGCTGGATGAAATGCTGGCCGAACGCGACAAGCTCAACGAGGATATCCAGGAAATTCTGGATCGCCAGACCGATGCCTGGGGTGTCAAGGTCGCCAATGTGGAGATCAAGCATGTGGATCTGGATGAATCCATGATCCGGGCCATCGCCAAGCAGGCCGAGGCCGAGCGTTCGCGACGGGCCAAGGTCATTCACGCCGAAGGCGAGCAGCAGGCGGCCAAGAAGCTTGTCGAGGCGGCCCATGAACTGGCCGAGGCGCCCGGGGCCATGCAGCTTCGCTACATGCAAACCCTGACCGAGATCGGCGGTGAGCAGAATTCCACCATTGTTTTCCCGATGCCGATGGATTTGATCAAGCCGTTTCTGGAAAAAGGATTCTCGATCAAACCGGGAAAAGACGCCTGAAAAATCCATTCTCCGCCACGCCTGAACCGCGAAACCTGAACCCGACTTTGCCTTTTTTAATCATCCCAATCGGGTGACAGGCCCTCGGGGCTGCAGATCCGCCGGTGCTTGTCCAGTGCGGCAATCCGCTGACGGTCCTCATCATCCAGCGAAAAGTCGAACAGTTCGATATTGGCGCGTGCATGGTAGACATTGGAGGTTGCCGGAATCGCCGCGACCCGATCTTTCTCGACCAGCCAGCGCAGAGCTACCTGGGCGGCGGTCTTGCCATAGCGCGATCCGATCTCCCACAAAACCGGATCATTAACCGTCTGCGCCTTGGCCAGTGGCATATAGGCCGTCAGAACCAGGTCGTGGCGGGCCAGGACGCGTCTCAGGCGCTGCTGGCCCAGGTAGACGTGATACTCAACCTGGTTGGTCGCCAACTGACCCTCGCCACAGAACGCCACCGCCTGCTCGGTCTGGGCGATATTGAAATTACTCAAGCCGATATGCCGGGTCAGGCCGTCTGATCGGGCTCGCATCAGGGCCTCCAGGGTTGGCCCCATGCCATTGTTTGCAAAAACCGGCCAGTGCAGCAGCAGCAAATCCACCCGATCACAGCGCAGCTTCTCCAGGCTTTGATGCACCGACCGAATAAGCTCATTGGGGGCAAAGTGATCGACCCACACTTTGGTGGTCAAAAACACCTCGTCACGGGCCACTCCGGAGCCTGCAATCGATTCGCCGACGGCAGCTTCATTGCGATAAATCTGGGCCGTGTCGATATGCCGGTAGCCGAGCTCCAATGCTGCGGGCAGGATTTGCCGAATGGTATCGGGATCCAGTTCAAAGGTACCAAAGCCCAGGGCAGGCATGGCGAGGTTATTGGTGGCGATCGCAGGGACGTCGGCCTTCATCAATTCTTCCTTTAGAATAGAGCGCTGGTTATCGTCAGTTTACGTAAAAGATGCTGGAACAGGAAATCGAAGTTCGCGGCCTGCTTGATGAGTGGGTTCGCCGGATCGGTCAGCGCGATGCGGCCGGGGTCGCCGCCTTGTATCACTCGACTGCCCAGTTCTGGGGTACCCTGGCCTCGCACGTGCGTGATGAGCCGGTCGAGGTGCAGGACTATTTCGAGCGTTTTCTCGATCGCGACGCCATTGAAGCCTCAATCGGCAATCTTCGCCTGCGCGCGCAAGGTGGACTGGTACTGGCCGCCGGTCATTATATTTTTACCTGGCGCGACAAACCCGGTGAAGACGAAATCAAGGCACGGACCCGCTTTACCTTCGTCTTTGGCCAGGACAACAACACCTGGACCATCCTCCAGCACCACTCTTCGGCCTGGGTTTTGAACGGAATTTAGGAAAAGGGGCAAGGGGAAAAGGGAGGGGGAAGGGAGTACAGCCACAAACCAGATTTTCCTTTGACCCTTTTCCCTTTACCCTTTTTCTTTCAAATAGCGATCCTTCAACCGGACGTAGTGCGCCGCGGAATAGCGCAGCATTTCCAGTTCTTTTTCGCTGAGTTTGCGCACGGGTTCGGCCGGGCGGCCGCGATAAAGCCAGCCGGATTCCAGTTTCTTTCCCGGGCTGACCAAGCTGCCGGCGGCCAGCATGACGTCATCGTCGATGACTGCGCCGTCCAGGATCAGCGCACCCATTCCGATCAGGCAGCGGTCACCGATGCGGCAGGCGTGCAGAATCGCTCCATGACCGACCGTGATATCTTCGCCCAGAATCAGGGGCAGCCCACCCGGTGAATAGGGCCCGTCATGGGTCACGTGGCCGATGGTGCCGTCCTGCACATTGGTGCGCGCACCAATTCGGATGGTGTTGACATCACCGCGCAGCACCGTACGCGGCCAGATTGACGCGTCATCGCCCAATCGAACATCGCCGATGACCGTCGCATCGGGGTCAATCCAAACTCGTTTTCCGATCTGTGGTGCTGTCAGCATGTAATTTTTTATTGTCATATTGACCGGCTTCTTTAATGGTGTTATTCACATGTGCACTGCGTCACGGTGAAACATGGGCTTAGATCATTTATCTTGATAATCGATCACGTTATGTGCGATAAGTCTATGACTTATATGCATTAATCAAATTGTCAATTTTTTGACCAATCTGGAGCAGACCCACTGTCCTCGGCCCTTGAACCTCGTCTTCGACGCCTCATCCACAACCTTATCCACAGGGTCTGTGGAAAAGCCATTCCTCAATACCGGAGAGGACATCGTTACAATAGCGTCTTTGCTGAAAAAGTTAACGAAACATGCGTGCGCACATTGTAGAACTGGTTGCCCAGGCACTGGGCTATCTCAAGCGGGATGGTAACCTGGCGCTTGCTCACAATATCGAGATTCAGGTCGAACAAACCCGCGATTGTGCGCACGGCGACTATGCCTGCAATGTGGCCATGATCCTGGCCAAGCCTTTGGGTATGAAGCCACGCGAGCTGGCCGAGCTGATCCAGTCGCGTCTGCCGGCTTCAAAGCGGGTTGACAAGGTTGAAATCGCCGGCCCGGGATTTCTGAATTTCTTTGCCAGTCAGCACCACCTCAAAGTGGTTTTGCGCGAGGTGCTCGCCCAGGGTGATCGCTACGGTTTTCAGGAACCGGGTTCGCAGCCCGATCTGCTGGCTGAATACGTCAGTGCCAACCCGACCGGACCCTTGCACGTTGGCCATGGTCGCGGAGCCGCCTTTGGTGCCAGCCTGTCGGCGATTCTGAGCGCAGCGGGTCATCGCGTTCAACGCGAGTACTATGTCAACGACCACGGTCGGCAAATGGACATTCTGGCGGTGTCGGTCTGGCTGCGTTACCTGGAGCTGGCTGGCGAGAAGGTCACTTTCCCGTCCAATGCCTACCGCGGTGACTACATTTACGATATTGCGCGCGAAGTGCGCAGCCGCCATGGTGATGATCTGCGCCATCCCGGCCATACGGTCAGCAGTAGCTTGCCGGCGGACGGTGAGGGAGGCGATCCAGAAAAACACATCGATGCACTGATCGCCAGGGCGCGCGAATTACTGGGCGAAGCGGGCTATGAAGCCTGCTTCAAGGCGGCCCTGGAAACCATGGTGGCCGATATTCGCGATGATCTGGATGAGTTCGGCGTACGCTTTGAGCGCTGGTTTTCCGAGCGCGAACTGGAAAGCTCGGGCGCTCTGGAGCGTGCCATCAAGCGCCTGGATCAGGCGGGTTGGCTTTACGAAAAGGACGGTGCCAAGTGGTTCAGGGCCTCGGAGCTGGGTGATGACAAGGATCGGGTGGTGGTGCGGGAAAACGGCCGCTCAACCTACTTTGCTTCCGACCTGGCTTACCTGCTTGACAAGCTGGAGCGCTGTTCGGGCACGGCCTTGTACATTTTTGGTGCTGACCACCACGGCTACGTCCCGCGTCTGAAAGCGGCTGCGCGCGGGCTGGGCGAAGATCCCGACCGTCTCGAATTTCAACTCGTTCAATTTGCCATCCTGTTTCGCGGCGGTCAAAAGGTCCAGATGTCGACCCGCTCGGGCAGCTTTGTCACGCTGCGCGAGCTGCGCGATGAAGTGGGCAATGATGCCGCCCGCTATTTCTATGTCATGCGCTCACATGAGCAGCATCTGGATTTCGATCTCGATCTGGCAAAATCCCGCGCCAATGACAATCCGGTGTATTACATCCAATATGCTCACGCCCGCATTGCCAGCGTTTTTCGCCAGCTCGACAGTCGGGGTCAGCGCCACAATCAGGCAATTGGCGAAGCCGCCACAGGTCAGTTGGAGAGCGAGCATGAGCAAGCCCTGCTGCGTGCCCTCGGGCGGTTCCCGGAAGTGATCGAAAACGCGGCTCGCCGACGCGCACCGCACACCCTCGCCCACTACCTGCACGAACTGGCCTCGCTGTTTCATGCCTGGTACAACAACAGTACTTTTCTGGTCGACGATGATGACCAGCGCAATGCCCGGCTCAATCTGGTGGCAGCGACCGGCCAGGTGCTACGTAACGGCCTATCGTTGATTGGCGTCAACGCACCGGAGGAAATGTAGTGGCACGTCGCCAGGCCAGACGGGGCAGTGCAAAATCGGGCAGCCATGGCTTGCTGACCTTCGGTGCCGGAGTGATCTGCGGGCTTGGCATGGCAACGGTCGCGTGGATTGGCGGTTATTTGCCCAGTGGCAGCGATACGCCGCCGGGACTGCCGGCTGGCCACGATGAGCCGCCGATTGCCCAGAACGAATCGACCGGACGGTCGCGCCAGTACGACTTCTTTACCGTCTTGCCGGAAATCGAGGTGGTGGTGCCGCAGCGCGAAATCGAGGAACGTGCCCGCGAACGTGATGATGCCGCACCCAATGGCCCCTACATCATTCAGGTTGGCTCGTTTCGTTCCCAGTCAGATGCCGATGGATTGCGTGCGCGCCTGACCCTGTTGGGCCTGGATGCCAGCATTCAAACCGTGACGGTCAACGACGCGACCTGGCACCGGGTCCGGGTAGGTCCCTACGACAGCGCCCGGGCAGCCGATGGTGCACGCCGTCGGTTGGTCGAGAATGGTCACGAAGCCATGATTCTGACCGGAGAATAGACGATGCCCTCCAAGCTTCCCAATCCAATGCCCGCGCTGATTCTGCCCGGTGGCGGCGCACGTGGAGCTTACCAGGTTGGCGTGCTGCGAGCACTGGCCGAGATACTGGACGACCAGCCCACCCCGTTCCCTGTCATCACCGGCATTTCTGCCGGTGCCATCAACGCCGGCGTCATGGCCAGCTACGCCGATGATTTTCGCCAGGGTGCCGACCGCCTGACCCATTTCTGGGCCAATCTGCGCTGTGAGCAGGTTTACAAAACCGGTTGGCTGCATAATTTCGCAGCCGGCTTGCACTGGCTGGCTGCCATGACCCTGGGAGGCCTGGGTGTTGCCAATCCCAGGTCCTTGTTCGATAACCAGCCGCTGGCCGAGATGCTGGAACGTGAGCTTCGACCGGATGCTATTGCCGATAATATCGAAAAAGGCGTGCTCAAGGCGCTAATGATTACTGCCTCCGGCTACTCCACCAATCGTGCTGTGACCTTTTTCCAGTCGCTGCCCGACATCCAGGGTTGGGAAGTGCCCCGACGCATTGGCCGACCGACCCGAATCGATCACCGTCATCTGCTGGCCAGTACTGCGCTTCCGGTTTTGTTTCCCGCTCAGCGGGTGGGCCATGAATATTATGGTGACGGCGGTATGCGCATGATCTCGCCGCTGGGTCCGGCCCTCAAAATGAACGCGGACCGACTACTCATCATCGGCACGCGGGATGATCAGCCAGACCCCGAGCCGAGCACACCGCAATGCTATCCAACGATCGGCGAAATCGGCGGTTCCTTGCTGGATGTGATCTTTATGGATCATCTCGGTGCCGATATTGATCGGCTGGAAAAAACCAATCGAATGCTCGACCAGTGCCCACCCGACAAGGCGCGCGAAGATGGGCTCAGGCCGGTCCGGACCCTGATGATCAGACCGTCGGTCGATGTGCGCGAAATCAGTGATCGACACGCCCATCGCATTCCCAGCAGTGTCAAGATGCTGCTCAGAGGCATCGGTGCCTGGGGCAGTGGCCGCATGGCAGGTTTTCTGCTGTTCGAAGCCGAGTTCTGTCAGGAGCTTATCGAACTGGGCTATGCTGATGGCATGGCAGCCGAAAATGATGTGCGAGCGTTGATGGGGTAAGAAGGGGAGAAGGGGAGAAGGGGAGAAGGTTGGAAACTGCAGGATTTTGTGCTCTTTTCCGCTTTCACAGCGTATGGCAGCCGCAAAATTCAGTCAGGCGGGTAGTCGGTTCCGGCGAGCCTTTGACTTCCTTCTTACCTCTCACCCTCTCACCCTCTCATCGAACAAACTGTTCGCTGCGCGACAGCGGGCCCGGTTACGGGGTTGAAGACTCTGCGCGAGATAGGTTTTAATTGAATCAAAATTCCGACGGGTGGCGATGAATTTGACATGGACCTACTCGTTTGTGCACCCAGTTGCATTGCGAACGGCCAGGAAATCGGCTACTGTTATTACATGTAATGACACGAGTTGCCTGATGACCAGTCGAATCACGAACAAGCTGAACAATGAGCGGGTCGGTGCCCATCGTCGACGCCTGCGCGAGCAGGGTCTGCGGCCGATTCAGCTCTGGGTGCCGGATTTGCGAGAGCGCAGCGCGCGTTACCAGGCCCACGCCCAGTCCGCTCTGGTGGCAGCCAGCCGTCAGGCCGAATACGACCAGACTTTCATTGACTCGGTGTCCAGCTTGCAAACTGAATGAAACGCGGAGAAATCTGGACTCTGGCCGGAGGCAAGGACTATGCTGGCAAGCCTCGCCCTGTCGTGGTCATACAGGACAGTGCGTTTGACGCCACCGCCTCGATCACGATTTGTGCCTTTACCACCGACACCACAGAGGCCCCGCTATTCCGACTCCCCGTCCAACCCGACTCAACCAACGGTCTTCAAGCACCAAGCCGCCTGATGGTTGACAAGATCACCACCGTGCCCAAGGCCAAGATGGGAAGATTCATTGGCCACTTGGGCAAGGAAAACCTGATCCAGCTCAACCGAGCGATCGCCACCTTCCTCGGCCTGGCCGGCAACGCAGCGTAGAACAAATCGGATCCCGGCCAGGTTCACTCACGATCACAATCGAAGTGCACGATGCGCTGGACGGGACCATGCCCTACGCATTCTCCGAAAATCCACTACAAAACAAATTTCTCGCGGAGAGCGCAGGGGCGCAAAGAATGTCTGGTTTAGGTCTGAGGAGGAATTGATGATCGCTTTTCGATACAAAGCTGTAGTTTTCTGCGCTCTTTTGCTGGCCTGTTTCCAAGTCCAGGCACAGCCTGGACCGCCGTTTCCGCCAAGTGCAGAGGTGCTGCCGCAGCCGGTAGTCGCCGGTGAGTCGCTGATCGTGCGCGTACAGACCAGTGTTCAGAGTTGTCTCAATGAGATTGTGGAGTCGGAATTGACCCTATCAGGCACCACGCTGGTCATTGATTTTAACGTGTCGTCGACTCTCAACGTTTGCGTTACGCCGCCGCTGCTGACGTTTGATTTGGCGGTCGATGGATTGAATGCGGGGGAGTACGAGCTGACTCTGAACGGCATTTACAATGGTGTCGCCGTCGATCCGGTCGTAATCCCCTTCGGCGTTCAGCCACCCGCCGTCTCGGTGCCCGCGGGACGCTGGATTGTGCCGGGACTGGGACTGATATTACTGCTCGTTGGATGGCGTCGATTGAGCGGTGGTCGGATGAGGAATTACTGATAGCGTCCAGGGTTCAGATTTCAGGAGCACTACAATAGGGATCGAAGCGCAGGTCGGGCCGACGCGGCCCGCCGGGATCATGTCGACGCTTTCTCCAAAAAGGTACTACAAAAAACTATCTTATTACGCACGTCTCTCAGACACTTCTAAAGGGGTTCAATCGCGCTGATCCAGGTTCACGTGCCTATCGATCGCTTCGGGCATCCGGTAGTGCCGGGTGCTTCGGGCCGGCCGGGGCGATCGGCACGGTAGACCC
>CAZFYM010000025.1:0-3070 GCA_964523755.1 uncultured Wenzhouxiangella sp. | reverse complement strand
ACCCGCCCGGCCCGAAGCACCCGACACCCCCCGATGCAGCACGCTGAGAGCCTTGCACCCAACTGCCAGCGGGAAGTGGTGTTACCTGATGGCCAGCCATGGGTCGCGGAACCCGGCACGTTCCCCCGAACTCGGTCAACCTATTGTTCGAAGCGATCGTCGAAGATCGGATCGCCAGGGCCGGTGTCACCGTTGAATCGCAGGATCTGACCGAAGCGCCGGGTCAAATAGAGATTGCCCTCCTCATCCTCACCGAATCCGGTTAGGTCGCCAAATCCACCGAGTAAACCAAACTCGGTTGGCGTCCAGACTCCAGCAGAGGTTTCATTGGCAAACCAAATACGACCACTACAGAAATCCCCGTAAACATAAGATCCGATCATTGAAACGATCGGACCCCGGTATCGAAATCCGCCCACAACCGCGCAGGCCGAGGCCACCCCTGTGCGATATTCAATGACCGGCCCAATCTGATTGGGGAGGTTGCAGGGGGTTGTTGTGCTGCCCCGCATCCAGTTACCCTCACAAACCCGCCAGCCGTAATTACCGCCGCCAGAATCACTGGCCGCTTCAAAGTTAATTTCTTCCCAAGTGCCTTGGCCGACATCACCTATCCATAGATCCCCGGTTTCACGGTCAAAGCTGAAGCGATACGGATTGCGCTGACCGTACGACCAGACTTCTCCGCAGCGATCGGATTCACCGGCAAAGGGATTGTCTGCCGGTACGGCATACTCGGCTGATCCGTCGCCACTGGCGGCGCAGAGATTGTTGGCTCCAGCCGGGGTGGTGTTGTCGACGTCAATGCGGATCATTTTGCCCAATAGCCAGGCAGCTTCTCCGCTGCGGCAGCCGGTGTTGGGGCTGGTCAAGGGATCCAGGGTCTGACCGCGATTACAAGGATCATTACCACTACCACCGTCACCCATGCCGATATAGAGGTAGCCGTCAGGTCCGAAGTGCAGGTCGCCGCCATTGTGGTTGTTGAAATCTTGGGGAATGACAATAATCTGGCGCCTGGAACCGGGGTCAAGCTGGTTGGCGTTGCCGGCAGAGACTTTGTACTCGGCCACAACTGTGTCACCGGTTGTGATGCCGGCCAGATTTTGCGCGTTGTGCTTGACGTAGACAAGTTCATTGCTGCTGAAGTCCGGATGAAAGGCCATACCCAAAAAGCCCCGTTCATTTGCACCGGATTCAGTAATTGTGCTGATATCCAGAAAGTTTGGACCGAGCAAGACACCGCTGGCATTGATGATCCGGATTCGTCCGGCTTCCTCCACAATGAATTCGCGCCCCGATCCATCATTGGCATGACGAACAGCCATCGGGGCGTTGAAAAATTGGCCCCCAAACGCCGGATCCAGCGTGATATCGGCGGGGATCTGGGCGGTGGCGGTGGTGGCGATCAGGGACAAGAGCAGGAAAGTGTTGATTTTGGAGGTCATGGTTTTTTTCGTCGGTTTAGGTCAACCCCCCTTTTCCGCCGTCTATGGTAGCGCATGCGGACAGAGCTGACCAGATGCGCTCTGAATGTCATGGGGCGAGCGACCGGGTACACTATTGGCAAAAATTCACGAGGGAATTGTCATGCTGGATCTGATTACCGCCGCCAACGGCTTTGTCAACGGGATTGTCTGGGGTCCTCCATTCATGATTCTGCTGGTCGGGACGGGTATTTATCTGACGATCCGGCTGGGCTTTTTTCAGTTTCGCCATCTGGGCCATGCTTGGAAATACAGCTTTGGCCTGCTGTTTCGCAAGGACGTGGAAATCGAGCCGGGCGCGATCACGCCGTTTCAGGCGGTGACTTCGGCCATGGCCGCGACCATTGGTGTGGGCAATATCGCCGGGGTGGCAACCGCTATTGCGCTGGGCGGGCCGGGTGCCATTTTCTGGATGTGGATGGTGGCGCTGGTCGGTATGGCGACCAAGATGGCCGAGGCCACGCTGGGTCTGAAGTACCGCCATGTGGATGCTGACGGCCATGTGTCCGGTGGTGTCTTTTACTACATTGAAAAAGGCCTCGGGCCGCAATGGAAGTGGCTGGCCGTGTTGTATGCCTTTCTGGCCGGTCTTGCCGCGTTCGGGATCGGCAATATGGTCCAGTCCAACACCATGGCCCAGGCGCTGGAAACCGGCTTTGGCATTCCGCACTGGGCGACCGGGTTTGCCCTGGTCATCCTGGTCGGAGTAGTGACGCTTGGCGGTATCAGTCGCATTGCCGTGACCGCTGAAAAAATTGTTCCGATCATGGCCGTCGCTTACCTGATTGGTGCCATTGCCATTCTGGCCATGAACGCCAGTGCCATTCCCGGTGCATTGTCGATGATCGTTACCAGCGCCTTCTCGCCGGCACCGGCGGTTGGCGGCTTTGCCGGGGCGAGCGTGGCCATGGCGATTCGCTTTGGCATCGCGCGCGGCATCTTTTCCAATGAAGCGGGTCTTGGCTCGGCATCGATCGTTCATGCCCAGGCGCGCAATATCCCATTCCGTCAGGGCTTCTGGGGCGTGTGGGAAGTCTTTATCGATACCCTGGTGGTATGCACGATGACCGCCCTGGTGATTCTGGTGACCGGCGTGATGGATACCGGGGCTACCGGTGCTGATCTGACCAGTGCCGCTTTCTCGACTGGACTTCCAGGACCCGGCGGCTACGTGATCATCATCGCGATTGCGTTTTTCGCCTACACCACTATGCTGACCTGGAACTTCTACGGCGAAAAAAGCTGGGAGTACTTGTTCGGGCGATCGGTGGTCGTGCCGTACCGGCTGGTCTTTCTGCTGTTTGTGTTCCTGGGCTCGGTCGGTGCGTTGGAACTGGTCTGGGATGTCGCCGACACCTTCAACGGTCTGATGGCCGCCCCCAACCTGGTCGCCCTGGTGCTGCTGGGTGGTGTGATGGCGAAGGAAAAGCTGGACTACTTCAACAAACTCAAAAACCAGGCCAGTCCGCTGGACTGATTAAAATCTTTATGTCGCTAAGCAGCTAAGCAGCAAAGATGAAAAGAAAGGGTAACTACTCACCCGGTTTGATGTCGAGTTGCCCAGAAAGCGCCATTTGGATAGC
>CAZFYM010000024.1:14360-44112 GCA_964523755.1 uncultured Wenzhouxiangella sp. | reverse complement strand
CAGGTGTTCACGTTGAACCGGATTGGGTGTTCACGATGGGCCGGAATACGCACCCATTCGATATCACCTGAGTTTGTGACCACAGGAAGAAGGTTGGCAGATCGACCGCCGTCAACCGACGAAGCGTTATATCTCAGGTGAGGATTACGAATCGACGGCACTGACACATGACTTCAATCACAGAAAACTGCGGGCCCATGGGCCAGTAAAGCGGGCTGGCATCTTCTTGAATCAGGTATAACTGAATCCAGGCTTGTTTAATAACCATCATCGTAGTTTTTCAATCTAATCTATTGTCATCCGTATTGCAATCACTAGCAGCCTGGATAGATATTCGGCCACCCAGTGGTGCATCGGTTGGTGGAGCGAGCGCACAGCGATATACTCGGTAGCATTCAAAAACGGTGGTTACTTGCGACTTGTCTAACAGAGCATCCCAAACCATTCAAAGCGGTTCAAGTTGGCAATTCTGGATTGACCGGGGCGGCACGTTTACCGATATCGTTGCGCGGTCTCCCGATGGCAAACTGACATCAGCCAAGCTGCTTTCGGACAACCCAGAGCAGTATGAGGATGCCGCGATCGCCGGCATTCGCCAGCTGCTTGGCCTGAACAAGGATGCTCCCCTGCCCGATGGCGCTATCGAGCGGGTGCGCATGGGTACCACAGTGGCAACCAATGCGCTGCTGGAGCGCCGCGGCGAACCCACGGTGCTGGTCACAACCCGAGGCTTTCGCGATGCGCTCCGCGTCGGGCATCAGGCCCGTCCTGATATTTTTTCTCTTGATATTCAGTTACCTCAGCTTCTTTTCTCAGAAGTTATAGAGGTTGATGAACGCCTTGATGCCGACGGAATGGTGCTTCGGGCACCTGACGAATCGCGAATTCGTGATCAGCTTCGGGCCGCCCACGACAATGGATTCCGCTCAATAGCCGTGGTTTTGGTCCACGGCTATCGCAACGCCGTGCATGAACAACTGATCGGGCGCATCGCGGAGGATATCGGCTTCAAGCAGATCAGTCTCTCGCACCAGGTCAGTCCATTGATCCGGTTTATCGGGCGTGGTGATACAACCGTCGTCGATGCCTATCTTTCGCCAGTGCTGAAGCGCCACGCCGATCATGTGGCCCGGCAACTGGGTGATGTGCAGCTTCAGTTCATGAAATCCGACGGCGGACTGACCGACGTGGCCCGGTTTGCCGGCAAGGATGCCATTCTGTCGGGGCCTGCCGGCGGCATCGTCGGTTGCGTGCGTACCGCCCAGATGGCCGGGTTTGACAAGGTCATTGGCTTCGATATGGGCGGCACCTCCACCGATGTCTCGCATTTCAAGGGCGAGTTCGAGCGAACCTTTGAAACCACCATCGCCGGGGTGCGCCTGCGAACGCCCATGCTGGAGATCCATACCGTAGCCGCCGGTGGCGGCTCGAAATTGCATTTCGATGGCAGCCGCTATCGGGTGGGACCAGACTCGGCCGGAGCCAATCCGGGGCCGGCCTGCTACCGCCGCGACGGACCGCTGACCGTGACCGATTGCAACGTGATGCTGGGCAAACTGCAGCCGTCTTTCTTTCCAGCCGTGTTCGGTCCCAAGGCCGACCAGCCGCTGGACAAAGACATTGTAGAGCGCAAGTTCGCCGAGCTGACCCGTCGCATTCAGACCGAAACCGGCGATCAGCGCAGTGAGCAGGAAGTCGCTGAAGGTTTTTTGAAGATTGCCGTGGCCAATATGGCCAACGCGATCAAGAAGGTCTCGGTGCAGCGCGGTCATGATGTGACCGAATACGCGCTCAATTGCTTCGGCGGAGCCGGAGGCCAGCATGCCTGTCTGGTCGCCGATGAGTTGGGCATCGAGACCGTGCTGATCCATCCTCAGGCCGGGGTGCTCTCGGCCTATGGAATGGGCCTGGCCGATGTCACCGCCCTGCTCGAATTTGCGGTCGAAAAACCGCTTGATTCGGCCCTGGTCGATGAACTGAATGAACACTTCCATGACGCCGAAAGCAGCGCAAGGCAGGAACTGAGCGATCAGGGCATTGATAAGTCGGCCATGCAGATTCGTCAGCAGGTTCAATGCAAGTACGCTGGCACCGATACGCCGCTGCTGGTGGATCATGACAGTCCCGACAGCATGCGCACAGCGTTTACCGAAGCTCATCGCCAACAGTTCGGGTTTGTCATGGACGATCGCCATCTGATGGTGGAGGCCGGTGTTGTCGAGGCCGTCGGCCGAGCCCGGGCACTCGACGAGGAGCAGGAATTGGAAAGCCAAGCCTCATCGGCGGCGCGTCCGACGGCCAAACTGGAGACCTTTATGACCGGCCAGGTCTGCGCGGATACACTGGTCTACCAGCGCAGCAGACTCGAGCCCGGTCATCAACTGGATGGACCAGCAATTGTTATTGAAACCAATGCCACAACCGTGGTTGAGCCGGGCTGGCAAGTTTCGGTTAATTCGCGCGGCCATCTGATCCTCAAGCGTGTCCAGGCCCTGCCCGACCGGACCAGTATTGGCAGCCAGGCCGATCCGGTCATGCTGGAAGTATTCAATAACCTGTTTATGGCGATTGCCGAGCACATGGGTGCGGCGCTGCAGAAAACCGCCTGGTCGGCCAATATCAAGGAGCGCCTGGATTTTTCCTGCGCTCTGTTCGATCGATCAGGCCAGCTGGTCGCCAACGCACCGCACGTTCCGGTGCATCTTGGCTCAATGGGCGAGAGTGTGCGCGCGGTCATGGATGAACATGGTGACTCGATTCAAGCGGGCGACGTTTATTTGCTCAACGATCCTTATCGTGGCGGCACCCACCTGCCTGATCTGACCGTTGTCAGCCCGTGCTTCGATGACAAAGGAGAAATCCTGTTTCTCACCGCCAGCCGTGCCCATCATGCCGATATCGGCGGCATCACCCCCGGCTCCATGCCACCCGACAGTCGTCATATCGACGAGGAAGGTGTGCTGCTGACCAATGTGCTGGCCGTGCGCGATGGCAA
Source organism: uncultured Wenzhouxiangella sp. (assembly GCA_964523755.1). GTDB lineage: Bacteria > Pseudomonadota > Gammaproteobacteria > Xanthomonadales > Wenzhouxiangellaceae > Wenzhouxiangella. Next base: position 41,117 of record CAZFYM010000024.1, on the reverse strand, counting down.
ATTGCGCGAAACATACTTACGAGAACTGCTTCTTGGCGGCCCGTACCCGGTGCGTAATATTGACCAGAATCTGTCCGATCTGAGAGCCCAGATTGCGGCCAACGCACGCGGCATTCATGAACTTGAACAGATGGTTGCCCATTTCGGGCAAAGTGTGGTCGAAGCCTATATGGCTCATGTTCAGGACAACGCCGCCGAGCAGGTCCGGCGCGTGATTGACCGCCTCGACGATGGCCACTGGGTCAAGGCAATGGATTGTGGTGCCAGCGTCGAAGTCACGGTCGAGGTTGATCGCGACCAGCGTTCGGCCCGCATCGATTTTTCCGGCACCAGCAGGCAGCAGGACAATAACTTCAACGCCCCGGCCGCCGTTACCCGTGCCTGCGTACTCTACGTTCTTCGCTGCCTGGTCGCCGACGATATTCCCTTGAACGATGGCTGCATGGCACCGATTGAGTTGATCATTCCTGAAGGCAGTCTGCTCAATCCAACCCACCCCGCCGCTGTTGTTGCGGGCAATGTCGAGACCAGTCAGGTGGTGGCCGACACGCTGCTGGCTGCCATGGGTGTGCTGGCCAACAGTCAGGGCACCATGAACAATCTGACCTTTGGCAACGACCGTTATCAGCACTACGAGACGCTCTGCGGAGGTGCCGGTGCTGGCGAAGGTTTCAATGGCTGTGATGCGGTCCACGTTCACATGACCAACTCACGCCTGACCGACCCGGAAATCCTCGAAACCCGCTTTCCCGTGCTACTGGAGAGCTTCGGTATCCGTCCTGACTCCGGCGGCAACGGTCAGTGGCGCGGTGGCTTTGGAGCCGAACGCCGTATTCGCTTTCTCCAGCCCATGACCATCGCATTGCTGGCCAATTCGCGCAAAATCGCCCCGTCAGGCATCCGCGGTGGCAGCCCCGGTGCTACCGGCAAGGCGTGGATCGAACGCCGTAATGCTCAGCATCTCAAGCTCTCGGGAACCGACCGGGCCGAGGTTGATCAGGACGATGTGCTGGTGATCCAGACGCCTGGAGGCGGCGGATTTGGTGGGGACTAAACCTGGCTCAACCGTCATTGAAAAGATCGTTTTACGCAATATTTTCCGTCATCGCCCGGTCTTCAAATATTGAGGGCTCAGCTTCTGCCATCGAAAAAGCGCCCGCCACCGCTAACTTTTCGGGAACTGAAAATATGAAAACAATGACGATTCTGATTTTCTCGCTACTCGCCGGTCTGACTTTCGGACTGGCAAATCCGGCTTCTGCGCAGATCGAGATTGATATTCCGACTGAGGACATCATGCAGCATGTCACCAGCTACCGTTTTGTTTCCAGGGGCTTGAGTGCCAGCAAAGCCGGCAATACCGGTCTGGCTCATGACAGCTTTGTTCGTGCCGCCCGTGATGCCAACAAGGTCGCCCAGTTCAAGCTGGGAATCATGTATCTCGAGGGCTATCGCGGGCCCAGCAATCCGGAACGGGCCTGGGCCTGGATGGAACTGTCAGCCGAACGCGAATATCCTCAATTCCGGGAAGTTGCGGATTTGTTGTTGAGCACATTCTCTGAAAACGAAAAAGCCACAGCTCAGCGGATACTGGAAGAGGAACTTCGTCCGATATACGGCGATGAAGTGACGATCCCCCGGGTGACCAGCAAAATGCGGAGGGTTTACCGGAATCAGACCGGTACCCGGGCTGGTTTTGGCGGAAACAAGATTCGCATAGTAGACAATTCCTCACTGCGGGGTGCAGCATCCCAAACAGCAGGGGCCGGATCATTTCTCGACTCGGTCACTTTTACCGACGGCTCGGTATTCTACGCACGCCACAAATGGGACTTTGAGCATATCGTCGCAGTCGAAACGGCTCTGTTCCGTGCCATGGGCACTGTGACCATCCGCGACGAAGTTGACGACGATTGACGCATCGGGTTAACCTGCCTGGAAGGGGAGCCGATTAATCCAATGGAGAATGAAGATGCGGATTAAAATGCAAACGACACTCCTGGCCATAACGGTTTATCTCATGGTCGGAGGATTTGGGCTAGGTTTTGCAGGCCCGGCTCAGACCCAGGAAATCACCAGTGAACTGGAACCTCTGATCGAACATGTCACCAGTTATCGCTTTCTTGTCAGGGGCATTGAAGCCACTGAATCCGGCAATGCCGGACTGGCTCATGACAGTTTTGTTCGTGCCGCACGTGATGCCAACAAGATCGCTCAGTTCAAGTTGGGACTCATGTATCTCGAGGGCTATCGCGGGTCCAGCGACCCGGAACGCGCCTGGGCCTGGCTGGAACTGTCAGCCGAACGCGACTACCCTAAATTTCGGGAACTTGCGGATCAAATGTGGCTGACATTGAATGAGAGCGAGCAGGCGACTGCCCAGCAGATTCTGCAAGAGGAACTTCGCCCGACCTTCGGCGATGAAGTGGCCGTCCCGAGAGTGGCTGCCGAAATGCGACGGAAATTTCGTCGTCAGACCGGTAGCCGCGCTGGCTATGGAGGAAATGTCGTTCGCGTAGTGGAAAATTCGGCAATGTCTGGTGCAGCTTCGAAGACGACTCATAGTTCAGGCGGTGGTGGATCAATTCTCGATGGAGTGACTTTTACCGATGGGTCTGTTTTCTATGCAGAACACAAATGGGACTTTGAGCATATTGTTGCGATGGAGACAGCTCTGTTCCGCAACATGGGCACTGTGACCATTCGCGACGAGGAGGGTGATCAATAATTAAAGTCGCCCTCATGGAACAATGCCTCAGAATCACCGCAGAGACACAAAGAGTATAGAAGAAAAGATAGTAACCACCGGAAACACAGAATACACTGAAACTTACCAAGTTTTTCGGTGATTCCGGTATCGTCGGTGGTTAAAAACGGGTTTTGTTCCAGCGTCGACTTCAACGCTTTGATTTGGGTGCATCGGCCACGTCTCCTGTAATCAAGCGGATCCCCCGACCGAATGTAATGTAGGACCAGAACCAGTTGGCAGCGACCACAATGCGGCTGCGAAAGCCAATCAGGAAATAGATGTGGGCAAAACCCCATAACCACCAACCCAGGTAGCCGGTGATCCTTAGTCGACCGAACTTGCACACTGCTGAATGGCGGCCAATCGTGGCCAACTGGCCACGATTGCGGTAAACGAAAGGGCCCGGTCGCTGTCGCTTGCCCACGCGGGCGACCAGATCCCTGTAAACATACCGGCCCTGTTGTTTGGCAGCCGGTGCCAGGCCCGGTGTCGGCTCACCATTCGGGTTGACATGCGCGCTGACATCTCCAATCACATAAATCCGGTCATCCCACGGTAGTTGCAGATTGGCATCTACCCCCACCCTGCCGCTGGCATCGGTTTCCACATTCAGCCATTTTCCTGCCGGTGACGCCGTGACGCCAGCGCACCAAATCACCGTATCGGTATCGATGCGCTGCTCGCCGATCTGGACGCCTCGCTCATCAATGGCATCGACACGAGACCTCAGCAGCAGTTCAACGCCCATGGATTCCAGCGACTGTTGTGCCCGCACCGACAGCTTTTCCTGGAATGGACGAAGAACCCGATCGTTGGCATCAACCAAAATGATGCGGGCGTTTTCGGGGCGAATACGGCGAAAGTCACGCGCCAGGGTGAAGCGAGCCAGTTCGGCCACCGCTCCCGCCATTTCTACACCAGTCGGCCCGCCACCAACGATCACGAATGTCATCAGCGCTCGGCTTCTTTCCGCATCTTCCTCCATCTCGGCACGTTCAAAAGCCAACAGAATGCGCCGGCGGATTTCGGTCGCATCTTCAATTCGCTTCAGGCCGGGCGCCAGCTTGTGCCAGTGATCATTGCCGAAATAATTGTGAGTCGCGCCGGTGGCCACGACCAGATAGTCGTAATCAATTTCGCGACCACTGAGTGTGATCACCTTTCGTCGGTTTCGATCCACCTTGGTAATGGTATCGAGCAAGACACTGACGTTATTCAGGCGCCCAAGAATGCCGCGAATGGGCGCGGCAATATCGGCTGGTGACAAGGCAGCTGTAGCCACCTGATAGAGCAAGGGCTGGAACAGATGATAATTGTGGCGATCGACAACAACCACTTCGACAGGCTTGAAGGCCAGCTTCAGCGCGGTTGTCAGCCCGGCAAACCCGGCACCAAGAATAACAACACGTGGAACAGATGTTTCGGATGAAGTTTCAGATGCAACATGGCTCACGAGTCTGTGCACTGGTTTGAGTGATTTTCGCAAGCCGAAAGCGGTCTGATCTCAACCGCCAGGGATGCATCGATCTCGACCAGACTGTTGACGGGCACAGGCTGCCAATGGGGCCCCTCATTCAGCGGCTCGGAACTGATCAGAACAGCTTTTGCCGCACTATCCTCGGCTGAATCCATCCAGCATTGGCCCTCTTCGCAGTGGTAGCGTTGTCCCTGATTGATGTACAAACTGTCGATATAGTCCGGATCTGAACTGTAGCGACAGGCGACGGCATTCTGGCCATCGGTCAGGATCAGGTTCAGGTAAACCTTGCTGCCAGGGGCATGCTGGTCGATCAATGTGTGTAATTGGGTAATCCCTTTTTCCAATGCCCGCGCCAGGTAGCTGGCTGAATTGGCTGGCTGGTCGGGCAGATACTCGGCAATCAGTGCGAACAGATGTTCGGTATCGGTATTACCTCGAATATTGTTGAAGCCTTCATCGCTGAGCAAGTTCATCAGCGGACGACGCAATCTTTCGAATGACTCGATCTGACCATTGTGCATAAATGCAAAGCTGTTCTTGCGAAAGGGATGACAGTTGGCTTCAGAGACGCTGAACAGATTACCGGTCGCGGCCCGGACATGGGCCAGAATGCAACGGCTTTTCGTCACCCGTGCCAGCTCGTCGAGGTTCGCGTTCGACCATGCCGGTGTGAGCGAACGAAATCTCGCCGGTCGGCCATGACCATTGACGTACCAGGCAACGCCGAAACCGTCACCGTTGAGTGGTTCAGGTCGCTCGCGCGCCTTGACGCTCTGATTGATTAATGAGTTCTCTGGCCGCGTCACCAGATCGGCCAGGCAGATATTGTCACCCAGATAAAATGTCAATCGACACATTCGATCTTTCCTTTGGATTTTCAAGCAAGTGCTTTGCGAGGTTTATTGCTTACCAGACCGGAATAAGCGCTCAGAGCTTTCCGGAAATTGAGATTCCTGATCGCGCTCATTTCTCAGTCATTTTACAGAGGACTTCAGCCGCGCTGATCCAGGTTTTAGCGCTTATAGAGCCTTTCGAGCATCGGGGGGTGTCGGGTGGGCATACCAAGTCCTTGCACCCAACTGCCAGCAGGTGACGCCACTTGCCGCCTGCCACCCAACCTATCCCCTTGGCGATGGCTGAAGAACGCACGCAACCAGGTATGCGAAAGCAAGCCTAACGTTTCATCCAGCGCAGGCGCTGCCATAGGGAATCGGCCAGCAGGTGAAGCAACAGGCCCAGCAGTGCTGTCATCAGTCCGGCCAGCAGGCCGGTCAGGCCTGGTAGCAGCTTGTTGATCATGCCGCCAACCCGGCGAAACCCGAACCCGGACACTTGCCAGACAAGATCACAAAAGCCTTCCAGCAAACCATCGATTGGCAGAATGCCCAGGGTCAGCACAGCCCAGGAGAAACCAGCCATAATGGCCAGGATCAAGAACGGATGATCGATCAGACCCGCTTGCGGCGTTTTTCTCGCCTTTTTCTGCGATCGCATCATGATAGGGGTTCCGGCTCTCCTGATACCGGCATTGTGCCTGTTGATGGGACTGGATACTATCTCACTATCTGGATCTGTTGAAGTCCCGGTCCGAGTAGAGGCTGAACAGCAGCCCGGCACATAGCGGCGCAAACCACACGACCTGATCGATTCTGAACTGACCGACGGGAATCAGCAGGTAAATACTACCCACCAACACGGTAATCAACAGCAACCACCACAAGCCGGCCTTCAGCTTCGTCAGTCCAGTCAACAGAAACATCAGCCAGAGCGGATTCAGTAGCAGCAACATGGCGTTGCGCCAGGTCGCTTCGTGCCCCGAACCCAGCCACATCAGGGCGATGACCACTCCACTCAGACCGGTTGCCACAAGTCCCATGGCCCGCACCAGACGAGCCAGACGACGCGGCTTTGACAATCCGGTCCACAACATCACTGCCAGACTGAATCCGCCCAGCACCAGACTGATCAACCAGGGCCCGCAAGCCGAGTCGGGTTTGGGCTGACGACTGGACTGGTATAACGGCTGGTCGACCGTAACCAGCGGCCTTCCATTGCGCTCGACTTGATTCAGTGACTCAGCCAGACTTTCCGGCAGAAAGGCTTCGTCCCAGGCGCTGATGGGTTGATCCACGGTCGGACCCAGCAGCGTCATTATCCCGTTGTGCAACCAGAACCGGTGGGCGGTCAGACGACGGGTATGGTCACGAAAGTTCAGGTGTGCCGGACGCGACTGCAGTGATGCCTCCAGACTCTGATCCGTCACCTGGTTGATCAGATCGCGTAGCCAGGTAGAACAGTTGGCCCAATAGTAATCGTAAGGATAGTATTGCGGCTGGGGGAAAATCGCCTGGTTGAGAAGATCGAAAAGCCGGCTGATCTCGGTGACCGACAGATCCAGCCGCTGGGCCCGGATCGAACGGTCGCGCTGGCGATAAAACGCGAACTCGGACTCGGCCAGGGAAGCGGCTCCGTAGTAAGGCATGATGCCGCGGGCAAAGTCGCGATGAAAGCCAGGACGGTTAATCTCGAAATAGCCAAAGCTGAAGGTGTGATCCAGTCCACGCTGCTCGTCGCGCAGCCAGATCGCGTTGTGGCCGAACAGTTCCCAGACCTCCTCGCCCGGCCCGTAGGTTACCAGCCAGGCTTCCTGCGCCTTGATTGCCAACGGCAAGCTCAGAAGCAGCAGCACTGCCAGCCCCGATCCGGCCAGCCTGCCAAAGTACTGCGGGCTAGGAAACAGGAAAAACTTCCATGGCGTGCAAACGACGATCGTCGGCACTGGTGATCTTGAAGGTCCACTCGCCGATCTCGACCATTTCGCCGGCTTCCGGCAGTCGGCCGAATTCGGCTACCACCAGCCCACCGATGGTGTCGTATTCATCGTCACTGAAATCCGAACCCAGCGCCTCGTTGAAATCGTCAATGGCAGTCAGCGCCTGAACCAGGTAGCGGGATTCGTCGATTCGCTGGATATCATCGACAACTTCGGCGTCATGCTCGTCGTCGATATCGCCAACAATCTCCTCCAGTACGTCCTCAATGGTTATCAGTCCGGAAACACCACCGTACTCATCGACCACCAATGCCATGTGATTTTTACTGACTCGAAACTCGCGCAGCAGGACATTGAGTCGCTTGGATTCCGGAATAATCACAGCAGGTCGCAACAGGTCCTTCAACTCAGGCTTATCGCCAACGACCAGTTGCAGCAAATCTTTGGCCAGAAGAATGCCGCGGATTTCATCCTTGTCCTCCCCGACAACCGGGAACCGCGAATGACCAGACTCCAGGATCAATGGAAGAATTTCTTCCAGGCTCGAATGCTCGGCCAGCACCACCATGTGCGAGCGTGGAATCATGACATCGCGCACTTGCAGCTCGTCAACCTCCAGCGCGCCTTCCAGCATCGCCAGCGTGTCGGGCTCGATCAGTCCTTGTTTGCACACATCGCGCAATAATTCAACCAGATCTTCGCGATTGCGTGGCTCACCGCCAAAGGCCCGGCCGAGTTTTTCCAGCCAGCTGCGCGAGCCTGAGTTGGTACTTCCGTTGCCATCGTCGCTCATGAGCGGAGCTGCCGGCGATTTGAACGCCGGTGAGAATGTGAGTCAGGTTTATCAGGGTCCATGATGTATTTCGTAAGGATTGTGAATACCCAGACCAGCCAGCAAGTCAATTTCGCGTGACTCCATTCTGGCGGCCTGTGTGCCATCAATATGGTCAAAACCGAGCAAATGCAATAGCCCGTGAATGACCAGATGTGCCCAGTGTGCATGCAGCGACTTACCCTGCTCAAGCGCCTCGCGCTCGATCACCGGCGCGCAAAGCACGATATCACCCAATACGCGCAGACCATCCAGGTCTGGCGAACTGGCCGGAAAGCTCAGCACGTTGGTCGCACAATCGCGCCCCCGCCACTGGCGATTCAGGGCCCAGCCCTCCGCTTCGTCGACCAGGCGGATATTGACCATGCAGTCGTCCTGATCGCCCAGCGCCGCCGTAACCCAGGTTTCAATCTGATCATTGTCCGGCAATTCCGGATTGTCAATCAGGCGTTGAATATCAAGTTCCATGGTCCTGCCATCGAATCATTATTCCGAATCATAATGCCGAATCATAGTCTCGAATCATTGATCAGTTCGGCTCCAAGCTACCACTAAATCATGTTGGTGTTGCTGTCGGCGCGCTCATAGGCCTCAACAATGCGCCTGACGATGGGGTGGCGCACCACGTCACGTGAATCAAAAAAAGTCTGGCTGACGCCCTCGACATCCTTGAGCAAGCCGATGGCCTGGCGCAGGCCCGAGGTGATCTTCGGCGGCAGGTCGATCTGGGTCATGTCACCGGTAATCACCGCCTTGGAGCCAAAACCAATCCGGGTCAGAAACATTTTCATCTGCTCCGGGGTGGTGTTCTGGGCCTCGTCCAGAATCACGAAAGCATCGTTGAGGGTCCGCCCGCGCATGTAGGCCAGCGGAGCAACCTCAATGACGTTACGTTCGGTCAGGCGAGCAGCCCGTTCGAATCCCAGCATTTCGTAGAGCGCATCGTGCAAGGGGCGCAGGTAGGGATCGACTTTCTGGGCCAGGTCGCCGGGCAGAAAGCCCAGGCGTTCGCCGGCCTCGACCGCCGGGCGCACTAATACAATGCGTTGAACCCGGTCCTTTTCCAGCGCATCGACCGCGCAAGCAACGGCAAGAAAGGTCTTGCCGGTACCCGCCGGCCCAACCCCGAAATTGACATCGCATTCGGCAATTCGCTCCAGATAGCGCTTTTGGTTGGGCCCCCGACCCCGAATCATGCCGCGGCGAGTGCGGATGGACACTTCCGACTCGGCATCACCTTCCATCTCTTCCAGCCCGGCCTGCTGCAGTTGCAGGTTGACCAGGGCCGGGGTCAGGATTTCCCGTTCGGTCTGGCGATAAAGCTTGCGCAGCACTCGACGTCCGGCCTGCACAGCATCAGTTTCACCCTCGATACTGAAAATATTACCGCGCCCGGCAATCGAAACGCCCAATCGCTTCTCGATCAACCGAAGATGATCATCAAGCTGTCCGCACAAATTGGCCAGACGCTCGTTATCCGACGGTTCGAGTTCAAGCGTCAGTGCCGTTTCAGTTGGACTCATCAAGGAAAGTCTATGCCGCCTGATCCTGCGATCCGGTCACCCGACCGCGCAGGGAGTTGGCACGCGCGGCGGTAATGGTGACATCGATCATGCGGCCGACCAGCTCCATTGGGGCGGGAAAGTTGACCACCCGATTGTTCTCGGTCCGGCCTGCCAGTTCAGCCGGGTTCTTTTTGCTCGGACCTTCGACCAGCACGCGCTGAACGGACCCGACCATTGCCTCGGATATTGCTGCGGCCTGGGTATGGAGCTGATCCTGCAGACGTTTCAACCGGGCCTTCTTCTCGTCCAGCGTCACGTTGTCGGGAAATGAGGCCGCCGGAGTGCCGGGCCGGGCCGAGTAAATAAAGCTGAAGCTCTGATCGAAATTCAGACTTTTGACCAGATCCATGGTCTGCTCGAAATCCTGCTCGGTTTCACCGGGGAAACCGACAATGAAATCCGACGAAAGGGCAATGTCCGGGCGGGCCTCGCGCAATTTGCGGATTTTTTGCTTGTATTCAAGAATCGTATGGCCGCGTTTCATCAACGACAGAATGCGGTCCGATCCGGCCTGAACCGGCAAGTGCAGGTAGTTGGCCAGCTTGGGAATGTCACGATAGGCCTCGATCAGGCTGTCGGAGAATTCCACCGGGTGTGAAGTGGTAAAGCGAATGCGCTCGATGCCTTCAATGTGAGAGACATAGTGAATCAGCAGCGCCAGGTCAGCGGTTCCGCCGCCGTGCATCGGGCCGCGATAGGCGTTGACATTCTGACCCAGCAGATTGATCTCACAAACACCCTGCCCGGCCAATTCGGCACACTCGGCAACCACGTCGTCGAGCGGACGATTGACCTCCTCACCGCGCGTGTAAGGCACGACACAGAATGAGCAATACTTGCTGCAGCCTTCCATGATCGAAACAAACGCGCTGGCACCGCGCGCGCCGGGCGACGGCAGATGGTCGAATTTCTCGATTTCCGGGAAGCTGATATCAATCGAGGGCTTCTTGCTGACCCGCACCTCGTCGACCATTTTTGGCAGTCGATGAATGGTTTGCGGACCAAACACCATGTCCACAAACGGTGCCCGCTTGATGATGCCCTCACCTTCCTGGCTGGCAACACAACCGCCGACTCCGATCACAAGCTCGGGGCGTTGCTTCTTCAGCCCACGCCATTTGCCGAGCTGGGAAAACACCTTTTCCTGGGCCTTTTCACGAATCGAGCAGGTATTGATCAGAATGACATCGGCATCGTCCGGGCTGTCGGTCAGCTCCAGACCATGCGAGGCAGCAAGCACATCGGCCATCTTGTCCGAATCGTACTCATTCATCTGACATCCGTGGGTCTTGATATACAGCTTGCCGGGCATCGAATTGGCGCGGGTTTGATGGAACTTTCTATTGTATCGCACTCCGGGCATTCGAAACACGGCTGCTACCCTCAATGCCGCATCCGCACTGCGCTAGCCCGGAACCATCGGCTTGGGAGTCAGGCCAGATCAGCGCTGCGGTAGCGGACCCGGCGGGTGATGCGGCAGACCAGTTCGTAGGGGATTGTGTCGGCCTGGCGCGCGATAGACTCGATCGGCAGCCCACTGCCCCACAAAACCACCGGATCACCGATCGAGGCTTCCGGGCAGTTCGCCAGGTCAATGGTAATCATGTCCATGGACACCCGCCCGGCCAGATTGCAGGGTATGCCGTTGACCCGCACCGGCGTGCCATCCGCCAGACTGCGAGGATAGCCGTCTCCGTAGCCGATGGCTGCCACACCAATGATCATGTCGGTCGGTGCCACGAACCGCCCGCCGTAACCAATCGCCTCGCCTGCCGGCACGCGATTGATGGCCATCAGTTCCGAGCTCAGCGTCATGACCGGCTTCAGGCCCAGCTGTTCTCCAGTCCGATCGGCAAACGGCGAGATGCCGTACAGCATGATGCCCGCCCTGACCCAGTCGGCATGGCTGGCCGCGTGCTGGACCAGGGCCGCTGAATTGGCCAGGCAGCGCTCGCCATCCAGTCCGGTGCACATCGACTCAAAGCGCGCCTGCTGATTTCGGGTAGTCAGGTCCTCAGCCTCATCGGCACGGGCAAAATGAGTCATCAGATTGACTTGCTCAACGCCTGGAAGCCGCTTGAGCCGCGCGTGCAGCGCTCCCGCCTCAGAGGCCTCCACACCCAACCGATGCATGCCCGAATCAAGTTTCAACCACAGTCTGGGGGTTGGTGAATGCCGATAGCGCTCGAGCGCCTGAACCTGACTTTCATGATGGATGGTCAGTTCCAGACCCAGTTCCTCGGCAACCGGCAGGTCGCCTGAGTGAATCACGCCTTCGAGCAGCACCACCGGAAGTCGGCTGCCCAGCCGGCGAATCGCCCGGGCTTCTTCCAGCGTGGCAACAGCCAGCAGATCCGCGTCCCTGAGTGCCGGCAGACACAGATCCAGACGATGACCGTAGGCATCCGCCTTGACCACAGCCATGACGCGACTGTGCGGCGCCAATTGCCGGATCCGGTGGAGATTGTGCGCCAGCGCGGCCGTATCAATGCGAGCAATGGTGTTGCGGGGCATGATTTACCGAAAATCAGCCGTCCAGACCATGGTGGTCGTAGGTAAAGTCGCGAAAACGCAAGAACTCGCCCTGGAAACTAAGATTGAACTGTCCGATTGCGCCATTGCGGTGCTTGCCGATAATGATTTCGGCCTTGCCCTTGTCGGGTGAGTCCTCGTTATAGACCTCGTCGCGATAGATAAACAGAATCAGATCGGCATCCTGCTCGATCGCACCCGACTCTCGTAAATCGGCCATTTTCGGGCGCTTGTCCGGGCGTTGTTCCAATGCACGATTGAGCTGTGACAGGGCAATCACCGGCACTTTCAACTCCTTGGCCAACGCCTTGAGGCTGCGCGAGATCTCGCTGATTTCCTGGGTCCGATTCTCGCCGGTGCCCGGCACTTTCATTAGCTGAAGATAATCGATCACGATCAGACCGATATCGTGCTCGCGCTTCATGCGCCGGGCGCGGGCACGCAAGTCGATCGGCGACAATGACGGGGTCTGATCAATGAACATTCTTGCACTCTTGAGCATGGTCATCGCCGAGCGCAGATTGACCCAGTCGTGATCATTGAGCTTGCCGGACCTGAACTTTTCCTGGCCAATCTGGCCGAGTGAGGAAAACAGGCGCATGACCAACTGAGTGTCCGACATTTCCATTGAAAACACGGCGACCGGCACCTTGTAGCGAATGCATGCCTTTTCGGCAATATTCATCGCGAGGGTGGTTTTACCCATCGACGGCCTGGCCGCAAGAATAATCAGATCGGTAGGCTGCAGACCGCCGGTGCGCTTGTCGAGTTCGGCAAATCCGGTTGGCACACCGGTCAGCTCACCGTCGTTCTCCTGCAGTTCATTGAGGAGATCCATGGCCTCGGCCATGACCTGCTGAATGGCCACATAACCCGACTGGCGGTGTGCGCCCTGGTCGGCAATTGCATAGATGCGCTTCTCGGCTTCTTCCAGCAGTTCCTTGCTGTTGCGACCAGCGGCCTGCAAGGCATCATCAGCAATGCCAGTACCGATATCGACCAACTGACGCAGAATGGAGCGCTCGCGAACAATCGTTGCGTAGCCGATGGCATTGGTGGCACCGGGGGTCTCATTGGCCAGCATGGTCAGATAAGCGCCGCCATCGACCCGGTCGAGCTTGTCCCGGCTGGCAAACCAGTCGGCCACCGTGACGGCATCACAGGGCTGACCGGACTGACACAGTTCGGAAATGGCACGGAAGATCAGGCGGTGATTCTCACGATAAAAATCGCTCTCATCGATCTGATCAGCCACCTTGTCCCAGGTGTTGGCCGACAGCATCAGGGCCCCGAGCAGGGACTGCTCCGCCTCGTTGGAGTGAGGCGGTGCCTTGGCGTTGCTTAGCGTGGAAAGTCGAACTTCTGCCACAGGATTTCCGAAAAATCCGAATCTGGAAAGGGGGCCAAAGAGTATAGCCCGGTGGCGAGAGTTATGACGGGGAAAATCGAGCTGAAACGTTTACGGACTCCCGAATCCATACTGGCCACCGCAGAGCGGCAGCCAGCTTGACCAGGTCAGATCAGCCTTCTTCGCCGACCACGACGATCTTGACCTCGGTCTGCACATCGGCGTGCAGGATCAGACCGACCGTGAATTCCCCCGGTTCGCGAATCGGACCATCCGGCATGTCGACCTCGGCCTTTTCCACGGCAAAGCCCATTTCGGTCAGCTTTCCGGCGACTTCCTGCGGATTAATCGAGCCGTACAAGCGGCCTTCCGGGCTCAGAGCAACCTCAAAGCGCACTTCTTCGATGCCGTCAATGGCATCCTTGCGCGCTTCGGCTACACCCAGCTTCTCGTTGGCCTGACGCATCAATTCCTCACGCCGGGACTCGAACTTCTCGATGTTTTCAGGCGTTGCCGGCACTGCTTTGCCGCGCGGCAGGAGAAAGTTTCGGCCATACCCGGGACGAACCGTCACGGTCTCTCCCAGTCCGCCCAGGTTGTAAACATTTTCAAGCAAAATCAGCTTCATGACAGCACCTGCTTAATGATTGTCCGAATACGGAAGCAGCGCCAGATAGCGGGCGCGTTTGATGGCGGTGGCCAACTGACGCTGATACTTGGCCTTAGTTCCGGTAATCCGGCTGGGGACGATCTTGCCGGTTTCGCCGACAAAATCCTTGAGCAGGTCCACGTCCTTGTAGTCGACTGATTCGATGCCTTCGACCGTGAAACGGCAATACTTGCGCCTTCTCATAAAACGTGCCATGACTTATCCCTCCGCCTTTTCGGACGTTTCAGTGTCCGCGTCATTATGGTTTTCATCAAACGTGTCAACAACCGAATCATCGTCATCGGCGATATCATCATCATCGTCATCGTCGATGTCGTCATCGTAGGATGCACGACGACTGCGCTCACGCTCATCCTTGTTTTCCTTGCGCTTGAGCATGATTGATGGTTCGGTTTCCGCTTCGTCCTTGCGCACCGTCAGATGACGCAGAATGGCATCATTGAAACGGAAAATACCTTCCAGCTCTTCGAGCGTGGCCGCATCGCACTCGATATTGAGCATCAGGTAGTGGGCTTTGTGCAACTTGGCAATGGTGTAGGCAAGCTGCAGGCGACCCCAATCTTCACTGCGGTGGACCTTGCCACCGTTATTCTCGACCAGCGTCCGGTAGCGTTCCAGCATTCCGGGCACCTGATCGCTCTGGTCCGGATGGACCAGCAGCACGATCTCGTAATGACGCATTCAAAACTCCTTCTGGTTTCGACAATCCGGATCAGCTCCGGACCTGACAAAGCCCCCGGCATGGCTGGATCAGCCACCCGTGGAGCAAGGTTCGCCCACGACCGTCGCAGGCAAGAGCGGAATTATAACGGCAATCGCAGTCGATTAGAAGGGGGTTAATTTAACGGATCAATCAAAGCATGGAAAGCATCACGCAAAGGCCCGAAAGGCGCAAAGGTCGCGGAGAAAACAAAAATTCTTTCAACGCAAAGACGCAAAGTTTTAATCAGATTTTTTATTCTCGGCGTCTTGGCGTCTTTGCGTTAACAAGATTTTAGAGGCGGTTTAGGCGACTGTGAAGCTTTCTCCGCAGCCGCATTCGCCCGTCACATTCGGGTTGCGGAAGCGAAATTCCCGGACCAGACCTTCCTGGACGAAATCAACCGTGGTGCCGCTGACCATCGGGAGCGCCTTGTCCGAAACCAGCACCTTGAACTCCTGATCTTCGAAGACGTGGTCATTTTCCGCCACTTCGTGAGCGATGCCGACGTCATAGGCCCAACCGGAGCAGCCGGTGCGGCGCACATCAATTCTGAAGCCCAGCCCACCCTCTTTAGCCAGGAAGTGACGCACCCGGTCGATCGCTGCCGGGGTCAGCGAAACGACCGAATTGAGTTGTTCGGGTTCAGTTACATGGTCCATGTCCAGTATTATTGCGGTTTGCATCTCGCTATTCAATGAACAAGGACTGATATTTCCATGCAAACAGCCAGTGTCCGGCAGGTTATCGGCGGCGAATTCGCCGCCGGAACCGAACTGATAGTTCAGGGCTGGGTTCGCACCCGGCGTGATTCCAAGGCAGGGTTTTCCTTTATCCACCTCAATGATGGTTCATGCTTCGGCAACCTGCAGCTGGTCGCCAGCCAGGATCTGGCCAATTATGACAACGAGATCCTGAAGTTGAGCAGCGGTGCCTCCCTTCGCTGTCATGGGCTGGTCGTTGAATCAAAAGGCCGCGGTCAGAGTCTGGAAATCCAGGCGGGATCCATCGAGGTCTTGGGGCTGGTCGAAGACCCGGACACCTACCCGATCCAACCCAAGCAGCATTCGTTTGAGTTTCTGCGCACAGTGGCCCACCTACGCCCTCGCACCAACACATTCGGAGCGGTGACGCGGGTTCGTCATGCCGCGGCGCGAGCCGTTCACGAATTTTTTGATCAACAGGGCTATTACTGGGTCAATACTCCGATCATTACGGCCTCAGACGCCGAAGGTGCCGGCCAGATGTTCCGGGTCAGCACACTGGACCTGATGAATCTGCCTCGCACTGACACGGGCGCGGTTGACTTTGCCAAGGATTTCTTCGGGCGCGAAACCTTTTTGACAGTATCCGGCCAGCTTAACGTCGAAGCCTTCTGCCTGGCGATGAGCAAGGTCTATACCTTCGGCCCGACGTTCCGTGCCGAAAACTCCAACACCACGCGCCATCTGGCCGAGTTCTGGATGGTCGAACCGGAAGTGGCCTTCGCTGATCTTGACGACCTGGCCAGCCTGGCCGAGAGCTTTTTGAAATTCGTCTTTGCCCGGGTGCTGGAGCGCTGCGGCGAGGATATGGCGTTTTTCGCCGAACGCATCGAGCCGGAGGCCATCACTCGCCTGGAAAGCCTGGTCAAGACCGATTTTGTCCGGATGGATTACGCCGACGCCGTGGAAATCCTGAAAAGCTGCGGCCAGAAATTCGAATTTCAGCCGGAATGGGGCGTGGACTTGCAGACCGAGCACGAGCGTTATCTAACCGAGAAGCACTGCAAGGCACCTGTGGTGGTCATGAATTATCCGACCGAGATCAAGGCGTTTTACATGCGTCTGAACGACGGCGGCAAAACGGTCGCCGCCATGGATGTACTGGCACCCGGCATTGGTGAAATCATTGGCGGCAGCCAGCGCGAGGAACGTCTGGATGTTTTGACCCGGCGCATGGCCGAGCATGGCCTGGATCCGGTCACCTACAAATGGTTCGTCGATCTGCGCCGCTACGGCACCGTGCCCCATGCCGGTTTCGGACTGGGTTTCGAACGTCTGCTGAACTACATCACCGGCCTCGGCAACATTCGTGACGTGATCCCCTATCCGCGCACGCCGGGCAGTGCACCGTTCTGAAAGTCTTCCTGGTTATGTATGAAGCTCAGCCACGCTTGCGGGTATACGATATCAGTCAGCTTTGATTGAGCTCAGGACGGGAAGATTTTCAAAATCTCCCGATGGACTGCACAATCAGGAATTCTTTTGCACTGTTTGCTGAATCGCGGTTAGTCTTGTCAGGGTATTCAGTGACGGAACATACGGATGGATATTGATCTGAGCGGGAAGCGGGCGCTGGTGTGCGGGGCCAGCCGGGGGATCGGTCGGGCCTGTGCCATGATGCTCGCGAAGCTCGGTGCCAGCGTGACGGTCGTGGCGCGCGACCGGGACGCTCTGGATGCTGTGCTAGCGGAATTTTCAATATCGAATAACCAGCATCATCAATCAGTTATATCTGATTTTTCAGAACCTGATGAGGTAAAGGAACAATTTCAGCGCTGGCTCAACGATCACCCGGCGCAGATCCTGGTCAACAATACCGGGGGGCCACCTCCCGGACCCATTCTGGAGGCGAATGGCGAGGCCTTTCTGGACGGCATGCGCGCCCACCTGCTGTGCAATCAGGGGTTGGTTCGAGCGGCCCTGCCCGGCATGCGCCGGTCAGGTTTTGGCCGGATTGTCAACATCATTTCAACCTCGGTCTATGAACCGATTCCCGGCCTCGGCGTTTCCAATACGGTGCGGGCCGCCG
This sequence comes from uncultured Wenzhouxiangella sp., assembly GCA_964523755.1. Classification (GTDB taxonomy): domain Bacteria; phylum Pseudomonadota; class Gammaproteobacteria; order Xanthomonadales; family Wenzhouxiangellaceae; genus Wenzhouxiangella. Next base: position 23,675 of record CAZFYM010000024.1, on the reverse strand, counting down.
TCGCCGCCTGGGCCAAGACCTTGTCGGCAGAGCTGGCACCAGAGGGAATTACCGTCAACAATGTGCTACCCGGGTTCACCGCCACTGATCGGCTGGACAGCCTGATCCAGGGCCGCGCCGAAAAGGCCGGAGTCAGCAACGAGCGGATTGCCGAAGGCATGCGCAATGGGGTACCGATGGGACGTTTTGCCCAAGCTGAGGAGATCGCCAGCGCCGTCGCCTTTCTGGCCAGCCCGGCAGCCTCTTACATCACAGGCGTCAGCCTGGCCGTCGACGGTGGCCGCCTTAAATCATTATGAAACTGCTCGGCAACTTCATTGGCGGCCAGTTTCAGCCCGCTTCGGGCGGCGGCTATCTCGATGATCTGGAACCGGCCACCAGCAGCGTGATTGCCCGCCTGCCCGACTCGAACGCGTCTGACGTTGATCTAGCCGTCAATGCGGCGAAAAGCGCCTTTCCCGCCTGGGCCGAAATGCCGGTCGTCGACCGGGCGGCCCTATTGCAGCGCCTGGCCGAACTGATCGGCAACAATGCTGATGATTTGGCGGCACTTGAATCGTCCGACACCGGCAAGCCCCTCAGGCTGGCGCGCGAAATCGATATGGTCCGCGCCCAGGCCAACCTGAGGTTTTTTGCCGGTGCCATGCTGCACTGGGCCAGCGCCAGTCACGACATGGGTGCGCTCGGATTGAACTACACCCGTCGGCGTTGTCGCTCTGATCACGCCCTGGAATCTGCCGCTTTACCTGCTCACCTGGAAGCTGGCACCGGCCCTGATCACTGGCAACACCGTGGTCGCCAAGCCATCCGAACTGACCCCGCTGACAGCCGATGCCTTGTGCGCACTGGCCCGGCAGGCCGGTATCCCCGACGGGGTATTCAATCTGATTCACGGCACCGGCACCGGCTGCGGGCAGGCGCTGGTCGATCACCCGCACATCAAGGCGATTTCGTTTACCGGCGGCACTATGACCGGACGCCGAATTGCCACATCGGTCGCTCCCCGCTTTTTGAAAACCTCGCTGGAACTGGGCGGAAAGAACCCGGCGCTGATCTTCGACGACGCCGACCTGGACAAGACCATTCCCGGCCTGGTTCGGGCCGGCTTCACCAACCAGGGCCAGGTCTGCCTTTGCAGCTCCAGATTTCTGATTCACAACAACATTTACGACCAAGTCGTTGAACGCCTGGTCGCTGATGTCAAGGCGCTGAAGCTTGGAGATCCCCTGGACGAGCAAACCGATCAGGGCGCACTCATTTCCAGCGCTCATCGGTACAAGGTGATGGGATTTATTGACCAGGCCCGTGAAGAAGGTGGTCAAATCCTGTGTGGTGGCCAGATGTTTGCGCCGCCAGGTCGATGTCGTAATGGCTACTTTATTCTTCCAACGCTTATTTCCGACCTGCCAGCCGACAGCTGCCTGCACTTCGACGAAATTTTTGGCCCGGTCGTCACGCTTCAGCGATTTTCAGATGAACAGGAAGCCATCGCCCTGGCCAACAGCGTTGACTATGGCTTGGCCGCGACAGTCTGGACCGAACATCTGACCCGAGCCCAGCGAGTCGCCTCCAGTCTTGAATCCGGCATCGTCTGGGTCAATGCCTGGTTGGTTCGAGATTTGAGAACGCCGTTTGGTGGCATGAAGGATTCCGGCCTGGGGCGCGAGGGCGGCAACTGGTCGCTGGAGTTCTTTACCGAACCGAAAAACGTCTTTGTCAGCCGCCATTGAACATGCAAAATGGGTTGCAAATCAAAGAGAATTGACCATGAGCGACAAGATCAACACCGACCAGGCACCCCGTCCCGTTGGGGCCTATCCCCATGCCCGTCGGGTGGGCAACCTCCTGTTTCTTTCCGGATTGGGTCCGCGAATGCCAGAAACAGGAGACGTGCCCGGAAACGTCCATGACAGCAGCGGCATGTTGATTGATTACGACATCGAAGCCCAGACCCGCCAACTTATCAGTAATCTTGATCAGGTTCTGGTCGCGTCCGGTGCCTCGCGTTCCAACCTGGTCGATATCACCGTTTTCTTGACCAACATGAAACGTGACTTTCAGCGCTTCAATGAAATTTACGCTGAATATTTCAGCGAGGTCGCGCCCTGCCGAACCACGGTGGAAATCAATGCCCTGCCCACCCCGATTGCCGTAGAATTCAAGTGTCTTGCCGCCTTTTGACCCATTGAATCGACCTTGACTCTTCACCATCCCGAAGGTTTTTGACATGTTGCCTCCCATCAATTTTGCCGACTGGATCGAGAACAATCGTCATCTGCTGCAACCGCCGGTCGGCAACAAGTGCGTCTATGATGAAGATTTTATCGTCATGGTGGTGGGCGGCCCCAATCAACGCAGCGACTATCACTATGACGAGGGACCCGAGTTCTTTTACCAGCTTGAGGGAGACATGATTCTCAAGCTGATGGACGAATCGGGGCCGCGTGACGTGCGCATCCGGGAAGGTGAGATATTTTACCTGCCACCAACCATACCGCACTCACCCCAGCGTCTGGAGAACACCGTCGGGCTGGTCGTTGAACGTAAACGGCTCGCCAACGAAAAAGACGGTCTGATGTGGTTTTGTCCGAACTGCCACCACAAGCTCTACGAGCAGTATTTTCACCTGGAAAGCATCGAAGATCAGTTTCCACCGATCATCGAGGAGTTTCTGACCAGCACGGAACTCCGCACCTGTTCCAGGTGCGGCACTGTACACCCCTCGTGATCAGCCCCTGCCGAATTACCTGCCAGATTATTTGCCGGCTTTTTTCTCTGCTTTGGCCGCGCGCTTTTCAAGCAGCGACTTGGCAGGCTTCTTCTTGACCTCTTTTTTCTGATCCTTGCCCTTGCTCATGATTTTTCCTCCTGATTTTCAATGGTTGATTCTTCCGGGTTATTGCGCGCCAGTTTCTTCTGACGCTTTTCTTCCTGCTGCTGAGCTTTCTTGATCTCGCGCTGACGTTTGTCGTACTGATAATTTGGCTTGGCCATAATGGACTCCCGAAGTATGAAACCCGAGTGTACGCCGATGACGATTAGTAAACCTCAATTTACTGGCCGAAAAGTAAACTTGACAGCCAAAACCAGAACGGCACCGTCGCGGCCGAAAACAGCACCCCCCAGGCCACCAGTGCCGAACCCAGAGCCGGAGCCAGACGCGCGCTGGCCAGCAAGGCGGCTGCGGTGATCATCGGCGGCATGGCCGACTCCAGCACGGCAACCGTGGCAATATCCGCACTGGCTCCCATCAACCAGGCGGCCAGCATCGCCAGGCCGGGGAACATCAACAGCTTGCCGATCAAGCCCAGCACCAGACCCAGACGATAATCCGGGACCAGCCGGAGCTTCAGACTCAATCCGATCGCCAGGGTGACCAGCGGCAGCAGCATGTCAGCAAATCGCTCAGTCAGCCCCATCAGCCAGTCAGGAAACCAGTCATTGCCCAGCAACAGCGCCGCAATCAGAGCGACAAACGGCGGGAATGCGAGAATGCGTTGAAGCATGGAGCGAACCGAGGGATTCTCGCCTTCCCCGTACCAGCCAACGACAAACAAAACGTGAGTACAGACAATCAGAAATGAGCCGAACTGATCGTAGACCACCGCCAGCCGGATAGTCTCTTCCCCCATCAACGCTTCAACCAGGGGAAATCCCAGAAACGAGGTATTGCCCAGTGGAATCAACACCAGCAGGGTTGCGGTGACTTCGCGCCTGAGTTTCAGCCAACGGGTCAGCGTCAGAACCACCGCCACTGTCACTCCCAGCAACAACCAGGGAATCAGAACCAGAGGCAGCAACGACCAGGTGGCCTCGAGTGTCGGCACATGAATAAAGATCAATGCCGGAAGGCACAGGGTGATCACGACCTGGTTCAGCACGGCTGACGTGTATTCCGGAAACACGCTGGCTCTTGCCAGCACCCAGCCGGCTGCGATGAGAAGCATGATGGTCAGATAGGCGCTCATGGGGAGTCATGGTAAAGGAGGAAATGGAACGTCAATAAAAGAAAACCTGATTACACATATACCTCAGCCATCCCGCAAGAGAGGGTAGGTTTGGTGGAAGGCGGCAAGCGGCGTCACCTGCCGTTGACAGTTGGGTGCAAGAGGTTGGTTTACCCAGGCTCTCAGTCTGCTGCATCGGGGGGTGTCGGGTACTTCGGGCCGGGCGGGGCGCGGAAACCTCCTCAGAACCATCAGCATCTTTACCGGCCACGGAACTACCAGGAAACCCTCAGAACGGCCAGTTTCACCCGTCGGTATTCGTGGGCAGCCAGCTCCCGGAAACCGGGCGAGTCTAGCGTGCCGATCGTCCCGCCCGGCCCGAAGCACCCGGCACCACCGGATGCTCGAAGCGATCGATAGGCACGGGAACCTGGATCAGCACGGTTGAACCCCTTGGAGAATGGCTGAGAAACGTGCGTAATCAGGAAAGAAAAAAGCCCGCGCAAGGCGGGCCTTTTTTCGTTATTGGCGTCCCCTAGGGGATTCGAACCCCTGTCGCCGCCGTGAAAGGGCGGTGTCCTAGGCCTCTAGACGAAGGGGACGTAACCGGTAAACCAGGTACAGCTTCGAGCCCAGGTAAATCTGATCTGGTGGAGCCAGGCGGGATCGAACCGCCGACCTCTACAATGCCATTGTAGCGCTCTCCCAGCTGAGCTATGGCCCCACATCAAGCCGCGCATTTTAGCCAACGACCCGAAGGCTGTCAATCGTTTTCCCGGTCAGGTTGAAGGGTCACTCGAGGCGGACGAGGAAAATGTCGCCAGATAATGGGGCTTCAGCCGGGATCAGGCTTGACCAAACCGTATTGTAACGCAAGTCGCAGCAGCTCGACTTCGCTCTTCACTCCGGTCTTTTCGTAGATCTTGTATTTATGACTGGCTACGGTTTTGGGACTCAGATTGATTACTTCACCGATCAACGTGGGTTTCATACCCTGGATCAGCATCAGGGCAATCTCCAGCTCTCGGGTGGTCAACTCCTGAAACGGCGACTGCGGGGTCCCCGGTAACAGCGACAGAGCCAGCTGCTGGGCAATGTCCGCGCTCAGATAGCGCTCGCCGCGAGCGACCGCTTTGACCGCGCTGATCAGTTCGCGTGCCCCGCAGGACTTGGTCAGATAGCCACGGGCACCCACTTCCAGCAATCGGGTCGGAAGCGGTGGTTGGCTGTGCGCGGTCAGTACCACGACTCGAATGCCGGCATCGGTTTTCAGAATGCGTTCGGTGGCTTCCAGGCCGGACAAGCCTGGCAATTCGACATCCATCAGGATAATGTCCGGCTTGAGTTCTTTTGCCAGGCGAATCCCTTCCTCACCTGAGGCGGCTTCGCCCACTACCTTCAGCGTGCCTTCCCCTGCTAGAATATTGCGTAACCCGGTTCGTACCAGACCGTGATCATCAACGATTAGAATTTTTGTCATGAATTTTCTGTGGCTCCCTCGCTCAATCCATACTTCGCCAGGGGTTGTTGCCGATATCTGGCGACTAAGCCCATCGGTCGCGCTAGCCTGTAGCGTCTTGTCGATGGCAAGTATGCGTCAAATCTCATGCTGACTCAAGCTGACAAGATCCAGCGGCAAGTGGAAGCTGTGCTCGACGAGCACGAGTGGATGCATCAGGCTCGCCAGGAAGTCGCCGACCTTTTCGAACGCCGGGCCGGCATTTACTGGCTGGATCTTTGCCTGAGCGCCTTGCTGGCATGGTCGGCAACCCTGCTGTATTTTTCCGCAACCTCGGCATCCTGGCTGCAACTGCTGGCATTGCTTGTTGCCGCTGTCGGTTTTTATCGGGCCGGCACTTTCATGCATGAAATTATTCATATGCCGCGCGGCAGCTGGACTCTGTTCAAGCGGGTCTGGAATCTTCTGATTGGAATTCCCCTGCTTTTGCCATGGATTTTGTATCGCAACCATATCGAGCATCACAGCCGAATACATTTTGGAACCCCCCGCGATGGTGAGTACTTGCCGCTGGCCTCGGCGCCATTGCGAGACACTCTGCTTTACTTGCTGAAAATCCCGATTCTGTCGCTGATGACCCTGGCCCGTTTCGGGATTATCGGCCCCCTGTCCTATCTGCATCCGTCATTGAGGGAATGGGTTTTGACAAAAGCCTCGGCCCTGGCATCCAATCCTTATTACAGCAAGCGCTTTCCCGAACGCGAGCAACGCCATCTGAGCATCGTGGAATGGCTTTGTTTCTCCTGGATCAGTTTCTGGTTTGGATTAACCCTGTTCGGGCCGGTGACCTTGGAACACTGGTTGCTGGCCTGGATACTGCACGCATTCACGCTTGGATTGAACTGGATTCGCAATCTTGCTGCTCATCGTTACGACAACGGCGGTGAGCCCATGAGTCATATTGAACAGCTGCAGGATGCCGTCAACATTACCGGGCAGACCTGGCTGACCGCGTGGTTATTTCCGGTCGGTCTGCGTTATCATGCACTACATCACCTTTTCCCGGGGTTGCCGTATCACAATCTTGGCCAGGCTCATCGGCGGCTGATGCGCCGTTTTGGCCCCGACTCGCCTTATGCCAAGGCCAATCATCCCAGCTTTTTCAACGTCGTCGGCAACCTGCTTTCATCGGCTCGCCGTACCTCGCCTGACCAATCCGCCATTACCACCTGGCGCGGCAACTGAGGCGTTCTCGGGTAGAATGCCCGACTGACCCATTGCCTGATTTGTACTGACTTTGGCTTCCTGCTCGCATCCAACCACAAATTCCGGAACTGACTCACAGGCCACTCCAGCATTCATGCTGGTCAATCCGGGCAGTTTTCGCATGAGCTTGGGTGATCGTCGCGAACGGCTGGCTGCCGTGACCAGTCAGCATGCACTGCCCATTGAAGATATCAGCACACCAGAGCAAATGCGCACTGCCGTCGAGCGAGCTCTGAAATCCGGGGCAAAAATTCTCATCATCAGCGGTGGTGACGGCACCTTGCAGGCAATCGTGACCATTCTGGCCGAACTTACCCGTCCGGACCAATGCCCTCGCCTGCTGATACTGGGTGGCGGCCGGACCAACTACACGGCGCGTGATTTTGGCTCGCACGTAAAAATTGCCGATCTGCTGAGAACCGCCCTGGAAAGGCCACAACAGCTGCAGGAAAGTGTGCGCCACAGCCTGGTACTGCGCCAGCCCGGTCAACCTGACCGTCATGGCTTTTTCATTGCCGCCAGTCTGATTGATTTTGTCATTCGCGATTGCCATCGCTATCGCAACGCGGGTACAGGGTTTCTTCGGCGCGGTCATCTGTCGACAGCGGTGCGTGTCAGTCAACTTGGAATCAAGGCGCTGTTTTCCCGAAATGCTTTCCAGTCGCCAACACTGACCATCAACGCCGGCGAGCTCGGCCAGCTCAGCGGGCCGGTTCGAATGTTGTTGCTGACCTCGCTGCATCACAGTAACGAACACGTCGACCCCTATGCCAAGCGCGGCAACGGTGAAGTCCGATTGACCGCCGTGCATTGCCGTTCCGCTGGATTCTGGCGCCGATTGCCACGACTGCTCCGTGGCCAATACAACAATGCAATGACGCCAGAGCAGGGTTACCTCAGTGGACGAACTGAAATCGTCAGAATCCGCGGACTGACCCAGGTATGTCTTGATGGGCAGGAGCATGATTACGATCCCGACCAGCCACTGGAGATCGCAACCGGTTCCCCATTTCGATTTCTTCATCGATGAATGCACTGACTGATTTTATGCTGGCCGACCTGACCGCCAGCCGGCCACCGGAAGGCACCGATGATCTGGTCCAGGCGGTGGCGGAGCGGCATGGTAGCAGCGTGCTCGGGATTTTGTTGTACGGGTCGTGTCGACGAATGAACGATGCCAGCGAAGGGTTGGTTGACTTGCTGGTTGTGGTCAATCGCTATCGAACTGCCCTGGGCTCACCAGTTGCCAGCCTGCTGAATGCCGCACTGCCACCCAACGTTTATTTTCTCCAGATTGACCAGGCCGACCGCACCCTGCGCTGCAAGTACGCCGTCGTGTCATTGCAGCAGTTCCGACGCCGCGCTCGGAGCCGCTTCGACCATTATTTCTGGGCCCGCTTTTGCCAGCCTGCCCGCCTGGTCTACGGCGAGGATCGAATTTGTCAGCAGCTGTCGGCCATTCGTAGCCAGGCTGCCTTGGCCTTCGCCCGCCGGATTGCACCTTTAATCACGATGGCGGTCACCCCTGAAGACTTCTGGATTCAGGCGCTTCAGCGTACCTATCGGTGTGAACTGCGACCTGAGCCGCCTGACAATGCCAGGCGGCTCATTCAGCATGACCCGTGCTATTGGGCCACGCTTAGCACGCTGATTGCTGACCAACCGGTCACTGGTCTCCAGTTCAAAGACGGAAAGCTGGAGTCTCAGGCTACAAAAACCGGAGCGATACTGGCGCGACTGGGTTGGAGCTTGCGCAGGCCCTGGGGCAAAATTTCCAATCTCGCCCGCTTGCTGAAGGCGGCCGGCACATTCAGCAATGGCATAGACTATATTGCCTGGAAGGTCGAGCGTCACAGTGGTGTACGGATCGAGCCGACGGATAGAATGCGCCGCTATCCTCGCCTTGCCGCCTGGGGCCTGGTCTGGCGACTTTGGCGCCAGGGTGGTTTTCGATAATGCCTTCGGGCAGAAACCGCACTTCCGGCAGTCACACATCCCGCCGGCTCCCTGATCGCATTGTTTTGGGTGGGCGTTCGGGAGTGCGACCCTCGCAGCAACAACCACCCGTCAGGATTTTTCTCGGCACAGAACACCGCCAGTTTCGGGCCGAGCAGACCTTCCTGTGGTCGGTGGAGAAGCATCATGATCCGGCTCGCATCTATGAAATTTACCCGCTGCGAACCGGCCAAAGGCTTCGTCCTCGATTCGGGTCACAAGGTATCAACAACGACCGATTCGCTATTCCGGAATTTGCCGGATTTTCCGGGCGCGCCATTTTTAACCAGTCCAACCAGGTTTACCTTACTGACCCGGCCGAATTGTTCGACACCCTGATGGACCAGGCAGGTTTTCTATCAATCAGCGTCCATGACACATCGGTGATGTTGATTGATTGCGCCCGAATGGGCAGCCACTGGAATGCCACTCAGGCCCAGGGCCTCAAGCGCAAACAGCTTGAAGTCAGGGCGCGAGAAATTGGGCTATGGGACAGACTGGACGCCAGCTGGAATACGCGTGACGACCAGTATCGCAAGGGGCAATCAAAACTCGTTCACTTCCAGACTCCAGAAAACCAACCCTGGCGTTCATCGCCGGAGCAATTTACCGGCTCGTCCAGTCCGGCCGGTCATCGGTGGCTGAATC
>CAZFYM010000024.1:0-14350 GCA_964523755.1 uncultured Wenzhouxiangella sp. | reverse complement strand
ATCGTCAAGACGCTGATGGAGCGCGAGTGGATCCGTGCAGAATTCATGCCCGTCTCGGCCATTCGGCCCTCCCGCGACTGGCCCCGGTTTCATCTTTACCTGTCCTCACGCCCGGATGGCGAACAACTGCAGGCGTTGCTGGGTGCCTCCGGTGGCACCAAGACGATCGATTGCCTTGAGGTATCAGACTGGTTGGCTCGAGTTCCCGATGACGACGTTGCCTGGGTGCTGGATCGATTGTTTCGCGTAGCCGGAAAGCTGAAACTGACCATCCGTGAGCCGTACAGGACGCATCGCGGCCAGTACCGCCGCGATTACCGGTTCTGGCTGCAGCAATTGGCGCTGGCCAGTCGCCGTCATCCGACCACCCACTGGACCCTGTCTCATCGTGCAGGGCTTTTCTCCGGCTGGCGCCGCAGCGGTGGGCCGTTGAGTCACTCGCGATAGTTGTCAGTTTGCACCGATCAGGTGCTGCTGCCATTTTGAGTCGACTTTGCTATGCTCTGACTTCGGACATTTCCGGAGATGACATGGTCACGCGATTAGGTCTTGCCGTTCTGCTTTTTGCACTGACCAGTGCCTGGGCCCAGGCTGACATTTATCGTTGCCAGATTGACGGGGTGATTGTATTCGCCGATGCACCCTGTCAGCCCGATGCCGCCAAGTATCAACCGGACCGTTCCATCAGCGTGGTCGAAGCACCATCCAATCTGGATGAGATCACAGCCGCCAATCAGGCTCTGATCCAGCATCGACGGGCCCTGCAGGCTGAACGCGCTGCCAGCGCGCGTGCACAGGTCTCGATGACCAGGCCACAACAGCCGAAGCGTGAGGAATTTGTTCATGCCCGTCGTGTTCACGGGCTGCCGCTCCATCTTGACCGCCGGCCACGCCATCGGGATCGGAACAACCGGGATCGGAACACCCCGGTAATCGAGGATCGACGTGAGCCGCGATTTTCGGCACTCAGCGGTCGCTTGCCCGGAACACGGCGCCGTGAACCCGTTGAACGTGAGCGCTAAGGATACGGAGATGAACTTGACATGTTCAACGCCATTCGTTTAACAATCATTCTGGGTGTTGCTTTCCTGCTGGGCTACCTTTTCTGGCCAGGACCGGATCATCCGCAAACCGAATCACCCCGGCATGGCACGCCCGCCAGCGACTCTTCACCCGATCCCGTTGCGCTATGGGTACTGTCTGAACCCGACCAGATGTCCAGTCCTCCCGGGTCCGGACTGGCGCAGCTACCTGAGGAACTGGTTCGACCGATACTGCCATCGCAAGCTCCTGCAGGCGATGATCTGAGCCTGGATCTAGGGCGCGGCGGTCAGCTCACGCTTTCGGTCATTGACCGTCGAGTTCATGGAAACGGTGACTTGACCCTGGTCGGTCGTCAACCTCAGCTGGGCCTGGAACAGTCAGCCATCCTGACCTGGGGTGAGTCAGGTGTGTTTGGACGAATCCGAACAGTGCATGGCCTCTATCTGGTGCACTCGGATGCCAGCGGCAGTTGGCTGATCGATCTGAATGATGACCGGCTGGAATTGGACGTTTTTGACCACGACACCCTGGTCCCTGATTTTCGTGACCCGGCCTCCAGACCTCAGCCTGTCGCGGCCCAATCGGGGGTCACAAAAAGCGCCATTGCCAACGCTTCCTCGTCAACCGGAACGACGGTAATCGACGTAATGTTCATCTACACCCCCGACATGCTGCTACGCTATCCGGATGGACTGATCGAAACGCGTCTCAATCACTTGATCGCCATCGCCAACCAGACCCTGGTTGATAGTAATGTCGCGATCAGCGTTCGCCTGGTCGGTCATGAACCCGTCAATTATAATCTCTCCGCAATCAATTCCGAAGCCATTCAGGACCTCAGGCGGGCGGCGGGCGGAGAATTCGTGCTTGGTCTGGCTGGTCTGGCCAATCGACGCCAGCAACTAGGTGCGGACATTATCGCATTGACCTGGCCACACGATATCGAGGTTCGTGGTAGCTGTGGCGTAGCCTTTTTCCCTCGACCAGACGGCAACAACTTTGACCCGACCTTCGGCGTTCATATCGACAACGACGGTGCCAGCAACTGGTCGGTATGTTCGGATGCCGTGTTCACCCATGAACTTGGCCACAACCTCAATGCCCAGCATCAGCGCAGCGCGTCCGGTGCCGACCCGGAGCAATCCAATTTTGCCTTTGTTCGCGAAAACCGGTTCCACACGATCATGGGCAGCTTTGGAACCGGTGATCGCAACCGCTTCCTGCGTCTGGACATTTTTTCCAATCCGAATATCGAATGCGGCGGTGAGCCCTGCGGTACCAGTGGTTTTGCTCAGGATACCGACAATGCTGCCGAAATTTCGCGCCTGGCCCCGTTTGTTGCCAACTATGCCAATGCCCAAAACCCATCTGAAATACAGCGTCCTGAACCATCCACGCGCGATGCCGACAACGACGGGGTCATTGACTGGCAAGATCCTTATCCCTTCGACCCGCTCGATGGGCAACCCGATCCCAAGCCAGGCCCTGAACTGGTTTTTAGCGATCGTGTGCTTCTTCCGGCCGGTAATGCCGAGCAGCAGGAATTGCTGGTCGTGTCATCCGGCAGCGATCAGGTGCTGGCATTCGATATCGATGGCCGGTTTCGGTCAGTTGCGGTGGCACCCGAACGGGTCGACCCCGGGCCCATTCTGACCGAATTTTCTGATCTGATCGTCGACCAGCAAGGCCGTTTATGGCTACTCAGCGCTGGTGATGTGCGACGTTATGATCGTCTATCGGGCCGGCTGATCGATGTTTTTCTCGGCTCTCGACGACCGCAACCCAATGACTTGCTGAGCGCCTTTCCACGTGCCATGGCCAGGCTTTCCAACAATCAACTGGTCGTACTGGGCGATAACGCCATTGAACGCTATTCCAGCGACCAGGGCAATCCTCTGACCCTATTACAACCCATCGAACCGACCCGCAATCCGGGTGGCTGGAATGATCCACTTGATTTGGCCCTGCGCGCCGCCGCTGAACGTTCATCCAGACTCTATGTCGCTGAGGCGACCAGCAATCGGATACTGGTTTTTTCCACCTTGACCGGCACCCGTCTGGCTGACCTGGCCGGACCAAATAACGGATTGATTCAAGATCCATGGGGCATGACCTTCGGCAGTGATGGGCGGCTCTATCTGGCCAATGGCAGCGCCAATAATGTGCTGAGATTCAATCCGACTGACAACGTTGCCGAAGAATTCATCCCCGCCGGAAGCAGTGGCCTGGATTTTGCCAGGGCCGTTCGATTCGGTCCCGACGGTCATCTCTATGTGGCCAGTCGCAACACTCACGAAGTCCTTCGCTATGATGGCCTCAGCGGCGATTTCATGGACGTCGTCGTTGCTGCCGGCCGTGCCGGCCTGAGCCATCCCGAGCAACTGGCGTTCAGCGGCAAGATCGGCCAGGTGGACCCTGGCTACAGCGGTCTGTTCTTCAATCCGGATCGCTCAGGCGAAGGCTGGATGGTTGAGATGATCAATGACAGCTTCGCCACCTTGAGCTGGTTTACCTACCCGCCACCCGCTTCGAGCGATGAGCAGGCCTGGCTGGTTGGCGTGGGCCGGGTCGATGGCAACCGCTTGATATTTGATGACGTGTTGCAGTCCCTCGGCACCGGTTTCGCTGCCGGGTTTGATCCGGACTCGTTTGAACTGCTGAGCTGGGGTTCACTGACGCTGGATTTCCATGACTGCAATCAGGGTACGGTTTCCTACCAGGGGCCGGAGGAATGGGGCAGCGGAGAAATCGCGTTCGATCGGCTGATTGCCATAGCCGGCCTGCCCTGCGGCAGCCAGTCACTGGCCCCTGACCCTACCCGGCCCGGCATTTCCGGTCAGTGGTTTGATCCGGCCTTGAACGGTCAGGGCTGGTACATCCAGGAAACTGCGCCCGGTCAGTTGTTTACGGCCTGGTATGCCCATGATGACCAGGGTCGACAGACCTGGCTGGTTGGCAGCGGGAGTTATATCAACGGCTTTGCGCAGTTCGACCTTATGCAATTGCCGACAGGGACGCGGTTTGGACCGGACTTCAATGCCGACCAGGTCGTTAGAATCGACTGGGGCAGCCTGACCATGACATTCACCGACTGCAACACAGCCGTTGCCGAGTACCATTCGGTTCTGGCAGGCTTCGGCAGCGGCATCGTCTTTCCTGTGCGGCTGGTCAAACTTGACCAGCTTGACTGCCAGGTGCCATGAAAGCTAATAACCCTCGAGCACGTCGGCACCATCCGGTGGGACGAATTCAAACAAGGCATCGTCCAGCTCGGGATTGCGAACCAGGTTGATCAATTCGAGTCTGGTCAGCTGGCCGAATCGATCATTGAGTTCCAGCGAGACAGGCACCCCGTCAGCAAAGAACAGCCGCGCAACCTCGAACTCGCCTTCATCCGACAGCGATCTGAACTGGATGACATCCTCGCTGTCACTGGGCTCGATCGTATAAAAGCGCTCCAGCAATTCGGGCCGGGTCAGGACCAACAGAGGTGACTCGGCGGCCTCGGGCTGGTCGCGAACGCTGACCTGATCAAGCGATTCATCGTAGTGCCACAAGCGATCTCCATCGGCCACCAGATCTTGTGGGAATGGCTCCAGATACCGCCACCGGAATCGATCAGGCGTCTTGAAATAGACCTGTCCCGAAGATTCATCGGCAATAAATCCGTCCGCATCCAGGGTAATCTGGCTGAATTCACCAGACAGGGAGGTCAGATCTTCGGCAAACTGATCCAGCGTTTTGCGCGCATCGGCGCTGGCCAAACCGGGCGTCAACACCAGTGCGAAAGCAAGTGTCAGGGAATGTTTCAGCATGCGGACAGGATTTCCGTTGCAGGGTCAAAGGTTCAATCTCGGGGCGGTGCCGGTGCCAGCACTTCGCGCTGGCCGTTGTGTTCGGGCGGTGAGACCACGCCCTGGGCCTCCATCTCTTCAATTAGCCGGGCGGCACGGTTGTAGCCGATGCGCAGCTGACGCTGAACGCCGGAAATCGAGGCCCGGCGACTGCTCAGTACATAGGCAACTGCCTTGTCGTAAAGTTCATCGTCCGAATCACCCGTGCTGGCCTCAGGCAGGCCGTTTTCTCCAATGGTCTGACCATCGCTGGTGGTTTGGGTGTCGGACAGCACATCTTCCAGGTAATCCGGCTCACCTTGTTTTTTGAGCCATTCGACCACGGCGTGAACTTCATGGTCATCGACAAAAGCACCGTGGATACGCTCGGGCAGCCCCTGTCCCGGTGGCAGGTACAACATATCCCCATGACCCAGCAACTGCTCAGCCCCCTGCTGGTCAAGAATGGTGCGGGAATCGATTCTCGACGATACCTGGAACGCCATGCGGGTCGGGATATTGGCCTTGATCAGACCGGTAATCACATCAACCGATGGGCGCTGTGTGGCCAGAATCAGGTGTATACCGGATGCCCGGGCTTTCTGTGCCAGTCGAGCAATCAGCTGCTCGACTTTCTTGCCGACGATCATCATCATATCGGCAAATTCGTCGACAACAACGACAATAAACGGCAGGCGCGTCAGCGTCGGCGAATCCACGCCATCCAGACTGGCTGACGGATCGATCAGGGGATCGGGGATCGGCTCGCCCTTGTCAAGCGCATCGCTGACCTTGCGGTTGTAGCCCGACAGATTGCGCACGCCCAACGCTGCCATCAATCGATAACGTCTTTCCATCTCCGCCACGCACCAGCGCAGTGCATTGGCCGCGTCTTTCATGTCGGTCACGACCGGTGTCAACAGATGCGGAATGCCTTCATAGACCGACAATTCGAGCATTTTCGGGTCGACCATGATCAGCCGCACCTGATCGGGCGTGGCCTTGTAAAGCAGGCTCAGAATCATGGCATTGATTGCCACGGACTTGCCGGACCCGGTGGTTCCGGCCACCAGCAAATGCGGCATACGACTGACATCGGCCACAATCGGCTTGCCCGAAATGCTCTTGCCCAGACCCAAGGTCAGTGGTGAACCGGCCTTGGCGTAAGGCTCGGATGACAGGATATCGCGCAGGACCACGATTTCCCGGTTCTGGTTGGGGATTTCCAGCCCGATCACGCTCTTGCCCGGAATCACGTCAACCACGCGCACCGATATAACACTCAATCCGCGGGCCAGGTCCTTGGCCAGGTTGGAAATCTGGGATCCCTTGACGCCCGGTGCCGGTTGCAACTCAAAGCGCGTGATAACCGGGCCCGGATGGACTGCCACCACTTCCACTTCAACCCCGAAATCCGCCAGCTTCAACTCGACCTGACGGCTCATTGCCTTGAGTGCGTCTTCGGAAAACGCAGCCTTGAGCGGTCGCGGCTCGTCGAGCAGGTCCAGCGGAGGAACGCCAGACTCCGTCAAATGTTTGAACAGGGGTTGCTGGCGCTGTTGGGACTGGACCGGCTTGCTGATTCTGGGCTCCACTCTCGGTTCGATATGCACCTCGGCACGCGACTTTCGTTTGATCGTATCGCGCTTGCGAAGCCCTTCGCGTTCGGCTCGAGCACGTCTTCCGGCAATCCAGTCCCGACCCTTGGCGACCCGCTCCAGCAGCCAGCCACCAGCCTGCAACGCGAATTTGCCGGTCCGATCGATCAGGCTGATCCAGGACAGGCCGCTGAACAGGGTAATACCGGCCAGCAGAATGCTCAGATTGATCAGGGCGGCACCGGTAAATCCCATGGCATTGATCATCGGTCCGGACAGCATGGCTCCTATTACACCCCCGCCAGCCTCCAGTGCACCCCGGGACTGCATATCAAGAATCATGCAGCCAGTCAGCATGAGCAGCAGCAAACCACCGGTTCTCACGACCCAGTCGGCCAGCGTCGCCGGCTCCGAGCGCTCCTGCAGCACACGAAATCCGGCCACGCCAATCAACAGTGGCGCAACGTAAGCCATGTAACCGATCAGAACCAGCAGCAGATCCGATACCCAGGCACCAAAGGTCCCGCCAAGATTAGCGACCCGATCATCTGACGCTGCATGTGACCAGCCCGGATCCGCCGGATCGTGGGTGAACAGACTGAGCAGCAGATACAGCGCGGTCACCATGATCAACAGAAAAACCGCCTCGGCAATACGACGCGCCAAGGCATTATCCGCATCGGCAGGTGGGCTGGCAGGTTTTCTGGCTGCGACTCGGCTCATATCAAGATCATACTTTAAAAAAGCAATTCAATTGATTGATTTTATTGCTTCAATGCCGGATGAACCAATTCACCACCCCGGACATTGATCCCTTTGGCAAGTGCAGCATGCTGATCCCAGTCGGGCCGCGCCATCTGCTGTACATACGGCAGAATAGCAGCCGATAGAGCCTGACTGGATGTCCGCGGTACCGCGCCGGGCATGTTGGTCACGGCAAAGTGGGTTACACCGGCAACCTTGTAGGTCGGATCGGCATAGGTTGTCGGTCGGGTGGTTTCAATGCAGCCGCCCTGATCGACGGAAATATCAACCAAGACGCTGCCATCGAGCATGTTCTCGACCATATCCCTTGTCACCACGTGAGGTGCCCGGGCACCCGTTACCAGAACGGCACCAATCACCATATCGGCCCCGGCCACATATTCACCCACGGTTTCAGTGTAGGGATAGAGTGCCGTGACATTCGGCCCGATCGCCATCATCTCGGCCAGACGATCCTGGCGCTTGTCGAATACTGTTACGCGTGCGCCCATTGCTGCCGCCAGGCGCGCCGAATTACCACCCGCCGCGCCGGCACCCAGCACAACGACATGCCCGCGATTGGCCGCCGGCAATCCTCCCAGCAGAATGCCGCGCCCCCCTTGAGGCTGGTGCAGCAAGTGAGTAGCCACCTGAACACCGATACGACCCGCAATATTGCTCATTGGTGCCAGCAGCGGCAGGCTGCCATCGGACTCTTCAACCGTTTCGAACGCGACGCCGGTCAAACCGATATCCAGCAAGCGCTCCGTCAGCGCCGCCTCGGCTGCCAGATGGAGATAGCAGAACAGCAAATGTTTGGAACGCAAGTGCTCCAGATCGCCGGCAATCGGCTCCTTGACTTTGACTACCAGCTCCGCCTTGCCATAGAGCGCCGCAGCATCCGGAACAACGGTGACACCGACGTCACTGAAATCGGCATCGGCAAACCCGCTTAACTCGCCGGCATGGGACTCTATAAAAACCTCATGACCGCCCCGAACCAGATCGCCGCAGGCGGCCGGTACCAGGGCCACGCGGCCTTCCAGGGTTTTGGTTTCGCGGGGAATACCAATTCGCATTGCTGTTACTCCTTCAAGGGGCAAAACTGCCAGATGTGTGGATAATGGGTGCCGGATCAACGATCGCCTGACTCGACGCGCCAACCTGCGGCAAATCGCTTGGATTGTCTGACGGGCGACCTTACCTTAGTGCCTTGACCCGCCGTGATCACTGGAGAAAATTATACTATGGGCGACACACGTCATTTCCGGCTTTTGATACTGGGTTCCGGCCCGGCCGGCTACACGGCGGCAGTTTACGCTGCCCGCGCCAATCTCAAACCCGCTATCATCACCGGCATCCAGCAGGGCGGACAGCTGATGACTACCACCGATGTGGAGAACTGGCCCGGCGACTATCCCGACCTGCAGGGACCCGAGCTGATGCAGCGCATGCTCACTCACGCCGAAGCCTTTGACACGGAAATGATCTTCGATCACATCCACACCGCTGACCTGAGCAGCCGTCCCTACCGTCTGGCAGGCGACAGCGGCCACTACACCTGCGACGCACTGATCATTGCAACCGGTGCCTCGGCACGCTACCTGGGTCTGGAGTCCGAAGATCACTACAAGGGCCGGGGTGTATCAGCCTGCGCCACCTGCGACGGCTTTTTCTATCGCAACAAGCCGGTGGCTGTGATCGGCGGTGGCAACACCGCAGTGGAAGAAGCCTTGTATCTGTCCAATATTGCCAGCAAAGTCGTGCTGGTTCACCGTCGTGATGAACTGCGCGCCGAGAAAATCCTGCAGGATCGTCTGTTCCAGCGGGTCGAGGAAGGCAAAGTGGAAATTTGCTGGAATCATGTACTGGACGAAGTTCTGGGGGATGGTGACGGGGTCACCGGCATGCGCATCCGGGGCATCGAAGACGGCAAAACTCGCGACCTGGACCTGGACGCGGTGTTCATTGCCATCGGTCATGATCCCAACACCCAGATATTTGCCGATCAACTGGACATGAAAGACGGCTACATTCAGATACGCAGCGGCCTGGAAGGCATGGCCACCTCAACCAGCGTTCCGGGGGTCTTCGCCGCCGGTGACGTGGCCGACCATGTCTATCGTCAGGCCGTCACATCCGCCGGGTTCGGTTGCATGGCAGCGCTGGATGCCGAACGCTATCTTGACGAACAGGCTGCCTGACGCCCTTACCCTCCCCGGCCAGGTATCGGCCATGGGGGAGAGGAATTGGAACGGGCTGGACAACAGCCCGGGGCCGTTTGTCGACTGGCGATTTCTGTCAGCACTGGAACAAACCGGCAGCGTCGGCCAGACCAGCGGATGGCAGCCCCACCCGGTCGTCATCAACAACAGCCAGGGGCGTCCGGTCTGTGCCGCCCCGGCTTATCTGAAATCACATTCCCACGGTGAATTCGTATTTGACTGGGCCTGGGCGCGCGCCTCAATCCAGGTTAGCCTGCCCTGGTATCCCAAACTGCTGGTGGCCGCCCCGTTCAGCCCGGTACCCGGCCCGCGTTTGATCGGCGCGCAGCGACACCCGGAAGCGGCAGGCGAACTGGTCGAGGCACTGGAAATCCTGGTCAATTCACGAAACCTGTCCTCGGCGGCAGTCAACTTCTGCGGTGAGGCCGATGCCCAGGTACTGGAACGCGCTGGCTGGCTGTACCGATTCGACTGGCAATTCCACTGGCACAATCCCGGCTACCGGGATTTCGATGATTTTCTCGACTGTCTCAAGCGTAAACCGCGCAAAAATATTCGGGCCGAGCGGCGCCGTGTCTGTGACCAGGGCTGGACATTTACCTGGAAGAATGGCAGCGAATTGAATGACGAGGAACTCGATCTGGCCGATCGTTGCTACCAGTCGACATTTGCCCTGTATGGCAACCTGCCGATGCTCAATCGTCAGTTCTTTGAACGCACGGCCCGGGCGTTTGGTCCGCAATTCCTGGTCTGCCTGGCCTGCCACGACAGCGTGCCGCGTGCCGCTGCCATTTTCTGGCGCGACCAGCAACGTCTCTACGGCCGTTACTGGGGCAGCCTTGATGACACCCGTGAGTTGCATTTCGAAACCTGCTACTACCAGGGCATCGACTACTGCATCAAGCACGGCCTCGAATGGTTCGAACCGGGTGCCCAGGGTGAGCACAAGATTCGTCGCGGTTTCCTGCCGCGCATAACCCGCTCCTACCACTACATTCGCCATCCCCAGTTGCGCTCGGCAATTGCTCGTTACCTGGCCGCAGAAGCCGAGACCATGATGAGCTATCGGGCGCAACTTGAGACACTCAACCCGTTCGGCTCATGATCCGGCCCACCCGAGTTCCGCAATTGGGTAACGCCCCAGACAGCCCATTTCCCGATCCAGCCTGCAGCGACCATCCGGAGGGGCTGATCGCCTGGGGTGGCGATCTTTCCAAGACCCGCCTGCTCAATGCTTATCGAAGCGGCATTTTTCCCTGGTATGAGCACGGTTCCCCAATCCTGTGGTGGTCACCGGAACCGCGCGCGGTGTTGATTCCTGGCGAATGGCATCTGCCACGACGCTTGCGCCGCACCTTGCGCCAGGGACAGTTCGAAGTCACTCTGGACAGCGCATTTGACGAGGTGGTCAACGGCTGCGCCGGGCCGCGCAGTGATCAGACAGGCACCTGGATCACACCGGCCATGCGCCGGGCCTACCGGGAACTGCATCAGGCCGGCTACGCCCACAGTTTTGAAATCCGGTCCAACGGGGAACTGGTCGGCGGGCTTTACGGAGTTGCCATTGGCAAGCTGTTTTTCGCCGAGTCCAAATTCCATCGCCAGCGCGACACCTCCAAAATTGCCCTGGCGGTGCTGATGCGCTGCCTGGAAGCCTGGGACTTCGTGCTGGCCGACTGCCAGCTATGGAACCCCCATCTTGAAACGCTTGGAGTCCGACTGCTGGACGGCGAATCGTTTCGCGCCGTGGTCGAAACCGCGACTGCCAGAGTCGATATCGTGGGAAGCTGGTCCAATCGCCTCAACGACGTCAATCTGCGCGATTGGTAAACAGCTGCTCCAGGGCAATATCTGACTCACGCGGTCCGCGAGCCCTGATCGCGAGCTTCAATGCTCCCAGGCTGAGTTCGCGAAACAGGATCGCCTGGTCAGGCTGGCAGCAATCAACCTGTTCAACCAGGCGCTGACAGGCCCGCAGATCGCCACGTTCAATCGGACCAGTCAATGCCTTCGACGATGAATGGGCTCGCAGATTGTCCAGGGTGCTGCGCTGCAAATTCTCCAGAAGTGTCGCGGCTGCAACTTCATCCAGCCCGGCGGTCGCGGCCAGATCCCGGGCCAAACCGGTCAGCACGACCAGATAATTGCTGGCAACAACCGTTGCCGCGTGATAAATGACCTTGGCATTCGGATTGATCTGCTGCCACGATCCACCGGCTGACTCAAATCGGGGCTTTAGCTCAGCCATGGCATCGGCCTGGCCTTCGGCAGTAAACCAGGTCCTCGACATGGCCGGCAGCGCGTTTTCAGGTCGAGCGAAGGCGCACGCCGGATGGACCGAGGCAATACGGCTTGTCAGTCCTTGAAGGACATCGGATCGTACTGAGCCCGACAAATGAAATGCCAGAAAAGGCAACGGATGCAAAGAAGTTCGAAGTGAATCAGCGCCGCTGGCCAGACTGCTGTCTGGCAATCCCAGCAGCAGCCAGTCCCGGGTCGAAAAATCGCTCAGATTATCGACGGCAACACCCTGGCCAATGTAGTCCACGGCAGTGGACGAACTGGACCGGCTGCGATTGCAGACCTGGCCGACTTGAATCTGCCCGGCCTCGACCAGCCAACGCAGAACGACCCGTGCTGCGCGACCGCAGCCCAGCACATGGACCCGGGGCCTGGCTTGCCTAGCCGTCACCGGCAGGTATCCGTGTTTCATCACCGCTGACAATCGGCACCTGTGGAATCCGCCCACCGGCTTGATCAAGATAATCTGCCAGTCGCTCCAGGCCCTCGCGATAGTCCTTTCCAAGCAGGCCAGGCAACAGCAAGCCGATATAACGGCCGGTCAGATCAAAAGTCCCGAACTCGACTCGCATTCCCCAACTGACGGTGGTGCCTTCGCTACCGGGTTGAAGCCGATAGAAGCTGTCAGCCTCGGTCTCGCCCAATTCCATGACCAGATTGATGGCACTGAACGGACGGCTTGCGACAATTTGCAAGCGCCCCGCCCCACTGCCCTTCTCGTCACTCCAGACCAGGGTGGCACCGGGTCCTTCAGCCGGGCCTTCAAGACGGTAGCCGGCGTCAGGGTCGCGGGCATACCAGGGTGACCACTGATTAAAATGACGCATATCGTTGAGAACAGTAAAAATAACCTCTGGAGGCTGTCGGATCACCAGGCTGCGCTGAACAGTAATCTGGCTGGGAAGAAAAAACCCCACGATGATAATGGTAATGACAATGGCCAGCATGATGGCCAGCAAACGTCGCAGCATGGATTAAACCTCCTGGTCAGTGCCAGCGCTGATCGCGCCACGGGCGATCCGAGTCTTCGTCGGTGGCGGGCTCGATCAGATCATCGTCTTCCCAATCGTAACGCTTGACCGGGGGACGGTCATAGTGACGCAGCAGTACCGCCATCACCAGTCCGATCAGGGCACCACTCAGATGCAGTTCCCAACTCATGCCTTGTTTGACGGGCAGAACGCCCCAGATCATGGAGCCGTACAGGAACCAAATCATCAGTGATACACCGACCGAGCGAATATCCCTTCGCAGCAGTCCGGAAATAAAGACAAAGGCAAGCATGCCATAAACCAGCCCGGATGCGCCAATATGCAGGCTGGAACGGGCAAACAACCAGGCCAGAGCCGAGCTGCCCAGATAAATGGCGGGCAGCGCACGAAGCGCGGAAACCGGATAAAGAAAGAGCATCGCGACGCCGCCGACAAACAGAGGCAGACTGTTGGATATCAAGTGATTGAAGTTCCCGTGCAGCAGCGGAGTCGTCACAACGCCAAGCAACCCCACCAAATCGCGCGGGCGCAGGCCAAATCGACTCAAATCAATACCTGCAACACGTTCAAACAGGAACACCGCCCAGATCACGATCAACAAGCTGAAAATTAACTTGATCGCCAGCCAGAAGCTGCGCACGGCGCGCGGCGAGCCAGTGTAGTCCGGGTCAGGAGCTCGCAACTGCATGACTCAGGCTACTGGCTCTTCTTCCAGGCCACTGGCAACCTGCAAACGAACCCGATCACGCAGATTACCCATATCGTTCAGAGCCAGGCCCGCGGTGCTCACCGGCGGGTGGATGATCAAGCGCACCCGACCAGGGCGGATTCTCAGCGAATCGGCCGGTAGCACGTCGCGCGTACCGACGACAGTCATGGGCAAAATCGGCATCTGCTGGTCAATTGCGACCCGAAATGCGCCTTTCTTGAAGGCCAGCAACCGGCCGCTACGGCTGCGGGTCCCTTCGGCAAAAAACAGGATTCCAGTTCCAGCCTGAAGGCGTCCTACCGCCAGATTGATGGCAATTCGAGCCTGATCAGGGTCGCTTCGATTGACAAAAATATGGCCGATGGCGCGACAACCCTGGGCGACAAACGGAATCTTGTCCAGCTCGGCCTTCATGACCCAGCGCAAATCCAGGCCACAGAAGCCATAGATCACTGGAATGTCAAACTGGCTCTGGTGATTGGCAACCACAACATAGGACTGCTTCGGATCAACGTTCTCCCTGCCCTCGACGGCCACCCTGACGGGTGCAAAAAACGCCAGAATCTGACCCCAGGGGACGGCAATGTACAGATTGGCAACGCGCGGCGAGATCAACAGCGCAATCACCATTGCCAGTATTGCCCCGACCAGCGTCACCAACACCGCAACGGGCACAAAGACCAGCCATTGCCAGATTGGGTAAAGAGCGAGCATGGGAGTTGGCAGACGCGCAGTGTCAGTCATTCCACTATCCTACACAAAACACAATCCCTTGCGACTGCAACAATTAAATTGTACCTGATTACGCATAAACCTCAGCCATCGCGCAAGAGGGGGTAGGTTTGGTGGCAGGCAACAAGTGGCGTCACCGGATGCTCGAAGCAATCTATAGACGCCAGAACCT
>CAZFYM010000023.1:22183-47586 GCA_964523755.1 uncultured Wenzhouxiangella sp. | reverse complement strand
CGGACAGGTCGAAGGCGCGGTAGACATCCAAGGCGTCGTCGTTAACAAGCTTGGCTCCAATCAGGCTAAGCGTCTCGGTTTTTTGCAGATTGGGCGAAATATGTAAAACCATCTCCACATGCTCGGTTTGCTCAACCTCGCCACTTTGGTTTAAACAACCACGTGCAGCAACCATGACAGGATCCAGATCACGATTCACTATCACCTCGTCAAGACCATGCTTTTTGCATAGTTCGGAAACAGCCTTGACCAGATCATCGGCAAACTCTTTTCTCTTTCCGGTATTGCAGTTCATGCCAGTATCTCCTATTGCATCAACACGATTGCGGCTTCGTTGCGAACTTCCTCGACATCGTCCCGGCCAGAACTCCGGCCATCACCGGGCAGAAAGTAGATATCAGAGAAGGACAGTGAGGCGAAAGGTCGTAATGCCGCATCCAGTGCGGCCTGTAACGGTCCGGTTCCGGCGGGAATTCCGCTATTGAGTCGACTGGCAACTTCGCCGCCGCACAGTCCGGCGCTTTCGGTGCGGTTCCATTCCCAGTGGTCCACACTGGCCCGCAGGTTACCGTTGCTATCCAGGCGCAAAAAGATGTAGTAATGGATAGTCGCCCGGGTATCTCCACCACCAGCGAAGCAGTACCAGGGAAGGTTGATCCGAACGCGGAATGACAAATCAACCAGTACCCGCCAGGCCGGGTGCCTGCCAGGAAGGTTGCTGCCGCCCCATGTGGCGCTGTAAGGTACCATTCCAGCACGGATGCCCGTTATGCGGCTGGCACCTGAGGGGAGACTGTCATCGAGCAGCGAGCGATTCGATGAAGTGTTGAGAACCGGGACCAGCGCAATGACAATTTCGGAATCGGTTCGCACCCGCGCCAGCGATGCCCGCCGATTACCGAAACTCCACGTCACCCAAGCCCACCCACCATTGGGAAATCCAACACTGTTGCAGTTAGCTGCACCTGTGAAGTTTTGCCCCTCGAATATGCAGCTTGTCAAAGTTGGCATAACGTACCTCCTGCTTAACCTAAATAAATCCCTTGCAGGTTCAGTAACGTTTGTAGCTTGCAGCTTCCCTCACTCTGGCGGCAGATTTCGGCGCAAAAAAAACCCGGCGGACTGCCCGCCGGGTTTTTCTTGATTGCTCGGCGTTTCTTGAGAATCAGGCTTCGAAGCGTGCCTTGAGCTTTTTCAGTGCGACCGCTTCCAGCTGGCGAATGCGTTCGGCCGAAACACCGTACTTGTCGGCCAGATCCTGAAGGGTCGATTTCGGATCGAGCAGCCAACGGCTTTGGATAATGTCGCGCGAGCGATCATCCAGGCTGTCGACGCCCTCGAACAGCAGGTTGTGGTGATGCTGTTCCCAGTCCTCGGCTTCGGCGACTTCATCCGGAGAGACCGTCAGCCCTTCCAGGTAGGCGGCCGGCGCGACGTAGCTGCTGGAGTCGTCATCGTCGTTGCTCAGATCGAAGCCGATATCCTGGCCGGCCAGGCGCGATTCCATTTCGGTCACCACTTCCGGCTTGACACCCAGGTCCTTGGCCACCCGATTGACCTCGGTCTGATTCAACCAGCCCAGGCGTTTTTTCTGTCGGCGCAGGTTGAAAAACAGCTTGCGCTGGGCCTTGGTCGTGGCAACCTTAACGATCCGCCAGTTGCGCAGGATGAATTCGTGAATTTCTGCGCGAATCCAGTGCACCGCAAAGGAGACCAGGCGTACGCCCTGATCCGGATCGAATCGCTTGACCGCCTTCATCAGGCCGACATTACCTTCCTGGATGAGATCACCCAGCGGCAACCCGTAACCAGCGTAGCCGCGTGCCACATGGACCACGAATCGCAGGTGCGACATGACCATCATGCGCGCAGCGTCCAGGTCTTCATCGTCATGGTATCGGCGCGCCAGGCTTTGCTCTTCTTCCAGCGTCAGGATAGGAATCTTGTTGACTTCCTGAATATAGGCATCCAGTGACCCTGTGCCGGCCGGTGCGAGCAGATGGCTTGGAACCAGATGATTGCCCATGTTGTGCTCCTTCGGAAACTAACCCGTTAGTATATCAGCAGAACCTGCTCCAGGGAACCCGGAGCATTTCGGTCCTGTATCCATTCTCATGCCACTTGAGACTGTTCCCGGTGGCGCGAGTTCCCGGTGACAAAGCCGTTATTCGGTCTTTGCCAGGCGCTCATGCAGATAGGCATGGATCAGGGCATTCAGATAGGCCGCCTGATTGAGATTGGCCGCGCCACCATGGCCGCCTTCAATGTTCTCGTAGTAAAGCACCTCGTGGCCCTGTTCGAGCATCCTGGCCACCATCTTGCGGGCATGGCCAGGGTGGACCCGATCGTCACGCGTCGAGGTTGTGACAAATGGTACCGGGTAGTCGGCTTCCGGCGAGACATTCTGATACGGCGAGTACTGGCTGATATAGGCCCACTGCTCCGGATCATCCGGATTACCGTATTCGGCCATCCAGCTCGCACCGGCCAGCAGCTTGTGGTAGCGCTTCATATCCAGCAGCGGCACCTGGCAGACCACAGCATTGAACAGATCCGGACGTTGAACCATCACGGCACCGACCAGCAGCCCGCCATTGCTGCCGCCCTGGATGCCCAGGTGGTCAGCGGAGGTGATCTTGCGCTCAATCAGATCCTCAGCCACAGCGATCAGGTCGTCGAAGGCGCGCTGGCGCTTTTCCTTAAGCGCTGCCTGGTGCCAGCGCGGACCGAACTCCCCGCCACCACGAATATTGGCCAGCACGTAGACGCCGCCGCGGGTCAGCCAGCTATTGCCGATAATGCCGGAATAGAATGGCGTGCGCGCGACCTCGAAACCGCCATAAGCGCCCAGCAGCGTCGGCGTGGTGCCATCAGCCTCGAAGCCGGCCGGCATTACCACGAAATACGGAATCTTCTCGCCATCGGCCGACGTCGCCTCGTACTGGGCGACACGCATGCCCTGGGCGTCAAACCACTCGGGCTCCGAACGGATGGCCGTATGGCTATCGGCCATGGCATCGGCCTCGAACAAGCGGGAGGGCGTCAGAAAACCGGTGTGGTTGTAATAGAAGCGATCAGATTTGTCGTCGGTTGAGACAACCGACAGCGTGCCCATTTCCGGGACATCCAGTGCCTGGCGCTGCCAGCCATCGTCGCTATGGACAAACCGCAGCATCTGGCCGTTGACGTTGTCCAGAATCTGCACCAGAACCGTGCTTTCCGTGGTGCTCACACGGGCCACCGCCTGTCGCGGGCCAGGCTGGAACAACACCTCGAAGGCCGGCTCGCCAGCCAGCACGCCGGCCATGGGCGAGGCCAGCAATGCGCCCTGGCGATAGTGTTGATCGCCGCGCTGCCAATCGGATTTCAGTTCGATCAGCAACTGCCCATCCAGCACGCCGGCCAGATCGGCATCCCCCGGAATATCGATCTTTACCGTTTCGCCGTCGCGATAAAGATGGTATTCACGGGTGAAAAAGGTCGGCAGCCGCACGATCATGTCGTAGGCCGTCTGCTTGTCCCAATAGCGCAGCGCGGTGACCAGCACATCGGACTTTTCACCTTCGAATACCAGCCTGGCCTGGTCACGCGGCGTACCACGTTGCCAGAGGTAGATCCGGCGCGGATATTCCGAGGTGGTCATTTCATCAGCCTTGAAAGCCGGTGCATAGAAAACGCTGTCGCGGTCGCGCCAGCTCAGGTAGCTCTTGGATTCGGGCAGTTCAAAGCCGTCCTCAACAAAGGTGCGCGAGGCCATATCAAACTCGCGCTTGACCGAGGCATCGGCACCGCCAATGGACAGGCTGACCAGACAACGATCATAGTCCGGATAGCGGCAGCTTGAGCCGGCCCAGACCCAGTTCCGGCCTTCATCACTGGCCAGTTTATCGACGTCAATCAGGGTGTCCCATTGCGGGGATTCGTCACGATAGCTTTCGCGTGTGGTGGTGCGCCAGATGCCGCGCACATGGATCGCATCGCGCCAGAAGTTGTAGATGCGCCCGCCCATCAACGACGGGTAGGCAATGCGATCTTCTGAATTGAGAATTTCCAGATTGCGTTGGTGCAACTCCTCAAACAAGGGATGCGACGTCAATCGCCCCTCGGAGCGCTCGTTCTGGGCCCGCGCCCAATCCAGCGCCTGCTCGTCCTCGACTTGTTCAAGCCAGAGAAAGGCATCGTCGTCAGCCACGGCGTTACCCGCCAGAGAAACCGCCAGCAAGGCGGTAGTCAGATATCGAATCATGGGTCATATGTCCTGGTGAATTGGCGTACTTAACTCCGGAATTTTGCCAGAACCTCGTCAACACCGCCTGTGCTGTAAGTACTGGATTCCGAGTTCAGGATTCAGAATTTGCGATTTTGACCAACGGATCAATCGAAACGCAGATGTTTGACTGAGCGGCCCTGGTCGCGGATTTCCTTGAGAGAGTCGATACCGACAAGAATCTGGGCATCGACGAATTTCTGGGTGATGATCCGGTCAGAAGCGTCGGTCTTGACGCCATCGGGAATCATCGGTTGATCCGACACCAGCAGCAGCGCCCCGGTGGGAATGGCGTTGGCAAAACCGGTAACAAAGATGGTCGCGGTTTCCATATCGATGGCCATGCAGCGGGTCCGGCGCAGATACTTTTTGAACGATTTGTCATGCTCCCAGACACGCCGGTTGGTGGTGTACACGGTGCCGGTCCAGTAATCGAGTTCATGGTCACGAATAGTGGAGGAAACCGCTCGTTGCAGCGTGAACGCCGGCAGCGACGGGACTTCCGGCGGAAAATAGTCGTTTGACGTCCCTTCACCGCGAATGGCGGCAATCGGCAAAATCAGATCGCCGAGCTTGTTTTTCTTTTTCAGACCACCACACTTGCCGAGAAACAAGACGGCCTTGGGTCCGATGGCGCTCAGCAGATCCATGATGGTGGCAGCATTGGCACTGCCCATGCCGAAGTTGATAATGCTGATGCCGTCGTGGGTAGCATTGCGCATGGCCTTGTCGCGACCGCGCACTTCAACACCCATCCGGGCCGCAAATTTCTCGACATAGTTATCGAAATTGGTCAACAGGATGTATTTGCCGAAGCCATCCAGTTCGGTGCCGGTATAGCGCGGTAGCCAGTTTTCAACGATGTGCTGTTTGGTTTGCATGGGGCAGGGAAGGGTCAGAAGGCAAAAGGGATAAAGGACGAATGGAAAATGGTTCGTGCCTTATCATACCGGCACTGCATTGCAAGTGTCGCGCTTGCTGATGAAGATTTTTTGGGAGTCAGGTTTGAACGAAGGGTGCTCGGAAGTTGTTGGCCACAAGGCTCGTCTGCCGGGGCTGATCATTGCTATTGCCGTTGCGCTCGGGGCCTGGTTTGTGGTGCTGGCCCTGGGCCTGCTTCCGGGCTGGGTCGGTCGTTTGCCGTTGAGCACCATGTTGCTTGCCGTACTGACCGGGCTGGCGCTGGCACCGATTGCGATCAATAAACCACTATGGAGCCCAGGGCTGGACTTTGCCCGCGGGCCAATACTCAAGTTTGCCGTGGTCCTGATCGGCCTGCGACTGAGCCTGACCGACTTGGGCCAGCTGGGTCTGCAGGCCCTGCCGCTGGTAGTCATTGCAGTGGTTGCCGGACTGGCCCTCACGATGGCATTGGTTCGACTTGCCGGCGGTCACTGGCGTTTGTCAATGCTGCTGGCCGTCGGCACCGCGATCTGTGGTGCCTCGGCTGTGGCAGCGACTGCTCCAGGCCTGCGAGCCCGCCAGGAAGAAACCTGCTATGCCGTCGCCTGCGTCGCACTGATCGGTCTGATGGCAAGCGTTGTCTATCCACCCTTGCTGTCGGCCCTGCTGGGTGATGCCCAGGCGATCGGGCTGGTGATGGGTGTGGCAATTCATGATACCGCCCAGGTCACGGCAGCGGCCACCATTCACGAGCAGGTTTATGCCACTGACGGCACGCTCAACGCCGCCATGGTCGCCAAACTGATGCGCAATGCCACCATGCTGCTTGTGATCCCGGCACTGATCACCGTGGCCGCTCGCCAGTCAGCCACCGGCTCGGTCCGCGTGCCGTTCCCCTTATTCATCGTTGGCTTCATTCTGGCCTGCGCGGCAAGAACCCTGGGCGATGTCTGGTTTGGAACCGACCAGGTGCTGTGGACGACGCTGATCAGCCTGGCTGGTCAGGTCAGCCTGTTTGGTTTTGCCATGGCCATGGCTGCCCTGGCCATGTCCATTCGCTTCAATGAACTCAAACAGCTGGGGCTGAAACCCGCCATCGCCGCCCTGACCTCAGCCCTCGCCATTCTGGCCCTCGCCTTGCTTTGGACCAGCCTGAAAAGCTAATCCTGTGATTTTCAGATTTCAGAGCCGCTGTGTATCCGGATTGAAGTTGTACCAGGCATCCGAATCGTGCAGCAGGCCGGAGACACCGAATTCGTGCACCTCGCCCTCGATGCGCGGATCAAACGCCAGGCCCGAGCCACACAAGGGACACCAGGTCACGATCACGGCCTGACCCCCTATCTGGTCATTGACGATTTCGTGGTAATCGAGAATCCGGATCGGAAAAGCCCGTTGATCGCCATTAATATCGAGACCCATGACCAACGCATCGTCGGCCAGAAAATCGACATCCTCTGCCAGCAGGTAGGACGGTTCGTCGATCGAGGGAATGCAATCACGGCGCGGACAGCCCTGGTAGACCTTTGACAGCTCAACCTTGCTCGGCGTGTCTTTCCCGTAACCGAAGGTATCGACCAGAATATCGATCTCGAAAGGATTGCGTGGCCGCTGATCCCGAGAGCAGGCACTCAGAGCCAGGCTGATCAGCAGTAAACCAACAACAGGCAGACGCAGACTCATAACAGGTTTTCCATCAGCATTGAATCCCCGGATCATTTGAAGACCGTGACCGGCGCCTTGCTGCTAACCATTTCAGCACGTGCCGAGCTCAACCATCCTGATTATCAAAGACAGTGGATCCCAAGTACCGGCAGGTTCTTTCAGATCGACCACGATTTTTTCGCCGCCTATTGATCGTTTCAAACATCCGATGGTGCCGGGCGTTTCGGGGCCGGCCGGGGCGATCATACCGCTTCGATCAGCCCGTGCTTGCTTTCAGGAAGCCTCCCAGACCCGAACAATCGAGCATAAAGTTCGTTGGAACTGGAGAGTCGGAATCGATAAATTGGCGCAGTATGAAGGTCCAATGGTATCGTTGGTTGGTCACGTCCAGGCATGGACCTGTCCGTTTTTTAAGGAGTCTTTATGAACCAGACCGAGATTCAGGAATTTCTCGCCGGGCATCCGGTATTTGCTGGTCTAGCCGATAATCATCTGGCATTTCTGGCTGCCAATGCGACCAAGCGACGTCATGAGACCGATGAGGTTGTGGCCCGCCAGGGGCAACGGGCTGATCGTTTTTTGCTGCTGCTGGACGGTGAGCTGGCGGTGGAAATTCCGGCCATTACGGGTCCGAAACTGGAAATCACCCGCCTTGCCAGGGGCCAGGTATTTGGCTGGTCCTGGCTGATCAAGCCCTATCAATGGCATTTCAATGCCCGCATTACGAGACCGGCTGTGGTTCTCGATTTCGACGGCCACACCATCCTCGCCCATTGCGAGGAGGACCCCGTATTCGGCTATGCCCTGTTCAAGCGCTTTTCGTCACTGATGGGCGAGCGCCTGGAAGCGGCCCAGCGAAAGATGATGGACCAGTGGAGGGCGTCGGGCTTTGCTTGATTGACCTGTCTGCGCAGCCGTTATTTCAAGGAGTTATTGCTCGAATCGGTCGGCGAATACGAAGTCGCTGGTGACTGTTACAGTGAACTGGCGGGTCTTCTGGGCACCACAAGTGTCGAACGTGGTGGCACTGATAAGGTAATCGTCGGCCGGGGTCTCGGCACCCACCTGGATGGTTACCAGGCCGTCACCGTCGATGCTGACAATGCCGCCTCCGGGCAAGGTGACCGGCGACACAGAGGTACCGGCCAGATTGTCGTTGGCATCGGCGGGGGATGCCGATGGACTGACTATGGTATTGCCGGGGGCAAAGACACTCACGTTACTATAGGTTCCCAACGTCGGCGTCTGGTTTCGGGCGACACTGACCAGAACCTCGGCAATACTGACACCACCATCACTGTCGGTAACTCGTAGCGTTAACGGGTAAACCTTGACGCCGTTGGTCGGTGCCACCAAGGTACACTCGGCGGTGGCAGAGAGGGTCACCACTCCGGCGTTGTTGGTCACACTGGCGTTGAGATCGGGGGGCGCTCCCTCGACCGCCACTTGCAATTGCTCGACCGAATCCTGCAGATCGCTGATGATGGCAACGGGTCCGCTGGCGACTGGACTGCCTTGGCGTGTGCTGATCTGACCATTGACTACCACGGTGGGCGGGCTGTTGGGTCCGGTGATGGTGAAATCGGCATCCGAAATATCAAAGAACACATTGCCTACGGCGGCAATCTTGAGACGTGCCCGGGTGGTGGCCGGGACACTGGGCACGGTGAAGATGTGGGTGCCGTCATTGTCAGTGATGAAACTCTCCTGCCAGGTCAGTCCGCCGTCCAGAGACAAGGAAATCTGCACCTGGCTGACGTCAATCGGTGCGGCATCCGTGTTGGCGACGTCCCAGGTAATCTCTTTACTGGCACCGGGTGTCCAGCTTACGTCGGTGTTGGGTTCGGTCACCCGGAAAGGCCCCGCCTGGGTGGTCACAGTGAGCGCCGTCAGGGCTTCGTTGGTGCCACCGCCGCTGGCACGATTATCGCGCGCGGTGACCCGAAAATTGAGCACGCGGTTGGTGCTGGGCAGAACTTCGCCGGTAAAGCGGTTCGGTGTGGTGGTGCCCGGTAATGGCGCCGTAGCCGGCACCGCATTGGCGTTGTTCAGTATGTAGCGCAGGCTGGGGAAGATGCGTGTGGGTTCCAGTTGGGGAATAAAGCTGCGAAAGAGCGGTCGGTTCCCGTCGTCCACCAGTGAGCCGGCCGCGTTGGCGGGACCGAGGTCGAACTGTTCCCAGATGTAGGTCAGCGTGTCGCCATCGCTATCGCTGCCCACTGCGCTGAGTTCGAAGGGGGTCAGCTGAGGAATGGTGAAGTGTGCTGTGGTACTGATCGTCGGTGGCGTATTGCCAGTAGCGCTGGTGGTGGCACACGTTGAGCCATTACCAGTTGTGACAAAGCTCAGCATCTCGTTGAGGCTGATACGATGAAAATAGCTTTCGGAGTTGGACTGCAGATTGTCGGCACTGCAAATACCGGCGTAGGACTGAATGGTGATGCCGCTGCCCGGCTCATAGGCGGTGGCACCATTGCGGTTGCCACCCGAGCAACTGCCGCCCGAGCCATTGAAGGCGTGGTTACCGCGAAACTGGTGACCAATCTCATGGGCAACGAAATCAATATCAAACACATCGCCGATTGGTGAACCCAGACCGGTCACGCCACGCGCCTTGTTGTTGATCGAACACACCGAACCCAACGAGGCTACGCCGCCGCCACCCGTACTGAAGACGTGGCCGATGTCGTAGTTGCCGCTGCCGATGACCTGGTCCAGGTTGGTCTGGTTCTGGCCCAGCATGGTGAAGCCGTTGTTATTGGTGTACGGATCGGTGGCGCCGTCGGTAAAAACGATCAGGTCATTGTTCTCAATCAGCTCCATGCGCACGGCAAGATCGCGCTCGTAGATCCCGTTGACCCGAACCATGGTGGTATGGATTGCGGCCAGGCCGTCAGCCACGGTGCCACCGTGAAACTGGGTGTACTCGCCGGTTGCCGCCATGGCCAACCGGTAGCGACGCAAGGTCTCGCCCGATGCCAGCCTGGCGGCGACGCCACGCCTCGAAAAATCGGGCAGATCCGGTGGCAGCTCATCACCGGTTAAAAGACAATGCTGAGATCCAGTCGAGCGTTGCGCATCGCGCTTGTGATAAACCATCGCATGCTCACGATCACCCGGGCTATAGGGGTCGATAAGCAGGGTGCCGCGCCAGGAAATGATCTGAACATGCAAGCCCTTGTGGCTTGAGTCCATGCGCAACGTGGCGCTGGGATCGTCGATACCCTGGCCCAGCCAGCTGCGTAGCTGCGGGTAGCGGGCCGCCAGTTCCGGTGCCATGATGGGTGACTCGACGATGCGGAATTGTTCGAAGCGGCCATCGGGCAGCGGCATCTCAAGTACGGCTGGACTGCGATGGACCTCGACCTGGGATTCATGCGGCACCAAACTCAGGGCCTGTTCCAGGGCACGCTGATTGATGCGCAGGCTGCGGTATTGCAGCGGCATCATCGCGCGCGCCGGTAGTGTCGAGCGCTGCTGAATGCTGGCTTCGGCGACATCCATCCAGATGCCATCTCGCGATTGGTTGGCGAGAGCAGAACCTGCCAGCAAGAGCGCGAACAGGCTTGCAACCAGGGTAAAAGTCGTATTCAACGGGCGATGAAATGGGGACACGGTAGCTCCTTGCAGTTGGCGCAGTATAAAGGAAATACCGCAAATTTCCTTGCCTGTCCCGAAACCTCCCTCGTGCCAATCGCATAGCTACGAGCATCCGGTGGTGCCGCTTGCCGCCTGCCACCAAACCTACCCCCCTCCGCGATCGCTGAGGTTTATGCGTAATCAGAAAGCTTTTGCCAGTAGCAAGGCTCGCATCGGTGCCGGGTGGCCTTCTCTGGTTTGGGTGGGGTCAGTCGGGTTGAGGGCCTGGGCCAGGGAGTGGAAGGGCATCCAGTCGGTGGTTGACTGTTCTTGTGTTGTGGTTGGGCTGACGTTCACGCGGCGGATGTCGGTGAAGCCGGCATCCTGCAGCCAACGCTCCAGCAGGCTAACGGTTGGCAGGGCATGGACGTTGCGCATATTGGCGTAACGATCTTCGGGAATCAGCACCGATTCATCATTTCCCGGAATCACCAGAGTTTCCAGCACCAGTTGGCCACCTGGTCGAAGACGCGCCGCCAGGTCGGTCAGGTGGGCCAGGTGATCCCGGCGATGGTAGAGGACGCCCATGGAAAACACGCTATCGAATGCTTGTAGTTCCGGAGGCAGGTCTTCGAGACGCAAGGCCAAGAGGTGATTTCGAGCCGGCCCGGCAAAATGACTGATGACCTCGTGCTGGAGGACAAACAACGGGGTTGGGTCACAACCGATGACCTGATCTGCACCAGCGGCCAGCATGGCCCAGCCGAAATAACCATTGCCGCAACCCACGTCAAGAATTCGCTGGCCGGTCAGATCGAGATGCGGTGCGATCCGGGCCCATTTCCAGTCCGATCGCCATTCGGTATCGATTGCCACTCCACCCAGCTTCAGCGGGCCCTTGCGCCAAGGAATAAAGGTTCGTAGCGTTTCGGCCAGCGCTGACTGATCGTTGGCCGCTTGACCGGCAATCAATCGGCCATCCTGAATCCGCCATCCGGTATCAGTGGCGGGAAGGCTATTCAGGGCTTCGCGCCACCCGGGCAAATCTCCGTGTCGGGTCAGCGCTTGCGAGTGCGCGCCCATGAGGGTGTTGGCAAGCTCCGATCCATAAGCCTGCTCGATAGCCTGTTGAAGGGGGGAATGAATAATCCTTGCTCCCGATCAGTCGTTGGACGGGGCCGTTGGCGTTCGACCGGTTTCCTCCACGAGGCCGCGCTCGAAGGGCGGCGAGAACAGAAACGGGATGTTGTAGCGAGTCGTGGCGGAGGAATAGCGGTCGTCAATCGGCTGGTCTGTTTCGGAACTGGCCGGGTTCCAGACCACGATCAGTTGATGAACGCCCGGTTCGAGATCATGCAGGGGAATGGCTGCGGTCAGTCCGCGCAGGTTCAGATCCAGTCGCTCTGTCGGCAGGAACTCGTCGGTCGGAATGGCGATGTCGTTGAGCGAAACGGACCAGATCTGGCGAAGGCAGGTCACGCCCTCTCCACTTTCAGGACAAAGTTGATCCAGAATCAGGTTGTCGCGCAGTGGTTGATAAGGCAGGAACAGACGCAAAAACCCGCCTTGCTGTTCGAACTGGTCGATCATTGGGAACAGTTTTACCCGATCGCGCGAGCTGCGCTGGTTTTCGTAGTGACTGCTGCGCAAGCCTTCACGGACAACTTCACTATCGAGGTAGCGAAACTCGCTGGACAGAGAGAACTCGGTCCAGGCGGCAAATCGGGCCTGTCCGACACCGACAATCACCGCAACGCCGGCCACCAGCAAGATAAAGAACACCTTGGGACGCGTGTTGCTCTGAACAGTCAACTGGACCGGCAGCATCAAGCGCTGCGGCCAAAGGATTCCGCTGGCCCAGGCGATCAGCCGAACAAGCTTGGTGAATGGGGGCTTCTTCTGCAAGCCCGGAAACAGCCGCCCGATGCCTGCATCGAGCAGCCACAACAGCGTCGGAAGACCGACCATGACACCGACCACCAGGAGAAGCGCCACGGCAATGAACTGGTTGGTTGCACCAAACTGCGCGCCGAGCAGCCCGGCACCAACCAGTACCAACAGCAGCAGTACCACCAGCCACAGAATGCCCAGCGCCACCATACTGATCACGGCAAACAGCGAAGAGGCCAGGCGGTCGGCACTGGCAATCGCGGTGTCAAGATCCGGCAGTCGGTCGCGATAATACTGCTGGGACAATGGCCCCACACCCGGCGTTTTATCCCACTGAATGCCGTTCGGGTAGACAGTGCGCAGTCCGATCAGTCCCGCCCAGTAGGCGCGGATCAACAGGTGCAGGGCGAAACAGAACCCGAGGGTGTAGAACAAGCCCGGCACCGTGATCAGCATCAGATTGCCACCAATTCCGGTGACGATGGAAAGGTGCGAATAGACGCTGCCAATCGAGTCGAACAGCCAGGCCGGCAAGGTGAACAGCGCCACCGTGGTCAGACCGGAAATAATCAGCTCGATCTCGTCAGTGCGGTCACGCAGTTTTTCAAGATTGCGCATACTTCGGTCCGTTTCCGGTTGATTCGTAGCCTGCCGGCTCATTGTCGAACCGCCGCCATGGCCGCAAAATTAAAGCACTGGAACCAGTCGACCACCTGATTGAAACCCGCCGCACAAAGCCGGTCATGATGCTGTGCACGGGTTTCAGGCACCAGCACGTTTTCCAGGGCCTGGCGCTTGCGCGCGATTTCCAGATCGGAATAGCCCTGGGCGCGCTTGAAGTCGTGATGGTGAGTATCCAGCCATTGCTGGTTGGCGTCCGGCTCAAAAGCCAGCTTCTCGGCCAGCAGCAAAACACCACCGGGCTTCATTCCCGCGGCTATCCGTTCAAGTAGTTCGGCTCGACGAGCCGGGGCAATGAATTGCAGGGTGAAATACGTCAGAACCACCGAGGCATTGGCGATCGGCAGCTCGCAGATATCGGCTTCAATGACCTCGACCGGGACGCGTGAGTTGTCGGCGTCAATCAGCTCGCGGCAACGCTTGATCATGTCAGGAGCACTATCGACGGCGATCATTTTCACATTTTCAGCCTGCACCGCCCGGCGGGCGGCCAGGGTTGCCGCGCCCAATGAACAGCCCAGGTCGTAAATTGTCGAATCCGGCTGCACCGCGCGCGCCACCATCAGGGGCGTCAGTTCCAGCAGCAGGCGATAACCGGGCACCGAGCGTTCGATCATGTCGGGAAACACCCGGACCACTGCTTCGGAGAATTCGAATGGCATGACCGCTTGGTCGGGTTGGGCGAAGATCTGGTCGCGGTGAGTCATTGGTCGATGGTCGGAAGTCAGAGGTCAGAGGTCAGAAGTCGTTGAATCATGCCAGGCGTTGGATGGCCGGGGCGAGAAGGTCGCTTAAGCCGATTTCGGATTCGGGGGCGTTGACCGAGTTGGTGCAGACGACGCGGGCCACGCCGGCATGCCTGAGCAGTTCTCTTGAACGATCACCAAACAGACCGTGCACGGCGACCACGACCGGTCGAGCCAGGCCGGCCTCAGTCAGATGACGGGTGGCCTCGGCAACCGTGCTTCCCGAGGAAATGATGTCATCGACCAACACCGGAGTGTGGTCTTCCAGGCCGGTCAGATCTGGCAATTCCATGGTGACTTCCCGATCACCGTGGCGGGTCTTGGTCAGCACGCGCCAGGGCAAGTTGCGCAATCCAGCCACGGCGCTGACCCACTGCTCGCTTTCGGCGTCCGGACCGATCAGGACCGGCCTTTCCACGTGCGATGCGATCCAGTCGGCCAGTGCCGGCGCGGCGTGAACCACCTCGGATTTGAGCGTGTAAATCTCATCAAGACTGGCGTAGCGATGCAAATGAGGGTCCACCGTGACCAGCCAGTCGAAGTGACCCGACAGCCAGCGGGCGAAAGTTCTTGACGTTAGCGCTTCACCGGGATTGAACCGATGATCCTGGCGCATATACGGCAGATAAGGACAGACCAGGCCAACCCGTTCGGCACCCAGCTCGCGCGCCAGGTCGGCGGCGAACAGTAGCGGCGGGAGCTTGTCGTCAGGACGATCCAGCGTCGCAACAAAGACCAGGCTGGCCCCGGACGGGTCGCCATGCAGGCGCAGATAGCTTTCACCATCCGGAAAGCGACGATGTTCGAGCTTGAGTGGACGGGCATCCAGTAGTTTGCCCAGCGCCCGACTCAATGGCTCGTTGCCGGCCAGGGCGACGATTTTCACAGCATTCGATGACGACTTGGTCATGGATCAATTCTTACATGAATTGGCCTGGATTGCGGAAAACCTGGCTTTCAGTGGAAACTGCGCTGGAACGATTTACGAAAGCGTTATGATGTCGCCGTTGCTGAAGGCGAATTCGCGCGCGTAATTCAGTTCGCCGGTGGTTTCGGCGTGGATGGTGAAAAGTGGTTGTTCATGAACAACCTGGTCGCCCAGATGCACATGCAGCTCGATACCGGCGGCCGGCGCACCGGGTGCGCCGGCCAGCTTGGCAACCCGGGCCAGACGCCGATTATCAAACCCGCTGACCACACCGTCACGATTGGACAATATGCCAAACTGGCGGCTGGCCACCGGCGGTTCGCGCAGCCCGCCCTGAGCCCGGCAGATGGCTTCGAACTTTTTCCATGCCTGGCCAGACTGGAGCGTCGTGGCTGCCATGGCCAGTCCCGCGTCCTTCTTCGCAACACCGGAAAGTTCCAGCAGTTGGCCCGCCAGGGTCAGCGCTCGCTGGCGCAGATCGTCCGGGGCATCGGTCTGGTTGTGCAACACGGCCAGGATGTCGCGGGCTTCCAGCGCCGGTCCGATTCCCCGGCCCACCGGCTGACGGCCATCGGATATGAGTATTCGACTGTCAATGCCAAATGCGCCAGCGACACTTGTCAAACGCTGACCCAGGTGCCGGGCGTCCTGCTCCGATCGAATCTTGGCCGTATCGCCCCAGGGCAGATCAAGCACCAGGTGGGTCGCGCCGGCCGCGATCTTTTTCGACATCACCGAGGCAATCAGTTGATCTTCGGCATCCAGATCCATGACCCGCGCCACCCGAATCAATAAATCATCGACCGGACTCAGGCGCACCGCACCACCCCAGACCACGCAACCGCCTTCCTTATCGACGACCCGGCGCATCTGATCCAGATCCAGGTTCACCCTGGTCAGGACTTCCATCGTATCGGCCGTTCCGGCCGGCGAGGTTATGGCTCGCGAGGATGTTTTCGGCATCCACAGGCCACAGGCGCTGACGATGGCCACCACCAGCGGCGTCGTGCGGTTGCCGGGCAGGCCGCCGATGCAGTGCTTGTCGGCAATGACCGAGCGCGACCAGCTCAGGCGCTCACCCGCATCGACCATGGCACGAGTGAAGTTTTTCAGCTCATCCTCATCCAGACCGCGCGTGGCCATGGCACTCAGAAACATCGCGATATGGATATCGGCATAGCGGCCGGCTGCAATATCGGTGATGATGGCGGTCAGATCAGGTTGGTTTAACCGCCGGCCAAAGATCCGGCCACGCACCAGCCCGAGCGAGTTCAGCGGCTGAGGGTGACTCAGATACAGCTCATCGTCTTCTTCCACACCCAGCCGCTGCATGGCCGAATCCGACAAGCCGGCCTGGCCAGGTTGCAGCCAGTCGGAATCAAGCTGATAGAGCGTGGCAATGATGCGCTTGTTACCAGCCTGCACGCGAATCCGGGCGTGGGCGGAAAATCCCTCGGAGCGACAGACCGGACAATCACGGCGGGTGATGATCACTGGCTGCTCGTGAGTATCCAGACCAATTCGGCGGGCCTTGAGCAAATTCGATTGATCGTTCGGCGGGCTCACAACGCGTATTCGTGATCCATTTCCGGCAGGGTGCAATCCCAGCCCAGGCTGTCGGCAATCCTCAGTCGCAGCGCGTCACTGGCATCCGGCTCGCCATGAACAATAAACACCTGGGTCGGCGGCTTTTCAAAATGCCCCAGCCAGTCGATGATTTCCTCGCTGTCGGCATGGGCCGACAACATGTCCAGGTTGGCAACCTCGGCGTTGACCGGCCAGTACTGGCCGTGGATTTTTATTGACTCAGCACCCCTGACCATCGCCGCGCCACGCGTACCGCCCGCCTGGTAGCCGGTAAAGACTATTGAATGGCGTGCATCTGGCGCATAGACCTTGAGATGATGCAAAACCCGTCCGCCGGTCGCCATGCCGGAACCGGCAATGATGATCTTGGGCATCGGATCATGATCGAGCGCCTTGGATTCTTCCGGATCGCGGACATAGCGCGGCAGGGAGCAGGCCGCTTCGGCTTCTTTCAGGCTCAGTCGATGATCATCGGGATGGTTGGCGAACACATCGGTGGCATTGATTGCCAGCGGTGAGTCCAGAAACACCGGCACCCGGGGAATGCGACGGGCGTCGATCAGCCGCCGAAGATGATGCAACATCAACTGGGTCCGCCCGACCGCAAACGCCGGGACGATCACGCTGCCGCCCCGATTGACGGTGCGATTGATGACTTCGGCCAGGGCCTGCTCGGGGTCTTCCTTGTTGCGCCGACGGTTGCCGTAGGTCGATTCAATCACCAGTGAATCGGCCTGGCTGATCAACTCCGGCGGCGGCACCGTCGGTGAATCCGGATGGCCGAGATCGCCTGAGAACACAATTGTCCGATCACCGATAACGAATTGCACCGTGGCCGCACCGGGAATATGGCCGGCCCGACGAAACAACACCTCGATGTCACGACTCAGGTTGTGCGTCTTGCCAAATGGCACGCTTTTGAATTGCCGAAGACACTTGTCGGCATCGTCGCGGGTATACAGCGGACGGGCCGGGTGGTGGCGCGTGTGGCCATAGCGATTGGCCAGAATGGCGTCTTTTTCCTGGATAAATCCGCTGTCGGGCAACAGGTACTTGCACAAATCGCGCGTACTGGGCGTGCACAGCACCTCGCCCGAAAACCCGTCACGGCACAGCACGGGCAGGTAGCCGGAGTGGTCCAGATGGGCATGGGTCAAGACCACGGTATCAATGCGTGAGGGCTTGATCGGCAACGCTGCCCAGTTTCTGAGACGCAGGTTCTTGTAACCCTGAAACAGACCGCAGTCGATCAGAATATGGCGCTTTCCGACCCGCAGGAGAAACTTCGAACCGGTCACGGTACCGACGGCACCGAGAAAGCGCAAGCCGATGTCCGGCCGGGTTTTGTCAGATGTTGTCAAATCGATCCTTGAACACCCGCTCCAGCGCCAGGGACAGATCCGGGTCGGTGACTCGGACCACAAACAGGCCGCGGTTGAAATCAGAAATCAGCAGCAGATTGTTCTGGAAAAACGGGAACACATTCCAGGCACCGCTAAAACCCGTGCCGTCGCCTTCCGGATAGGTATCGAAGTAGGCCACCTCGGTCAGATCGGCGGTGGCCGGATCATTGATGCGCAAAATCCTCAGGCCGCGCTTGTAGTTTGCCTGAAAAACATAATCGCCAATTACGTAGAGGTTGTGATCGATAGACAGGCCATCAGCGATAAATTCGGCCGCAGGAGGAGCCTCGTCCAAAGTTTCCAGATCAAACACCAATGTCCGCGTTCCTAAAAGTCCGTTATTAGGGTTGGTTTCATCGATTTCATCATCAAGAAAAAAGAAGCGTTGATCGCTTGTCAACCAACCCTGATGTACAAACCCCAGTTTGGGATAGGTATAGCTTTCTATGATCTGGACATTTTGCTTGTTCGTCACATCCAGGATGGAGAGCCTCTGAGCGCTGCTGGCAAAGCAGATTTCGTTGCCAAGAAATCGGCTGTCGGGACCGCGATAATTGACGCACTGCACATCATGAATGTAGCCATCACCCCCAAAGCAACCCGCACCCACCGGGTTGACGGGGTTGCTGATATCGACCATATGCAGTCCACCGGAACAGGTTTCGCCACCGATTGCATAGGCAAAGCCGGATTCCTCGTTAATGGCGATATTGTGCGCCTGGTTGAAACCCGAATAGCGGGCCACGGTGCTGAATGTCACTGGCGGCTCCAGATCAGGGTCAAGCAGCTCCTTCAGATTGAAAACCTGCATGCCATGACCGGTGACATTGTCGGCGACGATAAAGGCATGGTTCTGGTAAGTTTTGATATCAGTCCAGACTGTGGGGTTTGCTCCGGCCGGGCGCGGCAGATTACCCAGGTACAGCGGGCGGTCCGGGTTGGTGACTTCGACAAAGGCCACGCCATTGGAACGGCCCATCAGCGCAAACAGTCGGCCGCTGTCCGGATCGCGCCAGCCCCAATTGTCCGAGCCGCTGCCACCACCCAGGGCTGGCAACGTAATCCATCCGGCCAGCTCGATACCCTGGCAGGGGAAAATATCCGACATGCCATCCATGCAACCGGCTGGACCTCTGTATGCGTAAGGTATCGTTTCCTCGGCATGCATGGAGTGCGCCAGGCTCTCGAAGTCTTCGTCCGGGTGCTCAATACTCAGCATGCGGGCGGTTTCCACGGTCAGGCAGGCCCAGGCAAGCAGCGGTAGCAGCGCAGCGAACAAGCCAAGGATCAGGGCAAGATGTCGGGTCATGGAGCAGATTCCTGTTCAAATTGGTCCGAGAAAATGGCGGGTTTCAAAGCTTTCAGTACTGTCGGTACCCCCGTATTCCCGACCGAATCGATGGCAGTGACAAAGACCAGGCTTTGCTGCGCAGCGAATGCCGATGCCGGAATTGTACCGCTGAAGCTGACCTGCGGCCCACTGCCGTTGATCGTCAACGGATAGGTTTCGCCGGCCAGGTGCAGGGGTACCCCTAGCGTGGCGACAACCTCGGCAATTGCAAATACCGGATTTTCCTCGGGCGGTTCGGTGATCGTGCCCTGGAAAAACCGCGTGTCATCGGCCTGTCCATTCAGCTCAAAACCCTGAGCACTCCATTGTCCAACCGGATCAGTCACAACCGGCCCGGAAGCCACCTGGTAAGGACGACGCGCGGCGCGGGCTGCGTACATCAGCAGTTCGAAATTGTCCGGCCAGACGGTGGATTCAAAAGAAGAGCAAGGCTGGAAAAAACTGGTGCCCAGTTCCAGGGTGTAGGCGGCAACTCCGAATTCGGCATAGGCGTAATCCACCGTCGTGCCGCCGGCCGGTCCCAGCGTCTGCCAGCGTGCCGGCAAATAGTTGGTAAACCAGGCAAATTTTCTCGCCAGCAGGGTCAGGCCATCATGATTGGGCGCATTATTCTGGTTGCCTCCACCCAGACCCTCCCAGGGAAACAGCACAAATTCGCCTGAAGAATGAATGGAGATAAAAATGCCTTCAGCGTCTGTCGGCGATGGGGTGGTCAGGTCCGGTCCGACTTTCGGGTCAAACGGTCGCTGGCGATCGAAGACGGTTTCCATATAGGTTTCAATCGCCTGGGTTTCGGGCTCGGAGCTGGCCATTGTGCCGCGATAGATTTCGGAGCACGTATTGCCAGATGAGGAATTGCCGAACAAAAAGCCGCTGTTGCGATTCAGGTCAACGCCGGGTGTGCCTTGCGGACAGGCCGTCGCATTGTAATTCTTGCGCCAAAAAGTCTCCTGGTCTTCAACCTGGCGGCGCCCATCCGGATTCTGCTGAGCCACGATATGAATCTGGCGGTGATCCAGCAGCCATTGAACCTCCGGATTGCTGGCATACGAGGTCACCAGAAATTCGGCAAAGCGGGTGGCCACCTCGGCAGTGACCAGCTCGCGTGAATGCTGCGCCGCCATCACCAGCAAGGGTGCTTGTGGCCAGGGGGAATTTTGGTTGGCAATCACCAAAACATGGACATTATCACCGTCCGGATTGCCGTTTTGCTGCTGCCAGGTCTGACCGATCACCTCCCAACGGGCCAGATCAGGATAATCCTGGGCCAGCTCGGACAGATCCTGGTGGGTTTCGCTGACTGTGCGATAACAGGAAAAGCCGGGGATGCCACCGACACCACTGAGCAACCAGGCCTGGCGGTCAATGCCACGAAATGCTTCGAGTCTGGCGGTTTCCTCGGGGAAGGATTCGACCGCATAACCCAGGGCTTCGACGGCCGCGCGGCCGCGTTCGGTCACCAGCATCACCACGTGATCCTCGCGCCAGTTCGGGTACCAGAAATCACCCAGCAGGCGCAGCTCATTCTGGCGTTCCACGGGCACGGCATGAACTTTGATCACCTCGTCAGCCAGCGCTGAGGTCATCAGAATGCTCAAGCCAAACAGAAACCAGCTTCTGCCGATCATCGCCGGGCTCCGGTCTGGCGGACCCGATTGGCAATTTTTCTCAGCAAGCCGGGCCCGTCGGGTGCCGGTGCGGAACTGGTATTCAATATCAGAAAACTGGACATGCGCGCATGATAACGCGTTGGCCGATGATTGATACCCTCGACACCCGGTATACTTGCCGCTTTGTTTTGTCATGTTGTAAAAGAGTCGTGAATT
The DNA here is from genome assembly GCA_964523755.1 of uncultured Wenzhouxiangella sp. Lineage (GTDB taxonomy): Bacteria > Pseudomonadota > Gammaproteobacteria > Xanthomonadales > Wenzhouxiangellaceae > Wenzhouxiangella. The sequence goes on along the minus strand of CAZFYM010000023.1, from coordinate 26,760 downwards.
TTCAGGATTTCATCCGCACGCTGGACCGTTATTGGGCCGACCAGGGTTGTGTATTGACCGCTCCTTTGGATCTGGAAGTCGGTGCCGGGACCTTTCATCCGGCGACGTTTCTGCGCTCGATTGGGCCGGAGCCCTGGCGGGCGGCCTATCTTCAGCCCTGCCGCCGTCCGACCGACGGTCGCTACGGTGAAAACCCGAATCGAATGCAGCATTATTACCAGTACCAGGTCGTCATGAAACCCTCACCGCTGAATTTTCAGGAGCTGTACCTGGGTTCGCTGGATGCGGTCGGCATTGACCCGGGCATTCACGATATTCGCTTTGTTGAAGACAACTGGGAATCTCCCACGCTGGGTGCCTGGGGTCTGGGCTGGGAAGTCTGGCTCAACGGTATGGAGGTCACCCAGTTCACCTATTTTCAGCAAGCCGGAGGGCTGGAATGCAATCCCGTGATGGGTGAGATTACCTATGGGCTGGAGCGCCTGGCCATGTATATCCAGGGGGTGGAGTCGGTGTTCGACCTGATCTGGACCGATGGCCCGCAGGGCAAGGTGACTTACGGTGAGGTGTTCCATCAGAATGAAGTCGAGCAATCGAAGTACAACTTCGAACTGGCTGATACGCAAAGCCTGTTCGCCTGGTTCGATACCTGTGAAGCCCAGGCCAACAGCCTGATCGAAGCCGGCCTGCCACTGCCGGCCTACGACCAGGTGCTCAAGGCTTCGCATACCTTCAATCTGCTCGATGCCCGACAGGCGATCTCGGTGACCGAACGTCAACGCACGATCCTGCGCATTCGGGATCTGTCGCGCCAGGTCGCCGAGGCCTACTATGCCCGGCGCGAATCGATGGGCTTCCCCGGTCTGAACAAGGGGGCCTCGTCATGAGCGGGGCAGCCAATCTGCTGATCGAACTGGGCTGCGAAGAATTGCCGGCGCGTCTGATCGACAGCCAACTGCAACTACTGGCCGACGGTCTGGAACAACGCCTGGTCGAAGCCGGGCTGGTCGAGTCCGGGACCGAACGGGTTCGCCTTGCCACTCCGCGGCGCCTGGCCGTGCGCTTCAGCGCGGTGCTTTTCAGGCAAGCAGATCGCGAGCTCGAACGCAAGGGTCCGGCTGAAAACGTGGCCTTTGATGCCGATGGCAAACCGACCCGGGCGGCCGAGGGCTTTGCCCGTAGTGTCGGCAAATCGGTGGCGGAACTGGATCGTCTGGAAACCGACCAGGGTCGCTGGCTGTATGCAAAAATCACCGAAGCTGGCCGGTCGGCGGCCGAATTGCTGGAGCCCATGCTCGACGAAACGGTACGCGCCATGGCCGGCGCCCGCTCGATGCGCTGGTCGGATCGCAGTGAACGCTTTCTGCGACCCGTGCGCTGGTTGACCGTGATTCACGGCACCGAAGTCCTGCCCATCAAGGCATTCGGGCTATCCGCCGGTCGCGAAACTTTCGGTCATCGTATTCACGCCCCCGGCGGGCATGAACTGGCCTCGGCCGACGATTATGAGTCGGTACTCAAACAGGCGTTTGTGATTGCCGATCCTGCCGAGCGACGGAAGCGCATCGCCGAACAGTTGGCCGGCCTGGTTAAACAGGGTGGTTTGAACGTCGATGACAACCCGGAGCTGGTTGACGAAAATGCCGGCCTGACCGAATGGCCGGTGGCCGTGATCGGTGACTTTGACGAGGCTTTTCTTGAAGTCCCCGAAGAAGCGCTGATTTCCTCCATGCAGCAACATCAGAAATGTTTTCCATTGCGCTTGGCTGACGGCCGGCTGGCCAACCGTTTTGTCGCCATTGCCAATATCGACAGCCGCAATCCTGAGGCCATGATTGCCGGTTTCGAGCGGGTGATTCGTCCGCGGCTGTCGGATGCGCGCTTTTTCTGGAGCCAGGATCGCAAGACCCGGCTGGAAGACCGTCGAGCGCATCTGGACAATGTATTGTTCCAGGAAAAGCTGGGCTCAACCGGCGACAAGGTCCGGCGCCTGACACAGCTCGGCCGCACGTTGGCACCGGCACTGGGTGCCGATCCGGATAGCGTGGCGCGGGCAGCGCAATTGTGCAAATGCGATCTGCTGACCGAGATGGTCGGTGAATTCCCCGAGCTTCAGGGCACCATGGGCAAGTATTACGCGCTGGCCGACGGCGAACCCGAAGCGATTGCCCGCGCCATTGAAGAACATTACCTGCCCCGCCAGGCCGGTGGTGATCTGCCGGCCAGCGTGATCGGGCAAACACTGGCGCTGGCCGATCGCCTGGATACCGTGGTTGGCATTTTTGCCGCAGGCAAGAAGCCCAAGGGTGGCAAAGATCCCTTCGCACTGCGCCGGGCCGCACTGGGTATTATCCGGGTTCTGGCCGAATCCAATTCCGATCTGAGTTTGACCCAGGCGATCGACATGGCCATAGCAGTGCTCGGCAAGCAGATTACGGTGAGCGCTGCAATCCGTGAAGACATCTTTGAATTTGTGCAGGAACGCCTTCGTTCGCACGCCTCGGATGCGGGTATCGCCACCGCGACCGTGCATGCCGTCAGCGCCGGAAAGGCCGGATCGGTCGCTGATTTCATGGCCCGCGCACTGGCCGTGCAACAGTTTGCCGATGATCCGCGCGCTGATAGCCTGATCGCTGCAAACAAACGCACCAGCAATCTTCTCAAGCAAGCTGAAGAAGTCTCAATAGGCGAAGTAAACGACACGTTGTTGACCGAAGAGGTTGAAAAGCAGCTTTTTAATGAAATCTGCAACGTGGAACAATCCCTGGCATCGCGCCTGAAACAGGCCGATTACCCGTCGGCACTGGCAGCATTGTCGACACTGAAAACACCGGTCGATGCGTTTTTTGACCAGGTCATGGTGATGTGCGACGACACCGCTTTGCGAGCCAACCGGCTGGCCTTGCTCAAGCGCCTGCGCGAATTGATTATCGATATCGCCGATTTGGCTCAACTGGGCAGATAATTCATGTCCCGACCCCGACCACCGATTCTGATTCAGCGTGAATTGCTGCTCAGCGAGCACACACCCGACCCCAGGCAGATTGAGCGATTAGTCGCATTTCAGCGAGAGGGGCACCATGTATTGCTGGTCGCCGAACAACCGGCGAGCTGGCATCCGACCCGGCGTGCCGTCGACCGCGATCTGGGCCTGCAGCAGGACTTGCAGCAGCGAATCCGCCGCGCCGGTGCCGAACTGGACGGCGTGCTCTATTTGATGACCGGCCTGTTCGCCCGCAAACGCAATCGCCTGCACGATATCGATCTACTGGCCGAACGCTACAACGTATCAGCCGCTGACCTGACCTTTATCGGTCGCGAAACCATTCTTCTGGAGTCCTTCATCCAGACCGGCGGAAAGTCTCTGGCGGTCGGATCCGTGCAGGTTTCCGGGGCCAAAAGCTTCGACAGCTTGAAAGGGGCTCTTGAGAGTATTTAGACATCCAAATTCGACACCTGCAGCGCATTGTCTTCGATAAAGGCGCGGCGGGGTTCGACTTCATTGCCCATCAGGGTGGAAAAGATCTCGTCGGCACCCACGGCGTCTTCGATCGTCACCTTGAGCAGGCGGCGGGTTTCCGGGTTGACTGTGGTCTCCCACAGCTGGTCGGGGTTCATTTCACCAAGACCCTTGAAGCGCTGAAAAGTCCGGCCCTTGCGGGATTCGTTCATCAGCCATTCGTAAGCCTCGGTGAAACGGGTGACGGTGGTGGACTGATTTCCGCGCTCGACCCGGCCATCGTCGGCGAACAGATCCGAAACCGCGCGTGCCACCCGGGCAAACTGGCGATACTCGGGTGACTGGAAGAAGGTCGCGTCCAGAATGGTGTCCTGAACCACGCCCTGGGCGTGGCGTGAAATCACCACACCACCACCACCCAGGGGTTTGATTCTCCAGATCACGCCGGCCGGCGTCGAGCGGTCGAGACGTTGAGCAAAGCGCTCGGCCCAGCCGTTGACATCAAAGCCAGTTTCTGTAGAAAACTCTTCAAAATCAATTAGTTGGTCAATAACATCCTTGTCATGCCGGCGCTTGAGCCGAACGGCAACCTGACGGGCCTGCTGAAAATCCCGCAACAGTTTCCCCAGCGCGGTTTCCTCAATCGCCGGGCTGTCACTGCTGGGGTAAACCCGCGCGCCATCAAGCGCCCGGTCCAGCATGTAGCGATTCATTTCGGCCTCGTCCTTCAGATACATCTCCTGCTTGCCCTGCTTGATCTTGTACAACGGGGGCTGGGCGATGTAAATATGGCCACGTTCGATCAATTCGGGCATCTGGCGATAGAAGAACGTCAGCAATAGCGTGCGGATATGCGAACCATCCACGTCGGCATCGGTCATGATGATGATGCGGTGGTAGCGAAGCTTGTCCGGATCGAACTCGTCCTTGCCGATGCCGGTACCCAGTGCTGTGATCAGGGTGCCGACCTCGGCCGAACTCAGCATCTTGTCAAAACGGGCTTTTTCAACGTTGAGGATCTTGCCTTTCAGCGGAAGAATGGCCTGGTACTTGCGGTTTCTTCCCTGCTTGGCCGAGCCGCCGGCGGAGTCACCCTCGACGATAAACAGTTCGGACA
>CAZFYM010000023.1:0-22173 GCA_964523755.1 uncultured Wenzhouxiangella sp. | reverse complement strand
ACAAGGCGGGATCCTTTTCCTGGCAGTCGGCCAGCTTGCCGGGCAGGCCGGCGACATCCAGAACGCCTTTGCGGCGGGTCATATCGCGCGCCTTGCGCGCCGCTTCACGCGCCCGGGCCGCTTCAATCACTTTGCCGACAATGGTTTTGGCATCGCTGGGGTTTTCCAGCAGGAAATCCCGAAGCTTTTCGGCCATCACGGACTCAACCGCGGCCTTGACGTCAGACGAGACCAGCTTGTCCTTGGTCTGGGAGGAAAACTTGGGATCCGGAACCTTGACCGACAACACCGCAATCAAACCTTCGCGGCAGTCATCGCCGGTGGTCTGGACCTTGGCTTTCTTGGCCAGCCCGGCCTCTTCAATGTAGTTGTTCAGGGTTCGGGTCAGCGCAGCGCGAAAGCCGGCCAGATGCGTGCCGCCATCTTTCTGCGGAATGGTGTTGGTAAAGCAGAACACGCTTTCCTGGTAGGCATCGGTCCACTGCAGCGCTGCCTCGACGGTGATGTCATCGCTGTCGGCCATGAAGTGCAGGGTGTTCGGATGCAGTGGGCTTTTCTTGTCGCTCAGATGCTGGACAAACGAACGAATGCCGCCTTCGTAGCGAAAGGTATCCTTTTTCCCGGTATTTTCATCGCTGATATGAATGGCAATACCGGAATTGAGGAAACTCAGCTCGCGCAGGCGCTTGGCCAGGATATCGTAGTGAAACTCGACATCGGTAAAGGTTTCCGGGCTGGGCCAGAAACGCAGCAGCGTGCCATGCGTATCACTGTCGGATATCATTGCCAGCGGCGCATCGGGCACACCGTGGGTATAGGTCTGGTGCCAACGCTTGCCCTGTCGGTCAATGGTCAGCTCCAGGCGCTCGGACAGGGCATTGACCACTGAAACGCCGACGCCGTGCAGGCCGCCGGAGACCTTGTAAGAGTTGTCGTCGAACTTGCCGCCGGCATGCAGCACCGTCATGATCACTTCGGCTGCCGAGCGGCCTTCCTCTTCGTGCAGATCAACCGGTATGCCACGGCCGTTGTCGCGCACACTGACCGAGCCATCGTCGTGCAGGATAATCTGGATATCATCGCAATGGCCGGCGAGCGCCTCGTCGATCGAGTTGTCGACGACCTCGAACACCATATGGTGCAGACCGGTGCCATCATCGGTATCGCCGATGTACATGCCAGGGCGTTTGCGAACCGCATCAAGCCCTTTCAGAACCTTGATACTGCCGGAACCGTAGTTGTCTTCAGTCATCAGTGATGGGATGTCCAGCGGAAGATGAATAACCGGGCAATTGTAGCATTTTAAGGGGTTGGAGAGTCGGCTGGTGACGCCACTTCCCGCTGACAGTTGAGTGCAAGGGTGTGGGTTTAGCCAAGCTCTCAGTCTGCTGCATCGGGGGGTGTCGGGTGCTTCGGTCCGGCCGGGGCGCGGCAGTCTCCTCGGAACCTTCAGCCTCTTTGCCGGCTAATTTTGCGGCTGCCCGCGAGTGGCTGACTTTCTTGGGTAATCAGGAAAAGGTTTTCAGGCTTCGCTGTCAATCGGTTTGTTTTACTGATCCGTGTTCCACGTGGAACAATCGGTAAGGTTCAGGGCCCGGTTCGGTGGCCGTGATCCAGCTCTGGAAAGTCTGTTGGGGTAGCCACTCAAGAAGGATGCCCAGGTGTTCGCGGTCCAGCTCTGAGATCGGATCGTCCAGTAACAACACCGGGGTTTGCTCGCCATACTGGTTGAGAATTCGTAATTGGGACAGCAGCAAGGCCAGGGCGAGAAGCTTTTGCTGGCCTCGGGACAATTCGGAAGCGGCAGCGTGATCATCACAGCGCAAGATCAGTTCGGCCCGATGCGGACCCCGCTGGGTAAATCCTCGCTCGCGATCTCTGGCCCGCTGGGATTTTAAGGCATCCATCAACGATTGCTCCGAAGGGTGGCCCGGTCGATAGCGAATATTGACGGTTCCGGGTAAATGGAAACCCAGCTCGCTCAACAACTCGGCCAGCGTGTTTTCCAGCAAGTCAACCTGCATCTGCCGCAGACGATTGATCGCCACGGCGGCATCGACCAGTGGCTGGTCAATGGCATCGAGCACCGTGTCGCGAGCTTTTGACTTCAATCCCGCGTTGCGCTGGCGCAGCAATCTGGCGTAGCGTTGCCAGGCGTTCAAATAGCCGGGTTCCACGTGGAACAATTGCCAATCGAGGTACTGACGCCGACGATCCGGGCCGCCATCGACCAGGCGATGACTGTCGGGCTCGATCAGCACCAGGGGCAAGGCGGTCGCAAATTCACTGATTCGGTGGCTGTCCTTGCCGGCGATTCTTCCCCGCCAGTCATCGCGCGATCGCTCCACTCCCAGGGTGACCTCGTCCGGGCGACGGGCGACGACCTGAAGCTCACTAGCCTCATGCTGAATAACGTTTCCGATTTGGCTGGCGCGGAACGAGCGTCCGCGCCCGAGAATATAAATGGCTTCAAGGACACTGGTCTTGCCAGCACCGTTGCGACCATGCAGCCAGTTAACCCCGGGCGAGGGGAAAATCTCAAGCGCCTTCAGATTACGAACAGCACGGATCCACAGGCGGTCAATACTCAAAAGGGCGGTCGCGGGTTAAAGCTTCAGCGGCATAACAACCTGGCGAACCGCGTCGCCGTCGATATCCGTGACCAGGCAGGAGCTGTTGGCATCGCGCAGGGCAATGCGTACTTTCTCGCCATCGATGGAGCTCAATGCATCAAGCAGATAGTTGACATTGAAGCCGACCTTGATCTTGTCGAAGCTGTGCTCGGCCTCGACCTCCTCAACCGCCTCTTCCTGCTGCGGGTTGTGAGCAACCACACGGACCGTGCCCGGGTCGAGATCCAGACGAACGCCACGGTATTTTTCATTGGACAGAATCGCCGCACGCTGCAATGCGTGGCTCATCTCGGCCCGATTGACGATCACGGCCTGGTCGGTTTCAATCGGGATAACGGCTTCGTAGTCAGGGAATCGGCCATCGATCAGCTTGGTTGTCATCACGATGCGATCGCGGTCGATACGCAAAAACCCTTGCCCCACAACCACGCTGAGCGTTTCGTCAACGTCGTCGAGTATCCGGTTCATTTCCAGCACACCCTTGCGCGGCACGATCAGACTTCGCACATCGCCCTTGATATCGGCCGACATTTCGGCCAGCGCCAGACGATGACCATCGGTGGCCACGGCCCGCACCATGCCTTCACGAAACTCCAGCAGCAGGCCGTTGAGATAATGCCGCACATCCTGGTGTGCCATGGCGAAACTGGTCTTGTCCACCAGCCAGCTCAACTTGCTCTGGCTGAGTTCATAACTGGCCAGACTTTCAGCCTGATCGCTGGACGGAAACTCGCCTGCCGGCAGAGTGGCCAGTGTAAAGCGGCTGCGCCCGGCGTGAATGGCGAACTTGTCATCGTTCAATTGAACATTGAGCTGAACGCCATCCGGCAGAGCCCGACAGATATCAACGAGCTTGCGTGCGGGTACGGTCACTGCACCGGTCTGGGCTACTTCAGCGTTAGCCCGGGCGACCAGCTCGACTTCCATATCGGTTCCGGTGATGCGCAAACCGTCATCGACGGCTTCAATCAGGAAGTTGGCCAGTACCGGCAAAGTCTGCCGTCGCTCGACCACGTTAACGACCTGGGCGATCGGGGCAAGCAGGGCCTCACGTGGAATCGAAAATTTCATCGTTGCTCCTTAAGGTTTTGCGGCATTCAGTGAAGTTACTGTCTTTCTTTTTATAAAACAAAGAACTGTAGTAATAGGACCTGTGGGTATCAGCATAACCGTGTTTTTCCTTTATATTTCAGGGCCTTATAAAACTTCCGGCGGGTGTTCAAGTCAGCCTGGAAGCTGTGACCGAAATGTGGATAACTTTGCGCCATGATTTTATCCACAGCTTGTACCAAACATCTACCCACCGTCATGAGGACAACTCCCGGGTCAGTCGCGCGCGCTCCTCGCGCAGTCGACCGTCTGTCTCGCACAGCGAGTCGATTTTACGACAAGCGTGCAGCACCGTTGTATGGTCTCGTCCGCCGAAGGCTGCGCCGATCTCCGGCAGCGAATGCTCGGTCAGCGATTTGGCCAGAAACATGGCTAACTGGCGTGGTCGGGCAATCGACCGGGTGCGCCGCTTGGACAACAGATCCGTGACCCGCAGCTGGTAGAAATCGGCCACGGCTTTTTGAATGTTTTCAATCGTGATCATGCGGTCGTGCACAGCCAGCACGTCCCGCAGAATTTCCTGGGTATAGTCCACGTTGATCGGTCGACCGGAAAACCGGGCGTTGGCGATCAGCGAATTTAGTGCGCCTTCCAGATCGCGCACGTTCGAGCGCATGCGCTTGGCGATCAAAAAGGTGACCGAGTCGTCGAGCTCCAGATCGCGCTCCAGCGCCTTTTTCTGCAGGATCGCTACGCGGGTTTCAAAGTCTGGCGGCTCGATCGAAACCGTCAGACCCCAGCCAAACCGCGAACGCAGACGAGCCTCGATGCCGTCGACCTCCTTGGGATAGCGATCACAGGTCAGAATGATCTGCTGGCGGGATTCCAGCAGGGTATTGAAAGTATGAAAGAATTCTTCCTGCGAGCGGTCCTTGCCGGCAAAGAACTGGATATCATCGATCAGCAGAGTGTCGACCGAACGGTAGCGCCGCTTGAATGCATCGATACTGTCCCGACGAAGCGCCTGGATCATTTCACTGACAAACTTTTCAGAATGCAGATACATTACCCGGGCATCCGGGTTGTCCAGGGCAATCTGATGACCGGCAGCGTGCAACAAATGGGTTTTGCCCAGGCCGGTGCTGCCATAAAGCAACAGCGGGTTGTATACCGTGCCCGGATTCTTGGCCACCTGGCTGGCAGCCGCAAAGGCCAGTTCGTTGGAGTTTCCCAGGACAAAGTTTTCGAACCGATAGCGCTCATCCAGCCCTTGCGTGCCGTCACGCGAACGCGGAGCAGTCGGCGTTCGACGGCTGGGCTGTGAACCGACCTCAATGACAACGCCATCGCGAGCAAAGCCATGAGCCGAGAAAAAATCCCGGATCATGCTCAGGTAGTGATCATTGACTTGTTCGCGAACAAAGTCATTGGGTGCCTGAAGACGCACACCTGGCCCTTCGGAGCCACTGAGCTGTAGCGGCCGGATCCAGGTATTGAGTTCTTCGAGTGACACATGACGTTCCAGGCGAGCAATGCACTGCTGCCAAAGGTCGACTCGGTTTGAAGGGGCGGATTGGGTCATCATCAGCCGCTCAGTTTAGGCAACATTGCGCATTTTATCCACAGGCAAAAGCCGATCCGTGGAAGATAACCGAACCAGACGCTTTTGCATTGACTTGATCAGCATAAAAACGATACACTTGTCGTCTTTTGTTGGGGTTTTATCTGTCTTGCCTGGGTCTTGCCTGGCAACGCGCTTTACCCCCATCACCTCGTTTCCGTTTGGATTGTTTTTACAGCAAAGGTATTTTGGTCATGAAACGTACATTTCAGCCCAGCAGAATCAAGCGCGTTCGTCGCCATGGTTTCCGAGCCCGCATGGCAACCGCAGCCGGCCGGGCCGTGATCAACGCGCGTCGGGCCAAGGGTCGCAAGCGTCTGGCAGCCAGCAACAGCCGCTAAAAAACGCGCCGTGCCCGGTCGGCTGATTCTGCCGCGCGAGTCCCGCCTGCTCTCCGGTGGTGACTTTCGCCGGGTGTTTGATCAGCGTCGGGTTGTCAGCAACGATCTGTTCAGAATCCATTTTGCGGATGCTGAGCAAGCACGACTGGGGATGGCGGTCTCTAGGCGGGTCAGTCCCCGGGCGGTGGTACGGAATCGTATTCGCCGCCAGGTACGCGAAAGTTTTCGCCTGACCCGAAACGGCCTGGCCATGCTGGATTTCGTGGTGTTGGCCAAACCGGCCGCTGCCGCCGCCAACCGTCACCGACTGCGCCAGGCCATCGACCAGCTCTGGCAGCGATTCATCGAAAAGCAAACATGAATACACGCGCATTTTTCCTGCTTTTATTGGCCATGCTAGGCTTTTTTATCTTTCTCGAGTGGCAGAAAGACTATGCGGCCCCACCTGTGCCACCAGCCGACGCGATTCCAGGCGAGTTTGATCGCAACAGCGGTTCAGACGACTCGCGTGCCAGCACGACTCAAGCGCAGACAAGTGCGGCCAACGATCTACCCGATCTGCCCGACCTGGTGGCTGCTTCGAACGACACCTCGTCGCCCGATGTGATAGAGCCCGAGATCCCGGGCATGACTGCCAGTCGGCGCATTCACATCGTGACCGACGTGCTGTCGGTTGATCTGGATGCCAACGGTGGCACCCTGGTCGATCTGCGCCTGAAAAACTATCCGGTCGAAGTCGATCAGCCCGATACCCCGTTTGTCCTGCTGGTCGAGCAGTTGCCCGAGCTGTTTGTCGCCCAGGCCGGACTGTTGAGCCGCGATCAGAATGCACCCAATCATCGCACACGCTGGCAATTTGACCAGGACGCTTATGAATTGCAGCCCGGCCAGGATCGACTGGAAGTCCCGCTGACCTGGCGTGATGATTCCGGTATCGAAGTCGTTGCCACCTGGATTTTTTACCGTGGCGATTATGTGGTTGATCTGGAAATGGAAGTGCGTAACCAGAGCGGTCAGGAATGGCGCGGCGCGCGCTATGTTCAGCTTCAGCGCACCGAGCCCGATTACAGCGATGCCGGTTTTGCCTTCACCAATCCCGAGCGATTCAGCTATACCGGCGCGGCCATTTATTCACCCGACGAGAAAATGACCAAGCGCGGATTCGGCGATATCCGTGAGCGTGATCTGGAAATCACCTCCGCGGCTGGCTGGGCCGCCATGATTCAGCATTATTTCCTGGCAGCCTGGATTCCGCCGGACGATCAGCCGCACCGCTACACCACCCGCTATGTCGACACCCAGCGCCTGCCACGCTACGTGGTTGCCGCTACCTCACCCCAGGTGAGTGTTGCCGATGGCCAGACGCATACCTTTGTGGCACGTCTCTATGCCGGCCCCAAGCTGCAGAATCGCCTGGATGAAATCGCCGAGGGACTGAAACTGTCGGTCGACTACCGCTGGTTCCGCATCCTGTCCCAGCCGCTGTTCTGGGCGCTGGACAAGATTCATATCGTGATCAACCACTGGGGCTGGTCCATCGTGGTCCTGACCCTGTTGATCAAACTGGTCTTCTACAAGCTCACCGAAGCCCAGTTCCGCTCCATGGGCAAGCTGAGAAAATTGCAGCCGCGCATTCAGCAGCTCAAGGAACGCTTTGGCGATGACCGTCAGAAATTCGGTCAAGCCATGATGGAGATCTATAAAAAGGAAAAGGTCAATCCACTCGGCGGTTGTCTACCGATCCTGGTCCAGATTCCGATCTTTATCTCCTTGTATTGGGTCTTGCTCGAATCAGTCGAGTTGCGCCAGACCGCCTTTTTGTGGGTGCCTGATCTGAGTCGTCCGGATCCGTACTTCATCCTGCCGATATTGAACGGCATCTTTATGATCATCACCCAGCGGCTCATGCCGACCGCCGGCATGGATCCGATGCAGCGCAAGATCATGATGTATCTGCCGGTGGTGTTCGCGTTCATGTTTGCCCTGTTCCCGGCCGGACTGGTTCTGTACTGGGCCACCAATGCCGGTGTATCGCTGGCCCAGCAGTGGTACATCCTGCGCCGCCTTGATCAGGAATCGGCCCGAAGCAAGTAAAATCGAGATCGGTCAGGTCGCACTGGCCGATGAGTGGATTGCCGGACCCGGTTTGTTTGGAGCAATGCGTCCATGACCACCGTTGATGTTACCATCTGCGCGATTGCCACCCCGCCCGGTCGCGGCGGGGTTGGCATTATCCGAGTTTCCGGGCCCGACAGCTTCGATCTGGCCGAAAACCTGACCGGTTGCCGTCCCCAGCCACGCCAGCCCAGCCTGCGCAACATCCGTGATCAGGATGGATCGGTGATTGACAGCGCGCTGATACTGGCGTTTGCCGGGCCGGCTTCGTTTACTGGCGAAGACGTGATTGAATTTCAGACTCACGGCTCACCGGTGGTACTGGAAATGATACTGACCCGACTGGTCAGTGCCGGTGCCCGCCGCGCCCGGCCGGGCGAGTTCTCCGAACGCGCCTTTCTCAATGATCGACTTGACCTGGCCCAGGCCGAGGCGATTGCCGATCTGATTGCCGCCGGCAGTGAGCAGGCGGCGCGGGCCGCCAGTCGCAGCCTGGAGGGTGTCTTTTCCGAACAGGTCAATGAGCTGGTCGAACAACTGATCCAGCTTCGGATCCATGTCGAGGCTGCGCTGGATTTTCCGGACGAAGATGTGGATTTTCTGGCCGATGGAAAAGTCGAGAAACGCCTGCTCAAGCTGTCCGAACAACTCGAAGCGCTGCTTGGACAGGCCCGTACCGGTCGTTTTCTGACCGATGGTATTCGCGTCGCAATCATTGGCAAACCCAACGCGGGAAAATCCAGTCTGTTGAATGCGCTGACCCAGCGCGACACGGCCATCGTCACGGACGTTCCGGGGACCACTCGCGACGTCTTGCGAGAAACCGTTGTGCTGGCGGGCTTGCCCGTCACTCTGGCGGATACCGCCGGCTTGCGCCATACCAATGACCAAATCGAGATCGAGGGCGTGCGCCGGGCGCAGCGGGAAATGCAGCAGGCCGATTTGCTGTTCTGGGTGGTGGAGGCAAATGAAACCGATTCACGTCCACCGCCAGGCATGCCCGAAGGCGTGCCAATGATTCGGATCAACAGCAAGATTGATCGATTCGAACTGCCCGCGCAGCGCCATGAACAAACCGTCAGTCTGTCGGCCAAAACCGGTCAGGGACTCGAGCTGTTGCAAGAAGCGGTTCGAGACTGCCTGCAACTCCAGCCGGACCACCAGGGCGACTTTTCGGCCCGCCAACGCCATATCGATGCGCTCAACCAGGCGCGCGAGCCTTTGCATCGCGGGCTGGCTGAACTGCAAGCGACCGGCTCCGGTGAGCTGTTGGCCGAAGAACTCAAGCTGGCCGCCGACCGGCTGGCCGAAATTACCGGCAAGATCAGCTCGGACGAACTATTGGGCCGCATCTTTTCCAGCTTCTGCATTGGAAAATAGGCCAAGAATACGCTGAGAACAGGCGAAAAATAAGCACAAGCAAGATTTGCCGATTGACCCGGCCCGGTCCTATACTCGTAGACACGCTGACTACGGGATAAGGATTGACCGCATGCATACCATTCGACAGATTCTGGCGGAAAAAGGCGGCGACATCTGGTCGGTTTCCCCGGACGATACCGTGTTCGACGCCATTCACCTGATGGCCCGCAAGGGCATCGGTGCCCTGCTCGTCCTCCAGGGCGATGAACTCTACGGAATGATGTCCGAGCGCGACTACGCCCGCAAAGTTATTCTGGACGGCCGCGCTTCGCGCGAAACCCGAGTGAAGGAAATCTGCTCCTCACCGGCCATCACGATCACACCGAAAGCCACCGCCGACGAAGGTCTGGCGCTGATGACCAAAAAGCGCTTTCGACACCTGCCGGTGGTGGAGGATGGAAAGTTGCTGGGCGTGGTCTCGATTGGCGACCTGGTCAACGCCGTGATCGGTGATCAGCAGCAGTTGATCGAACAACTGGAACGCTACGTCAGCGGCTGAATGTATGCCGGAGACCATTCGTCCCTATTGTTACACTTGTCCTGTTTCCGGGTACTGAATATGGAGTTAGAGAATGGGTTTGCTGGTTGATGGTGAGTGGAAAGACGAGTGGTATGACACCGATTCCACCGGCGGGCGGTTCAAGCGTTCCAAGGCGGCGTTTCGCAACTGGATCACGGCCGATGGCTCGCCCGGACCGGATGGTAAAGGTGGCTTCAAGGCCGAACCCGGCCGCTACCATCTCTATGTAGCCTACGCCTGTCCCTGGGCCCACCGTACCCTTATCTTTCGCAAACTCAAGGCTCTGGAAGACATGATCTCGGTGTCGGTGGTCAACCCGATCATGCGTGAACACGGCTGGACTTTTCGCAATGGCTACAAGGTCATTCCCGATCCTATCAATGAAGCTGAATTCTTGCACCAGGTCTACACGCGGGCTATGCCGGATTACTCTGGCCGGGTCACCGTACCGGTCGTCTGGGACAAGCAGCAACAGACCATCGTCAGCAACGAATCGGCCGATATCATCCGCATGTTCAACTCGGCGTTCGACCCGGTTGGTGCAAAACCCGGTGATTACTATCCTGAGGATTTGCGTTCAGACATCGATGTGGTCAACGACAAGGTTTATAACCATGTCAACAATGGCGTGTACAAGGCTGGCTTTGCCACCACCCAGGAGGCATACGAAGAAGCTGTCTTGCCACTGTTCGAAACGCTCGATGAGTTGGAACGTCGGCTGTCAGAACAACGCTATCTGTGTGGCCATCGCGTCACCGAGGCTGACTGGCGACTGTTTACCACGCTGATCCGCTTCGATGCCGTTTATGTCGGCCACTTCAAATGCAACCTGCGTCGTATCGAGGACTATCCCAACCTGTCCAACTACCTGCGCGAACTGTTTCAGGTTCCCGGCGTCAGCGAGACGGTTGAATTGCGGGCAATCAAACTGCACTATTACGCCAGCCACAAAACCATCAATCCACACTACGTGGTACCGCTAGGGCCGGCACTGGATTTCCACCGCCCGCATGACCGAGCCTGATTTGTCTGTGGTGTCGAAACCTGAACCAATGCTATGCTTGCCAGGGTAAGCCGGGCCACCGTCCGGCCAAACTGCTGGGAGAAAAGCCATGACTCTGTGTCCCGTTGCCATGACCGCCGGCTGTCGACGCTGCCCGATCTTTGCCGTCTGCCCGCTGAGAACCGTAATCGGTGATCAGTCCAGCCAGAACGATGCCAGCAAAGCTTCGCAACAAGAAAAACCAAAGTCCGGGGGCGGAGGCCGCTAAATATAGAGAATCCGCAAACCAGCAACTCGCCCAGCCCGAACGATGAAGCGCACGCCATGTCTTGTTTTGAGCCTGCTGGCCCTGACGATAGGGGTCTCGGCAGAGCTTATGGCGGCGGCTTTTCCCTTTGGTCTTCCTCCCAGCCATCAGACTCTTCCGGACCCTGAATTCAATCCACGGCTGTATACAGTGGCGCAGGCACCGGATGGCATGTTGTATGTTGGCGGTCAGGAAGGGGTCCATTCCTATGATGGCAGACGCTGGAATACAACTGGCTTGCCGAATGGACTGCTTGTGCGCAGTCTGCGTCATGATGGCAATGAGCGGATTTATGTTGGCGGCTACGGTCAGTTCGGCTTTATCGAGCTGGACGAGACCGGGCATCCGCAGTTTCAGGATCTGACACCGATTGACAGCCTGGTTGATGCGGCAAACTTCGCTGATATTTGGCGTATTGAAGTGACTCCCGAAGGCGTTTTCTTTCGTGCGCTTTACCACTTGTTTCGATATCAGCCCGACACCGGTCAGCTTGATACCTGGTATCACCCCGGTCGCTTCGGTGCCATCGTCTGGCATGACGATGCGTTGCTACTGCAATTCCGCGGGATAGGACTCAAACGCCTTCAAGATGAGCGCTTTGAACTGATCGAAGGTGGCGACGCGCTCAAGGATCATGTCGTTGGCCTGTTACCGTTGCCCGATGGCGGCTTGCTGACCATTGCCCGCGATGGCCTGTGGCGGCGCTTGCATGAGGGTCAAGTGCAAGCCTGGGACGCACCGGCCAACATGCCGAGTTCCGAAAGCTTCGATGCCTGGTTGGTCTTGCCGGATGGCTCGTTTGCACTGGGGGGTTCGGACGGACGACTGCACATTGTCGATCCGGAAACACGGGTCAACCGCACCATTCAGGTGGGCGACGGCTTTGTCAGTGAACTGGCTCCCGCGACCGGCGGAGGAATTCTGATTCAAACCGACAAGGCGACCACCCATCTTTTCTGGCCATCCCGCTGGACTCGACTGGGTGCCGAAAGTGGACTGATCGGGCGGATTCAGAAAGTGGTTCCCTGGCAGGATGCCTGGTTGGTCATTTCCAACTCTGGCGTGTTTCGGACCAGCAATCGAAACCAGCGCTTCGAAAATACGGGCTGGACAACATTCGAAGCCTGGGATTGGTTGACCATTGATTCCGACACCGCCCTGCTGGCCGATTCATTCACGATCTATCGGGTCAAGACCGACGCTGATCCTCGCCCACTGATTGAAGACACCTACCCGCGCCTGCTCAAGCGAAGCGAACATGACGACCGATTGATTCATGTCGGAACCGAACGCGGTCTGGCCTTGCTTATGCAAGGACAAGAGGATTGGTCCTTGCATTACCAACAACCCAATTTTACCGGCCGGGTTGACAGCATCATCGAGCTCAATCGTCACGAACTCTTGCTGGCTGTCAACGGCACAGGCATGGTTCGGGCTCGCTACAGTGACGACTATCGCGAATTGCTTGAATGGCAAGTGTATGAGCCTGAAGAGGGTATCGAGTACACGCAACGCCGTGAAGCTCATGCCGTACGCTTCGATGACAATCGGAATGACAATCGGATTGTCGTCTCCACCCTGGCCGGTTTTTTTCAATGGACCGGCCAGGGCTTTGAAGTCACCGATCTGGAGGGATTGTCTGCGTTAGTCAAACCCGGCCTGCTCTATACCTTGCAGCAAGACCCTGGTGGCCGATGGTGGGCCTATCATCAGCGCGAACTATGGCATCGCCCGCCCGATGGCCAATGGAAGCAGGAAAACCTGACGGCACTGGAAGTCAGCCAGATCGAGTCGCTGTCTTTCAATCCGGGTCTGCCGGTGATGGTTGGTGATATTGCCGCTATTTTACAGTTTGATCAGACCGTAGAGCCGCTGACGGATGAGGCACCTGACGTTGCGCTTCGCAGTGCCATAGTGACCGATCATCATGGAATCACCCGCCGCCTGCCCCTTGATGGCCGACCCATCGAGCTGCCGCACAATATCGACAATATCGTGTTCGAGTATGTGGTGCCCAGTTATCGCCGGCCCGACCAGCACCGCTATCGAGCACGGCTGCTTGGTTACGAGGACAGGTTCGGTGAATGGGGGCGAATTACGCGCATTACCTATAGTGCATTGACGCCTGGTCTCAAACGCTTCGAAGTTCAGGCCATCGACAGCAGTGGTCGATCATCCTCTATCCGGCCTTTGGAACTGCAGATTTTGCCGCCCTGGTATCTGACGATCTGGGCGATGATATTGTGGATTGTTTTATTGCTATCGTTATTGGTGTTGCTGTTCTACTTGCTGGTTCGATGGCGACTGGCTCGATTGACTGCCGAGCGTGAGCGCCTGGCCGACATGGTTGACCAGCGCACCGCTGAACTGGCGGCAGCCAATCGCAAGCTCAAAAACATGGCCAACGTTGACGGCTTGACTGGCGTGGCCAATCGGCGTCGTCTTGACGAGTATCTGGAAGAAGCCTGGCAGCGCTGTGCCGATCGAAGTTGTCAGTTGGCCGTTATTCTGATTGATGTCGATCACTTCAAAAACTTCAACGATACCCAGGGGCACCAGGCCGGCGACGAGGTGTTGCGCGAAGTGGCCAATCTTCTCGCGACCTCATTACGGCGCAACGAAGATGTAGTGGCCCGCTATGGCGGTGAAGAGTTCATGGTGGTGATGCCGGCCGCCAGTATCGATATGGCCAGGGACGTGGCCGAAACGATGCGCCAACGCATTGCCGAAAGCCCGCTGGGCGTCACCGCCTCGATGGGGATCGCAAGCGTTTGGCCCGGCAGCGAACAAGCCATCCACCCCCTGATAGAACGTGCCGATCAGGCCCTTTATCGCGCCAAGGAAAACGGCCGCAATCGCGTTGAAACCGACAACACCTGATCGGCTGTCGGTCAAAGATCGGGCATTTCGCTCTGGCTTGCTGGTTGATCGATTTCAAACAGGCGCACGCGCTTGCCACCGTAAAACACCAGCTTGAATTCGGCGCGGCTGACCGGGACATAGCGATCATTGCCACCGATCTCGACCTGCGCGCCCTCAGTCATCGCGAAACCGCTCTCGTCGACCCGAACCACCATGGTAGCCTTGGCCCCGGTGTGGCAGATGGTTTTCAATTCCTTCAGTTCATCAGCCCAGGCAAGCAGATACTGGCTGCCTTCAAACAACTCACCGCGAAAGTCGGTACGCAAACCGAAGGCCAGCACCGGAATTTTCAGCCGGTCAACAATCTCGGTCAGATCAAACACCTGCTGGCGAGTAAAGAACTGCGACTCATCGGTCAGCACACAGTGAATCTGGCCGCCATCCAGCGCGGCTTCGACTTTGGCAAACAAGTCGTCGTCGGGCCCGACGGCCAGGGCCGGTGCCTCGATGCCCACGCGTGAGCGAATCTTGCCGCAGCCGGCGCGATCATCGATGGCCGGGCTGAGCAACAGCGTCCGCATGCCACGTTCGGCATAGTTGTAGGCCGACTGCAGCAACACCGTGGTCTTGCCCGCATTCATGGTCGAATAATAGAAATACAGCTTGGCCATGCATCAACAGCCGAATTAAAGAATCCGGTCCATGGCAATGTCCAGGCGAACCACTTTAAGATTATCCCGGGTATCCAGCCAGCGGCTGATGGCCTGTTCAAGCTGATCACAAGTCTCGCAATCAGCGCGCCGGTAGAGCAGGATGTACAGATCGGCGGGTGGAAGCTGGTCGATGGAATAATCCTCGCCGTCCATGGTGGTCACCCGTTCCAGCATCCGGTCCAGACGGATCATCGACCGCTCGGTCCGCGATCGGTCGATGACCCAGTCAAGTTCACGCTCAAAACCCTGCCGCAGCCCGTCCATATGGAAGGCGGCCGAATAATCCGATAAATAAACAAACAACTGCGGCACCTGCACGATCCAGCCCTGGCGTTGCGCCTGGGCGCGCGCGTTGCCCCCGCGGCGCTGATGTTCGACCTGGACGGCCTGGCGCTGGTGCAGCTCAATCCGTTCGACCTCGGCGGCGACAGCAATCGAGGCGGGAAGGCAGGCAATCAAGGCAAGCATGACAATCAGAAATTTATGCATGAGGGCAGTATATCGTCTGACCCGACTCGATTCGTGACAACCCTTGTCACTAAATCCGCTAGAATCTCCCGCCCATGTCCGGACTCAACGACCAGCAGCGCGCCGCCGTCACTCATCTCGACTCACCGCTGCTGGTTCTGGCCGGCGCCGGCTCGGGAAAAACCCGCGTGATTACCGAAAAGATCGCCTGGATGATCGATCGCGGGCATTTCGGCGCGCCGGAAATTGCCGCCATCACCTTTACCAACAAGGCGGCCAGGGAAATGCGCCAGCGGGTCGGCCAGCGCCTGAAACGTGGCCGCGCGGAAGGCCTGACCATCTGCACCTTTCACTCGCTGGGCTGGCAGATCCTGCGCGATGCGCCCGAGGCCTGCGAGCGGCGCAAGGGCATGAGCATTCTTGACCAGCACGCGGCTGGCGACTTGGTACGCGAACTGCTACCCAGCGGGGCCAAGAACGATATGGTCTACGCCGTACAATCCGGCATCAGCCGCTACAAGGATGCCGGGCTGGATCCCGGCCATGCCCTGGCGCGGGCCGAAGACGACAACCAGGCCCGGGCCGCTGAAATTTACCGCGACTATCAATCTCGCCTGGTTTCCCTCAATGCGCTTGATTTTGATGACCTGATCGCGCTGCCGGCTCGACTTTTGGATGATCCGGTGATCCGGACCCGCTGGCGCCGACGGCTGAAATATCTGCTGGTTGATGAATACCAGGACACCAGCGCGTCCCAGTACCGACTGCTGCGCCAACTGGTGGGTGATCTGGGCGCGATGACCGCCGTGGGCGACGATGACCAGTCGATTTATGGCTGGCGCGGTGCCCGGGCCGAAAACCTGTCCGGCTTGAAAACCGACTACCCCGACCTGCGCGTGGTCAAGCTGGAGCAGAACTATCGCTCGACCGGCAAGATTCTCGAAGCGGCCAATGCCGTCATCGCCTGCAATCCGCATGAATTTGAGAAAAAACTGTGGAGCCAGCACGGCCCGGGCGATGATCTGCGCATACTCGAATACGACGATGACAGCGATGAGGCCGAAGGGATCGCACGCGACATCCTGACCCTGTTTCACGGGGGACGTGCCCGCTGGGGTGAATGCGCCGTGCTTTATCGCTCGAATTTTCAGGCCCGCGCCATCGAACTCCAACTCAGAGAAAATGCCATTCCCTACGTCGTCTCCGGCGGCCCGAGCTGGTTCGATGCCCGCGAAATTCGCGATGGCCTGGCCTATCTGCGCGTACTGGCCAACCCCGACGACAACCCGGCTTTTATGCGCGTGATCAACACGCCCCGGCGCGGCTTCGGTTCAGCGGCCATGGCCCGGCTGGGGGTTTACGCCGATGCGGTCGGCAAAAGCCTGTTCGAGGCCGGGCTGGAAGAGGTGTTCCAGAACGAACTGCCGCAAGCGCCAGCCCGTGCCCTGCGCACCTTTACCAATGTACTGATCGACTTCAACGACCGCCTGGAGCGCAACGGCATCGGCGAGGCCTATCGTGAACTGCTTGAACATATCGGCTACATCGACTGGCTGACCGACCAGGATGATGATCCGAAAAAAGCCGAGCGTCGGCGCAAGAACCTCGACGACCTGGCCGGCTGGATCGAACGCCTGGGCGAAGACACACAATCCACCGAAGAGCTGATCGCCCGCGTTTCCCTGGCCGCCGGCCCCGACGACGACCGCAAGGACGGTGCCGACCTGGTTCGCCTGATGACCCTGCATGCCGCCAAGGGTCTGGAATTCAAGCACGTCTGGCTGGCCGGCTGCGAAGAAGGCCTGCTACCCCACCAGCGCTCCATCGACGATAACCAGATCGAGGAGGAACGCCGCCTGATGTATGTTGGCATCACCCGCGCAGAGCGTCATCTGACCATCAGCTATTGCCATTCTCGCCGGCGCGGCGGCGAGCGCCGCGGTGCCGAACCCAGCCGGTTCCTCGACGAACTGCCGGAAACCGTGGTTGACTGGCCCAGCCGCCACGGCAGCAAGGAAACCAGCAGCGACGACGCGCGCGCCAATATTGCCGCGCTGCGCGCGTTGCTGGATGGATAAGATTCTGGGGTTTTTTATTGCGCCTGGCGGCGCACGCTTAAAAGTCAAAGTTAAATTCTAACGTCAAATTCAAAGGCGTTTCGCCCACGCTTCGCTTGCTGGGCGAGTTTCTTTTGGCAGTCGATCCAAAAGAAACCAAAAGATCTTTACGCCAACGAAGACGCCGGGCTGCGCCCGGTCCCCTGCGATGCTCGGTCCAAGCGGGAGCCGCCGAACTCACTCCGGTCGCCAAGGCTCCCTGCGTTCAGACATGCGGCGACTCTTTTTCCGCTTGGACCTGCGCTTCTCGGCGCCTCCGAAGGCTAAGGACAGTCAAAAGCAATCGCAGCATCGCTGCGCTCGCTCTATCCGGCCGAGCGCAGCGATGGCCTGTCAAGGTGTGTTGCCCTTGATGGTGCCGACTAACGCAGGCCGGGCCGGAAAAAGCGGTTCCGCATGTCTGAGCGAAGCGAGTTCGGAGCCGCCCGGCCCGGGCGAGTAACGCAGAGGGTGGTTTGCGCACAGCGCAAGAAGCCCCCGGAGTGGAGCCGTCCGCACGAGCGAGCGAAACGCCTTTGATTTTGAATTTATAGCCAGCGCCGCCAGGCGCAACATTCACAATCCCATTTCGCCCTGAATGCGCTACCATTCAGCGCATGAACAAACGCACACTTCTTCCTTTTGTTTTGCTGCTGGCACTGGCCGCCTGCCAGGCCACAGAACCCTATGTCGAAATCCACGGCCAACGCTACTTCGTCGAAATAGCCGATGACGACGCCAGTCGTGCTCAGGGCTTGATGTTTCGCGATGAAATGGCCGAAAACCGCGGCATGCTGTTTATCTTCCGGCGGGAAGAACCGCGCAGCTTCTGGATGCGCAACACCCGCATTCCGCTGGATATCATCTACCTGGACAGCGAGATGAACGTCGTCAGCGTCTCGGCCAACACCCCGCCCTGCCGTTCCCGCCAGTGCCCCGGCTATCCCAGCACCGGCCCGGCCCAGTACGTCCTCGAACTCAACGCCGGCCAGGCCCAGGCCCTGGATCTGAAACCCGGTGACACCCTGACAACCGGCAACATCCCGGCCATCCAGAACCAGTAAACCAACCAAACCAAAGCACCAACCGACCAACCGACCAAACGACCAAAAAATGTACACCCTGATCCAGCTCTCGGACTGCCACCTGGCCGACGACCCCGACGCCGACTACCGGGGCAAAAACGCCGATGCCAATCTGCAGCGCCTGCTACCGGCGGTTCGAGCGATGCGCCCGGACGGGATCGTGCTCAGTGGCGATGTGTCGGAAGATGCCTCGCCATCATCGTATCGACGGGTCGTGAGCCTGCTCGATGGTGTCAGCGCGGACATTGCCTGGCTGCCCGGCAATCACGATGATCGTGAGGTCATGGAGACGGAACTGGCGGGTGCTGGCTTCAGCGCGGGTCCGCTGCTGAATTGGGGTAGTTGGCAAATTGCCCTGCTGGACTCGGCCGTGCCCGACCGCCCGGAGGGACACCTGGACGAAAAGCGCCTGGCTCCGCTGGACGAACTCGACGGCAAGCGGCCGGCGCTGGTTTTTGTCCATCACCAGCCGATTCCGGTCAACGCCCCGTGGATCGATAAATACCCACTGGTCGATGCCGATCAACTCTGGAACCGACTCGACCCGGCCGTGGTTCGCGCAGTCGCCTTTGGCCATGTGCACCAGGCCTTCCGGGGCGCGAAAAACGGCATTGCCTGTCTGTCAGCACCGTCGACCGTCGCCAACTCCCAGGCCGAAACCGAAAAATTCACCGCCGACCCCACCGGCCCCAAAGCCCGCTGGTTCCGCCTGCACGCCAGCGGCCAATGGCAAACCGGCCTGATCAGCGCCGGCTAATTAAAGCTCCACCATCTCGAAATCTTCCTTGCCCGCCCCGCAATCCGGGCAGACCCAGGATTCCGGCACGTCTTCCCACAGCGTTCCTGGCGGGATCCCGTCATCCGGTGCACCTTCCTCTTCGTGGTAGATCCAGCCGCAGACGATGCACATCCAGCTCTTGAATTCCTGCTTGTCACTCACCGCGTCAACCTTCCTTCGCCTGAGGGTTTCAGGCCGTAAAATCAGCGAATTGTAAATGAAGCCGAGCCCCATCACATCTCGAACCCGCATCTTGCGATAATCCCGGCTACACCAGAATCCCGGAACGATGCCCATGACCGTCAGCCACGATCTGTTCGCCCGCGCCCGTGTTCGCATGCCCGGCGGGGTCAATTCGCCGGTTCGCGCCTTTGCGGCCGTCGGCGGAGAGCCGGTGTTCTTCGACCGTGCCGAGGGTGCCCACATGTTCGACGTGGACGGCAAGCGCTACATCGACTACATCGGATCCTGGGGACCGATGATCTGCGGCCACTCCCACCCGACAATCATCGAGGCGGTCCAGGCGGCCGTCGCCCGCGGCCTGAGTTTCGGCACGCCCTCGCCCGGCGAAGTCACGATGGCTGAAAAGCTGTGCGACATGATTCCCTCGCTCGACCAGGTCCGGATGGTCAACTCAGGCACCGAAGCAACCATGAGCGCGATTCGTGTCGCGCGCGCTGCCACCGGCCGGGACCGCATCATCAAGTTCGAAGGCTGTTATCACGGCCACGCCGACAGTTTTCTGGTCAAGGCCGGTTCCGGTGCCCAGACCCTGGGCGTGCCGACCTCGCCCGGCGTCCCGGCCGCGCTGGCCGAACTGACCCTGAACGCCACGTTCAACGATCTGGATTCGGTCGAAGCGCTATTCAAGCAATACCCGGACGAGATCGCCTGCGTGGCCGTCGAGCCCATCGCCGGCAACATGAACTGCATTCCGCCGATGCCCGGTTTTCTGCAGGGCCTGCGCGACCTGTGCGATCGCTACGGCGCGGCGCTGCTGTTCGACGAAGTCATGACCGGTTTCCGGGTGCATCCCCAGGGAGCGCAAGGGCTCTACGGCATCACCCCCGACCTGACCTGCTTCGGCAAGGTCATCGGTGCCGGCATGCCGGTCGGCGCCTTCGGCGGCAAGATGGACTTCATGAAGCTGGTCGCCCCGTCCGGCCCGGTCTACCAGGCCGGGACCCTGTCCGGCAACCCGGTGGCCATGGCCGCCGGCATCGCCAACCTGGAACTCATCACCCAGCCCGGCTTCTACGAACAGCTCGGCCTGACCACCGCCAGCCTCGCGGCCGGCCTGAAAAAAGTCGCCGGCCAGGCCGGCATTCCGATGACCACCGTGGCCGTCGGCGGCATGTTCGGCTTCTTCTTCACCGACGCCGATGCGGTCACCAACTTCCAACAGGCCGCCGCCTGCGACCTCGAACGCTTCAAGGACTTCTTTACCGGCATGCTCGCCGAAGGCATCTACCTGGCCCCGTCAGCCTTCGAAGCCGGCTTCGTATCCAGCGCCCACACCCCCGACGACATCAACGAAACCATCGCTGCGGCGAACCGAGTCCTGAGCAAGCTGGCTCAGCAGCCCTGACAATTTGACTTGAGCCCCCAACGTCTGCCATTCTCAGCCTTCGGTCCAGTCCGGATTGGCCCTGAACCCCAGCGCCAACCCCCACTGCCCGACACAATTCAGGCACAAAAACAATGGCTTGCGATCAAAATGTCACGCCAATGGCGGTAGCGTGCTTGAAGACTGGGGTTCACACACCCACTCGTAGGTCGGACCAGCGCAGTTCGGAAGGCAGGTGCGGTTTGCCAAAGGCGAGAAGTGCCTGACAGGACAACGGCTGCGCGTGTGCCCGACGGACCATGCGCCGGACACCACCAAACACAGAATTTTCGGCACCCAAACCCGGCTTACTAATTCAATTCGTTTCATTGAATCAGTCATCATCATCCAGCGGACTCCGCGCCCCCATCGCCCCGCGCTGGATGACATGGAGATAAATCATCGTGGTCCGAACATCCGAGTGCCCCATCAATTGCTGCACCGTCCGGATATCCGCACCGCTTTCGATCAAATGCGTGGCAAAGCTGTGACGAAACGTGTGGCAGGTCACCGGTTTGTGAATGGCCGCCTCATCAGAAGCCTTTCGCACAGCACGCTGGACCGACTGATTCATCAAATGATGCCGCCGTCGTACACCCTGTCTGGGGTCGCGCGAAATTTGCTTTGCCGGAAACACCCACTGCCAGCCCGGTTCAAAGCGCGCAGCCGGATACTTCCTGATCAGCGCATGCGGCAAAATTACGCCACCACGTTGTTGCCGACGATCACGATCTGCAATGGCCAGCGTTTTTTCAATCTGCAGCTTCAGCGGGCCAATACAGGCATCGGCCAGCACCGTGACCCGATCCTTAGCCCCTTTGCCATCGCGAACGATCACCGACCGCCGCCGCATGTCGACATCCTTGACCCGAAGGCGCAGCGCTTCGGAAATGCGCAATCCGGATCCGTAAAGCAAACGCACCACCAGATCATGCGGATAAGGCAAACCAGCAAGAATTTGCCGAACCTCGCGACGTGACAAAACCACCGGCACACGCGAACTCGGCTTAGCGCGAACCACATCTTCGAGCCATGGCAACTCCACTTCGAGCACCCGCCGAAAGAGAAAGAGAATGGCATTCAGCGCCTGGTTCTGGGTCGCCGGAGCCACGTTCCGGTCCACGGCAAGATGAGAAAGGTATGCTTCGACATCACGCTTCCCCATCTGCCGAGGATGGCGGCCCTGGTGAAACCGAATGAAACGCCGAACCCAGTCAATGTACGACTGCTCCGTTCGATAGCTGTAATGCCCAGTACGCAAGACGCAACGCATCCGCTCAATCAGTGTCTCAGCCACGATTTGATCCTTGGACGAAAACCGGGCACCATTGAACCCTATCAGGACCAACTTGCCCATAGGAAAAGCACCCGGCCCGCCCTAGGAAATTTCTGTAGTTATGTGTCAGATTTCAACCAATAACAGATACCGGGAAGGAGTAAAGGGTAGTAGTTTCAAGCGCTTGCGGGCTCTGAAGCCCCCGAATGCTGAGATACGGAGCGCAGCCGCCTCCCTATTACCAAAAACGTCACTTTCAAAACCCATTTATTAGTTA
>CAZFYM010000022.1:0-47831 GCA_964523755.1 uncultured Wenzhouxiangella sp. | reverse complement strand
CGGTAAACAAGACCGCCGATCCAGCGACCGGCACGAACGTGACAGCCGGTCAGACGATCACCTACACGCTGACGGCAACGGTCGCGGATGCGGCGCTGACGGCTGACCTGGTGCTGGAAGACACACTGGGTGCGGGGCTGACGTTCGGATCAGTAACGGCTCCGGGTGCGTTCACGCCGGATACGACCGGTGCGCCGGTACTGACGTTCACCTTGCCCTCGGGCACGGTACCGGGCAGCTACGCGGTCGAATACACCGCGACGGTTGATAACGATGCCACGGGTACGGTGGGCAACAACGTCACGGTGACCGGTGGCGGCGGTGATCCGACACCGGAATGCCCGAGTTGCTCGACCGATCATCCACTGAGTGATCCGGCAGTCTCGGTAAACAAGACCGCCGATCCAGCGACCGGCACGAACGTGACAGCCGGTCAGACAATCAACTACACCCTGACGGTGCTCGTCTCCGATAGTGCAACGACTGACGATGTGGTGTTGACCGACACGCTGGGGGCTGGTTTGACGCTGGATGTGGGCAGTCTGCTGATCGAGTGTTCGGCATTGGGACAGATCGTGACCTGTACACTGGCAGCCGGTTCAGTGCCGGATACCTACACGTTCGAGTACAGCGCGACGGTGGATGCTGATGCGACGGTGAGTGTGGACAATAGCGTGGTAGCCGGTGGTGGCGATGGTCCGGTCTGCGGAACCTGCACAACCGGGCATCCCATCGATTCCGGTGACCCAGTTCCGCCGGTTCCGGTGAATTCGCTAAGCCGCAGCGGCATGCTGCTACTGATCATGCTGTTATTGATGGTTGGTTGGCAGTTCAGCGGATTGCGAAGACCCGTCTAAACGTATGGGCTGATAGTCGGGCCTTGACTACTGAGCAGATAGCGGGCGAGCAGAGTCTCGCCCGCTTCTTTTTTGGGGCTGACAAAACAGAAATCCGGGGTACATCAGCATTGCGATGACATCGTGCTGGACAACACGTCGGTAACGAACAGAGGCACTAAAACCGATTGACAGTCGGTTTTAATGCAGATAGATTAGCCACTGTACCTTCCCAAGTGGGCTTTTATGTCTCGCTCCCAACCGACTGCCGCTCCCCGCCTGGGGGAGCTGGAAGTCTGCCTGCTCAAGTTTCTCTGGACGGTTGAATCCGGCACGGCGAAATCCGTGCATGAGGCCGTTGGACCCTCGCGCGGAATTTCATTGAACACCGTCCAGTCAACGCTGGATCGACTGCATCGCAAGCAACTTCTCAAACGCGAAAAGGTCAGCCGGGCTTATCAATATGCCGCATCGGTCAGTTGCGGGTCGCTATTGGCGGCCATGGTCAGTGAAGCGGCGGCCAGATTATCCCAGGATAACTCGGTGGCCATGGCGGCACTGGTTGATGCAGCCGAACAACTCGACCATGCCGCACTGGATGAGCTTGAGCAAATGATCGCTGCGAGGCGTGCCGCCGACGAGAAAAAGCGTGATTGAGTCCGTGCTTGATTCCGTCATACTGGTGACAATCATGGCTGTACTCGGGCTGATTGCCGGTGCGTTAATGGCACTGGTTGGCGCGCGCTTTCTGCTTTCTGACGACTTTCCGCCGTCGATTCGCTGCCGGCGCGCAGAGGGCATCGCACTGCTACCGATTGTCGTCGCGTTGCTCGCGACTCTCGCGCTGATGTTACCGGCGCTGTTGAAGCTCGCGGGACTGATCGATGATCATTGCCTGGCTCATGGCCTGCATCATCCGCATTTCTTCCTGCGCCACCTGCCGGCGTTTGATGTCGGGCCGGTGGCCGTGCTGCTGATTGGCGCGGGCACCTGGCCCATGGTGAAGCTGGTCTGGACCGTATCCGACCAGATTCGACACGCGCGGCTGGTCAATGCGATCACGCGCCTGACACCCCCGGGACACCGATTGATTATGATCAACTCGGAAACGCCGGCTGCCTTTCTGCTTGGAATCCGAACGCCGAAAGTCGTGCTGATGGCCGGGCTGGTTCGGAAACTGTCGCCGGCCGAACGACGAGCCGTACTACGGCACGAGATCGCCCATGCGCGCGCCGGCGATCTGGCCCGCAGACTGGCACTTGGCTGGTTGATGTCGATGCATTTCCCGCAGACACGTCAACGCTTGTTGTGCCATTGGCACTAGGCGGCCGAGGAGCGTGCCGACGACGCTGTTGCGGAAACTGGAAGGGGGCTGGATCTGGCTTCGGCCCTGATCAAAATCCTGCGCGAGCATGTTCCGGACTCGGCATTGGTACCAGGTGCGTATTCCATGGGCGTGAATTCGGCTGACGTTGCGCGCCGCATTCAGCGTCTGGCCGACTGCCCCCAAGAGTCATTGCCGACAAGAGTCATTGCCGACTAGAAGGCTGGAATGGTTATTGGTCGTGGGGCTGGGGCTATTCGGGTTTGGAGTGACAAGCCAGCATCACGCGCTTGAGACTTTCGTTGGCTGGCTGGCACGGTGAGAATCATCATGCAGAAATCAAACCTGATCGCAGGATTTGCCGGATGCCTAATGTCATTTGTTATCCCGGCATATGGACAGACCCTGACCGAGGGCGAAGCCGTGAGACTGGGCCTGGAAGTGGCCGCGTGGCGAGCGTGGGCGGATGCATCAATTGACGAAGCACGCCATCAAACCGCCGCGACCGGTCTTTTAGCCAATCCCGAGTTCGAGTTTATTGACGAATCGCTGGACTTGCCCGGCGGCAATACCGAGCGATACTTCTGGTTCCGCCAGCCACTGGATCTGACCGGCCACAATTCGCTGGCACGCCAATCGGCGCGCGCAGCCGAGGGCGTGACGATGGCAGATTTAAAACTGGTCGAGCGCCGTCGTGCACGGGCCATTCGCGGATTTTTCTATCAAGCCATCAAGTATCGGCGCGAAACCGAAGCAATGGATTCTTGGCGGGGGCGGTTGGCAGAACTTGGCCAGGCTGTTAGAGAGCGCGTTGAAGCGGGCGACGCATCGCGCTTCGATCAGCTCAGGATCGAGCGTGAAATATCCCTGCTGGCTGGTCGCCTGGCGACCAGTCGTGCGGAATTGCATTCGGCTCGCCAGCGTCTGTTTGGCGTTCTCGAGAGCACTCCGCAAAGGCTGGCCGGTCGGCTTTTGCCAGACCTGCCACTCTCGGAGTCGGCCGTGATGGCGGCGCTGCAAACCCATCCGGAAATCAGCCGGCTCCGGGCTGGTGCTGGAGCGGACCAGCTTGCTGCGCGTGCAGCAAGCCGGGAAGTTTGGCCGGAGATCACACTGGGCGTGGGTGTCAGAGATTTTAAAGACGGACCGGTATCGGAAACCGGTGGTGTATTCGCGATTGGTATCGAAGTGCCGTTGTTTGATCGAGGTCGCCAGCGCCGCGCGGCAGCCGAGGCCGGCGCAGGGGCAAAATCGGCAGAGGCTGCTCTGGCCATCGGCCGGCTCGAAGCCGAGGCACGGGCGTTGCTCGATGAATTGAACGCGCGTCGCGATGCGGCCTTGGCTATGCGTGCCGAGCGGGAAGCGGCGACCCACTCCCTGCCGGAAATCGCGGAGGCTGCTTACCAGGCCGGCGAGCTTGGCGTGATGAGCCTGCTCGATGCCTGGCAAACGGAACTCGATCATTATCTTCAAACCATAGAACTGGAGTACGCGGCGCGTATTGCCGTGATCGAATTGATTCAACTGACTGGAGAACCGCTATGAAATATTCCATTGTTCCAGCTCTTGGGCTGGTGTTTACCCTGGCCGGTTGCGGCGATCATGCCCACGATGAAGATGGCGGCCACAGTCACGCAGCTGAGGGTCACCCTCATGATGGCGAGGCAGCGCACGACCACGGCCCGGACGCCGATCACACGCATGCGGAGGAAGCGGAATCAGCACCAGCAACGCAGGCCTTCCATGGCGACGAAGCCGAACATGCTGCGCCCGAAGGCGAGACCGGGACGGAATCGCCCGGTCACGAACACGGTGATGACCACCAGCACGCAGCCGAGCCCGCCGATGAAGCCCATAGGCATGGCGAGGATCACCATGAGCACGAAGATCACCATGAGCACGAAGATCACGAGCCACGTGGTTAACCCGCCTGTTAAAAGCACGCTGTTATTCCTGACCCTGCTGCTGGCAGCTTGCGGTGGCTCGGAGCCGGGCCGGCACAGTCACGCGCCCGGCGAGCCGGAACATGACCATGCGACGGTAATCGAGGTCGAAGTCGTCACCGATTACACTGCAGCGAGCGAGTTGTTCGTGGAATTTCCGCCGCTGGTCGCGGGCCGGGGCTCACGCTTTGCTGCACACCTGACCCGACTGAGCGATTTTGCGCCGGTTCGCTCGGGCCGGGTGGATGTGGTGCTGGTGCGCAACGGGCAGACCGCGGCCCGGTTTCGGATCGACGCGCCGGCGCGAGCCGGTCTATTCATGCCAACGGTCACGCCACGAGAAAGCTGCGAATTCGACTTGCGGGTGGAAGTCGAGGCACCCGGATTGAACGTGGTGCACGACCTGGGCCCTTTCCGGGTCTATCCAGATGCGAATTCGGCACGCACCGTGACCGCCACGCCACCAGGCGAGATCGGTTATCTGAAAGAACAGCAGTGGACAATGCCATTCGCGACCGAGGCCGTGCGCGCCCAGCCGCTTCGGGCATCGGTACCGGGTTTGGCCCGGGTGCGCGCACCGGCCGACGGTGGCGCCGTGGTCACCGCGCCGGACGATGGCTATTTCACTGCCGCCGAAGTGCCGCGCATCGGCGACAACATCGACCTTGGCGGAATCCTTGGCTATCTGGTACCACGGCTTGGCGAAGGGACGGATGTCGGCCGCCTGGCAGTTGAGCTCGAACGCGCACGCAGCCGGGTGGATTTGGCCCGGCGCGATGTTGAACGCCTCGACGCTTTGGTCGCAAGTGGTGCTGTGCCTGAACGCCGGTTGATTGAGGCTCGAGCCGAACTCGATATCGCGCAAAGCGAACTGCTTGCCTCACGCAGCCAAATCGAGCAGCGGCAAGGCGGTGCGTCCGAAACCGGGATTGCCCTGAAAGCTCCGCTGGCCGGTCAGATTATTGACATCGCAGTGGCACCGGGCGCGTTTGTGCGAAGCGGCGAGTCGTTGTTCTGGCTGGCCGATCCACAGCGGCGATGGCTGGAGGTACGAGTGCCGGAAGCCCGCGCCAGTGTCTGTCGGCCAGAGCTTTGCTGCGTATGTTTATGTCGGCGGGTCCAGCGAGCGTCTGGCCGTGCCAATGAGCACCATCATTGATGATGGTGTTCGCACCGTGGTCTACGTGCAGACTGGCGGCGAGACATTCCAGCGGCGACCGGTCGAGACCGGTATCCGCGACGGCGACCGGATCGAGATTTTGTCGGGCCTGGCAGCCGGCGAGCGCGTTGTAACCGTCGGTGCCTATGACGTCAAACTCGCTGCCGCCGGTGGCGATGAAATTGGTCATGGTCATGCGCACTGACGGCTTATCGAGCAATGATTGATCGCATCATCGCCTGGTCGCTGGGCAATCGTCTGCTGGTCCTGGTGCTGGCCGCCGGGCTGCTGACCTGGGGCGGCTGGTCGGCAATGCGCGCGCCGGTCGATGTTTTTCCGGATCTCACGGCACCGACAGTCACCGTCGTCACCGAAGCGCACGGCATGCCGCCCGAGGATGTCGAGATTCAGGTCACTCTGCCGATCGAGACAGCTCTGAACGGAGCGGCCAACGTGCGCCGGGTGCGTTCCAGCAGTGGCATTGGCATCAGCGTGGTTACGATCGAGTTCGATTGGGGCACCGATATTTATCGCGCCCGCCAGGTTGTGGCCGAGAAACTGCAAGTCGCGCGCGCCTCGCTGCCGGCCGGACTGGCACCGCCGGTGCTTACGCCGATCAGCTCGATCATGGGCGAGGTGATGTTCGTCGCGCTCGAATCCGACGTCCATGACGAGATGGATCTGAAAACAGCGGCCGACTGGGTCGTACGCCGGCGGCTTCTGGCCGTACCCGGCGTCGCGGAGGTCATCCCGATCGGCGGCTGGATACCGCCATCGTCGAAATCCAGACCTCGCTACCCGAAGGCATGCGGATTGCAACCGATGCCTTCCGCCAGGCCGACTTTATTCGGATTGCGGTCGATAACCTGAGCGCTGCCCTGCGCGACGGCGCGCTGCTGGTGATCGCCATCATGTTTGCGTTTCTGTTGTCGGCACGCGCCACCGGTATTGCCTTGCTGGCGATTCGCGCACTGGGCGGAAGCATCAACACGATGACGCTGGGCGGCATGGCGATTGCGCTGGGCGCGCTGGTCGACGATGCGATCATCGTGGTGGAGAATATCGTGTGCCGGTTGCGAGAGAACCGGACAGCGTCCGAGCGCCGCCCGGACTTCATGGTCGTTTACGAGGCCACCCGCGAAATCGAGGGATCGATCGTATTCGCCACGCTGATCATCATCCTGGTCTTTCTGCCGCTGTTTTTTCTGGCCGGCGTCGAAGGCCGCCTGCTCGAACCCCTGGGCCTGGCCTACATTGTTGCACTCGCTGCCTCACTGCTGGTCGCGCTGACCATTACGCCGGTGCTGTGTTTTCTGATGCTGCCCGGTCGAACGGATACCGAGGCAGACCACGACAACCGCCTGACAAGCCTGCTCAAGCGTGGTTATCGGCCCGTACTCGAAATTGCGCTGGCTCGTTGGCGCCTGGTGACGCTGACCGGGGTCGGACTGCTGGTCACCGCCTTGATCGCGCTGGCCTTTGCCGGTCGCGGTTTCCTGCCCGAATTCAACGAAGGCAGCCTGACCATCAGCGCAGTGACGCTGCCCGACACGGCGCTGGCCGAGTCGGATCGCATTGGCGCACAGGTCGAGGAAATTCTGCTGGCCGAACCGGAAGTCGCGGCGACCACGCGGCGCACCGGTCGGGCAGAGCTCGATCCCCACGCGCAAGCCGTGTATGCATCCGAGATCGACGTCAACCTGAAGATGGGCGAGCGTAAAAAAGCCGAGCTGTTGGCCGAACTGCGCCGGCAATTTACCTCGATCCCGGGTACCAATGTCGTCATTGGCCAGCCGATATCGCATCGCATCGATCATATGTTGTCGGGCGATCATATGTTGTCGGGCACCCGGGCCAATATCGCGGTCAAGATCTTCGGCCCGGAACTGCCTGAATTGCGCAGACTCGGCGGTCTCATCGAAAAAATCATGGCGGAAGTCCCCGGCGCGGTCGATGTAGCCATGGAACAGCAAAGCGAAATACCCTTTGTCACACTGCAGTTCGATCGGGCCGCACTGGCACACTACGGCGTATCGGTCGCGGCGGCTGCCGGGATGGTCGAGGCGGCCTTTGGCGGTGTGGTCGTCGGCCACGTGCTCGAAGGCTCGGCCAGTTTCGATCTGATCGTGCGCTATCCGGACAACGCGCGCGAAAATCTGCAAACCGTGCGAGATACGCAGTTCAAAACCGCCGCCGGTGCCGAGGTGACACTCGATACGATCGCCGATATCCGGCGCGCTCGAGGGCCTGACACGATCAGCCGCGAAAGTGTGCAGCGCAAGCTGGTGGTGATGGCCAATGTCGCCGACCGCGACCTGGTCGGCGTGGTCGAGGACATGCGCCAGCGAATCGATCAGCAAATCGATCTTCCGACCGGTTATCACGTCGAGTTCGGTGGCCAGTTTGAAAGCGCCGAGACCGCAGGGCGGCGGTTGGTTCTGCTCGGTAACGTGGTCGTTGTCGGTATTTTCTTCCTGCTGGTCACTGCCTTCCATTCGGCCCGCGATGCGGCGCTGGTCATGCTCAATCTGCCACTGGCGCTGGCCGGTGGTCAGCCAGGCAGCGAGATCCAGGCACCGATGGCGGTGGTCATTCTGTGTGGCCTGATCACGTCGACCGCGTTGAACATGATTGTCGTGCCGGCGCTGTACCTGCGCTTCGGCGCGGCTTGCCGTTCGGCATTCAAAAGCCCCCCACCATCGCCCTTGGCCTGATAGCTCCGATAGCGAGGTTGCGAGTTGGGTGCTGCTGCGGTGAGCTTGATCAGACCGCAGTGCTGCCTGGTTCACCGATTTCCCGTTCCAGTCGGCGTTTGACCCGTTCCGGTGATCCGGTATTGGCGGCCAAAAGGCGGTAGAGCACCGGTACGATGAACAGCGTGAGCACCATTGATACAGTCACGCCCGACAGCACCACAATGCCGATGACTTGCCGGGTTTCGGCCCCGGCACCGGCGGCCAGGATCAGCGGCAGCGCGCCGGCAGCGGTGGTGATGCCGGTCATCATGATCGGCCGCAGGCGGATGACGGAGGCTTCGACGATAGCGCGCTCGAATTCCACGCCCTGGTCACGCAACTGATTGATGAATTCGACGATCAGGATGCCGTTCTTGGCCGCCAGTCCGACCAGCATGACCAGGCCGATCTGGCTGTATACGTTGAGCGTGGAGCCGGTCAGCCACAGCCCGAGCAGGCCGCCGCCGACCGCCAGCGGTACGCCCAGGATGATGACCAGCGGGTGGATCCAGTTTTCAAATTGCGCTGCGAGCACCAGAAACACCACGACCAGTCCGAGCACGAACACGAACGCCATCGATCCGCCGGCCAGCATGAAATCCCGACTCTGGCCCTTGTAGTCGATGATGGCTTCTTCGGGCAGCACCTCGTTCGCCTTGTCGCGCAGGTAATCCAGTGCCTGGCCCAGGGTCAGCTCTTCGGTCAGACCGGCCTCGATGGTGATCGCGCGTACCCGGTTGTAGCGGTTGAGCGTGTTGGAATCGGCGAAATTGTCCAGCGTGACCAGGTTGGACAGCGGGATGAGCTGTCCGGAACGCCCAGAACGCACGTAGATGTTTTCCAGCGCGGCCGGGCTGCGCTGCTGGTCGCGTTCGCCTTCGATGATCACGTCGTATTCCTGGCCATCGTCGATGTAGGTGGTCACGCGCCGCCCGCCCAGCATCGACTCCAGCGTGCGACCGATGTTGCTGATGGTTACGCCCAGTTCGGCAGCCCGGTTGTAATCGATCAGTACTTCGAGCTGCGGCTGGTTTTCCTTGTAGTCCCAGTCGATATTGACCAGACCCGGGTTGTCTTCTGCAACCGCTTCGAGCAACCTGTCGCGCCATTCGGCCAGCGTTTCGTAGTCGGTGCCGCCGCCGATGACAAACTGCACCGGGTTGCCGAAACCCTGGGCGAAGCCCTGGCGCATGCGCGGCGAGACCTGCACGCCGGTAAGGTCCGAAAGGCGGGCTTCGACATCGGCCATGATCGCGCGCGCCGGGCGACGCTCGCCCCAGGGCTGGAGCACAACGATCGCGATGCCGGAGTTGAAGATCGAAATATTGTTGCCAAAAGACCGTGGTGCCCGGACCAGCAGGCGCGAAATTTCGCCTTGCTCGACCAGCGGCATCATGCGCGCCTCGATCTCGTTCATGTAATCTTGCATATAGTCAAAGGTTGCGCCCTCGGGCCCTTCGACGGTAACGAAGAATGTGCCGCGGTCCTCGAACGGCGCGTATTCCGAGGGGATTTCGTTGAACAGCCAGGCAGCCATGCCGACCAGTGCGATCATTGCGCCCAGCGCGATCCAGCGTGTCTTCAGCGCCGCCAGCAGGCAGACCGAATAGATTGATCGGACCCGCGCGACGGATGCATCGACCAGGTTCACCAGGGCATTGTCATTGTCGCGCGGACGCAGCAGTTTCGAGGCCAGCGCCGCCGAAATGGTCAGTGCGACAAAGCTGGAAAATGCGACCGCTGCGGCCATAGTCAGCGCAAATTCCGAGAACAAGCGTCCGATGTCGCCCTGCAGCAGCGCAATCGGCGCGAACACCGAGATCAGTACCAGCGAGGTCGAGACCACCGCGAAGCCGACCTGGCGGGTGCCGCGGTAGGCCGCGACCAGCGCCGATTCACCGTGTTCGTCCATTCGGCGGCGGATGTTCTCAAGCACGATAATGCCGTCGTCGACCACCAGCCCGATGGCCAGCACTAGCGCTAGCAGTGTCAGCAGATTGACCGAAAAGCCGAACAGCGCCAGGCCGATGAAAGTGGCAATCAGCGATACCGGTACCGCGACCGCTGGTACCAAAATGGCGCGAAACGAACCGAGGAACAGGAAGATCACCAGCACTACCAGGCTGATTGCGATGGTAAGCGTTCGGTAGACTTCGTTGATCGCGCCCTCAATGAATACCGATGAATCGAAGCTGGGCAGGATTTGCATGCCGTCGGGTAGTTCCTGATTGAGCCGTTCGACCTGGGCGCGCACGGCGCGCGCGACTTCCAGCGTGTTGGCGGTGGACTGGCGGATGATGCCCAGCCCGATCATCGGGTCGCCGTTGCCGCGAAACAGCGTGCGGTTTTCGACTGTGCCGCGTTCGACCCGGGCGATGTCGCCAAGGCGAGTCAGGTAGCCGTCATTACCGCGCTGGACGACCAGTCCGGCAAAATCCTGTGCATCCATGAACTGGCGCTGGACCCGGACGGTGAACTGTCGGGTTTGCGATTCGATGTTGCCGGCCGGCAGCTCGACATTCTCGGCGCGCAAGGCGGCCTCGATGTCATTGACAGTCAGTTCGCGCGCGGCCAGCGCCTCGCGATCCAGCCACACGCGCATGGCATAACTCTGTGCGCCGCCCAGTCGCACGCGTGCCACGCCGTCGATGACTGACAGCCGGTCGACTAGAAAGCGTTCGGCAAAGTCGGTCAGTTCGGGCACGCTGTGATTGGAACTGGCCAGATTCCACCATACGATCACATCGGCGTTGGCCTCGACGCGCTGGGTTTCGGGCGGATCGGCTTCATCGGGCAGGTTGTCGAGTATGCCCGCGACACGGTCGCGTACGTCGTTGGCCGCGGCGTCGACGTCGCGGTTGAGTGAGAAGCGGATGTTGATTTCCGATTCGCCGTCCTGGCTGACCGACTCGATGAATTCGATACCCTCGATGCCGGCGATTCGATCCTCGATGACCTCGGTAATCTGGGTATCGACCACCGCGGCCGCAGCACCCGGGTAGTTGGTGTCCACCGACACCACCGGTGGGTCGATATCCGGGTATTCGCGCAGCGGTAGCTGGACGAACGAGACGATGCCAAAGATCACCAGAAGCAGAGCTGCCACCGACGACAGCACGGGTCGGGTGACAGCGAGATCCGAAACAATCACCGGTCACCTCCATTGCCACCATTGCGCCCGGCCGCCAGGATGTCGGCCAGGCTACGACCGTCGCCCGCCTCGGCACGGATTCGGATTGGGTCGCCGTCACCCAGCCGGAAGCCGCCGTGGATCACGATGCGCGTGCCGGCGTCGAGCCCTGAAATGATCTCGACTTCGCCGGGCCGTCGCGTGCCGATGGTGACTTCGCGGCGGTGCGTGAAAAAGCCGTCGCCCCGGGCTTCGACTGCAAGGACGAAATGCCGTCGTCCGGTGGTGCTCAGCCCCTCCTCGAGTATGACCACGGCCTCGCGTGGCGCGCTTTCCAGCGTCACGGTCATCAGCATGCCCGGGCGCAACAGGCGGTCGGGGTTCGGAATCTCGGCACGCACCTGGAATGCCCGGGTGACCGGGTCGACGCGATTGCTCAGGCTCATAATTTTGCCGGTGAATGCCTGGTCCGGATAAGCACGACTTCGAGCGCGCAAAGCCAGGCCCGTTTGGACTCGCGACATGAACAATTCCGGAACCGGAAAGTCCAGCTTCATCACCGAATCATCGATCAGTGTGGTCACCACGGTTCCGGGCACCAGCAGCGACCCGGCCGATACGTTGCGCAAGCCCACCACGCCGTCGAATGGCGCGGTGATCAGGCGATCGCTCAGGCGCGCCTGGACGGCGGCCAGTCGCGCGCGCGCGGTTTCCAGCTCGCGCCGACGCTGGTCGAGCAACGAGCGCGCTTCCTGGCCCTGATCGGCCAATTCCTGCACGCGATTGAACTGCCGTTCTGCCTCGCGCACCTCGGATTCGGCCGCTGACAGATTGGCCAGCTGCTCGCGGTTGGTCAGCGCCACCAGTACATCGCCTTGTTTGACTCGTTGACCGTCGTCGAAGCGAATGTCGGCGATGGTTTCGGTGATGGTTGCGGTCAGTTCGGCCGTTTCGTTGGCGCGCAAAGTGCCCAGCGCCTCAATGGGGTCAGTGATCTCGCGCGCCTCGGCACGTGCCACGATAACGTCCAGCGGCTGCGCGCTTGCCGGCGCGCAGCCGAGAGCTGCGAGAATCAATGCCGATGCGATAAGACTTTTGATAATTTTCTCCCGATTTGCGCTTGTCGACTCTGCGAGGTTCGACTTTTTGTTGTGATTGACGTGTCGATGCGGTCAGCCGTTGCCGCAGTGCATCGAACAATTCAGACAGACATTCGGCGAGAATTATTGCGCGACTGGCCAGCGTCACGGTTTCAGTTCACAGACATTCCGGACCGCAAGAGGTTCATTGGTGAGTTGCTGCCAGAGTGATCTTGGCAGTCCGGATCAAGCCGGTATTCCTGCCTGTGGGTTTGCGTTGGGTCCGGGGTCTGTTGTGGTCTACCATGAGGCTTGTAGTTACTATAGGGTGCAAGTGCTGATGCGCATCGGCGATCTCGCGCGCCAGACCGGGTGTCCGATCGAGACCATTCGTTATTACGAGCGAGTGGGCATCCTCCCGGAACCGCAACGGGCGCACAACAACTACCGCCAATACGGCGAGTCTCACCGGCGTCGTTTACGGTTTGTCCGGCGCTGCCGGGAGTTGGGCTTCAGCCTGGAAGAGATCCGGACACTGCTCGATATGATCGACGGCAACACTCAGACGTGTGCCGAGGTGGCGGCATTGGGCCAACGACACATCAATGATGTCCGCGCGAAGATCGCCGATCTCAAGCAGATCGAGTCCAGACTAAGCGACCTGGTTGCCCATTGTCATGGCGCCAACACGCCAGACTGCTCTTTGCTGGAGGAGTTGTTCGACAGTCAACTTGAGGGTTGAAACAGGTAAGGCTTTAAGCCGTACGATTCACAGCAGCATCGATTCGATATCCGATGCTGCGGTCCCGATGTTGATCACGGGCAGATCGTGCTGGTTGCCTGTCACGAGCTGCGACTTGTCATGACCTGCAACTTGTCATGACCTGCAACTTGAATCTGTGTCGGCGATTTCATACCGCGCAGCAGGACAATTGCTTGACGTCTTTGGTGAACGTCTGGGCACAAAGCTTTAAGCCCTCCACCATGGTGAGATAAGGAAACAGCTCATCGCCGATGTTCTGTACGGTCATCCTGGCCTTGAGCGCCATGACCGCCGTCTGGATCAGTTCGCCGGCCTCGGCGGCGACGGCCTGCACGCCCAGCAGGCGACCGGAATGCCGCTCGGCCACCATCTTGATAAACCCGCCGGTGTCGAAGTTGACCAGCGCGCGCGGTACGTTCTCCAGGTCCAGTACCCGGGTATTCACCTCGTAACCCCGCTTTTTTGCCTCGGCCTCGCTCAGGCCTACCGTAGCGACCTGCGGATCGGTAAAAATTACCGCCGGCATGGCGCTCAAATCGAGTGTGGCCTCGCCGTCGGTCATGTTGATCGCCGCCCGGCTGCCGCCGGCGGCGGCCACATAGACGAACTGCGGCTGATCGGTGCAGTCACCGGCGGCAAAAATGCCGGCAACGCTGGTTTGCATGCGCTCATTGACTTGAATCGCGCCCTTGCTGGTTGCCACACCAATGGCCTCCAGGTTCAGCGCCTCGGTATTGGGGGCCCGACCGCTGGCCACCAGCAATTGCTCGGCCTGCAGGGTATCGGCATTGGTTTGCAGGGTGAACAGCCGGCCGTCGTGACTGACCTCGCTGGCCTGGGTCTGCTTGAGCACTTCGATGCCCTCGCGTACAAACGCGGCCTCCACGGCCTCGCCTACCGCCGGGTCGTGCCGGGACAAGATCCGACCGCGCGCCAGAATGGTGACCTGGCTGCCCAGACGGGCAAAGGCTTCGGTCAGCTCAATGGCCACCACCGAGGCACCGATCACGATCAAGCGTTCAGGGATGTGGTTTAATTTCAGCGCGCTGGTGGAGGTGAGGTACGGGGTGTCGGCCAGCCCCGGAATCGGTGGCACGGCGGGCCGGGCACCGGTGCCGATCAGGGCCCGGTCAAAGTGCACGGTCTGCTGGCCACCGTCGTTGAGGGCAATGTCAAGCGTGCGCGCATCAACAAACTGCGCCTCGCCCTTGAGGACGGTAATGTCGGCGTGACCATTGAGAATGCCCTGGTACTTGGCCTCGCGCAGTTCCTCCACCCGGGCCTGTTGCTGAGCCAGCAATCGAGGCCGGTCCACGACCGGTGCCTGGGCGCTCAAGCCCTGATCGAACGGACTTTCCCGGCGCAGATGGGCGATGTGGGCCGCGCGAATCAGGATCTTGGACGGCACGCAGCCGATATTGACGCAGGTGCCACCGATGGTGCCCCGTTCGATCAGGGTGACCCGAGCACCGCGTTCGGCGGCTTTCAGGGCACCGGCCATGGCCGCGCCGCCACTGCCGATGACGGCAATATGCAGCCTGTCGCCGGATTTGTTCGGGGCATCGTTAGCGCAGCAGTCGGCCTGGCTGGCATCATTCATGGTCGCTTTCCTGCAACTGCGTGCTGAAGCCGGAATTTTCGATCGCGCCAATCAGGATGCCGGTATCGGTGCGGGCCGGGTCGAACAGTGCGCGCGCTTGTTTGGTCTTGAGATCGGCTTCGGCCGCAATGACGCCGTCGACATTGCTCAAGGCACGTCTGACGGTGATCGGGCACATCGGGCAGTTCATTTGGCGGCACCCAGCCCGCCCAGAGCCAGCTGGCCGCGGTCGGCATTCTTGCCGGACGAGTCGGCGCAGTTGATAACGGTGGTGTCATGGTTGCTCATGAGTACGAAATCCGCTTTATCCTGTGTATCAATGTGGTCCTTGAATGACCTTTCGCCCAGCTTAAACCCCGTAGTAACTACAGAGTCAAGCATTGATAGTCATCGACAGCCACATCTTTGGGAACGGCGCTGCCTCGAGAGCAGTTGGTACTGACCCGGGATGCCTTCATGCAATGCTGGCGCTTGAATCACACAAGCGCTATGCTCATCCTGGTCGGTTCTTGGAAGGTCTGTTCAAGCGCCTAAAAATCTAGGAGAACACCATGCTCTATGTGCCCAAAAACAAGGTTGTACTTGGTATCAGCGCCGTACTTGCCCTGGCATTCTTGGCCTTTGGCGGGATGAAATTCGCCAGTCCTCAGCAAATGCTGGACAACTTTGCTGCCTGGGGGTATCCCAGTGGCTTCCACTATGTCGTTGGTCTTGCCGAAGTGGCTGGTGCCATAGGCTTGTTCCTCCGACCGCTGGCCCGTTACGCCGCGCTGGGCCTGGGCCTGCTGATGATCGGTGCTTTCGCAACCCACATAATGCATCCGCCGCTGTCGGCCGGTATCCCGTCCTTCGTGCTCGGCGCGCTTGCCTTTACCGTCGCCATCATGCACTTCAAGGCGGGTAAGGCTCAGTAAGTAAGGTGTGAAGGGAGAATTTGGCCGCCGGCAGGAATTCCACGCCGTATCCAGACCGCAGTCGGTGCCTGGATGCTTGGCTTGTTGCCCCGGATTCTTCATAACCCGATTGTCGCAGCGATTGTCGCAGTTAGCGGGTTATGAAGAATCGGGGCTTACACCAGCGCCAGTCCTGCCATCATGTAGTAGGCCATGCCCAGCACGGCGCTGATGGCAAGGACTGGGAGCATGCCGATATTGAAGCGCAGCATGGCGACAAACGCGCCCAGCGCGAGCACCACGCTGGCGATCTGCACGTTATCGAGTACCGGCACCAGAAATTTCATGCCGTAGCTGTGTACTTCTCCCACTTGATCAAATGCCACATGAATGGCAAACCAGATGGCCAGGTTCAGCATGACGCCAACCAC
This sequence comes from uncultured Wenzhouxiangella sp., assembly GCA_964523755.1. GTDB lineage: Bacteria > Pseudomonadota > Gammaproteobacteria > Xanthomonadales > Wenzhouxiangellaceae > Wenzhouxiangella. The sequence goes on along the minus strand of CAZFYM010000022.1, from coordinate 31,938 downwards.
GGCTGCGGTGATGGCGGACAAGGCCGCGCTCACGGATTGATTGCTGCGCAGGGTTTCGATGTAGGGTGCCCCGAGGAAAATCCACAAAAAGCAGGGCACAAAGGTCACCCAGGTCGCCAGGACCGATGCGGCTACGCCGACCGTGAACGGATCGAGTAATCCGGGGTTGCGAAACGCACCCATGAAGCCGACGAACTGCACCACCTGAATCAACGGCCCCGGCGTGGTTTCGGCCATGCCCAGACCATCCAGCATTTCGCCGGGGGCCAGCCAGCCATGGGTCATGACCGCCTCCTGGGCCATGTAGGCCAGTACCGCATAGGCACCACCAAAGGTCACTACCGCAAGCTTGCTGAAGAACAGCCCGATTTGCGTGAACACGTTGTCGAAGCCCAGGGTGAATGCCAGAACGATGACTGGTGTGAGCCAGAGTGGAAGCCATATCGCCAGCACTTTGAGCGCCCGTTTGCCGGAAGCCCGGGTGTGGTGGGCGGCATTGCCGTTCATCATCGAGTCGACCGCCCTTGTCTCATCTTCCGGCTGGCCGTGGCCTTGAATGACGATAAAGCGGGCCGGATCGATATACCTGCCCAGCAGACCAATCAGGCCGGCGGCAATGATGACGATGGGAAAGGGGACCGAGAAAAAGAAGATGCTGACAAAAGCGACGGCGGCCAGCGCGTACATATAGACATTCTGCAAGGCATGCTTGCCGATACGAATCACCGCCTGAATGACGATCGCCAGAACAGCGGCCTTAATGCCGAAAAACAACGCCTGCACCAGGTTCATATCCTGAAACCCGGCATACAGTACGCTAAGTATCAGGATGCTCAAGAAGCCCGGCAGGACAAACAGACAGCCAGCGATCAGGCCGCCTTTGACGCCGTGCAGCAACCAGCCGATGTAAGTCGCCAACTGCTGCGCCTCCGGACCGGGCAGTACCATGCAATAGTTGAGTGCGTGCAAAAAGCGGCCTTCGCTGACCCACTGCTTTTCATCGACCAGAATGCGGTGCATGACCGCGATCTGCCCGGCAGGGCCACCAAAACTCAGAAGAGCGACACGCAGCCACACCCTCACGGCTTCGCGGAAAGAGACGCCATTGCTGTCATCGGCAGCGTCGTTCGATGATGCAGTGGCGTTGTCGGCTAGATCAGACACGGAGCCATTGGAAGTTGCTTGGTCTTAAGGATTGCTCATTGTTGCATAACGCCTCTGCCCAGTAGCGATTAAACACCAGATAGGTCATTTCCCCTGCGAACGCCGGGGTCGAAAGATAGGGCGAGCCAACCATGACCTTCTGGGTCATGACCGGTCGGCCGTTTTCGATCAGATCCAGCCGGAAGCGCGCCAGGTTGACCAGGATGTAGCGCTCACCCGGGTTATCGGGCAGCCAGCGCCAGCGGTCCAGGTTGGGCCGGACCTGCTCGATGCGATCGTCCAGCGTGTGGTTCAGCGCCCGGCGCGTGGCCGGCCCCAGCACTCCGTCGACCGCGATGCCCAGGCGGCGTAGGGCGGCGCGCAGCGCCTGTGCCAGCGGTTGATCGAATTGCTCCCCATCGTGGGCCGACTCTGCTACATCCTCGACACCTTCAGCGTGCAACCTTTGACGAAGCAGCGCCACTTGTGTGACGGTCGCCGATTTCCAGCAATGGCCCGACCGGGATCTGCGGCCAGCTCAAGCCTTCCTGGCGCTTGCGTTTGAGATTCTCGAGCGCCGCAGCCAAGTGCCGGTAGCCTTCGTGAGGTGGTGGCAGTGTGGCGAGCTGGCGGGCCGGGTCTGGCTGGCGGGTTAGGTCGTCGACAAAATCCACCGAGTCAAATTGCGGCGGGTCGAGGTGCCATTGCCGGTCCAGGCTGGAGAAATCAACCCTGCCGGTACGCACGTCTTTGCTATAGCGCAGCAACGCGTCACTCAACAGCACGTCAAGCCGGGCGCGATGCTCAGGTTTGGTGGCATCCAGGCAACGGCGCAGTTCGTCCAGGTGTTAATGGTCAAGATTCAGTCCGTGCCGGGTGGCGTTTTAAAGCATGTCAATGAGTGGACGCAATCCATCATTGGTGTGCGCAGCGTCGAGCCAGGCCAGACGCCAGTCATTGCGCCCGTACAGCTCGCGCAGAGCTTCATGTCGATGGGGCGAAAGGTCAGCGGTGAGCACGTCATCGACAGTTGCGACAATGCATTGTGCCGGCGGTTCGGCCACGCCGGCCAGCGGGAGGAAGGCCAGCGTGGCCCCAGTCAGCCAGCAGGCCCTCTGCAGGGTTTCAATCCATTGTCGAAAAATGCGCCTCATACCACACAGGACCGGCCTGTGTGGCCCGGGCTTGCATCACCAGAAGCGCACGCGCCCGGTGTCGATGTGGATGAAATCGGATTTTGGATAGTAGCCGACACCGCCGAGGTCGAGCGAAAGCGCGGCCTCGCGCAGGTCGGAAAGTGCGCAGCCAGGCAGCCGGATATCAATCGCGCGGGCGTGGGTATGCAGGCTACCGGTGGCCACGCCGCGACCGGCTGCGCGCAGATTTTCGTTGGTTTGCGGTGATCGGTAGCCGGAAATCACGTGAAAGGCACCCGGGGTTTCGACTTTCTGCTGGAGCAGGTAGAGAAAATCGAACAGGTCGCGGTCAATACGTGCGACCTCGCCGGTGCGGAAATCGCGCAGTACCTGATCGAGGGTCCGGCATTCGGACTCGATGAGCGAATTTTCGGCATAGTAGATCGAGCTGACCCGCTCGCCGGTGTACAGGTTGAGAAACATCAGGCGGCGCTCGCCCGTGAAAGTAGCTCCGGCCAGTGTCGGGCCGAGTACGAACCCGGCTGCCAGACCGGCACCGGCACCGAGCAGCCTGCGCCGTGAATTCGAAAATTGTGGAAGTTGCGACGCAAAATGGCGCGTCTTGCCAGAAAAAAATAAGCGCACGAAATTCTCCGATTTGGCCAAATTGTTGCTGATCGGTTTTAGTCCGCAGCAAATGGATCCAGTCTGCTGCGTGGCACGGCGCGCCAGAACTAAACTATAGGTGGGTGAGCATGGTGTTTCAAGGGCCAATCTCAATGCAAGAACCACTGGATGGATCAATCTGGAGCACATCACATCAAGGACTGTAAACGCCTGTCCCGGCGGCGATAGAGAACGCCCAGGCATGGGCTCCTCGCCCTGATCGGGATAGTGACAGTCTGTGCCGTGCGCAGTAGCGCATCCTTGAGACAAGCCCTGGCCCAGCCCCTGGCGCTGATGCTCCCTGTCCACTGCGAGCCGTGCCAGGATCATGACCGGCACGGGGTGACGAGCCAGCTTCCGGACTCACTGCCCTTCGAGTTTATCTCTGAACAGCGCCGTTCCGACCAGACAGGGCCAGATACCCACGCAAACCGCCCGCAAACCGGTTCCACGCAATCCGATTGGCTTTGGCTGGTGTCTGGATTTCCGAAGTTCTCGGGCTTGACTGTCTCTTGTTTGAGATACATAATGGGCCTCAACAGGAGTCGAACTCATGACCACCCAATCCTCAATGCTGCATGTGCGCGTGGACGATCACACCAAGACCCAGGCGCAGGAAGCCCTGGCCGCGATGGGGCTGTCGGTATCCGATGCCGTGCGGTTGTTTCTTCATCGGGTCGTGACCGATCAGGCGTTTCCGCTGGAACTGAAGGTCCCGAACGCCGAAACGCGCAAGGCCATGGCCGAGGCGCAGGAGATCATGCGCGCCGGCCGCGCCCGCTTTGACTCCGCCGGCGAATTGATCCGTGAGCTCGAAAAAGTCGGCAGTAAGTAAACGCGCCCGTTTGCCGCGCCCGGCGGACTATACCCAAACCTTTCTCAAGGATTGGAAATGCCTGTCCCGGTCCGGTCGTCACAATATGGGCCGGCTCAAGCAGGCGATGCTGTTGCTGATCGCCAACGACGGTTCGCTCGGGCCCGAGTGGCGTGATCATCCACTCATGGGCCAATGGGCTGGCTATCGGGAGTGCCATATCGGCGGCGATTTTCTGTTGATTTACGCGCTTGATGACGGCGGAAAAGCCGGGCAGGTCATATTCGTGCGCGCCGGCACTCATGCCGAACTGTTCAGGGAATGAGGGATGATGGTGGGTCGACGTGTTTTATAGACTTCCCGGGTAAAAGGGCTTATCCTTCCTGGCGGATGTCTACAAAGCGTTGAGGTGTAAACATGAAAAGTGTAACCGTCTCCATGCGACTGCCGGAATCCGAAGTCCGGAGGCTGGAAGAGCAGGCGCGGCAGATGCGGATCGAAAAGCCGGTGTTCCTCAAACGCGCGCTCCGGCGCGGCGCGCGGGATTTGGGATTCGAACGCGCCGTCGAAGCCTACCGGGGCGGCGAAGCGACCCTGTCCCGCGCCGCCGAGATGGCTGGCCTGCGGCTGCGCGACATGGTGCTCAGGATGGAGAGCAGCGGCCTGGAACTTAACTATGGCACACGGGATCTGGTGCGGGATCTCGAGCAGTGATTGTTGTTGCCGACGCCAGTCCGCTAATCTTCCTCGCCAAAATCCACAGGCTCGTACTCATTCATCGGCTGTTGGGCCGCGATGTCCGATTGCCCACACTGATCCGGGACGAAGTCCTGGCGCCCAACGCCGATCCGGCGGAGCAAGAAGCGCTTGAAACATTTCTGGCGAGCTGCAACATCAAGACGGTCCGGCAACCGCGACGCTTCGCTACCGCCATGAGCCGGGCTGACGATGCCGCGCTGACCCTGGCAATTCGCGACCGTGCCGACATTCTGCTTTGTGACGAAAAAAATCACCCGGATGATGGCAGAAACCGAAGGCATCCGCCCGCTGGGCACGCTTGGAATCCTGCTGCGTGCCATGCGGCAACAACTGATTTCCCCATCAGAAGCACGGCGGCTGCTGGATGCTTTGATCCAACCCCACGGCTTCCGGATAGGTATCGAAGTCTACCGCGCCGCACTGTTAGAAATCGAACACCACGCTTCGAACCCGTGACGGTTTGCGTCAGGGACCGACCAGTGTGTTTTCCTCAGCTACCGTCGATGCATTCGACTGGCGGCGCTTCGAGCTGCCCGGGCGGCATTTTGCCTGGCGTATCGGCGGCACACAGGGGCAACTCGCAGGATCTTGCTTGCCCGCATGGGTTCGAGTGACTACAATGATTGCAATGCAATCAATCCGAGCCGATCATGAGCAGCCTGACCATTCGCAATCTCGACCATGAGGTGAAGCTCCGGCTGCGTGAACAGGCCGCCCGTCATGGCCATTCCATGGAGCAGGAAGTGCGGCAAATCCTGCAGCGCGAAGTGGGCGCAGCCGGGTCCGGCACCGACTTTGTCAACCGCATTCGCGATCGGGTGAGGGGGCTGGAGACTGATCTGCCGGTTCCCCGGCGCCGGTCGGCGCGCATGCCGAAACCACCGGCTGAAAGAGCCGTATCCTGCTCGACACCAACGTGCTGTCGGAATTGATGCGTCCCCGGCCACAGCCTGTCGTGCTGGCGTGGTTCGCCCGCCAATCCAGCGCCTCGTTCCTGATCAGCGTCATCACCCGAGCCGAGATTCTGCTCGGTATCGCTCTGTTGCCGAATGGCCGGCGTCGTAACGGCCTGGCCGCGGGCGTAGCCGGGCACGAAGCATAGCGGCTCGAACCTGCCGGTTTTGAGATTGACATGTCCCAGCTCGCCACTGCCGGAGTTCAGTAGCCACAGTCGGCGCTTGTACCAGCGTGGCGAGTGCGGCATCGACAGCCCTTCGCAAATCACCTCGTTGCTGCGCACGTCCATCACCCGGCCGCCGTCGTGGCGATGGCCGCGCCAGGCAGCTGAACAGGGTGTTGACGAAAACGGGTTCGCCGTTGCCGTCAATGCCGATGTCATGGGCGTCAACATCGCCGGTGGTGTGGCCCAGGTGCGGAATGAACAGCTTGTCGTAGCCCTGGTAGTCCTGACCCGCATCGAGCACGTTGTTGAAGCGCCATAACTGGTACTGGCTGGCCAGGTACATCCGATCAGCGCGCGCGGCCAGGCCCATACAGCGGGCGAAGCTGTGCTCGGCGATACTGATGCCATTGGTGCCCATGCCGAGCATGAATACCTTGCCGGCCTGGTAGGTGGAAAAGGTGATGCTGGCATTGAAGCTTTTGAACCAGCTTTCGAACTGGCGCGAGAAGTTCAGCTCGAACGCGGGCTGGGATGGGGTGGTCTGATTGGTGTCAGTCATCGGCGCAGCTTGATAGGGTTTAATTAGGTACTGGATCGCTGAGGTTTGTAACAGGTAAAGAGATCACTCGCAACTGGTATCGACTCAGTCACACTCTGAATGTCACAGGATTAACGCCGGGGTACGCTAGACTGTAGCGCTACTGGATTGGTTCGTACGCGACGGATGAAAATTCTGATTCCCATGCTAGCGCTCATGCTACCGCTGGCGGTGCTGGCCGATCAGCGGGAGGTGGTCAGCGTGACAAGTTACCGGTCCATTGCCCTGAACCTGGGGCATCAGGCGGCAGCTCGGGTCGAGGGCCTGAACGAAGCGGTATTAGCCGCCGAAATTACCGCCCGGGTGATTGAAATTCCGGTTCGGGTGGGTCAGCGCGTGACCCTGGGCGAGATCCTGGTCCGGCTGGACCCGGACAGTTTTCGTATTCAGCGGGATCAGTCCCAAGCCCGACTGGACAGCGCGATAGCCGCGCTGGAGATGGCCCGGTTGCGAGCCGAACGCGCCCGCCGACTAGCGCCGGAGCAGTTTGTTTCCGAGGATCAGCTGCTGGAGGCCGAAACGCGGCTGCGCCAGGCAACGGCCGATCGCACGGCCGCCGCCGCTGACCTGGAGCATGCCGAGTTGCTGTTGTCGCGCAGTGACATCCTCAGTCCCTTTGACGGTGTGGTCAGTCAGCGCCTGATTGGCCTGGGCGCGCTGGCGATGCCTGGTACAGCATTGCTGGAACTGATTGCCACAGATCAACTGGAGATCAGTGCCGGTCTGGCACCTGACCTGGCCGACGGAATCCAGGCAGCCGATAACATTGAGTTTGTCAGCAACAATCGTCGATTTGCCGTTCGCCTGGTACGTCTTGCTCCGCTGATCAGCCGCGCCAATCGCCAGCAGGAAGCGCGACTTGAATTTGTCGACCGGGCGACCGTGCCCGGTAGTGAGGGGCGGATTGAGTGGCGCGATCCCCGACCGGCCATTCCGGCCGACTTTATCGTGCAGCGTGCTGGTCAACTGGGCGTTCTGGTGCTTGAAGACGAGCCGGTTCAAGGGTCAACCCACCAGGTCGGCTGGATCGAGTTGCCCAATGCTGACGCGGGCCGACCACTGCGAATTGATCTGGACCCGGATCTGATGCTGATTGACGGAGGTCGGCAGCGGGTCCGGCCAGGCCAGTCGGTACGAGTCGAGTGATTCATTCAGGTCGCGCCAGGTAGATCATCCGCGTGCTGGAAAAACTCTACGCCAATCATCCGCTGGCCAATGTCTTTATGGCGGTGGTGCTGGTCATGGGGCTGGCCGCCTTTTGGCTGATGCCGCGCGAACGCGATCCGGAAATCAATTTCAATTGGATCAACATGACCACGGTGCTGCCGGGCGCTTCGGCCGAGGATATCGAGCGGCTGATTACCGACCCCCTGGAAGAGGCCATTGCGCGCCTGCAGGACGTCCGGTTTGTGGTCTCGTCCAGTCGCGAGAATGTGTCCAACATCCTGATCCGGTTCCAGGAGATTCCCGAACGACAGTTCGAGCGTCGGGTTTCCGATCTGCGCCGCGAAGTGCAGGCCATGGTCAATGAGGAGTTGCCGCCTGAGGCGCGCGACCCCAACATTCTGGAAGTCACGACCTCCAGCGGTTTTCCAACGGCGATTGTGCTGGTTGTCGGACAGGCCGATGACGAGAACCTTCGCGCGCTCGCCCGCCGGACGCGCCAGGACTTGGAACGCTTGCCAGCGGCTGATCAGATCCTGGCCCAGGGCCTGAACGATCCGGAACTGGCGGTGATCTTTGATCCCTCAGCACTGGCTGCCCGCGGTCTGAATGCGCTGGATCTGGCCCGGGCCGCATCGGGCTGGTACCAGGATGTCTTTGCTGGGCGTCTTGGAACCGCGGATGGCCAGTGGCTGGTTCGGTCCGAGGGACGATCCATCGACCCTGAAACACTGATCGGCATGACGCTGAATAATCCGTCTGGCCACATTGTGCGCTTTGATGAAGTGGCGCGGGTGGCGATGAGTACCAGTATTCCGGAGCAACTGATCAGTTTCGAGGGCCGGCCGGCGGTGATGCTGTCAGTCAACAAGCGGGCAGGCAGCAACACCCTGGAACTGATTGCCGATCTGAACGATTACCTCGCTCGCCAGAACACGGTGCTGGCCGAGCAGGGGCAGCGTCTGGTGTTGGCTGATGATCAGACGGTGGAAACCCGCGAAGCGATCAGCGTGATGCGCAACAATGCAATCGTCGGGCTGGTGCTGGTGGTACTGGTCTGCTGGCTGTTTTTGGCAACTCGTATCGCACTGCTGGTAGCCGGTGGCCTGGTGCTGAGTGTGGCCGGTACCTTCGCGGTGCTGGCCGCGCTGGGCTACACCCTCAATATCACCGTGCTGCTCGGTGTGGTGATTGTGCTTGGCATGCTGGTCGATGTCTCGGTGGTCATGGTCGAGGCAGTTTATTATCGACTGCAGCGCGGGCACCAGCCGATGGCCGCGGCAGTAAAGGGACTGCACGAAGTCGGTATTCCTCTGACCGCCTCTGTCCTTACCACCATTGCTGCTTTCTTGCCGCTGATGCTACTGCCGGGCATCGTCGGGAAGTTCATGTTCGTGGTGCCCTTTGTGGTCACGGTCGGTTTGCTGATTTCCCTGATCCAGGCATTCTGGATCCTGCCGACCCAGGTCGTTCACAGCCGCTATGCGACCAAAACAGCGACCAAGGACTGGCGTGCACGCTTCAATCGCAAGGTTCGCTCACGCTACGTCGGGATGCTGGCCCGCGTTCTGCGCCGACCGGGCCGTTATCTGATCGGTATTGCACTGGCCTTTGTGCTTGCCTTGACCGCAGTCAGCGCCGGGTTGATCCGTTTCGAGTTTTTTGCCTTTGATCCGATGCGCCTGTTCTATGTTCAGGTCGACATGCCGGGCAACGTGACGCTGGAGCAGACCCTGGAGCAGGTATGTCAGGTCGAACAGCGCGTTCGTGATGGTCTGGAGCCTGGCGAGGCGCGCAGCGTGGTCAGCCTGGCCGGCGTGCAATTTACCGATATCGAGCCGTTATTCGGCGATCAGTTTGGCCAGGTTCTAGTCTCGCTCAATCCCGCCAATGGTGGGCGCTCGGTTTCCGACATTATCGACAGCATGCGTGATGCGGTGCTGGCCACGCCAATCGATGGCCAGATCGCTTTTCTGCAGATCTCCGGCGGGCCGCCCACTCAGCTTCCAATCAACGTGAAAGTGCGCGCCGACGAATTCGATGAACTGGACCGGGCAACCGAGCGAATGCGAGCGCTGATCGCTGGTATCGAAGGTACCCGCGATATCAGCGACGATCGCGTGCCCGGACGCTCGGAGCTGGTTTTGAGCCTTGATCGCGAGGCACTGGCCCAGGCGGGTCTGGGCCCGGATGCCCTGGGCCGCCTGCTGCGACTGCATGTTGATGGGGAAATCGTCGGATTTACGCGCGAGGCCGGTGATCGCTTTGAATTGCGGGTCAAGGCCGACCGTCAGCCTTCGGTCGATCCGGTTGCCGTTCTTGAGGATCCGGTGCTTCTGCCCAATGGCCAGACCAGTTACCTGGGCGGACTGGTCGAGCTTAGAACCGGTCGCGCCCCGGGCAATATCCGCCACTACAACCTGCGCCGAACGGTTACCGTCGAGGCCGATATTGATCGCGACGTAACCGACACTGTTGAAGTCAATCGCCGGATCCGCGAGGCCTGGGACGAGATTCGTGGCGAGTTTCCCAAAACCGATCTGGATTTTACCGGTGAACTGGACGACATCAATGAGTCACTGGAGTCCATGGGTGTGCTGTTCATTCTCGGTATTGGGTTGATTTACTTGATTCTGGCGACCCAGTTCAAGAGTTACTTTCAGCCGCTGCTGATTCTGCTGACCGTACCGATGGCGTTTACCGGCGTGGTCTTCGGTCTGCTGGTCTCGGGCAACCCGTTAAGCCTGTACACCCTGTACGGCATTATTGCCCTGGCCGGTATTGCGGTGAATGCGGCGATTGTACTGATCGATGCAGCCAACCAGCGCCTGGCCGCCGGCATGCGTCCGCTGCATGCCACTGTTTTTGCCGCCCGCCGGCGCGTTATTCCCATCCTGATGACCACCGCCACCACCATTGCCGGACTGATGTCGCTGGCCGTCGGCCTGGGCGGGCGCTCACTGCTGTGGGGCCCGGTGGCCGTGACCCTGGTCTGGGGACTGACCGTATCGACCTTGCTGACCCTGTTCATGATCCCGGTGCTGTACCGCCTGTTCATGCGCGAAACCCGCTGAGTCCGAGCATCGCGGAACCCGAGGCGTGTCAAGAAAACCTTTGTGTCCAAAAGATTTTCTTGTTTCGACTGCAGTGTCCGTCTGGCCACTGGGTCGAATGTACAGGTGACGTGGGGTGATTGGATTGGTTACTCTACGGGGCAGGATCAACAACTTTTCGAGCAATCAATATCATGACCCAACCGCTGTGGCAGCCGGGCGCCGAGCGCGCCGCCGCAACTCATCTTGCCCGTTTTATCCAGTTGATTGGCCAACAGCTTGACCCGGCCGTGCGCGACTGGGAAACGCTGTATCAATTCTCCATTGACCGCCCCGAAGACTTCTGGAAGGCGATTTGGGAGTTTGGTGGTGTTGTCGCCTCCGAGCGCGGCAGTCAAGTGACTGAAAACTGGCCGGCCATGCCCGGCACGCGCTGGTTTCCGGATGCGCGCCTGAACTTCGCCGAGAATCTGCTCAAACATCGCGATGACCGCCTGGCGCTGATCTTTGCAGGCGAAGATGGATCGCGCCGGCAGTTCAGCTACGCCGAGTTGTATCAGCAGGTGGCCCGGGTCGCGACCGGGCTGCGCGCGGCCGGCGTGGGGCCGGGCGATCGTGTGGCCGGTTATCTGCCCAATCTGCCTGAAACCGGGATTGCGATGCTGGCGACCAGTTCGATTGGCGCGGTCTGGTCATCCTGCTCGCCGGATTTTGGTGTGCAGGGCGTGCTCGATCGGTTTGGCCAGATCGAACCGAAAGTCCTGTTCGCGGCAGCAGCCTATCGCTACAACGGCAAGGACTTCGATTGCCTGGAACGGGTTGCTGAACTGGTGACAAAGATCGAATCCATCGAGCGCATTGTCATCGCGCCCTATGTGGCCGATTCGCCCGATCTGAGCGACCTGGCAAGGGCTGTGTCCTGGGCGGAGTTTACCGACAACCAGGCCGACCAGATCGAGTTCGCCCAGCTGCCGTTCGATCATCCGCTTTATATCCTCTATTCTTCCGGCACCACCGGGGTGCCCAAGTGCATTGTGCACGGCCAGGGTGGCACGCTGCTGCAACATCTGAAAGAACTGATGCTGCACACGGATCTGAAATGCGATGACCGCTTGTTCTACTTCACCACCTGCGGCTGGATGATGTGGAACTGGCTGGTCTCCGGACTGGCGGTGGGCTCGACCGTCGTGTTGTTCGACGGCTCGCCCTTTCATCCCGATGGCAATGCGCTGTGGAATCTGGTCGACGAGTTTGATATTTCGGTTTTCGGCACCAGTGCCAAATGGATTGCCGCCTGTGACAAGGCGGGTATCAAGCCAGGTGAAACCCACAGGCTTTCCAACCTGAAAGCGATCCTGTCGACCGGGTCGCCGCTGCTGCCGGAATCCTTTGACTATGTCTATCGTGACATCAAGGCTGATGTGCAGTTGAGCTCGATTTCCGGCGGTACCGATATCGTCTCCTGCTTTGCGCTGGGCAATCCGCTGCTGCCGGTTTACAATGGCGAGTTGCAGTGTCGTGGTCTGGGCATGAAAGTCGAGATCCGCAACGATGATGGCAAGGTGGTGGTCGACGAGACCGGCGAGCTGACCTGTTCGCAGCCTTTTCCGTGCATGCCAGTGCAGTTCTGGAACGATCCGGATGGCACGCGCTATCGTGCCGCCTATTTCGAAACGCACGAAGGCATATGGAGTCATGGGGATTACGCCCGACTGACGCCGCGCGGTGGTGTGGTTATCTACGGTCGATCCGACGCCACGCTCAATCCGGGCGGAGTTCGCATCGGTACTGCGGAAATCTATCGCCAGGTGGAAAAACTCGACGAAATCATCGAATCGATCTGCGTCGGCCAGGATTTCGAAGGCGATGTGCGGGTCGTATTGTTTGTCCGTCTGCGTGAAGGCGTGATGCTGGATGATGCCCTGCGTGAGCGCATCCGCAAGACCGTCCGCGCCAACGCCACCCCGCGCCACGTCCCGGCCGTCATCCTCGACGTCCCCGATATTCCAAGAACCGTTTCCGGCAAAATCACCGAACTGGCCGTCCGCGACGTCATCCACGGCCGTCCGGTCAAAAACACCAGTGCGTTGGCCAACCCCGAAGCCCTGGAGTACTTCCGGGATCGAGCGGAGCTCAGTGAATAACTTTCACCTTGAACCTTCTTTATATGTTCGTCATTTTCAGCCACGGCCATCTCTCCAGTCCGCAGAGCCACAAGATCCAGGTGCTGTCGCCCATTGCTGCCGAGCTCGGGTTTGACGTTGAAGCGATCGACTACACCGATTTGCGCGACGATCCGCATGGTCGGGTGGAGCGCCTGACAGCCCGCATTGCCGAGCTGTCCGAAGCACCGATTCTGGTGGGTTCGTCCCTCGGTGGCCTGGTCTCCCTGGCCGCTGCCGAGCGCCATCCGGTTTCCGGCCTGTTTCTGATGGCCCCGGCGCTGTTTATGGAAGACCGGGTGCCCGGGGGTGTAGCGCGCGATCAATATCAACCCAAGTGTGAGCACATCAGCCTTGTCCACGGCTGGGATGACGACATCATTCCCTGGCAAAACAGCTTGCAGTTCGCCCGTGAGCGACGGGTCAGCCTGCACCTGATTGACGCTGATCACCGTCTCGAGGATGCGCTGCCGATGGTCAGGCACCTGCTGCGGGAATTTCTGCATCAGCAAAACCTCTGACGGGTCAGCCTCAGGTGTGGTGACGGGGTACACTAGTTCTTAATTTTTACTTGGCGGTAACCATGAGCTCCAGTCCGACCCGCAATCTGGCTGTTTTCTGTGATTTCGAGAACGTCGCGCTGGGCGTGCGTGACGCGCGCTACGAGGCTTTCGATATCCAGAAAGTCCTGGAACGGCTGCTGCTGAAGGGCAATATCGTGGTCCGCAAGGCCTACTGCGACTGGGGCCGCTATCGCGAGTTCAAGGGGCCGATGCACGAAGCGGCGTTCGAATTGATCGATATTCCCCACGTGCGCATGTCGGGCAAGAACTCGGCCGATATTCGCATGGTTGTTGATGCCCTGGACCTGTGCTACACAAAGGGCCATGTCGATACCTTCGTCGTGATCTCCGGCGATTCGGATTTCTCGCCGCTGGTCTCCAAACTCCGCGAGAACAACAAGACCGTCATTGGCGTCGGGGTCAAGAGCTCGACTTCGGACCTGCTGATGGCCAACTGCGACGAGTTCATCTTTTACGACGATCTGATCCGCAAGAAGACCAAATCGAGTCCGCCGCGAAGCAAGAAGGCGGGCAAGAAAAAGACCCGCAAGTCTGCTCCTGACGAGAAGACCGAAAGCAAGGTGCCGGAAGTTGATGACAAGGCCCAGGAAGGGTTCGATCTGGTCCTGGAAACCACCGAGGCACTGTTCGGCGACCGCGACGCCGAAGAAAAGGTCTGGGGTTCGATGGTCAAGCAGGCACTGAAACGCCGCAAGCCAGGTTTCAGCGAGTCCTACCACGGCTTCAAGAGCTTCAATCACCTGCTGCAGGAAATGCAGAAAGCTGGCATGCTCGAACTGCAGCACGACGAAAAATCCGGCGGTTACATCATCAAGTCCTACCGCGGCGACGACTGACGCCGATTGCCGGAAAGAAGGGGAGGGGGCGAGAAGGGAAGAAGGGTAAAGCCATCCCTTTCACCCTCATCATCAGTGCTTTCCTCCCAAAGTGTGGTTTGCCTCAGCGCTCGAAGATCTGGGGCTGGATAGTTGCCGCCGGCTCATCGGAAGATCAAAGTTCTTTCGGTGATTTCGGTGTCTTCGGTTATTCCAAGGTTTCTTGGAACAACTTTCTGCTCCTTATTCCTTGACAAAGCGGGTCCAGTTTTCGTGGCTGATTCGCTGCTCGAGTCTGGGGTCGAACAGCGGGTTGTCAGTGGCGATATAGAGCCCGTCGTTGTTGACCCAACATTCTCATCGCGGTCCGATTTCAGGCGGATTGCGTTGACTTTCCAGCAATTCCGCAAGCTCGGGAAGCCTACGTAGTGTAATGGGCGCGGCATTAACGATCTGCCGGGCGAGCGTGAGGCAACCGTTAAAACTCCAGTCCGTGAAATGGCCCCGGCCCTGTATTTTTGAGCATAAATTGGGCATGTCGCTCCAATAGATCCAGGGTGCCGGGTTCTGGCGCAGCTCACGTTCGAAATCGTTAAACAGAGCCTGGGTGATGCTGAACTGAGCCTCGCGCTTTTCCATTCGCTTGTATGCCGTCGGACATATAGTCTCGCCGAACCGGATTTCGACGCCAGGAAAGCGTGTAATCCGACAATAGACTGGGACGATGGGAACGGCCGCTGTATGAGCAAAAAATGCCGTGCCGGGCATGGCGCGCATCAGGCGGTTCATGAAGCGTACGGCCATGGCGTCGCCGAGGTCATGGACGACATCCGGCATCATGGTCAGCACTTCGCCACGCCGCAGAGCTTTGATGGCTGCCATCAGTCCGCGGCGGTCATTGCCGAGGATGTTGACCTTAGGCTGGATCTTACGAAATGTGGGCTCGAAATCCGCGTTGTAGGGATTCCGGTCTGGCGAATCGTAGAACAGATTGAACCGCCGATTGGCCAATTGCTCGAGAAAGAACACGCAACCAACGGCAAATGGCCCGTAGTGCGGTGTGCTCAGAATCAGGCCGTCATCCCCTCTGAGTAGTTCACGGACGGCGGGTGAGGCTTCCATGTGGACATGCTGGTTGAGGTAATTGCTTATTTGCCTCGGCGAGGCGGCTCGAAGCCAGTTGAACAGGGCCTGCGCTTGGATGATGGCGACAAAGTGTGCATGGGCAAAGCCCAATTGAAGGGGTGGTCCACTCGTTTCGCCCTGCTGTTGCCAGCGGCTTGCGGCTCGGCGACCGATGTGCCAGCGGGCGGGGAGTAAGGGAGCAGCGGTTTGAAGTGCGCTGGCCCTGAGCCGCCATTGCCAAAGCGAGGCTAACACGGGTGCTTAAAGCTTCAGTTGGATCATAAAGCTGCCAAGCGTATCGGCGAAAGCAGATTGCTCCATGACTTCACCGTGCCGGGCCTCATCGAATTCGCGATGATCCACGCTAAGGCCGGCTGCACGCAGTTCGCGCGCCAACTGCCGGGACAGTCCAGGTTTGGCTTGTTTGTCTTTCTTGCCGGCGAGCAGCAGGATCGGTACATTGGCACGTGTCAGCGCGGCGGTGTTGTCGAGATCGGCAATGCTATCGGCGACCTCAATATCTACGAATGGTCGGGCGATCATGGGCACAAAGGATTCGGCCCAGGCTTTAACGTTAGGTGATGTAGCTTCAAGTACAACTGCATCCACCGACCGCTCGGCGGCTAATTGTGACGCGATGAAGCCGCCCATGGAAAAGCCGTACACGATTATCGGGCGGTTTCGCAGCCAACCCTGGTCGTGGGCGTGATCGTGGACATCCACTGCGGCTGACAGCATGTTGGCCGTGGAAGCAGTACCCTCGCTTTGACCGTAACCGGGGTAATCGAACAGGATGATATCCATATTGTCAGGTAGCGCCCGAACGATGCCACCCCCGGAGACATGCACACGAAAACTGTTGCCACCAAGGTACAGTATGACGCCCTTGCTCTGCGGCCGGGCCAGGCGAAGCCCATTGATGTGATAGGTGTCTCCAGATAGCCTAAAGTAGGAGCTGGATTCTGCCTCCAAAATAGGTGGATCGTCCGGCTTGAGAAAGTCATTTTCATCCAATTTGAACACGGCACAGCCTTGGAGAAACATCACGACGCTCAAGATTACACCCGTAAACCGGGCATCGGTGCATGCTGCCCTGTTGCAAATATTTTCTTTCTCATCTTTCATTATGCATTTTCGCCAGTTAGTTTGTCGATCAAATGATCGGTTCGCGTGTCGTTGGATGGACAGGCAAGCCGGGCCAGCCGCAGTACAGTTTCCAGATCGGCCATTGCACAGCGCTCCAATCGTTCAATTCGTTGGCAGTCTCGTGATGCCATGATATCCGCGGCCAGCCAGTGCCGCCGACGGAGTGTCACTGCCTGGCCAAGTCGTTCAACCAATTCGCATGCAATGTTTTCCAGATTGTGCTCTTGTGGTGCGCCGCTCGGCAGCTCCGCAAGTTTGCCAACTAAAACAACCTGGCAGAGCTTGCTCTGGCAGGCCAGCGAACGGGCGACCATGCCAAGTGCTATGCAATCGCCAGCGATCAGCGCCGCTTCCAGCATCGAGAAACGGTGGAGCGGTCCGAGAAACGGAACATCAACGTATGCATCGGCAATTCCAGTGGTTTGGTCCGGCAGGGAGACTATCAGTCGCGTCTTTGTACGGCCATGAATGACGGCGGAGAAGGCTGTATTGACCGGCTGCAATGCTACGCGGGGGAGCCCGTCAAGCGTCTGCTGGACGATCGGCCCATTGACCACCGTCAACGGTTCGTTGGCAGCGAGTCGCCTTATCAGGGCAAGGCTTTCAGGAAGACTTGGAAGGACTAGCAGTGACGGGCGGCCGTCATCGCCGAGATTGCCGACATGGTCGAAAACGTCTCTTGACATGGCACTGACCGGGAACGACCGTCGCAGCGCTTGAGTCAGTCGCTGCATCACGGGGCCGATTGCTCCGTTCGGAAAACGCCGGAAATCGCCTTACTGATGCGCATCGAGACGTAAAGCGCCAGCACCGAAAACAGCACGACCAGTGCCGCATGTCCGGCCCAGCCCAGCCATGGCAGCAGGCTGCGCCATGATTCCGGGCCGGATAGTGCTGGCAGGAGGGCAAATTCGTGCAGCATACTTGCAACGCCCGAACCCACAAACACGGACAATGAACGCAGAACGTAGGCAAAAAAGGCAGCGCTCAAAGTAATGAATGAGAACACAAGGAGAATGTCCTGCCAGCGCAGCATGCCGTCGCATTCCGTTGGCGGCAGCATCCGGCAGGCCCTCAGGATGTCGCATACTTTGGACCGCACATGGCCATGCAAATTGTAGATGCCGGAGAGGTCGGAAAGCAGCCAGTAACCGTCGAACTTGAGCGCCGGATTTAGAGTGTAAAGCATCAGGAAGCCCGTGAAATACGCCACGAAGCCTGCCAACGGAGCGCCAGTTAGGAAATGAGTGGTTGTGAATGCAATCAAGAAAAACGACTGGAAATAGACGCCGCCGATGTCCACTGCCGCGCGTTGCCGACGGGTCAATCTCCAGGCGTCGTCGACGTGTGCGTACAACACTGGGAAGATCCAGTAAATTCCGGCACCTATGCCTTCTTGGCGGGCACCGTAGCGCACACAGGCCGAAGCATGGCCGAATTCGTGAATGACCATCCCCAGAATACAGATGCCGACGCCGATCGCAAAATCTGCGCCGGTCGCGTCGGCCAACAAGGAAGGCTGAATCAGCAGATAGCCTAGTGACACTAGACAGCCCAGTGCCGCAATGCCGCCAGCTACTGGATGAAAAAGCCACACAAGGCCATTCAGTAGGGGTCGGATCAGGGGCGCTGGTAGCAAAAGGATTCGAAGATGCAATGGAACCGATAGTCTTGGCGACGCTTCGTCAAACAGCGCCTCAGGCAGGGAGGGAATGACTTCGTCTCGCAGTTCTACCGCAGTAATTGGAAAACCAACTCGTTTACCCAGCTGTTCTGCTATGCCGTCCAGCCTATGATGGCGGTTCTCCAACAATAGGTCGATCAGATGTCGGGTGGCGCTGTTGATGACAAAGTTGCGACCGGCTACTTGCAGCAGGAAAAGCTGTCCATCTTCACGTCGTCCGCCCTCATCGAAAGGGCCGAGATACAGGGATTCCGCCAATGTAGCGGGAATTGTAGGCGCATCGGAATACGAGTTCCGGGATGGCATTATGGACATAGTATGCTTCCATGAGCCCCGGGACGCGACCGTCCCGGGGCTGCCCTGAGGCTTACTCGGGCCGACAGGTTGACGTGCACTCGCACCCGACACCATCGACGCTGTAGGCACCATTACCCAACTCTGCTACCTCGACTTGTTGGCCATCCGGCGTGGTCATGACCGCCATTTCGAAACGGCTCTCAAGCTCCTCTACTTTGAACTTCTTCATCTTTTTCTCCTACTGGGATAATGCGCTGCCCCGAAGGACAGCCCTTCAGACGGAATGCCCGAAGTTGGTGTCAGGGGTTGAACTCAGCAGAGAAGCGAATAAGTCAGGCGATTGCCCGCATGCTAGAACAGCATCGTCGATGGTGCTACCTCGCTTCCCATATCGCGCCCTGCATTTTTTCAAGCGGCTTAACCGCTATTAATAGTTAGATTAATTTGATTTACGCTAAAAAAATAAAGCTTAGCGAGGTTACATTTGTTAGTCAAGATAATTTTTACCAAATTACGCATCAGCCTGAATGGCGCTTATTAACAGCAAATAGGCGAACCCGAATGCCGCTTGGATTCGAGCCACCGTAGCCCGTATTGCCTCTTGCGAACGGCTTGCCATTCATGCGCAGCAGCATTCGGCTCAGGTTTGTTCCGGTTTGCACTAAAAGTCGGAAGACCGTTGTTGGCCGCACAGCGGGTCGCGTCTCGCACTGTCGCCACAGGCACGCTGTCAAGCTTGATGGATTAGTGGCAGCAGACGCTCGAAGTATCGAGGGTTGCTTTCGTTGATGGTCAGATACTCGATCAGATGTGGGCTCATTTCTACCGATATTCAGCCTTCCAAGCTATTGATCTTGCAGCCCATAACCCTATATCGCCGTCATAGGTGGATCCAGGGTTTCGTGGAAAAACGTTCTGTTCTTTATTCCTTGACAAAGCGGGTCCAGTTTTCGTGGCTGATCCGCTGGTCGAGTCGGGGGTCGAACAGCGGGTTGTCAGTGGCGATGTAAAGCCCGTCGTTGTTGACCCAGTAGTGATTGTTGCCGTCTTCGACCCGGTAATGTTCGCCGGTTTCATGATTGCCGATGATGGTGTGGCCGGAGATCTGCCGGATGCCGGCGCTATGGCCTTCTGACTGGATCGAGTCTCGATTGAGGTACCCGGCATGGCTGATGTCGAGGATCTCGCTGTAGGTATTGCCGACACTGCGTGCGGTCTGCCCGGCGCTGGCGATGGCGGCCATGCGCTGTTGATGGGCGGCGCGGCTGCGCGCTGAGGCCTCGGCCCAGAACGCGTCGCTGCACCGCCGCTGGTCGACGTACTGGTTGTTCATCATGGCCTGCCACTGCGGGTTGATCTGGCCATTGCCGATGGCGTAGCGGAAGTCGGCAACCGCCTGGTCGAAAACGCCCTCCGGAGCCGTCAGGCTTTGTGTGGTCAATTGCCAGGACGCGCTCTGTCTATCCCGGGAAACAAATTGAACGATGGCAACGAACGTGCGCTGGCCGCGGCCATCACGCCATTCTGTGCCGAGCGCCTCGACCCGGCGCTGCATGCCGTTGTTCGGCATGCCTGCGATGTAGCGCTGCCAGTAGCCGCTGATTTCCGGTACCGGGTAGCTATTGACCAGTCGATTGCCATGATTCTGTGCGGCCGGGGCAACGATCTGCTGCAAGACCTGGTTCATCGGCAGCGGTGCCATCAACACCTTGCCTTGCTGCCCGGCAACCTGTCGCCACTGGGGGTCTTCGGACCAGAAGAACTGGTTGCTGTCGGCCTGGTAGAGCTGAATGCCGCCCGGGCCAGAAGCGAACACGCTCGCGTGCTCGCCGTGAATCTGCCAGGCCGCCGGAAACGGAAATACGGCCTGGGTAACGCCGCGTTGCGAATCCATGACCTGGTGATATTGCATCTCCGTGCTTGAATCGGTCATCGGGTTGGCCAGTGCCGCTACGGTGGCTGACATCAGAACCAGTGTTATGCCGTATATCCAAATTCTTGTCATTGCCTTTCTCCATGATCTTTCCTCAAACAGCGGATTTCGCGACTGAACTGGTCCGGATGATGCTCTCCGGGGCAATGTTTTTTTGCGCTGGCTCCAGACCGGATGAGAGGCTTCCTCTTTGAGCTAGTACAAAAAGGAGACCCCCCAGCTCTGCTGGGGAGGCCTTCTCAGTTTGACAGTTCCGGAAGTCCCATGAAAACTCCGAAGCGTGAGCCGCCAAGCATCACGCTAAGGAGAAATCATGAGACAGGTGAACAGTTTAAATCACACCCGTTGGGAGTGTAAGTACCACATTGTTTTCATTCCGAAGTATCGCCGGAAGACGTTATTTGGACAGATTCGGCGAGAACTCGGACAAGTTTTTCATCGGTTGGCCCGGCAAAAGGAGAGCTTGATTGAGGAGGGGCATGTGATGCCGGATCATGTGCATATGATGATATCGATACCGCCAAAGTATGCAGTTGCACAGGTTGTCGGTTACATCAAGGGCAAAAGCGCGATCCATATAGCCCGGCAATTTTCGGGAAAAACAAGAAACTATGTGGGTCAGCACTTCTGGGCGAGAGTGACCCAAGCCCCAGCCAACTAACCAGACAGTTCAGCCGGATGGCGATTCCTTGAACACATGAACATCGCGCTGCGGATAGGGAATGGAGCAGCCTGCGTCTTCCAGCTCCGCTTTCAACTGTTCCAGCAGCTCACCGCGAGTCGGCCAGAAGTCGGGGGTGTTGACCCAGGGGCGGACGGCAAAGTTAACGCTGGAGTCGGCCAGTTCAAGCACCATGATGGTGGGTGCCGGGTCGTCGAGGACCTTGTCATGCGCCTGGATGACGCGCTCGATCACCTCGCGTGCCTTTTTCAGATCGTCGTCGTAGGACACGCCGATGACCAGGTCAATTCGACGGGTATCGAAGGCTGAATAGTTGGTGATGGGTTGGGAGGTGATTGCGCTGTTGGGGACAATCACATGCCGATTGTCAGGTGTAGTCAGTTTGGTCTGGAAAATACCCACATTCTGCACCGTTCCGGACACACCGCCGGCTTCGACGAAGTTACCCTTGCTGAAGGGCCGGAACCCAACCAGCATCAGGCCCGAGGCGAAGTTGCTGAGCGAACTCTGCAGCGCCAGGCCAACGGCCAGTGCGGCACCACCGAGAACGGCGATCAGCGGCGTGACGGCGATTCCGATATAGCTGACGGCGATCAGAACAACCGAGAGCAGCAGAAAGACATAGATGATATTTGCCAGAAAGTTGATCAGGATCTCGTCGAGCTGCTTTCTGGTCATCGCCTTGCGCATCATGCTGATGATCGCCTTGGCGATCCAGCGGCCGATGACGAAGATCAGCAGAGCGCCGACGAACTGCCAGACGAAGGCGAGAATGTCGGTCATGCTGAGATTGTTGAACCAGTCTTGCAGTGCTTCCATGTCGTTTCTCCGTTAGGGAAGTAATCAGAACCAGTCGCCGCCCTTGTTCAGGGTGATTTCCATCTTGTCACCCAGATCGGCGACATGTTCGATCATGTAATCCAGCTGTTCCGACAGGGTCGGGCTGTAGAGCATGTTCTCACACAACTTGAGAAAGGGCAGTCCTTCAAGATCACCGACGGCCAGATAGCCGGTGCGTAGCATCAAGTTGACGCGCAAGCATTTTTCCGCGTTGTGATCGGCCATCGGCGCAACAGTGGTTTCAACTCGCAGAAAGCGCTTGCCGTCCGGACTTTTCAGCTCGGCCAGGAAAACGCTCTGGCGGCGGCCGGTATCGCCCACCGGTATTTCCAGACCCAGCATGAAAGGCTCGTCGTGGACCACATCGTAGCGCTCCTTGACATATTCCTCGATTGCGGCAAATGTTTCCATTACTTGGGCTCCAGGCGAACGGCGCCGTCCAGTCGAATCGTCGTCCCGTTAAAGTAACTGTTTTCGACGATGTGTGCCGCCAGGGACGCGAATTCTTCCGGCTTTCCGAGTCGTTTCGGAAACGGTATGGATTCACCTAGCGCCTGCTGCACGTTTTCGGGCATGCTATCAACCATCGGTGTATGGAATATGCCCGGGGCGATCGTCATCACGCGCACTCCGATGCGGGTGAATTCGCGCGCCATCGGCAGCGTCATCCCGACCACGCCGCCCTTGGAAGCCGAGTAGGCCGCCTGACCGATCTGGCCTTCGAAAGCCGCCACTGAAGCGGTATTGATGATCACGCCGCGTTCGTTGTCCACGCCGGGTTCATTGTGCTGCATCAGATTGGCCGCGGCCTTGGCAACATTGAAACTGCCGACCAGGTTGACCATCACCGTTTTGCTGAACTGGTCCAGCGCCATCGGCGCTTCACGCCCCAGCACCCGTCCGGCTCCCAGAATCCCGGCACAACTGACGGCAACATTCAATCCGCCCAGCCACTCGCGAGCCTGGTCAAGCACCCTGACCACATCGGACTCACTGGTAACATCCACCCGAAAAAACCGCGCCGAGTCCTCGCCCAACTTGCCAACTGCTTCAGCCGCCTTGTCCTCATTGACATCCAGCAAAGCCACCTTGCCACCGCCAGCGACAAACCCTTGAGCCACCGCCAACCCCAACCCGGAAACCCCCCCGGTAATAACAGCCTTGACGTCATTCAATTGCATTGTGGAAATTCCCTGTGTGAAAAAATCAAAATCTTAATGTCGCGAAGCAGCAAAGCAGCAAAGCAAATAAACTTGAAATCATTTGTTATATACAACACGCTTGATGCCGTGCTTGACTAAACGAGTGTTCCAGTTGATGAGAAGGCCCAACCTTATTCGGGTAAGTTTCAGGTAGGTGAAGACCTGAGCCCTGTGGATTGGCAAAAGACTCTGGGTAACCTTGTTTTCGACTATCACTTGATCGTCAACGAGCATATCAACTCTGTACGCCTTTTCTACCGTCAAATCCTCATACCTGAGCGGGAGCAATACCTCCGTAGATACCTTGTGACCTCGTCGGATCATCTCGTGCGATAAACAAGCCTGATAGGCGGATTCCAGCAATCCAGGCCCGAGAGCACTGTGTACCTTCACAGCTGCGTCAACAATCTCCGAGGCAATTCTCTCCAACTCTGGGATGTCAGTATGGTTCATTCCGCATCATGTAGGTAATATCGAAAAATGTCTTACCGCTCCACCAATGGGCCGGACTTTTGTGCAAAAAAATTCCCAATCTTTCCCTGCTTTCTTTGCTGCTTAGCTGCTTCGCGACATAAAGACTTTGTCTTTTGAAGTGCTGAAGTCTTCAAGCTAGTTTCGCTTCAAGATGGCTTGGCCGGTGCGGGAGCGGGGGCGGCCGAGTTCGCCGGCGATCCAGTCTCCGGTCTGGGCCAGTTTGATCAGGTCGACGCCGGTTTCGAGTCCCAGGCCGTTGAGCAGGTAAACCACATCTTCGGTCGCGACATTGCCCGTGGCGCCACGGGCATAGGGGCAGCCGCCGAGGCCGGCGACCGAGCTGTCAACCACGCGCACGCCGGCCTCCAGGCAGGCGGAGATATTGGCCAGGGCCTGGCCATAGGTGTCGTGGAAATGAACGGCGAGCTGGTCCATCGGAATCGATTCGGCAACTGCTTTCAGGACATCGCGGGCCTGGTGCGGGGTACCGACGCCGATGGTGTCGCCCAGTGAGATTTCCGCGCAGCCCGCCTCGAACAACGCTTCGGCCACCCGCACCACGTCAGCCACGGCTACCTTGCCCTGATAGGGGCAGCCCAGCACCGTGGATACGTAACCGCGAACGCGTACCTTGTCCTGGCGCGCACGCTCAAGCACCGGACCGAAACGTTGCAGTGATTCGGCAATCGAGCAGTTGATGTTTTTCTGATTGAAGGCCTCGGAGGCGGCGGTGAATACCGCAATTTCCTCGGCACCGACGGCGCGTGCCCGCTGATAACCCTTTTCATTGGGCACCAGCACCGGGTAGCTGACCCCATCGCGACGCTGGATCTGGCTGAATACCTCCTCGGCATCGGCCAGTTGCGGAATTGCCGGCGCGCTGACGAAGCTGGTCGCTTCGACCACGCTCAAACCACTGGCGGCCAGCCGTTCAATCAGCTCGATCTTGACCAGGGTTGGAATCGTATAGGGCTCGTTCTGCAGCCCGTCGCGCGGCCCGACTTCAACGATCTTGACCTGCTCGCTCTGGCTCATGGACTCAGGCGATTTCAATGGCCACCGCCGTGGCTTCGCCGCCGCCAATGCAAAGCGACGCCACGCCACGCTTGCCACCACGATTTTTCAGCGCGTGGATCAAGGTAACCAGAAGCCGCGCACCACTGGCACCAATCGGGTGGCCCATTGCACAGGCACCGCCATTGACGTTGACCTTGGCGTGCGGCAGGTTCAGTTCCTTCATCGCCGCCATGGTGACCGCAGCGAAGGCCTCATTGATTTCGAACAAATCAACTTCGTCGGCACTCCAGCCGGCTTTTTCCAGTACCTTGGAGATGGCCCCGACCGGGGCCGTAGTGAACCATTCGGGTGCCTGGGAATGGGTCGCATGGGCCACGATTCGGGCCAGCGGCTTAAGACCACGTGTTTGGGCGTTGTCGGCGCTCATCAGGACCAGCGCAGCAGCCCCGTCGGAAATCTTGGATGAACTGGCTGCGGTGATCGTGCCGTCCTTGGCAAAGGCCGGGCGCAGGGCGCTGATCTTGTCGATATTGCAGCGCGGCGGCTCTTCGTCGGTGCTGACTTCGACTTCACCATGTCGGGTTTTGACCGTCACCGGCGCGATCTCATTGGCGAAACCGCCGTTATCCGTGGCTGCCATCGCGCGCTCCACCGAAGCGGCCGAGAAGGCGTCCTGCTCCTCGCGGGTGAATTCGTACCTGGCCACGCACTGCTCGCCGAACTGGCCCATCATCTTGCCGTCGTAGGGATTCTGCAGACCATCGTAGAACATGTGATCGAGCGCCTGGACGTGGCCCATGCGCAGGCCGCGATCCATCAGGTAGGGTGCGTTGGTCATCGATTCCATGCCGCCGGCGATCACGATGTCGGCTGAGCCGGCCACGATCGCGTCGTGCCCCTGCATTACTGCTTTCATGCCGGAACCGCAGACCTTGTTGATGGTGGTCGCAGCAACCGACACCGGCAGATCAGCCCCGATCATGGCCTGGCGCGCGGGTGCCTGGCCGGCACCGGCCGGCAGGACGCAGCCCATGATGACTTCGGAGATCTCGTCGCCGGGGATACCGGCATCGGCCACGGCGGCACGAATGGCAGCGGCACCCAGAACGGGTGATTTCACCGGAGCGAATTGGCCCTGAAACGAGCCGATGGCGGTGCGGCGGGCAGAAACAATGACGATGGACTCGCTCATGACGACTTACTCCGGGATGCTGTGATTGACGTGAACCCCTATTATCGCAGCTTGCCGCCGCGATCGTCAGCAATCCGCTCGAAGCCCGTTGGCAAGCAGCGCGGGAACTCATGTCCGTCCGGGTCGTCTGATCAGGCGATCAACCCGACAGGAAAGCCATTCTGATGAAACGTGCCCTTCAGCTCCTCGCGATCTCGGTCCTCGTCTCAGCCTGTACCTGGGTCCAGCCCGAGCCCGGCGCGGGCCGCATCGCTCTGCTCGCTCCCCCTGATGCGCTGGACTGCCAGCGCCTGGGCCAGACCACCGTGTCGGTGAGAGATCGCGTCGCCGGTGTCCAGCGCAGCCCCTCCCAGGTCGCCGAGGAACTCCGCACCCTGGCCCGCAACTCGGCCATCGAGTTGGGCGGCAATGCGATCGTGGAAGAAGAAATGATCGATACCAGCAAGCAACGCTTCGGTATCTATCTGTGCAACGGCGTTTGAACCAGAATTGTCGATTCACCACTGAGGCACGCGCAGACGCTCAACTGACATCGGCTTCTTGCCCTTTTGCAAATCGCCAACGCCACTATCGCTGCGCTGAGGTCACAGAGGACGAAAAAGACTTTTCAGTGATTTTCTCGCTGTCTCTGTGGTGAGTCTTTACTTTGCTGATCACACGAAGTGTTCGTCGAGATAACGGTTGATTTCCCTCTCGACGGCCGGTTCGAGGTAGGAGAGCAGGAAACCGAGCCGGGCGCGGACGTGGACGACTTCATCGTTGACGTCGATCTCGCCATTCACGCCCATGCGCTCGAAGACAAGGGTATCGCCCTGCCATTCGTAGTGGACGGCGAACTTGTCGGCCAGGTCGCGAGCCAGGTCATCAGCCACCTGCTGCGCCTCCTCCAGCGTCTTTGCGTGCTCTTTCCGAATATCAATCGCCACGTATCTCTCGCCTTCCGCCTTGAGTCTTTATGTCTTTCGCCCTGAGCCTTTCGCCTTGAGCCCTGAGCCCGTTTCTAAAGCGTATTCTTCCGCGGTGGTACCAGCGCGCTGGCGACGATCATACCAGTGGTCAGGGCCACCGCGATCATGGCGGTCAGCAGCGCGGTCTCGATGCCGGAGATGACATCGTGTTCCAGCAGAGTAGCGAGGCTGCGCAGGCCGATCGAGCCGGGGACCAGCAGGATCAGCCCGGGGATATGAATGATCGAGCCGGGTCGCCCGGTCAGCCGCACGAAGATGTTTCCGGCCAGTCCGACGATCAGCGCGCCGTTTAGAGCGCCGATCACCGGCGCGTTGATCGCAACGCCGACAAACGAGGTCGCCCAGGCGATCATGCAGGCCAGCAGCATCCAGATCCAGTCTCGCCGGTGGCCCTGAAACAACACCACCAGGCCCGAGGCGGCAATCAGCAGCCCCGGTGCGGTCATCCACTGGGGCAGGGGGTTCGGGTTGACCAGATCGACCGGTCCGACGACGGCCTGGCCGGCCAGGCCGCCGACGATCAGACCGAAGGTGAGCATCGCGAACATCATCGCCGCCGATGCCATTCTGGAAGCGCCCGAGACCAGGTGACCGGTTGCCAGTTCGCGACAGGCCGTGGTCAGGTCCATGCCCGGCACCAGCGCGATGATGCTGGCGATCAGCGCCGGCATCAGGGCGGTCTGCGTATCGAAACCGCACCAGAGTGTGCCGAGAAAGGTCGTGGAGGTGGCCGCCAGGGGTGCAATCAAGCGGGAGCGCTCGAGGTGTGAGCTCAGCAGCAGCACGATCAGCGCCGTGGCGATCCCCAGGCAGGTGGCCAGGGCGGTTTCGCGCCAGCCACCGCCGAGCAGTGGAGTGACGCCGAAGGCAATCGCGATGTAGGCAATGAAAAGCCAGGCGCGATTGAATCGGGGCGGGGCGCTGTCGATGGCTCGCACCCGCTCGTCAGCATCGGCCGGGCTCAGGCTGCGATCGGCGAGCTGCTCCATGACTTCGGTGAGATCAGCCAGTTTTGACAGGTTCGGCGCGCCGGGCTCGGAGCGGGCCAGATAGGTCTGCTGGCGATCGCCGTCGCCGAGCGAGACCATCAGCGCGGTCGGGGTCGAAAAGAACTCGGCCTGCAGGCCGAGGCGCTGCGCCATGATCTGCATGGCCGATTCGAGTCTGTGCGCCGGCGAACCCACATGCAGTAGCGCCCGCCCGAGATTCAGGACCAGCGCGCCGTAGCGGCTGGATTCATAGGGCTGTGGACTGGTCTCGCTGCCGGGTTCCGGATTCATGGGCCGCAGTGTCGCATATCGCCCGATCTATCGGCACTGGATCCGGCTTGATGGACTTCTCGCCGAAGCGGAGAAGTCAGCTGCTTCCCGATGAATTGGCACAAAGCGGCGGTCCATTCCGAACTTGTCAATGAAGGGGGTTCGCATCATTGATATTCAGAATTCGGAGGTGAAGTATGTTCGCAACAGGTGCCGCTAAATCGACTCTTCTTTCATTGAGTGCCGTGCCTCTCATGCTGTTGCTGACTAGCGTGGCGATGGCCGCCGGACCCGATTCTGCACTGTCCGACGAAGTGTTAGCCAGGGCGCAGGCTCTTTTGACAGATGATCGACCAGCGGTTTCGAATGACCCGGGGCGGGGTGGGCCGGTGACGCTACGCGCGGGTGTCGGGTGTACCTATACCACCATTCAGGCCGCCATCAACGCCGCCCCAAGCGATACAGCCGGCGCCATTATCCGGATCCGTCAGGGCAGCTACAACGAAAACCTCTTTGTAGGCTCCAAGAACATCGAATTGATCGGTGGCCATTCAAACTGCACTACGACTACGCCTTCCAATTCAAGCAGCATCGGCGGTTCCGAAGCAACGTCACCCGTCATAAGCTTCATTCCCGGCACAGGCGGCGGTACCACGACCCGAAGCCTGACTCTGAATCGATTGAATCTGGTCAGTGGTACCGGCAATGCTTTGGCGCCAGGCGGCGGGCTTTCGGTGGTGTCGAACAACGGGATGACAGCCAGCGTGACGGTCGTAGACACCAACGTCGGCTTCAACAGCGGTTTGCGTGGTGGAGGTGTTTCTTTGCTCCAGACCTCTACCGGAGCTGGAGGATCCCTGATCATGCAGAACGTCAGCATCGGGCCCAACACCGTATCAGGGGACAATCCATTCGGCGGCGGACTTTTCTGCGATGGGGCCTTTGAGGTTCTGAAAATCGGTGGCGAGATCATTTCCAATACCGCAGGCACAACGGGCGACTCGAACGGTCGGGGGGGCGGGGTTTACCTGGATGGCTGCCAGATGGCCTGGTACTCGCATAACGAAAGTACAGGCCAGGGTCGTCTACGCAACAATGCGGTTTACGGTGGCGGCGGCGGATTGTATGCAACGGGTGGCTCGGAGGTGTTTTTCGTTGGCGCCTTGCTCAATCTGTTCGGCAATCCCTCGAGCGACCGGCCACTTCTGGTCGAAGGCAATGAAGCACTGGCATCGGGAACCAACGGGCGTGGCGGTGGCATCTGGGCCAATGACGCGACTGTGGATGTTCAGGCATCTTGGCTCCAGGAAAACAATTCGCAAAACGGCAATGGTGGTGCGATTGCGGCTACCGGTGGGGCTATAGTCAACATCAATCGCAAGGTTGGCAATACCACGTGCCATACCGGTTTCGAATGCTCGAGGATCAGCAACAATCGGGCCGGTGACACCGGTGGCGCGGTGTATGTGCAGCATGCGGGCAGCGAGATCATCATTGACGCCACAGTCATTCGCAACAACGCGTCCCTGTCTGGCGCCGGGTCGACCCTGTTTGCCTCTCAGGACGGGACCATGCAGGTCTTCAACAGCCTCATTACCCGAGGCACTGGCCCTGTCGGGCTGCCGGGAAGCCCGTCTGGCCAGCCAAACTATACGTTCTGGCTATCAACAGGCTCACGCATCGACATCTTCTACTCCACGATTGCCGATTCCCAGCCAAATACCGGCGTGTTCCGCTTTGGCTCAACCGACTCAACTCTCATTATCCGCGGCAGTGTCCTGCATGAGCAAAGCGGGGTTAACCTTGCCTCACTGACCACCGAGACGCCTTTCGTCGACACCGACTGCGCCATGTGGCATTCAGACCAGCTGACTAGCCTGGGCGGTCTCGGCTCGCACACCCGCAATCAACTGGGGGACCCGCTGTTCATCGACCGGGCCGCCGGCAACTTCAGGCTTTCGGCCGAGTCCCGCGCTCGAGATTACTGCAACGACAGCACTGCGGGCTTTGGCCCGCCTCCCGCCAGCGATCTGGAAACTCGCTCTCGAGGTGTCTTTTCCGGGCAAACGGCACTCCACGGCCTGTATGACATCGGTGCATTCGAGATGCTCCCGGACGGACTGTTCGGTGATCGCTTCGAGCAGAATCCGTTCTGATGGCGCACGACTGCCTGCCCTTGATCGACAAAGCCAGAACACGCCGATATTTCTCGATATCGATCGCGGCGAAATATTGCAAGAGGATATCAATCATGCCAGACGTTGGGTTGAATCGCATTCGCAGCGGCTACCGTCTTTCCGGCGCGACGTGCGTCGGATTGCTCATGCTCGGTACCGCCCTGGAAGTCAAGGCACAGTCCAGCTGGGTCGGAGGCACGTCAAACGACTGGTTCGTTGCCTCCAATTGGAGCCCGGTGGGCGTGCCAGGCGCTGGTGAGAACGTCATCATCAACACCCAGATGCCCAACTCTACCTTGCTCGGATTGGCGCCGACGCCAGTTCTGGGCGCAATCCAGATCGGTGAAACAGCCGGTGCGGAACTGGAGATCCTGAACGGCGGTGAGCTCTTCAACGACGGCATCGCCATTCTGGGCACGGACGCCGGGAGCTCCGGATCGGTGTTCGTCGACGGCGCCGGGTCAAGCTGGACCATCAATAACAATCTGGTCGTCGGCCAGAGCGGGCTCGGTATCCTGAATATCCTCGACGGTGCCACGCTCAGCAGCAACAACTCGCGCATCGGTAACGAGACTGCCGGCAACGGCGGCGTCACCGTACAGGGAAGCGGCTGGACCATCAACGGCAATCTCTGGGTCGGTCACACGGGGTCCGGTGTGATGGACGTACGCGATGGCTCCCTGGTGACCAGTTCCGCCCAGTCCTTCATCGGCTACGACATCGGAGCGAGCGGATCGATGCGGGTGCGTGGGGGTTCTGGCTGGAGTGCGGGCGGTTTCGATTCACTGGTGGTTGGACGCCAAGGGGTGGGTTCGCTGTCCATCGAAAGCGGTTCGGTGGTTGATGTGTCCGGCATTGCACTCGGCGTGCTTGGCGCGGGCTCGGGTTCGGTCTCCCTGGAAGGCGGCAGCCTGACCATTGCACCCGGCGGCGGTCTGGACGTCGGCCTCAATGGCCAGGGTCAGATCGAGATTCTTGCCGGCGGATCTCTCACCAGCGGCCTGAGTCGTCTCGGTGGGTTTCCCACTGGATCCGGCAGCGTGACTGTGTCCGGGCCGACTGCTGCCTGGTCGAGCACGTCGAGTGTGGCTGTCGGGTTTCAGGGGAGCGGCGGATTACTCATTGAAGCGGGAGGTTCGGTGAATAACTCGGGAGCGGGTCTCGGCTCGGAGGCCAGCAGCCTGGGTGAAGTGCTGGTCACCGGTACGGGTTCGAGCTGGATCCTGGATTCGAGCCTGCTTGTGGGAAATCAGGGTGCTGGCCTGCTGGAGGTCACTGATGGCGGCCAGGTCACCAGCCAGATCAGTCAGATCGGTGTCGCGCCGGCCGCCAGTGGAACCGTGGTGCTGACTGATCCGGGCTCGAACTGGAGCGTCTCAGGCCCCTTGAGTGTTGGCCATGAAGGCAGCGGTACGCTGGAGATTGGTGCCGGGGCTCTCCTGAATGCGAGCGGAAGCATCGTCGTTGCCAGCCAGCCCGGTTCCTCCGGACTGATCCGGCTCGACGGCGGAACGGTGAACGTGGTCACTGGCCTGGTCGTCAATTCACCGGGCGCGCTTCGCGGTCCTGGAACCATCAACGGCCCGGTTCAGATCGGAGACGGCGGCACCCTGCAGCCGGGTCTCGGCTTTGGCAGCCCCGGCACGCTCGATATCAACGGCAATCTCGGGCTGACCAGCGATGCGCGTCTGGAATTTCAACTGGATACGCCCGGCGTGGTCGGCGGCGGGGTCAACAGCCTGATCGAAGTCGATGGTGACTTGACGCTGAACGGTGTGCTGAATATCGACGACGAGGGCAGCTTTGGCGACGGCGTCTACACACTGTTCACCTACACCGGCACGCTGACTGACAGCGGTCTGGTCTTGAACGACGTGCCGCCTGGATTTCCGCTTGCCATCGACACCAGTGTGGCTGGCGAAGTG
>CAZFYM010000021.1:0-48335 GCA_964523755.1 uncultured Wenzhouxiangella sp. | reverse complement strand
TGACGCTTTGGAGACGCTCTGAACGTGTGTGTATTTATGCCCAGGGGTACTAAGGTGCCAGCTTTTTCTTGATGACTCGGGCCAGCGGTAGCGGCAGTTTTGGCACTGATCGCAGCAGCCAGGGCAGGACCTTGCGCCTGGCGCCGCTGATGGATTCGGGAACGATGGCTTCGATCAGGTGCGGGCCCGGCTGCTTGAGTGCGTATTCCAGGGCCTGGCAGAAGGCTTCGGCGGTCTCGACGCGCACCGCATGGACACCCATACCCTGGGCCAGACGGGCAAAATTGAGCGTTGGTCCGGTCAAATCGAGCTGGCTGCGCGCCTTGGTCCCAACGCGCTCGGCGCCGACTCGCTCGAGCTCCACATTGAGCACCGAGTAGGAGGCGTTGGCGAACACAATGCTGGTGATATCGAGCTGCTCGCGCGCCATGGTCCACAGCGCCTGAATGGTGTACATGGCCGAGCCGTCACCAACCAGGGCAATGACCGGTCGCTCGGGGCAGGCAATGGCCGCGCCAACGGCATTGGGCAAGCCCTGTCCGATCGCCCCGCCGGTCAGGGTGAGCAGATCGTGGGGCGGGGCTCCGGCGGTCATCGCCGGCAGCATCAGGCCCGATGTGATGGCTTCGTCGATCAGGATGCAGCGCTCAGGCATCAGATGGCCCACGGCCTGACACACTTTCTCAGCACTCAGTTGGCCACGCGGACGATCGGGACGCTGCGACGGCTGCTGCTCGATCTGAACCTGACCGGAATCCAGTGCTTCGACCAGGGCTTCCAGACTCAGCCTGGCGCTTTCGGCCGGACTGGCCAGGGTGTGAACCTGACAGGCCTTGGGCACCAGCTCGGAAGGCTTGCCGGGGTAGGCAAAGAACGACACCGGTGGCTTGGCATTGACCAGCACCAGATGATCCAGGCCCGCCAGCTGCACGCCGGCCAGCTCAGCCAGATAGGCCAGGCGCTCAACCGGTGGACGGCCGGCACCCCGTTCGAGACGGGTCGGAAAGACCTCGGTCAGCACCTTGACATCATGTGATCCGGCGATGCGGGCGGCCGCCTGCAGGCAGGCCTGGCGGGTGGCCTGACCACCGAGCAGCAAAGCCACCTGACCAGGGCCTCGGATCAATTCGGCAATCGCTGTGATTGTGGCTTTATCGGCCACTGCCGGTTCCTCGGGGGCGGGCATCTGACAGGGCTGACCGCCCTCCCCCCACGACACGTCGGCCGGCAGAATCAGGGTCGCAACCTGGCCTGGCAGGCCATGCGCCGCGACGATCGCATCGACGGCATCCCGACACAGCTCAGCAGTACTGGCCGAACTGCGAACGAAGCCCGGCGAAACATTGCGCGCGACAGTCTCGATATCCGACTGTAACTGGGCGTCGAGTGGCTGATGGTAGATGGCATGGTCGCCGACGATATTGACGATCGGAACCTTGCCCTTGCGCGCATTGTGCAGATTGGCCAGGCCATTGCCCAGGCCGCAGCCCAGATGCAGCAACGTGGCCGCGGGCTTGTCGGCCATTCGCGCATAGCCATCAGCTGCACCGGTGGCCACACCTTCAAACAGCGTCAGCACGGCGCGCATGCGCGGTTCGTCGTCGAGCGCGGCGACGAAGTGCATCTCGCTGGTGCCCGGATTGGAAAAGCAGACCTCGATACCGGCATCGGCCAGCGTCTGCATCAGGGCTTGGGCTCCGTTAAGCATGTCAATCGTCCTTTAAGTCGAGGCAATCGCGACCGATGTCGGCCACGCGGGTAACGCCGGTCAGCGCCATGGCCAGGCGCAGTTCATCGCGGATGCCGGCCAGAATACGATCCAGACCCGCGCGACCGCCGCCGGCCAGACCCCACAGCCAGGCACGCCCGATCAACACACCACTCGCGCCCAGGGCCAAGGCCCGATAGACATCGATGCCGCTACGGATGCCGCCGTCAACCAGCACCTCGGCCCGGCCGTCGACCGCGCGCACGATCGACGGCAGCTTGGCGACCGTCGAGGCCACACCGTCGAGCTGGCGACCGCCATGGTTGGATACAATCAGGCCATCGACTCCCAGCGCCAGCGCCTGCTCGGCATCTTGTGCATCGAGTATGCCCTTGAGCAGGAGTCGGCCCTGCCATTTCTCGCGCAACCAGTCGATATCGTCCCAGGTTACGGTCGGGTCGAACTGGGTGTCGATCCATTCGCGGAACGAGTCCGGGTCGCTGGCAGCGCGGACATGTGGATTCATCGTGCCCAGACACATGGGACCGCCGCGCAGGGGTACGTCCCAGAGCCAGCCGGGCCGGGCCAGGACATGGGCCAGCTTGAGCAGCCTGGGACGCAGACCCGGCACTGCCATGCCGTTGCGCGTGTCGCGGTGGCGCGGGCCGGGCATGGGCAGATCAATCGTGAATACCAGCGTGCGGCAGCCGACCACCCTGGCCCGGTCGATCACGGCTTCGACGACCGCGCGGTCGCGAATCATGTAAAGCTGGAACCAGAAGGCATGCTCGGCCGCTGCGGCCAGTTCTTCCAGCCCACACAATCCGACCGTCGAAAGCGTGAACGGCACGCCCGCCGCATCGGCCGCGCGAACGGCCTGAACCTCGCCCCGGCGCGCTGCCATGCCACCCAGACCGATCGGTGCCAGTGCCAGCGGCATGGCGCAATCCTGCCCGGCCAGGCGGGTTGCGGTATCGATCGCATCGACATCAACCAGCACGCGCTGACGCAGCCTGACGGCATCCCAATCCCGTGCGTTGGCCGCCAGCGTGCATTCGCGCCCTGCCCCGCCGGCGTAGTAGTCATACAGAAAGCGTGGCAGGCGACGACGCGCCCGCTCGCGGAAGTCTTCACTGGTGACCGGAAGTTGTCGGATCATGGATTCAATTCCTTTACCCGCCGGTCCGGATCGAGCGCGCGGCGGAGCGCGCGGTAAGAATGCAGCCGGGCAGAAACGTGCCTTCGAGCGAGCGCTTGCCGTTGCACCCTCCGCCACCGAATCCGGCGGCTTCGCCGACGCAGTACAAACCCGGTATGGGCTGGCCGGCCGAGTCGAGTACGCGACTGTCCAGATCAGTGCGCAGGCCACCCAGGCTCTTGCGCGTGATCAGCTGCATGCGAATGGCGATAAAGGGCCCGGCACCTTTTTTCCTCAATGGCGCGGGCTTGCAGGTACGCAACTTGTCCGGACCCCACTGGCGGGCGTGCAGGATGCGGCGAATCTGGTCGTCATTGCATAGTGCGTTGCGCCGTGCAAAGTTGGCGTCGAAATCGTCCACGGTCGCTTCCAGTACGGCTGGCTGGATGTCATGGGAGGTGGTCAGTGCGTTCATCTTCTCAGCCAGCCCGGCCAGCGTATCATCGACCAGAAAATCCGCACACTCGCGCCGCATCTGCTGAATCAGGCGCCGATTGCCTAGCAGCAGCTCCCGAACGAAGGTTGCAAAGCGCTGGTCGCGGATCGACGGGTTGTGCTCTGATCCGGAGATGGCGAATTCCTTCAATGCGATGCGCCGATTGAGCAAGTGCCAGGTCCAGGGTTTGTCCTGCTCGGCCACGCGCCGGCATAGCCAGTGGGTATCAAAACCAGTAACCAGCGGCTCGGGTCCGATGCGCCGGCCGGCATGGTCCAGCCATAGCGCCGACTTGCATGGAATGGCCGACAGTCCGTGGCCGTCGAAATGCGGAAAAGGATGCGGAAAACCGGCGGCATAGTTCCACATCTCACCGGCATTGACGATCTGGCCGCCAAGTTCGCGCTCGGTGAACCGGTGCAGGCGGCCATCGGCAAAAGGATGGGCGCCATTGAGCATCTGTTCCGGGCGCGGTCGCGCGGCTGGCCAGTTGGCCCGGCATTCGGCATGGCTGCCATTGAGCCCGCCGCTAGCAAGGACCACAACATCTGCCTTGAGCTCGCACGAGCGACCGCTGGATTCCTCAATCGCGACGGCACCGGTCAGGCGTCCGGCTGAATGCATCAACGCATCGACTCGGTGCCCATGCAACAGCCTCAGACGTTGATCTGCGCCAGCCTCGTGCAAGGCCTGGCTCAGACGCCGTACCAGCTCGCGCGCGGTGCCCCAGACAATGTGATAGCGCGGCAGGGAATTGCCCTCGCCCAGGCGACCACGTTCAACCCAGTTGACCGCCGGCATGAACTTCAGACCGTGCTCCAGCAGCCAGTCATAGACCTGGACTCGCGAATGCTCAACGTAGTAACGGGCCCAGGCGTTCGACCAGCGATCATTCGGATCAAGCTCACCGAAGCGCAGCCAGTCGGCCAGTGCAATCTCGGGGCTGTCAGGGATCTTCATGCGTGCCTGCAGCGGGGTGTCGATCAGGGCCATGCCGCCGAAAGCCCACAACGCCAGGCCGCCAAAGCGGTCTGCCCGGTCGCGATCAACCAGCGTGACGGACTGACCGTCTCGCAACAGCTCCAGTGCCGTCACAATTCCGGCCAGGCCACCGCCGATGACCAGTACATCTGCGGCAGTCGAATCAGTCATGTTCAAAGGGTATGGGCTGCATGAGGTGCAAGTGTACAACGCTATACCCACCGCATGACCAACCTGTCCACCAAAGGCCTTATCGACGTTAGGGTGATTAAGATAGTCAGAAACTTGAAGGGCCGTGGCGCATCACTCAACGTGCAATCGACTCAATCGCTGGATCCCCCCTTTCACTCCCTGACCCACAATTGAACCGAGCAGAAGGCACAAGGATGGGGCAGGCCAAGCCACCAGACGGATAGCGCGCGCCGCTGCTACTCTCCTTCGGAGGCTTCCCTGCCAGCCAGGTATTTGTCCAGAAATTCCCGGATCGCCCGGTAGCCTGTGATCTCGTTGGCACGGTTGCGGAAGCCGTGGCCCTCGTCGTCGAACAGCACGTACTCGACCGGCACGCCGTTGTCTTTCAGCGCCTGTACGATTTCGTCAGACTCCACCTGCAGCACGCGCGGATCATTAGCACCCTGCAGCACAATCATCGGCTTG
Organism: uncultured Wenzhouxiangella sp.; assembly: GCA_964523755.1. GTDB lineage: Bacteria > Pseudomonadota > Gammaproteobacteria > Xanthomonadales > Wenzhouxiangellaceae > Wenzhouxiangella. The sequence goes on along the minus strand of CAZFYM010000021.1, from coordinate 43,355 downwards.
GTGATGTTGCCGGCATGGAACAGCGGCGAGATACGGCGCAGGCGCTCGGCGTCCTTGGCCGGGTCACCCAGTTCGGCAAACAGAGCGTCGCGCTGCGGGCCCCACCAGGCCGGGATGCTTTCGAGCGTGCGCAGCCAGTTGGTGACGCCGAAGATGTTGACGCCGACGTCGAACACTTCAGGCTCGAATGCGAGTGCCGCAGCAACCATGTAGCCGCCGTAGCTGCCGCCGATGATGCCGATGTGCTCGGCGTCGACCCATTCCAGCCCGGCCAACATATTCTTGGCCTCGACCACATCGCCCAGGTCGCATTCGCCGTGGCAACGGTCGTCGGCAGCGAAGAACGTCTTGCCATAACCGGAACTGCCGCGATTGTTGATATCGAACAGCGCGTAACCGTGGTTAAGCAGGTATTGATTGAGCGCTGAATAGCCGATGCGGGCCTGGCCACCGGGGCCACCGTGGACTCGCACCAGCGCCGGCACCGGGGTGTCGGCCGCAGCCTGCTGCGGACGATACAGGATGCCGGGAATTTCCATTCCGTCGTAGGACTCGAAGCGGATGACGTTGCCGTCAACCAGGTCATCGATGTCGATTTCCGGGTTCAACGACGAGGTCAGCGCTCGCGCCCCACTGCCTTCGCCTTCCATGCCGACGACAAACAGGTCGCTGGGTCGGCGGCTGGAGCTGAAATAGAACGCCATCTGCGAATCGTCGGCCGAGAATTCGACCGAGGTGACGTTGCCATCAGGCATTTGCGGCAGGGCGACTTCGCTGAAGTCCAAGGCATCCAGCAATTTCAGCGTGGTCTGCGAATCCTCGTTGATACCGACGACCAGGTAGTTGTCGCCGCGCGAGCGACTGGTATACATGACATCCCAGTCCGGCTGCAAGACCACGGTTTCATCGCCCGTCTCGAGGTTGCGCGAGACCAGGTAGTTGAATTCGGAGCCGCGGTCGGTGGTGTAGAACAGCTGCGTGCCGTCGGCGCTGAAGGTTTCGGCACTGTTGGCGACTTCGCCCTCGTCGGCCACCAGCGTCGTGATCTGGCCGGTTTGGCGGCTCCAGAGAAGAATATCGGTGTCGCTTCTGAGGTGCACCTTGGCCAGCGCGGCGTGGCTGCCGTCCGGCGAGATCGGGCCAAGGAACGCATCAACGGTATTTTCGAGGATCATTTCGCGCTCCAGTGTCTCCGAGTCGTACTCATACAGATCGAAAACACTGTTATCGCGCTCATTGGTCGCGATCCAGAACTTGCTGCCATCGGCCGAAAAGCTGACGAAATTGGCCTTTAGCCTGTCGCCCGGTGTCAAGTCAACAACGCCGCCATCGGTGTTGCGCAGGTAGACGTGGTCAAGCTCGTTGCCGCCCTGGTCGCCGCTGAAGATCAGTCGGTCGTCATTGGGAAAGTAGCCCTGAACGAACTTGGGATCGGTGACGGATTCAGTCAGTGCGGCCGCCTCGCCGCCCGCTACGGGCTGGGCGTAGACATTGAATACGCCGCTTCGATTACTGGAAAACGCCACCCGGGCACCATCGGGCGAAAAGCTGGCCCCGCCGAGGCGCTCGGTGTCCATGAACTGCTCGATGTTGTACTGCGGTACACCAGCTTCGGATTCCTGCTCGTCGGCTGCCGGCGTGGCGGGCTGCGTGGAGGTCAACTCGGTCGTTGTGCTTGCTGACTCAACTTCTGGCGCGTCGCTGCAGGCGGCCAGCAGCAGGGTGGCCAGCAACAGCGTGAACAGAAACTTCGGGGTCATGGGACGATGCTCCGCAAATCGGGGGTCAAGCCCGAAAGAGTACCGGAAACCCGAGACCGGTGCGAGACCCGGACACCCATTTTATTCGCCGATTTATCCTCAAGTTCAATGTCCGGACTGAAATCACTTGATGGGGACAACAGTCTCATCATCCATTACAGTCTCACCCTCCCTGGGCGGCCTGTCCTTGCAGCTGCTCGCGGCGGGCGCTGTGGTCGCGTGCCAGTAGGCAGTAGAAGGCCGGCAGGACAAAAATCGTCAGCACGGTGCCGATGCCCAGACCGGTAGCGATCGTCAGGCCGATCGCGAAACGGCTTTCGGCCCCCGGTCCGGTGGCGGTCAGCAAAGGAATCATGGCGACGATCAGCGCCACCGAGGTCATCAGAATGGGGCGCAGGCGAATGGCGGCAGCTTCAATCACCGCCTGGTGCCGATTCAGCGCCTTGTCGATCTGAAGCTGGTTGGCAAATTCGACAATCAGAATGCCATTCTTGGACACCACACCGATCAGCGTAATCAGTCCGACCTGGGTATAGATATTCATGCTGGCCGCGCCGAGCATGATGAAGCTCATCGCGCCGGCGATCGACAGCGGCACCGAGATCAGGATGATAAACGGATCGCGCCAGCTTTCGAACTGGGCGGCCAGGACCAGGTAGATGACCAGCAACGAAAGAAAGAAAGTCACCAGCAAGGCACTGCCCTGCTGCTTGAACTGGCGCGATTCACCCTTGTAGTCATAGCTGAATCCCTGCGGAAACGTATCTTCTGCGGTCTGCTCCAGAAACGCGAGCGCTTCACCCATCGATGCGCCACCAACGATAACGCCTTCAAGCGCCATGGAATTGAGCTGGTTATGCTGGGTCCGCTGCGAGGGCTCGACCGTTTGTTCAAAAGAGACCACGCCGCCGAGCTGCACGAGATCGCCGCTGTCGCTACGAATGTAATAGTCGGCCAGTTGTTCGCGCACGGCGCGCAGCTCGCGCTCGACCTGCGGAATCACCTCGTAGGATCGGCCCTGCATATTGAACCGGTTGATGAAACCGCCGCCAAGCAGCGACGACAGTTCGCGGCCAACGTCGGCCATCGACAGCCCGAGGTCAGCCACGCGATCGCGATCGATCACGATGCGCGTCAACGGGCGATCGAATTCGATCGACTTTTGCAGAAAGCCGAACAGTCCGCTTTGCATGGCTCGGCCCATGATCGCATCGGCAATTTCATTGAGTTGTTCGTAAGACTGCGCCGTGGTGATCACGAACTGCAGCGGCAGGCCCTGACCCGAGCCCGGTATCGAGGGCCGGGAGAAAATGGAGGTGCGCAGCCCGGTGACATCGGACACGGCCTCCTGCAGCATGGGCTGGACTTCGAACTGCGAGACGTCGCGTTCGTCCCAGGGCTTGAGTTTGAAGCCGCCGAATACAGAGTTTGGCCCAAACGAGCCCAGCAGCATGAAGCTCTCGTCGTAACCGGGCAAGCGCTCGAAGCGCTGTTGGAGCTGCTCACCGTATTTTTCCATATATTCAAGCGTCGCCGTTTGCGGTGCCTGGCCCTGGTAAAGCAGGATGCCCTGATCTTCCGCCGGCGCAAGCTCGTTCTGGCTGAGCTGCAACATGAACACGATCGAGCCCAGTACCACGACGGCGAACAGCATGACCGCCGGAATGACCTGTAAGGTCCAGCCCAGCGCTGACTTGTAGCGCGCCGCCAGCCGGTCGAAGCTGCGCTCCACCGCGCTCTCGAAACGGGTCGGATTGCCGTGCGGTTTGAGGATGTGGCCCGACAGCATCGGTGAGAGCGTCAGCGCGATCACGCCAGAGATCAGGACGGCGCCGGCCAGAGTGAAGGCGAACTCCGAAAACAGCGAGCCGACCAGCCCGCCCATGAAACCGATAGGCGCATACACCGCGATCAGTGTGGTGGTCATCGCGATGACCGGCGTGGCCATCTCGCGCGCGCCATTCAACGCGGCCTCAAAGCGCGACTCACCCTGCTCAATATGACGATGCACGTTCTCGACGATGATGATGGCATCGTCAACGACCAGCCCTATCGCCAGCACCATGGCCAGCAGAGTCAGCAGGTTGAGCGAGAAGCCCAGCAGCAGCATGATCATTGCGCCGCCGATCAGCGACAACGGCACGGCCACCGATGGCACTACGGCCGCGCGCAACGAGCCCAGGGTCAGAAACACCACGCCGAGTACGATCAGCACCGCTTCCAGCAGAGTCTTGACCACTTCCTTGATCGAGCTTTCAATAAACTCGGAGGCATCGTAGGCCAGTTCCACGTCGAGGCCAGCCGGCAATTGCTCTCGGATACCCGGCAGTTGATCGCGAACGCGCGCGGCCACATCGAGTGGATTGGCCCCCGGGGCGAGCTCGATTGCCACGTAAGTCGAGGTCTGGCCCTTGTACTTGTTGGTCTGCGAATAGGTCTGCGAGCCCAATTCAGAGCGTGCAATATCGCCAAGCCGGATGATGCTGCCGTCAGCCTGCTTGACTACCAATTCCTTGAACGCCTCCGGGCTGGATACGTCGGTGCTCGATTTCAGATCGATACGCACCATTTCATCGCGCGTGCGCCCGACCCCAGCCAGAAAATTGTTCTGCAGCAGAATATCGACCAGTTCGCTGGCGGTCATGTTGATCGCCGCCAGGCGCATGGGATCGATCCAGATGCGCTGGGCAAAAGCACGACCCAGAAGCTCGGCCTTGCCAACACCGGCGACAGCCTGCAGACGCGGCTGGACTTCGCGCGTCAGATAATCGGTAATGCTGGAAGCGGCCATGGACTCGCTGAAAAACGCGATGTACATCAAGGCTGTCGTTTCGCCCGTGGTCGATGTGATGACCGGATCGCGCACCGCCTCGGGTAGCACATCGCGCTGGCTGGCGACCTTGGCCTGGATCTCGGATAGTGCATCGTTGGCGTCATAGTTGAGCACCATGCGTGCCTCGATCGTCGACAAACCCAATGCGCTGGTCGACGACAGATAGTCGATGCCTTCGGCCTCGGCGATCGCCTGCTGCAAAGGCGTGGTCACGAAGCCCTTGACCAGCTCGGAATCGGCACCGGGGTAGGCAGTCGAGACCGTTACCGTGGTGCTTTCAAGCTCGGGAAATTGCCGAACTTCCAGTTCCATGGCCGCGCGCGCGCCCAGCAGCAAAATCAGCAGACTGACGACAGTGGCCAGCACCGGGCGCTGCACAAACAGATCGGTAAAGCGCATCAGCGATTGCCCGAATCCGTTGCAGCCCGGGTGTCGACCACGATCTCGACCGGCTGGTTGTTGCGCAGGCGCAGCAGACCGGCACCGACCACGGTCGCCCCGGCCTCAATGCCGTCGATGATCCGGACTTCACCGTCGCGGGCCTCGCCGGTCGTGACATTGACACGTTCGACGATGGTGTGACCTTCAGCTTTCTCAACGACTTCGAAGACAAAATCACCATACGTGTTATACGAAATGGCGGTGCGCGGCACGGTCACCACATCAATGATTTCATCGCGCATGGTGCGCACGCTGGCAAACATGCCGGGACGAAGCTGCAACTCCACATTGGCCAGCTCGGCTCGTACCCTGACAGTGCGGCTTTCCGGCAATACCGAAGAGTCGATGGCTTGAACCCGACCCTCAAATGGGTGTCCGGGAAAGGCGGCCACGCTCACCTCGACCCGATCACCCACGGCCACGCGCGGCAGATCGCGCTCGGAAATCGTAAAATCGACCTGGATCGGGTCGAGCATGTTGATACCAACAATGGGTGTGCCGACGGCGATAAACTCGCCGAGATCAACCTGGCGCAATCCCAATACTCCTGAAAACGGCGCGCGGATGGTCTTCTTGTTCAGCAGTGCCCGCTGTTCATGTACGCGTGCCTCGGCGGCCTCAAAATTGGCGCGAGCCTCATCAAAAGCCGAATGGGACACGGCATTTTGCTCAACCAGATTGGAAAAACGCTCGAACTGCTGCAGCGCCAGACGAGATTCGGCCTCGCGAGTTGCGAGCGCAGCTTCGTCGGTCTCTGCCTCGATCCTGATCAACACATCGCCGGCCTCCACCGCCTGTCCCGACTCGAACTCCAGCGCCTCAACCACGCCGGCAACCTCATTGGCGACGTCCACGCCATTGACTGCACGCAAGCTGCCGACAGCGCGAATCGACTGTGCCCAGCGCCGCGTCGTGACCTCCACAACTTCGATCTTGACCGGCGGCGGCTCCTGCGACATCTGCGCAGCCTGCTGACGGATCTGGGCAAAGCGCCACGCAAACAGCGCGCCAAGCACGAGCACCAGCGCAACGAGCACGATCGCCATGCGCTTGAAACTGGTTTTTTCCATTAAATTATGGATCCTTGAGAATTGATGCGGTCACCACTTAGGAGAAAAGCGTGATGCGCATTAGATCGTTAAAGTTTAACACCCCGGGCGTGAACCCCACCGACTGCTGGGGCACAAGCAAAACACTGCTCGCAGCCCTGGGAATCTCTGAACAAGTCTGCGCGGAGCGCGCAGACTTGTTCAGAGATTCACTAGTTTATTTCGACTATAATTCGGCCGCTTCTCTTTACCAATATCAGAGATGGATCTGATCCGGAATTTTTTAAAAGGAGCATGCAATGATTCAAACCGTTTCGATCTTTGACCGGATTCGAACAGATTTTATTACAGTGGTGTTCGTCCTGGTCTCGACCTTCGTGGCCGGACCAGCGATCGGCGCAAGCCAGGTCAATGGCCAATGGCTGTCGGGTTTTCATGGTCCGGGCGTGGATGGCGATGTGCTGACCAGCCTGGTCTGGGATGACGGTCGCGGCGAAGCGCTTTATATCGGTGGTCGCTTCCGGACGATCGAAGACGCGGTCGTCAACGGCCTAGCCCGCTGGGACGGTCAAACCTGGGAGAGCCTGGGTGACGGCGTCAGCGTCGCCTTGGTTGGAGATGTGCCAGAAGTTAGGGCCCTGGCCGTTCATGACGGTCAATTAATTGCCGCCGGTTCCTTCGCCGTCGCTGACGGCGTGGTGGTCAACGGCCTGGCCCGTTGGGATGGCAGCCAGTGGTCGAGCTTTTCCCCGTTCCAGTTTTTTCTGGGCCAGCAACCCGGCGTGATAACCGCATTGGCCGTGCTTGACAATGCGCTGTACGCCGGTGGCAATTTCAGTAACGTGGGTCAAGAACCAATCAGCGCACTGGCTCGCTGGGACGGTGAGGCTTGGCATGGCCTGGGCAATGGGCTGGGTGGCTTTAGCCCACAGGTCAATGCACTGGGGAATTGGCAGGGTCAATTGGCCGTCGCCGGAGTGTTTGATACCGCCGGCGGCCAACTGGCCAACAACATAGCCGCCTGGGATGGTGATGGCTGGACGGTGTTCGGCGAGGAACCGCAAGCGGTAGGGGTCCAATCATTTCCAAGAGTGCTACTGGAGGTCGAGGGCGACCTGGTTGTTGCCGGTTCAATCGCTTGGGCTGGCCAGACCGCAGTCAGCAATATCGCGCGTTGGACCGGTTCGGCATGGCTGGGATTCGACGACACCCTGCAGATCGATCCGACCAGCCTTGCGATGTTCGGCGATTCACTCTATGTGGGTGGCTCTCCCGTTGGTGGCGGTTCCCTGGCGGTGGCTCGCTGGTCGGGAACAAGCTGGGAGTTTCCAGGCTTGATGGTTCAGCCCGGCCCGAACGGTACCGTACATTCCCTGAGTGAGCTTTCCGGCAATCTGATTGCTGTCGGTGCATTCAGCCGTGTCAGTGGCACTCCTGCCGGGGGTCTGGCAAGGTTCGATGGCGTATGGCAGCCACTGTCCACTGCTACGGGAGTCAATGCGGGACTGGCCAGACCCACTCCACTCCTCGCCGCTTCGGAAAATCGTCTGCTGGTCGGTGTCGAAAGCAGCATGGCCCCGAATTTACGATGGGAAATTACTGGTTGCCGGCTCTTTTACTCAGGTGGGCAACCAGCCAGCTCCCGGCCTGGCCTTGTGGGATGGAGAGAACTGGTTGATTCCAGACATCGACCTGACCGGCACGATCAACAGTGCCCTGGTAGATGGTGATCTGCTCTACCTGGCCGGTACCCAACTTCACCTGCGGGGCAGCCCAGTGGGTGGAGTCATCTTTTTCGACGGGGTTGACTGGCAGGTACCCACCGGTGCCAGCGGTGCCGGAGTCGAAGGCCCTGCACTCGGGCTGGCGATGTTCCAGGATGAGCTTTACATCAGCGGAGCATTCACGGTCGCCGGTGGCCGGCCAGCCTGGCACCTGGCACGGTTCCGGCCGGATACTCCGATTTTCCGGGATCGTTTTGAATCGGATTGACCATACTGTGTGTCTCAATACCTTTCCTGATCAGGTATAGACCTCAGCCATCGCCGGGAGGGGGTGGGTTTGGTGGCAGGCGCTACCAGATGCTCGAAGCGATCGGTAGACGCGAGAACCTGGATCAGCACGGTTGAAGCCCTCTGTACCCCAACGTTGCATAACATCGGGCCGGAACCGCTACGCTGCCCGGTGTAGCAGCGTTTCCGCGGTCTGTACTCGCGTTGCCAGTCCTCACGTAGGGTGAAGCTACGCTCCGGGTGGCAACACTCCGTGCAGCCCACGGAAACACTACTCTCCGGGCTTCCAGCTCCGAAAATATATGCAACGTTGGGGTGTAGAATGGCTGAGAAACCTGGCTAATCCAAGGAACCTCTGAACAAGTCTGCACTGGCTCAGAGGTTCCCAGGGCATGCACAAGTATTACCACGTTCGGCTTGTCATCAATTGATCCGGGCCTGGTAGCTGGTCATCAGGTTGCGGTAGTTCGGGATATGGTTCGAGAACAGTTCGCCCAGACCTTCGATGTCGTTGCGCCAGTCGCGGTGGAGTTCGCAGGCCATGGCAAACCAGGTCATCAACTGCACGCCGGCTGCCTCCATGCGTGACCAGGCCGCATCGCGGGTGGTCTTATTGAAGGTGCCAGAGGCATCGGTAATAACGAAGACCTCGAAGCCTTCCTCGATTGCAGACAGGGCCGGAAAGGCGACACAAACCTCGGTGACCACGCCAGCGATGATCAACTGCTTCTTGCCGGTGGCTTTGACTGCGGAGAGGAAGTCCTCGTTGTCCCAGGCGTTGATCTGGCCCGGCCGCGCAATGTACGGCGCATCCGGGAAAGTGGCCTTGAGCTCGGGCACCAACGGTCCATTGGGGCCGTCTTCGAAGCTGGTCGTGAGAATGGTGGGCAGTTCGAAGTACGCGCCACAGGCGGCGGTCGCCAGCACGTTGTTCTTGAATTCGCCGGGCTCGAAATCCTGCACCAGCGAAATCAGACCAGACTGGTGATCGACCAGTAGCAAGGCCGCGTCGTTCTTGTCAAGTTTTCTGTAGTTGTAGTTGCCTTTCATGGAATGCTCCTTGGTTGAATGCGATTAGTTGGTACTCGATTCAGGCGCTCGCTGCCAGCCGGCCGAAGTGACCGGCGCGAAAATCGTGGATGGCCTGGCGAATTTCGTCGGCCGTATTCATCACCAACGGCCGTTGTCCGACGACCGACCCGTCAATGGGCTGACCGGAAAACCATCACCCACCCAGTGGCGCGGTGGGCGCTGTAGATACCGAGAATTTTTTTCATGTCAAGCTCCTGAATAAAATGCCTTGGCACATTCTGGACCGAACACATCGGTACCGCTAGTCGGCAAAATTCACACTCACTGTTCCATTTGCGGAACGATAATTTGCGGGCGACAATCAGCAGAAGCGAATCAGCTGAACGCAACCTGAAGGACAAAACAGTGCACGATCTCAACGACCTTTATTACTTCGCCCAGGTGGTCGACCATGGCGGCTTCGCACCAGCCGGTCGTGCGCTGGGCGAGCCCAAGTCCAAGCTCAGCCGGAGAATTGCCGCGCTGGAGGAACGCTTGGGCGTGCGCCTGCTCAATCGCTCCACCCGATATGTGGTCGTGACCGAGGTCGGGCGCATCTTCCACACCCATTGCAAGGCCATGCTGGTGCAGGCCGAGGCCGCCCAGGAAGCGATCGACGCGATGCGCGCCACGCCCTGCGGCACGCTGCGCATCAGCTGCCCGGTGGCACTGCTGGAAGCACGTGTGGCCGGTATGCTGGCTGAGTTTCAGCAACGCTATCCAGACGTCACTTTGGAACTGGACGCCACCAACCGGCGGGTCGATGTAATCGAAGAAGGGTTCGATATCGCCATTCGTGTGCGCCCGCCGCCACTGGAGGACAGCGATCTGGTGCTGCGGACGCTGACTGACCGGGGCCAGTGCCTGGTGGCCAGCCCTGGCTTGCTGAAGAAACACGGCAAGCCTGATGGGCCGACCGACCTGATGGCATTTCCCAGCCTGGCACTGGGCCGTCCGCGGTACAGACACCGCTGGCACTTGATCGGCCCGGATGGCTCGGAGACCAGGGTCATGCACCACCCACGACTGATCACGCGCAGCATGAGCGCGCTTCGAGTCGCCGCGGCGGCCGGCATCGGCATCGTGCAGCTACCTACAATGATGATCAGCGAAGAACTTGCCCAGGGCCGACTTGTTCAGGGACTGAAAGGCTGGGCACCGCCGCGCGAGATCGTGCACGCGGTGTTTCCATCGCGCCGCGGCTTGCTGCCGGCGGTACGTGGCCTGATCGATTTTCTGGCAGAGCAGTTCGAATTACTCGATGAGGATTGAAGGGGATAGTAAATTGCCCGGCGTGATAGCAATACCCGAAACCAGTCCGGCACCTTGTTGTGCCATACCTGCCGTTGATTTAGTGCATCATGAACACTTCTCGATCCTATCGTTAGATCATGCCTCACAGCCAGCCTGTTGTTTCCGTAACCGCTTCCGACGGTCATCGCTTCGATCTCATTCATGTTCCTGCCGCGTTGGCTCAACAGACCATCCTGTTCATTCCCGGTATGGGCCTGAGTGCGCGTCAGTATATTCGGCTGGGTCAGGCGTTGGCCGAACGAGGCATTGAAAGCTATATTCACGAGTGGCGCGGTATTGGTTCGTCGGACCAGCGAGCATCGCGCGACAATGATTGGGGTTACCGGGAGTTACTAGATATTGACCTGGCGGCAAGCCTTGCGGCGATTCGTGCGGTTTGCGGCAATCGGCGCCTGTTGATAGGCGGTCACAGTCTTGGTTCCCAGTTTGCCTGTCTGCTGGCTGGTCGTCACACCGAAGCCTGCCAGGGTATTGCCCTGGTGGCCGGCGGCGCCCCGTTCGAACAGTTGTTTCCGTGGTGGGGGCGGCTGACACTTTTTTTGGCCTTCCGGCTGATGCCGGCCATCGGATACCTGATCGGCCACTATCCTGGGCGAGCATTGCGTTTCGCCGGCCGCGAGGCCCGCGGCGTGATCGCTGACTGGACGCGAACCGGCCGCACCGGCCATTACAATCTGCCCGGTCTCGTTCCCACCCCGGAAGCGCAGATGCTGGAACTGACCGTCCCGGTGCTGGCCACTCGAATGGCTGACGACTGGTTTGTGCCAGAAGCCTCGCTGAAAGGTTTGACTGACAAACTCCCAGCCTGCCAAATTACCTCCATGGTCATCAACAGCGATGACCTGAGCGGCAAGGCTGATCATTTCGCCTGGCTGAACTCGGCTGATGTCATGGCCCGAACCATTGCCGATCATTTCAGGTGAAAAGCCTTCCTGGTGCCCTGCTTGCTCGGCTACTGACATTGATCAAGCACCGCTGCCACCAACCGGGCGTAGGCGCGATCGCGAATGCCAACGGGTGAATCAAGACCCAGTCGCTTGAGTGAATTTTGATGGTTGCCGGGTTTACCGGTCAGCAAGGCTTTCAACAGGGCCGGCTTGCTGTTGCCTAATCGCTTGAGCGCTTGCAGGGCAGGAATCAGGCGCCGCTCCAGATCGGTGAAGTCGCTGCCAAAGGGATAGTCGGGAAAGCGGCCGGGATCGCCAAAACTTTTCTTTAGATAATCCGGTCGATTGCGTCGTGCGCAATCCGGTACGCTCCAGTTCGGGTCCAGCTTGCCAGCATCTTTGGCCTGACTGACCAATTTATCCTGAAAGCGGGCATCCATGATGCCCACCAGCGACTGGATACACTCTTCATCAGTCTTGCCGCGCAGATCAGCAATGCCATACTCGGTCACAACCAGATCGCGCAGGTGGCGCGGAATGGTGGTATGAGGATATTCCCAGACAATGTTCGAGCTGAGCCGGTCACCCTCACCCCGGGTCGAGCGCAGCAGCAGTATGGAACGTCCATCGTCCATGGCATGGGCCATGGCGACAAAATTGTACTGACCGCCGACGCCAGAAACGACCTGATGATCCTTCAAACCATCAGACACGGCGGCCCCGGTCGCCGTGACCATCATGCAGGTATTGATAAAACGCGCTTTCTGTCGCTGGGCCAGTTCCAGGGCTTCGCGGCCACCGTAAAGCTGGTTGATGCGGCCCACACCGTGCATACGAAACCGAGGCCGCTCATCGCTGTCCAGGTTGCGCAGAAATTCATAAAAACCGGAAGTGCCCAGGAAAAACCCGCCGTCCATCAGCGCGCCACTTCCGGTTTCGGCGTCAGTCTCACCTCGATTGACTCGCTGCTGGTGATCCACATCATCAAAAACCTCGCGCTTGAGAATGCCGGCCTTGTACAGGTGCATGAACCCGTCCATGAACATTTCGCTGGCACCGTACAAGCCATGCTCAAATGGGCCATGCGATTCCATTGCCAGTCGTTCGCCGGCAATCTCGTCGACCAATTTGCGGTAAGCCGGGTTGTCTCGCTGGCGCAGCATCAGGCTGTGGACCAGCGCATCACTGAGTGAGCCGATCCCGATTTGCAGCGTGCCATTGTCAGCCACCAGACGTGAGGCGTGGAAGCCGACCGCGTGGTCTTGCAGACCAACGGGCAGTCTCGGCAATCCGAACAGTGGCTGCCGGGGATCGTCGGTCACAATCTCGTCAAAAAAGTCGGCATCGACAATGGCATCACCGTGCATGAATGGCAGGTCGGGATGAACCTGGCCAAGCGTCATGGCCTTGCGGTCCGCTAGTTCCAGCAAGCGTGTTTTCAGATCCAGACTGACATCCGGGTTACAGGACAGGCTGTAGCGTTCCTCTTCGGGTCCGGCAATGAGTTGAGCGATCACGTTGATTCCCCGGTCAACCAGATCACGCGCCACGTGGGTATAGTTCGAGGAGATATAGTGTCGTTGCATGGCCGGCTTGCCCAGTGCGGCGCCGGACTGAAAATAGAATTCGGTCACCGACACATTGGCCGGCAGGCTCTCGCCCTTGAGATCCACCAGGTACTGCAAACGCGGGTAATCGCTGCCGAACATGCGTTCGACAATGGGCTCCATCAGACGCCATTCCAGCCAATGTCCCGGGACCGGAGGGTCGAGGCTTAGCGCAGTCACAATATCCAGACGAATCGAGCGGTCCTGCCGGGCTCGCTGATAGAATGCATTGACCAGGCGATTGGGCTTGCCCAGCCCCAGCGGCAAGCCCATGACCAGATGCCCGCCAAGTTGGGACAGGGTACGCTCAACCAGCGCTTCCAGCGCTTGATCCGGGTCGGCCACAGAAGCTCCTTGGAAGATGAAAATTCGCCGGGTCTAAGCTATCAGAAATTGTCCAAGGGGATTGCGGCTTATTCCCTCCCTGCCGCTTAGGCTCAACTCATTCTCACATCGCAGGCCTGATAGAATTCCGGCTGGATCTGCATTCCAACCCTAACTGGCAGGGTGTGTTTCGAAATCGCCATGAGAAAACCACCATGAGCATCTACTTTCTACTCAAGCATGTGCACGTTTTTCTGGCCCTGGCCAGCGGCATCGGCTTTGGTCTGCGCGGGTTCGTTCGATTGGTACTGAACCGTCCCCTGGCCCACCCCATGGTGCGCATTGGCCCGCATGTCGTGGATACCTTGCTGCTGCTGTCCGGGATTGCTCTTTGGCTGCAGATGCGTTTTCCGCTCTGGTCCTGGTTCGGACTGAAACTTTTGATGGTTGCCGCCTACATCGGGCTGGGCATTGCGGCGTTTCGTCAGGCCCGACGGGGACCCGGAGTCATTCTGTATCTGATTGCGCTGGGGGTGTTTGTTGGTATTGCCACGCTGGCAGTCAGCAAACCGGTTTGAACCGCATCCTTCCAGAAACCGCCACCCCGCCGTGGGCGGGGTGGCGATCCGTTCAAGCTCAGTCTTCGATTTCGTCCTGCCAATAGTAGTAACCGACCGCAATCGAGCGACTATCAGCTCGTTTGCCGGGAGACTGCACTGGCTTGATGGCCTTGTCGGCCGCCTTGGCTTGATCGGCAATCAACTTGTCGAGCTTGGCACGCAGATCATCAAGCTTCTCGGGCGGAATACGAATTGACGTCGCTTCCTGTTGCGCCCAATCGGACTTGACATTGCCAGTTTCCATATTGTGTGCAATCGCTTCGGCCAGGTGACCAATCGAATCACACGACGCTTCCATGATTTTCTGCTCGGTATCAGTTACCGGTACGTAGTTCGGATTGACAATCCGCACAAAATCACCCGGCACCAGTTTGACGTTGCCATTCATGGCCAATCGATCCAGCACCGTGGTTGAGGTCACATTGCGCCCGGCAACCCGGGAGACCAGCGTTTGCAGGCTCACGCCTCGACCGTAGACAGCAAGATCCTTCGGTTGCTTGGTCTTGCGATCCTTGTAGCGGGCTTCAGTCGTCCAGGCGTGCAGCACGGCCGCTTCCGGACAAACGTCGCTGGCAGGTATTTGCTCGGGCACTTTTCGATTCTCAAGCTGAGAAATGGCGCGAGTATCCAATCCGGTCCACAAGGCAAGAGCGGATTTGGTCAGACGGCGACCTGGGTTTTCCATCAGCATTTGCCGCTTGGCTTCTGCCACATAGGCTTCCTTGAGCAGCGTAATGGCAACCGTACAGGACAGTTTTCCAACCAGGATCCGGGCGATTGGCCGAATCATCCGCTCGGCTATCTTGACCAGCCAGGTCATGTCTTTTGCCGCGATGGCATTATTCTGAGGCATTACTTTTTCTCCTTCCCATAGGATTTATAAGTAGTCAAGTCAAAGCTGTTTCAATCTAAGCACAACTTTGCCTCAAGTGTACGCCTTTTTTACCGCGATGTTAAATCTTTATTTCACAATCAAGCTCAGTGCCTGGAGACCCAGACAACCCTTACCAGGGGATTCTCTGTCCATCCCAGGCGAAAAATCCACCGCTGTCGTCTTCGCTGAAATCATTGACCAGGCTCAGCAGACGGCTGGCGACAAACTCCGGCGAAAACAGGTTTTCGGAAGGCACATTGGCCTGGAAGGGTCGGGACAGCTCCGTATCAGTGGTTCCCGGATGCAGGCAGGCCAGAATGATATTTCCAAACCGCCGCCGGGACTCGACCGACGCCGTTTTCATCAGCTGATTGAGCGCCGCCTTGCTCGAACGACAGGCGTACCAACCGCCCAGGCGGTTGTCGCCAATTGACCCGACCCGGGCAGAGATTGCACACAGGACAGCGTGCTCCCGGCGTTCCATAGTTGGCAGAAAGGCCTGCATCACCAGCGCAGGCCCAAACGCATTGACCCGAAAAATTTTCTCCAGAGACTCCAGATTCAGATCCTCGATCCTTTTCTCCGGTGTCAAGCCCTGATCATCATGCAACAAGCCAGCGGCGTGGATCACCAGCGCCGGTTTGAGGTTCATAGCACGGATCTCGCTGGCAGCACGGACAATGCTTTGCGGTCGGGTCACATCGAGCTGTACTGGCCGAATCCTTTGGCCGTGTACGGATATTAATTCCTGCAGCTGGCTGGCCCGGGCGGGCTTGCGGCAGGCAGCGATCACATGGTCGAACTCAACCTTTCCGGCCAGCGCTTCAACCAGCGCCAGGCCAATCCCCCGGCTGGCTCCCACGACCACGGCACTGGAACCTCTGGCAAATGGCATTGTTTTATCACCTGCGCTTGTTCAATAGTCAACCCGAACCTTCTCACCAAATGGCCCGGCAAAGCCAGACTCCAGTATCATGCAAGCCTGTGATGATAATCTCGAGGACACACTAGCAATGGCGGGATTTGTGCGCGAACCGGCAACGCTGGGCTTGAAGTTGGCCCTGGCCCTTTTGACTGCCTTGGTTCTGGGCGCGTGCAGCAGTCGACCGGTCAATGTCCGAGGTGAAACTCCACTGGTCAGACTCGACTCGCTCAGCCGCCTGGAAACCAGTCTTGTTGCGGGCGTCAGCATTCGCAATGTGAATGACAGTCCGCTGGAGTTGGATAGGCTCGAACTCGAACTGATGCTTGATGCGCAGGCGGTTCGTGGTGGTGGTTCGTTGACTTTCACGCTCGTCATCGCATCGCGCGGGCGCGAGGTCGTTGAGTTCCGATTCAACAACGATGAGCAGCGATTTCCAGCCCTTGACCAGATCAGCGCGGGAGACAGGGCTAGTCTCCCCTGGTCGCTGATACTCTACGAAGGTGCTGCTGCCAAGCGCAGGAAGCTGGCCGAAGCAAGCGGCTTTCTTCATTCCGTGCCGGGTCAACCCGATCGGTTTCGCTGACCATGAGAGCTTCATTTCCGATTCTGACCTGGCACTCGATAAAAGTCCTGGACAACACCTATGCCGGCAGCGACCCGATCGCCTTCAGCGAAGATCTGGTCACGCTCGACCACCTGGGCTGGCGGATACAGCCACTGGCCAAGGCATTGGCTGATCTTGATGCGGGTTGTCTGGCGCCTCGTACGGTCGTTTTAACGGCCGATGACGGGGCGATCCTGGACTTCGAAGATTTTGCCCACCCCACCTGCGGGCCGCAAGTCAGCCTTTACCATCGAATGCAGAGTTTTCTGGCCGATGAAACTCGCCAGCAGAAGCACCGGATGCACCTGACTTCGTTTGTGATTGCCTCGCCCGAGGCGCGCACTGAACTCGATCAGACCGATTACATGAGCCTTGGAGTGTGGCCCGACTACTGGTGGGGGGCTGCCAATGAAAGTGGACTGATCAGTATCGAGAATCATAGCTGGGATCACAATCACGGCTCGCTGACCCGGACGGCGCAGCGGGACAATCTGCGCGGCGATTTTCGCCAGATCGAAACCCGACAGGAATGTCGTGACGAGATTGATCAGGCCAGCGATTACATTGCCAGGCGATCCGGCCGCCGACCGCAGTTTTTTGCCTATCCCTATGGTCAGACAAGCGCCTATTTACACTCCGATTACCTGCCACGATACGGCCCGGAACTGGGACTGCGTGCTGCGCTGGGTTGCGACCCCGAGCCGGTCACGGCCGACTCGGATCGCTGGTTTCTTCCCCGCTACATGTGCGGACGCGACTGGACCAGCCCCGAGGAACTCGTGGCACTGCTCAAGAGTATCTGAACTCAGAATGGCCCCAGACTGGCCACGCTGCTGATCAGTCGCCGTTTGCGCCATCCGCTCAAGCGGCGATTCCAGCGTACGATCAGGTGCGGATCATCCAGGCGTTGGTAACCACACTGGGCCAGCACTGACCACGACCGTTGATCACCACAGTGCCCGAAGGTGCCAACGGACTGATTGGCGAAACGCGCCTCACTGTAGCGAACCGCCTGCAGCATCAAACCGCCAGCGTCGCGAATACGCGCCTGAACGGCGCAGTCCAGCCCGGCCAGCACCTGCCCATCGGTACAGGCACCACCCACCAGCATGGCCTGTCTGTGCGGCAGGTAATTGATATAAGAGGCCGGCGTCCAGCCACTGGCCAATCGACAGAAGACCACGATGTGATGCCCATGCTCCGGCGCGGCGGTGCGGTACTTGCGCTGAAAGATGGGATCAGCCAGGGGTTGACCATCGGCAACCTCGGTGACCAGCACCAGCCCGCGAAGCCCGGCGTCGATCGGTTGAATCTTGTCAATGCCGAATGTCTTTGCCATGTTCCAAAACCGGTTTACCACAGATTGCAGCTGACGTAATCCCGCATTGTAAGGTAGACTCCGGATTCCGTATTCTTTAGAGTTACTGATCATGGCCATTGCCTACTGGTGCGTTCTGATTGCCGCAATCTTTCCCTACCTGATGGTTGGCGTTGCCAAAATCGGTCACAAGGGCTATAACAACAAGCGCCCTCGGGTCTGGGCCCAGGGCCTTGAAGGGTATCGCCAGCGTGCCAGCTGGGCGCAGCAAAACAGTTTCGAGATATTTCCGTTTTTCGCCGCGGCGGTCATTATTGCCAAGTTAGCGGGAGCAGATCCGTCATTGGTCGACGGGTTGGCCGTCGGCTTTATTGCCACCCGGATTGCCTATGCAGTCTGCTACCTGGCCGATTTGCACCTGTGGCGTTCCCTGGTGTGGGTTGCCGGGTTCGGCGTTTGCGTCGCATTGTTTTTTGTCGCCGCCTGATATTGACCATCCAGTGCTGGCGTTCTACGCTATTCCATCGAATGATTTCAACCACTCAACGATTTGACCAAGGACCAATCTCATGAGCCTGCGTGTCACCCTTGATTTTACAGAGAAAGATCTTGACCACTTTCGTAACCTGGCTCGTCAAGCCGTTGCCAGCAGTGAGAAAGTCTCACGCGACCAAATCATCGCCGGCGCCCGGGAGCTGCTCAAGCAAGTCGACGAAACGGTCAAGGCAGACTACATTCGCGACCGCCTAGGCCAACTGCAGGTGCTGATCGACATGCTCGAAGATGAAGGCTGGGGCATGCAGGATGTCGGTCAGAAGCGCGTTCTGGCTGCCCTGGCTTATTTCAACAACCCGGAAGACCTGATCCCTGACCACATTCCGGGGCTGGGATTTCTCGACGATGCCATCATGGTCGAACTGCTGTGCCGGGAGCTCAAGCCCGAAATCGATGCTTATCGGGATTTTGTTCAATACCGTGCCGCTGCTGCCAAGCGCCGCGGCGTAGACCCATCCGAACTCAATCGCTCCGATTTTCTCAAGAACCGGGAGCAGGCGTTACTGGCCAGGATGCGACGTCGGCGCCGGGGCGGAAGTGGTGGCGGAAGGGGCAAGTCACCGTTCTCGCTATTCTGAGTTGAGCAAACGCAGTCTGGTCATTGACTTCAAAGGGTATTCGAAGCCGCACGAAGCATCTCCAGGTGGGGAATATCGTCTTCCAGGTAGGGTTTGGAAACGGTCTGGAATCCCAGGCCGTTATAGAATTTTTCGAGATACAGCTGCGCCGAAATCCGTACCGGTTCGCCGGGAAACGCTTTTGCGGCTTCATTGAGTGCCCGGATCATCAATAATCGGCCCAGTCCGCGACCACGCCCTTCATCGATGGTCATTACCCGGCCAATCGATGGCTCAGGAAATCGGACGTCTGGCGGCAGTAATCGGGCATAAGCTATCAGCTTGCCTTTGAATGTCTCCGCCCATAAATGAATCGCTTGATCATCCAGGCCATCAATATCCTGATAGGGGCAGGTCTGCTCAACCACAAACACGGCCGCGCGAGCTGCCAGTATGCGATACATATCGCGGCTATTGAGCTGTTCAAACCGGCTGACTTGCCAGCGAATATCCACTTTGTCCAAACCCATTGAAACAATTTCCGGAGAGATCAGCCTTGCATGATATCCGTCTTGTGGCCGGCTTCGAAGTCAAGACCGGTCCGATTGGTCAAAGGATACTGAACAAGGTCGACTGTCAAGCCTTGGGCGACGCGCTGGCCGAAGACCTGGCACGGGTTGCCAGCGACGCCGGCCGGGGTACTCTGGTGATCGTCGGAAGTCTGTTCGAACCCGGCGAATTGCTGCGGCCCGGGTTTCCAGCCTGGCAAGCACTTGAGGACTTGTTCCGCCCGCTAAGCCGGGAAAGCCAGAGCGGCGGTCAGATCATGGCCATCGGCGCGCACGACAAACGCTTCCCCGATGCGCGCTTATGTCCGCCCGCAAACCCGCCAGCCGGGCAATTTCTGGCCCTGCCGCTGACCTTGATCTCGGACCGTGACACGCCGGGAAATCTGACCGAACGGCTGGAACGGGACTTGTTCGAACGCGGCGGCATCCACCCGCCGGCCCAATCGATACTGGCCAACACCACCGGCCTTGAAATCGTCCACGGTCAACTGATGACCCTCAATGACCTGATTGCACTCCAGCATGTGCAAATGGATACCGCTGGGCTCGGGCCATTCTGGCCAGTGGTCGAACTAGCCCTGGTTGAGCCGCTGAAAGACCACGAGTTTGACCTGCCCGGCTCGCTGACGGCCCACTGGGAGGCTGGCAAACACCTGGTTGAGATCGACTTTGTCACATTCGATCAATTTGATGGCGATGTCGACAGCTACGCACTGTGGACGCGGGCATTCAGATCCCTTTCAACCCTGTTGGAACTGCATGCGATGCCGGTAAAAATCAACTCTGCACTGACCCACGACCGTGAGCGTCAGTGCCTGGTCGAGTCGGTCGGACCGATACGCTGTAACAACGGCCTGACCGAGCAGATTCATGCCGACTGCGGATTGCTGGCCTGGACGCTGGTCGAGGATCAGCGCCAATTCAATCTCTACCCTTTGACGTCTGACGGATTTGGTCTTCTGAAAAACGACTTCAAGCAACGCGGCCTGTATCCCCGACGTTCCAACACCGGATTGACAACTGACCCGGCCAACCGTCAACTGATTCCTCATGAGTAAACGTAAAACCCCATGACTGACAAGCGCTACGACAAAAACCCGAAGGTCTACGTGGCCGATTCATCCATCCATGGGCGCGGACTGTTTGCACGGCGCAATCTGGCCGCCGAAGAATTTATCGGCAGCTACGAGGGCCCCTCAACCCAGAAGGACGGCATGCATGTGCTGTGGATCTGGAATGAGGACACGGAGCGTTGGGAAGGCATCAATGGCAAAAACGAAATGCGCTTTCTCAATCATGCCAGTCAGCCCAATGCTGACTGGTGGGGAACCGACCTGTACGCACTTCGTTCGATCGCCAAGGATGAGGAAATCACGTTCGACTATGGCTGGGATAATGAAGATGAAGATGAAGACAAAACCTGAGACAGCAATCTCCCGGAATGGGACCGGAATCGCTACAATTGATGGTCTTAAACCAGCCAGGACTGCTGCATGGCAGCCTTTCAGTGCGCTCATCGATTCGTTCCGAAGACTGACCAACCGCCCCGGACGTTTTCACTAACACCGATTGATCCTTATGAACTGGCTGCGTAGCGAACGAGGTGCCTTTCTCGCAGGTGCCGCAGTGGCGGCTATCGGGATCAGCACGACAATCTGGGTCACCATCTGGCTGGTTGACATCGATAATTCCCGCCGGCAAGCCACTCTGGCACTGCAATCCGAGCAGATTGTTGGCACCATCAGCAGCCGCTTCGCACAATACGAGACACTGGTCAACGCGGCGCGTGCATTACTGACCAGTTCCGAGATTGTAACCCGCGAGGAATGGCGATCGTTTGCCAATACAATTCTGGCCCAACAGGATTTTGCCGGCCTTGGCGGGCTGGCCTGGGTACCCCGCGTCCCGCGCGAAGAACTGGCCAAAGTGAATGATGCGATCCGCGCCGATGGCCTGAACGTCATCGATTCATACGGCCAGGCCGATTACATCTGCCCCATTCTGTACAACGAACCGCTGGATCCGAACAGTGAATCGATCGGCCTGGATGTCTGTCAGCTTCCGAACCTGGTTGACGCACTGGATCGAACAATCGGCCATTACGCCGTTGATCTGTCACGTCGCCTTGATCTGGCCTACCCGGATGGAAGCACTCGTACGGGTTACGTCATGCTGGCCTGGACTGATGGCAATGCCGAGCAATCCGGCGGCTGGGTCAGTGTTGCGATTGCTGTCGATGATCTTTTCCACATTCCGGGAATGGATAATCGGGAAATTGGACTGTTAATCCACAAGTCAGATAACCCTGACGGTCCCGCCATCTTCGAGCTACCCGCCTCCCAGGCTGATGGGACGTTGAATCAGACCCGTTCTGTTACCCATCAACAGCCTTTCAGAGCCGGGGGCCAAAACTGGATCATGTCGCTGGTGCAATCAGCCCGCGTAAGCTCCACGCCATGGATTGTCCTGGGTTCGGGTCTGATTGGTACCATCCTGCTGTCATTGACGTTATTTCTGCTTTTATGCAATCGCTCGCGGGCGGCGGCACTTGCTCAACAAATGAGCCAGGCCTATCGCGACAGCGAGCAACTGTTATCATCCATAACCAGCAACATTTTTGAGGGCATTTACCGCGGTCAACCCGAAGACGGTCTGATGTATGCCAATCGAGCATTGGCTCGCATGTTTCGGTACGAAAATCCGGAAAAAATGATTCAGTTGGCCAGCCCGGATCTCTACGCCAATCCCGAACAACGCGACCAATTGCTGGACCGGCTTGAACGTGACGGCTATTACAGTGATGTAGAGGTCGAGTTCATCCGCTCGGATGGCAGCCGATTTGTCGGTGTCAACAACGCGGTAGCGATCAAGGACGAGAACAACCAGATTCGCTTCTTTGATGGTGTTATTTACGATATCACTGCGCGCAAGCAAGCCGAACGGGAGGTTTATCGCCTGGCGCACTACGACAGTCTGACCGGACTGCCCAACCGAACCCTGCTGCAGGAACATCTACATCAAGTCATTGATCGCGCGCGGCAGCACCATCAGAAGGTTGCGGTATTGTTCATTGACCTGGACCACTTCAAGACCATCAATGATTCACTGGGTCACGATGCCGGTGATCAGCTTCTGACCCGGGTGGCTGCCCGCCTGCGCGAGAATCTCCGCAGCAACGATACGATCAGCCGCCAGGGTGGCGATGAATTCCTGATCATCCTTGGCGACTCAGACCCGTCGATGGCCGGTCAGAATGCCGAACGGATCCTCGAGCTGATGACCGATCCATTCGTGATTGATGGCCACCAGTTGCGGGTGACAACCAGCATTGGTATTGCGCTTTATCCGGACGATGCACAATCTGCCAGTGACCTGATACGCAATGCGGACGCTGCCATGTATCTGGCCAAGGAAAAAGGCCGATCCAATTTTCAGGTCTTTACACCTGAACTCAATAAGCGGGCTCACGAACGTTTGATCCTGGAGGGCGAGCTGCGTGAGGCGCTCGCCAATCGTGATTTGAGATTGCACTTTCAGCCACAGGTCAACCTCGATACCGGCGAAACCATTGGATTCGAGGCGTTGCTGCGCTGGCCTCATCCACTTCGGGGAAACATTTCGCCCGAGGTCTTTATTCCAGTTGCCGAACAAAGCGGCCTGATTGTCAGTCTGGGCAATTGGGTCATCGGCGAAGCTTGTCGTCAATTGTCACAATGGCAAGCGGGTCCGCTGGCCGGCATACCGGTTTCTGTCAATGTCTCGGCAGTTCAATTCTGGCGGGGAAAGCTGTCGGATACGATTTCCGAGGCGCTGGGCACTGACACCAGAATCGCTGGCCTGCTGGGTATCGAGCTGACGGAAAGCGTGTTGATGCAGGATCCGGCACAGGCTGCCGAAATCCTCGACAAGCTCAGCCTGAAGGGAATCAAGTTAGCCATTGACGATTTTGGCACCGGTTATTCAAGCCTGGCCTACCTGAAACGTTTTCGCCTATCGCGATTGAAAGTCGATAGTTCGTTTGTGCGCGATATTGCAACTGACCCGGACGATGCCGCCATTGTGGCTGCCGTGATCAGTATGGCGGCGGACCTGAAACTGGAAGTGATTGCCGAAGGCGTAGAAACCCAGACGCAGGTCGATTGGCTGCAGGCCCACGATTGTCATCTGGCTCAGGGGTTTCTGTTCAGCCCAGCCCTGGCTCCCGACGCACTGGAAGCGTGGTGGGCAAATCGGCATTCAGACTGAACCTCAACGGAAACAGATCACTGGCCAGCCAAAAATAATGCACTGCATCATTACAATTTAATCAAACTCAGCGAGAATGGCGGAACACCAATTCCAATAACGGGAGTAGTCCATGAGCCAGATTGCCATTGTTACCGGTGGAACGCGCGGTATCGGTGCCGCCATTTCCAAAGCCCTGATTGATACCGGTTATACCGTTGCCGCCATCTACGGCGGTGATCACGAAGCCGCCAAAGCCTTCGCACAGGAAACCGGCGCGAGCACCTATCAATGGGATGTCAGCGATTTTGACGCCTGCCAGGCAGGCGTCAAGCGGCTAGCCGAAGAACTGGGGCCGGTGGATGTACTGGTCAATAACGCCGGGATCACCCGCGATGGCACCTTGCACAAGATGACACCCGAACGCTGGCAAGAGGTCATCCAGACCAATCTGAGTTCATGCTTCAATATGTGCCGAGCGGTCATTGAGGCCATGCGTGAGCGCAAATATGGCCGAATCGTCAATATCGGCTCGATCAACGGACAAGCCGGTCAGTACGGCCAGGTCAATTACGCCGCTGCCAAATCCGGGATCCATGGCTTCACCAAGGCCCTGGCGCAGGAGGGTGCGGGTGTGGGAATCACGGTCAATGCCATTGCCCCGGGCTATATCGAGACCAGCATGGTGGCCAAGGTTCCCGAGCATATTCTGGAAAAAATCGTGGCCGGCATACCGGTTGGCCGACTCGGGCAAGCGGAGGAAATCGCCCGTGGTGTGGTGTTTCTGGTTGACAAGGATGCCGGCTTCATTACCGGCTCCACTTTGTCGATCAATGGTGGGCAGCATATGTATTAGGGGTAAGGGGTAAGGGCCGATTTTGTTGCACTGCACAAATTATTGTGGTAGAGTTTGTGCGGTGCACAATTCGTGCGTTTACTCAAACCCAAGCGAGGCAGATCCCATGACGACCACTACCGCATTTGAAGACGTGAAAAAAGCCCAGAACATCCTGATGGAAACCATTGACAAGTCGGCTCGTGCCAATCTTGACGCGATCCAGAAGCTGCTCGAACTAAACAAGCAGCGCTTCTCCAGCGCCAGTGAAGTGACCAGCCCGAGCGAGTTTGTCGCCAGCCAGTCGAGCGCGTTCAAAGATTACGCTGAGGCTGTCAGTGCGCATTTCGAGAACCTGACCGCCATTGGCACCGAGTCGCGCGAACAGCTGACCGAGCTGTCGCAGGATTTCGCCAAGGGTATTGATTTCTCCAGCTTCTTCCCGTTTGCTGAAACCTCGGCCAAGCCCAAGGCCAAGACCAGCACCAAAACCAGCTAAACTCGAACCACGGTACACTGGTGTACCCCACCGGCAGCCTCGAGCTGCCGGTGGTTTCGATTTGCACAGATAAAGAGAACAGCATGGGCCGTTCCCCACGGATCATAAAAAAATACGCCAACCGCCGGCTATACGACACCCAGACCAGCCAGTCCATCACCTTGCAGGATGTCCGCGACCTGATCGGCTGTGGTGAGCAGGTCCAGGTTGTCGAGGCCAAGACCGAGAAAGATGTCACTCGTGCGGTACTGATACAGATCGTGGCCGACCAGGAACTGCTGGGACGCCCCGTGCTCAGCAATGAGTTTCTCGAAGCCATGATCCGGGTCAACTCCAACCCCATGCGTGACCTGAGCCGGGCCTACCTGGAAAAAGTCATGACGCATATCGAGTCGCAGCAGGACAGCGTCGAACAAGCCTGGTCCTCGACGCTCAAGCATTCCGGCCTCGATGATCTGGCCAGCGCACCGCTGGAGCCATTTCGTAAATTTCAGCGACAGATGTTTTCCCTGTGGTCTGAAGCGCTTTCGCCGCCGCTGAAAACCGATACCGACGACGACAACAACTGAGCGATCAGCCACATCGGGACGCGCTTTTCACTTTAACCATCCCAATGACCTTTTTAATCTTGCTTTTTAGGGTGACCAATCCAGTATGAAACTTGCCGAAAGTCGCATCATCATTACCGGGGCTGCCCGTGGACTGGGGCTTGCCATGGCCCATGATCTGGCCAGCGCCGGTGCCCGCATCGGTCTGATCGATCTGGAAGAAGACGCGCTGACCAGGGCACGCCAGTCGCTTCCGGGAAATCATCACGCCCAGGCGGTCGCCGACGTGTCCAGTGAAGACCAGGTGCAATCGGCCTTTAAGTCCCTGACTGAACAGCTCAGAGGGCTGGATGTCGTGGTCAACAACGCCGGTATTACCCGGGACGGTTTATTGGTCAAGGCACGCGACGGCGAGATCGGCGAGCGGCTTTCCGTGTCTGACTGGCAACAAGTCATCAACGTCAATCTGACTGGTGTTTTTCTGTGTGGCCGGGAAGCGGCAACCCATATGATTCGCGCCGGCAACGACGGACTGATCATCAATATCTCCAGCATTTCGAAAGCGGGTAATTTCGGTCAGACCAATTACTCAGCCGCCAAGGCCGGTGTCGCGGCAATGAGCGTGACCTGGGCCAGGGAACTGTCGCGGCATAATATTCGCTCAGTGTCGGTTTCTCCGGGCTTTACTGCCACCGAGTTGGTGGCAGCCATGCCGGAAAAAGCGATCGACCGGATCACCAGCCAGGTTCCGGCCGGCCGTCTGGCCGAACCGGATGAAATTGCTGCTACCATTCGCTTTATTGTCGAAAACGACTACATCAACGGTCGCGACCTTGCCATTGATGGCGGGTTGCGACTGTAGCAAAACTCACACCCAAGGATTCAGCCATGGCCGAACACGAGCCCAGATCACTGACCAAAGACCTGGTGACCACGGCTGAGGAAATGACCCGAATCTCCGGCCTGTCCGCCGCCTTGTTGCTGCGCCTGGCCCGTCGCTGGGAACTGCCGAATTTTGACCCGCTCAATCTGCGACGCCCGACCCTGGCCGCCGTTGGCAATACGTTGCGCCATCCCACCCGCATCCTGTCGGCCCAGTGGGACCTGACCCGGCGCTACCTGGGTCTGATGAAGTATCTCGGACTGAAAGTCGCCGGTCGCCAGCCAGATCCACCGGTCCGACCCCAGCCCGGCGACCGGCGCTTCCGCTCGCAGGCCTGGGACGAAAAACTGGTGTTTGACCTGTTGCGTCAGGCCTACCTGCTGACTGCTGACTGGATGCTTGAAAACGTCGCCCGGATGCAGGAAGTCAGCGTCGAGGATCGAATGCGAATCCGGTTCTACACCCGCCAGTTTGCCGATGCCCTGTCACCGGCCAATTTCGTGCTGACCAACCCCGAGGTTCTGGCTGCCACCCGTGACGAGCGCGGACTCAATCTGCTGCGCGGATTTCGCCAACTGCTTGAAGACCTGCAGCATGGCGATGGCCAACTGCTGATTTCCATGACCGACAAGCGCGCGTTCGAAGTTGGCAGGAATATCGCCACCACGGAAGGATCGGTGGTATTCGAAAACGACATGATGCAGCTGATCCAGTACGCCCCGCTTACCAAGACCACCTACACCCGACCGTTGCTGATTGTTCCGCCCTGGATCAACAAGTTCTATATCCTCGACCTGCAGCCGAAAAACTCGTTTATTCGCTGGGCCGTGGAACGCGGCTACACCGTGTTTGTCGTGTCCTGGATCAACCCGGACGAAACCCTGCGCTACAAGCGATTTGAAGACTACATGCACGAGGGTCTGCTGGCCGCGCTGGACGCCATCGAGCAAGCCACCGGGCAGCGCGAAGTCAACACAATTGGCTACTGCATTGGCGGCACCTTGCTGGCCGCCGCGCTGGCCTGGATGAAAGCGCGCGACGACAATCGGATTGCCTCGGCGACTTTTTTCACGGCCCAGGTCGACTTCTCCGAGGCCGGTGAGCTCCGGGTATTCATCGACGACAAGCAACTGAAAAGCCTGGAGAAGAAAATCAAGGCACAAGGCTATCTGGATGGCGAATCCATGGCCATGACCTTCAATATGCTGCGCGCCAACGATCTGATCTGGAGCTTCGTGGTCAACAACTATCTCCTTGGCCGCAAACCGGCAAACTTTGACCTGTTGTACTGGAACTCGGACTTTACCCGCCTGCCCGAAACCATGCACCTGTGGTACCTGCGCAAGCTTTACCTGGAGAACAAGCTGGTCGAACCCGGCGGCATCGAGATGGGTGGCGTGCCCATTGATCTGTCAACCATCGACCTGCCGGTCTACATCCAGTCCTCGCGCGAGGACCATATCGCACCGTATCGATCCGTCTACAAGGCCACCCAGATCTATTCCGGCGACACCACCTTCATGCTGGCCGGCTCGGGGCATATTGCCGGTGTGGTCAATCCACCCGAGGCAAATAAATACGGCTACTGGACCAACGCTGAGTTGCCCGCCGATCCCGATCAATGGATTGCCGGTGCCGAGCAACATCAGGGTTCCTGGTGGCCACACTGGGACCAGTGGCTGAAACAACACTCGGGACGACGGGTCAAGGCACGAGTACCTGGCAGCGGCAAGCTGGCGGAGATCGAGCCGGCACCAGGGCGTTATGTCAAGGGATAGTTTTCAGGTCTCGGAAGCATGAGCGATCGATTGCGCGCGGCGGCGAAGCAAGCGATCAGTCTGATGGACCTGACCTCGCTCAACGACAGCGATACCGAACAATCCATTAAAGCCCTGTGTCACCGTGCCGACACGCCAGCGGGGCCAGTAGCCGCGGTCTGCGTCTACCCGCGTTTTGTTGCTGCGGCCAGGGCCACGCTGGACGCTCTTGAGCTGAGCGGGCGGGTCAAGCTGGCCACGGTGGCCAACTTCCCCGATGGTGGGCAAGCGCTTGACCAGGTTCAGTCAGACATCAGACAGGCACTGAACGACGGGGCCGAGGAAATCGACCTCGTTTTCCCCTGGCAGGCCCTGCTGGATGGTGATAGCCAGGCAGGCAAGACAATGCTCGCAGCATCCCGCAAAACCAGTGGTTCAAAATTGCTCAAAGTGATTCTCGAGACCGGTCAATTGCACGAACCCGGATTGATCCGGCAGGCGGCCGAACTGGCCATCGAGGGCGGCGCCGATTTTCTCAAGACCTCAACTGGCAAGGTCAAGATCAATGCCAGCTTGAGCGCTGCAACCGTCCTGCTGGAAACCATACGCGACAGCGGACGCGACATCGGCTTCAAGGCTTCCGGTGGTATTCGACACACCATCGAGGCCACCGCCTACCTCACCCTGGCCGAACAAATGATGGGACCGGACTGGATCAACCCGGCCCACTTTCGCTTTGGTGCCTCCAGTTTGCTGGATGATCTGCTGAGCGTTTTGAACGGCGAGCCATGCGACTCGGAAACCGGAAACGCGGACTGATGCTGGCCAGGGAACTGCTGAGAAACAAGCGCCTGGGTCAGGCGTTGAACGAGGCCGAAATCACCTTTCTGGTCCAGGGCATGGCTGACGGACGCCTGGGCAATGAACAGCTTGGTGCCTTTGCCATGGCCGTCGCACTCAATGGAATGAGCGTTTCGGAACGGGTGGCACTGACCCTGGCCATGCGCGATTCCGGACGCGTCATGCACTGGAAAGATCTGAACCTGCCTGGCCCGGTGCTGGACAAACACTCCACCGGCGGAGTGGGCGATTCGACCTCGCTGTTGATCGGTCCCTGGGTCGCGGCCTGCGGCGGGTTTGTACCCATGATCACCGGTCGAGGTCTGGGTCATACCGGTGGCACCTGCGACAAACTGGAAAGCATTCCCGGCTACGACACGGCACCTGACCCAAAACGCTTCCGCCAAATTGTGGCAGAGCTGGGCGTGGCCATCATCGGTCAGACCGGCGATCTGGCACCGGCTGATCGGCGTCTGTATGCCGTTCGCGATGTGACCGGCACGGTCGATTGCCTGCCACTGATCGTTGCCTCCATCCTGGGCAAGAAACTGGCCGAAGATCTTGATGGGCTGGTACTGGACGTCAAATTCGGTTCCGGTGCGGTCATGGTCGATTATTACCAGGCCTTTGAACTGGCCACCGCCCTGACCGAAACTGCCCGGTCCGCCGGCACTCCGACGCTGGCCGTGCTCAGCGATATGAACCAGGCCCTCGCTCGCAACGCCGGTAACGCCCTGGAAATCCTGGAGATCATCGAGCTGTTGAATGGCCAACGTACGGGCGGCCGCCTGTTTGATCTGAGCCGCGCGCTGAGCGCAGATTTGCTGCGGGTCGGCAGTCTGGCCAGAGATCATGATGACGCGCTGGCACAACTTGACCAGGCCTGGCAATCGGGTCAGGTCGCCGAGCGCTTTGCTCGCATGAACGGCGCACTGGGTGGGCCGGCTGATTTACTTGACCGGCCAGACCATTATCTGCCAAGCGCGCCCATCCGCCATGACCTGTTTGCCAGCTCACCCGGGCTGATCGAACGGATTGATGCGCGCGCCCTCGGACTGGCTGTTATCGAGCTGGGCGGCGGACGGCATCAGGCCAGCGATACGATTGATCCAGCGGTTGGTCTGGAAAACATCGTGTGTATTTCCGACGCAGTCGACAATAACCAACCCTTGCTGACCATTCACGCCCGATCCGACGAAGACATTCAGCGCGTTACGCCAATCTTGCGCCAGGCCTTCATACTGGGTGATAAGGTGACCAGTTCAACACCCCTGATTCGTGATCGCATCGAGGATTGATTCCACACTATGCCGCGCGCCATTTTGCTGGTTCTGGATTCGCTGGGTATCGGGCAAGCGCCGGATGCTACCCGATTTGGCGATCAGGGTGCCGATACCCTGGGCCATATCGCCGAGGCCTGTGCGCAACGCCGGGCAGACAGCGACCAGCGCAGTGGCCCACTCAATCTGCCCAATCTGGCCCGGCTGGGCCTGTTCCATGCCCATACCGAAGCCACCGGGCAGTGTGCGGCAGGCATTGCGCTGCCAGCGTCACCGACCGGTAGCTGGGCGCATGCCGCCGAACTGTCCACCGGCAAAGACACACCATCGGGGCATTGGGAAATGGCCGGCGTACCCGTTCGCACTGACTTTGGTTATTTCCGCTCGCCTGAAAACAGCTTTCCGGGCGAACTGCTGGATCGGCTGATCGAGCAAGCTGGATTGCCCGGCCTGCTCGGCAATTGCCATGCGTCGGGAACCGACATCATTCAGCGACTGGGTGAGGAGCACCTGGCAACCGGCAAACCCATCGTCTATACCTCGGCCGATTCGGTTTTCCAGGTCGCTGCCCATGAATCATCGTTTGGTCTGGATCGCTTGCTCGAGATCTGCCAGCAGGCACGCGAACTCCTGATGCCTTACAACATCGGACGAGTGATTGCCCGCCCCTTCACCGGCAACCCGGAAACCGGCTTTCAGCGCACGGGAAACCGGCGTGACTATTCCCTGTCTCCACCGGCACCCACCGTTCTCGACAAACTGATCGCCAGCGGTGGCGAGGTGCTGGCCGTCGGCAAGATCGCCGATATCTTCGCCCATCGCGGCATCAGCCGGTTGTTCAAGGGTGGCGACAATGCCGCCTTGTTCGATGCCACCCTGGAGGCGATTGATCAAACCGGCGATCCAGCCGATGACCGCAGCCTGGTCTTCAGCAATTTCGTCGATTTCGACATGCTTTACGGTCACCGGCGCGACGTGGCTGGCTACGCGCTGGCACTGGAAGCCTTTGACCGGCGAATGCCTGAATTGATGGATCGCCTGCAGCCCGACGATTTATTAATACTGACCGCCGACCATGGCTGCGACCCAAGCTTTCCCGGCAGCGATCACACCCGCGAATTCGTGCCAATCTTGGCAATCGGAGCCGGTCTGCGTCCGGGATCGCTGGGCCAGCGCGCCACCTTTGCCGATATCGGCCAGACTCTGGCCGAGTTTTTCAAGCTGGACCCTATGGCCGATGGCGAGAGTTTTCAGCCGCTGGATAACGCCCTGCTTGATGAGCTTCTCAGACTGCGGGAACGAGCCTACGCGCCTTACTCCCGACATCCGGTCGCGGTCATCGCCCGAAGCCGTTCCGGCGCGCTGTTTGGAGGCTGCAATGTCGAGTCCGCGCACTACAAGAGCATCTGTGCCGAAGCCTCCGCCCTGTCGGCGATGATTGCCGCCGGCCAGCGCGAGCTGACCGAACTGTACATTCTCGGACCGACAGACCGGCCCTGCGCTCCCTGCGGCGACTGTCGCCAGCGCATCATGGAATTTGCCACAGCGGACTGCCGCATCCATCTGGTCGGTTCCACTGGCAAACGCCTCAAGAGCTACCAAGCGAAGCAACTGCTGCCAGACGCCTTCACACCGCGTGACGTGAGATAACAGCCCCGCGCTCAGCAGCAGGCGCACGGTGGCAGCATCCTCCTGGTACCGGCTGGGCCGGATGATTCGCAGATTCATATCGGTACGCTCGCCTACTGCGGCTGGCGGGTAGCATTTCAACTTGACGCCTGCGCGGCGGCGATAAATAATCGGCTGGTCATGTCACTTGGGAGTTCGCTATGTCTGCCTTGATCGGTCTCTGGTTGCCTATTCTGGTTACCACGATTGCACTGTTTTTTGCCAGCTTTTTAGCCTGGGTGGTTTCTCCTCACCACAAACCCGATGTTAAAAAGTGGCCAGACGAAAATCGATTGCTGGAATTCATCCGCTCCAGCGGTGCTCGCGAGGGTGAATACCTGTTTCCGCTCATCGATGATAAGGACATGAAGGAAGATTGGGCCAAACAGCGCTACGCTGCCGGCCCCTGGGGCATGGTCAATGTCTGGTCAGCTCAGCCCGCCATGGGTGCCAACATGATCAAGACCGTGTTGTTCTTTTTGATCGTGACCCTCATCATCGCTCACATTGGATCGCTCACGCTTCCGGTCGGTACGTCCTTCGAGCGGGTCTTCCATATCATCGCAGTCATCGCGATTCTGGCTCATACGACCGGCGGCATCTGTCGCGAAATCTGGTTTACACGCCCCCTTCGAGCAAAGATCATGGATGTTGTCGACGGCGTGATCTATGGCTTGATCACTGGCGTGCTGTTCGCACTGATGTGGCCCTGAACGTTTGAAAAGCAATTGTTCTCGCAGAGTCTCCAACCCCGTAATCTGGGCCCGCTGTCGCGCAGCGAACAGTTTGTTCGATGACAGGCGCGGAGGAAGGAATTGGGGAAATGTAAGGGATTGAAGTCAAAGACTTTGTTTTTTTGGGAATAGTAGTTTTTGTTTTTTTCTCCGCGCCTCCGCGCCTCCGCGGGATAAAAGGTTTTGATTTGGGAGCGGATGAAATAAGGATTAAAGGCAAAGGAATTTCTCCCGCGGAGGCACTGAAGAGAAAAGCTCAAAAAAATGGGCTTTGAGTTTGTGGAAGCAGCGTGAAAACCGAGTAGGCCAAGCACGAAAAAACAAGCAGCGTAACCAGGAAAGGCATTGAAAACGCTCAGGGAGAAGACGAAGCGCTGCTGCGCGCCGTCGAAGCGCTGGAATCCGTGCTCGAATTTAATGCCGGCGATGGCAGTCCAGACCTGAACGGGATTGCGGAGAGCCGCGTATCAAACGGATTGATGAAGCTGCCGGGCGCGTTGAATGCGGGCCAGGCGCTGCGGCGAGTGAAACGCTTCCCACAGATCGTTACGGCGCTGCACATTCAGCCAGAACTCGGGACTATTATCAAACACGCGCGCGAGCATCAACGCCGTATCGACCGTTACGGCCCGCCGGTCGTTACAAAGCTCATTAACATGCTTGCGCGGCACGCCGATCGCTTCCGCCAACTGTCCCTGCGTAAGCGCCAGCGGCTCCATGAACTCGGCAACCAGGATTTCACCCACTGTTGCCGGCTTGCGTTTGGTCATCAACATGATCCACCTATCGGTAACTATGATCATCCAAATACAGATCGGACGCTGCACCGCGGTCGTGATCCCAACGGAAAATCAACCGCCATTGCTTATTGACGCGAATCGAATGATAGCCGGCCAGGTTACCTGCCAGTTTCTCGAAGCGATTACTGGGCGGCGATCTCAAGTCGGCATCGCAGCTCGCATCATCCAGAATCTGGAGTTTCCGGAATAAGCGCGTTTCGAGATCGGCCGGTATCCGCTTCGAGTGTACGTCGTCAACGAAAAACTTCCGGAGCCAAGCATCTCGAAAGTTCTCGATCATTACCCGGATCCCCACAAAATGTGAGTTATTGTACCGCGTCATGGTACATGTGTAAATTGGATTTTCCATACCCTCTTGTTTATAACCCGACTGTCCCGACGAGCCGCCAGCCCACATAACAACGGGTTGGTTCATGCATTAGGTCGACCCCTGGAGGTGCATGTAAAGAGCTACATATGTTCTCGCGGAGATCGCAGAGGCGCAGAGAAAAGCAATACCTGATTATGCACCTCTCTCAGCCGCGCTTTCGAGGGTCGGCAGCCCCATACACTTGGATCGACAAGATGGGAAAAGGGAAAAGGGCGAGAAGGTGAGAGGGAAGAAGGAAGTCAAAGGCTCGCCGGAACCGATTACTCGCCTGACTGAATTTTAGGGCTGCCACACACTATGGATTTATTCATTCGTCTTCTTTCTCCTTCGCGTCTTGGCGTCTTTGCGTTTAACAGGTTTTTGTTCTTCCTCTGCGCTCTCTGCGAGAGATAACGCTTTTCTGCTTTTAACCTTTTCTCCGCGTCTCTGCGCCTCTGCGCGAGCAATAGGACTCTTATATCCAGAAACTCAGCAGCACGATGCCGAGGATCACGCGGTAGACGACGAACGGCAGCATGCCGATCTGGCGAATAAAGGCCAGGAAAAAGTGAATGCAGGCATAAGCACTGACGGCTGCGGCGAGGAACCCGACGGCCAGCACCCCAAAGCCCGTTTGTAACCCCGATTCGGCAAGATCCAGGGCCGCCAGCAATCCGGCAGCAGCGATGATGGGAATGGACAGCAGAAACGAAAAGCGCGCGGCAGCTTCGCGGTTCAAACCCAGGAACAGAGCAGCGGTAATGGTGATGCCGGAACGCGAGGTGCCGGGTATCAGCGCCAGCGCCTGAGCAAACCCGATGATCAGCACATCTTTCAAGCCCAGTTCGTATTCATCACGATGGCCGCGATGACGCCAGTCAGCCCAGCCCAGCAGCAGACCGAAAATGATCAAGGCCGATGCCATGATCATCGGACTGCGCAGGGCCAGTTCGGCCTCGTTCTTGAACACAAGACCAATGATTCCTGCCGGCAAGGTAGCGATCAGAATCCACCAGGCCAGCCGGGAATCTGCGCTGGCCGGGCCGCCGGCCAATGAGCGCAACCAGGCCATGGCCATGGCCAGCAGTTCGCGGTGGAAGTAGATCACTACTGCCACCAGCGAACCGGCGTGCAACACGATATCGAAATCCAGTCCCTGGTAAAGCTCGCCGGTAAACAGAGAATACAACACCAGATGAGCCTGGCTGGAAACCGGCAGAAATTCGGTCAAACCCTGAATCAGGGCGAGCCACAGTGCTTGAATCCAGTCCATCACGCGATTGTACCCGAGTCAGGTGTTGCTCAGCCCTCCAAGCTCCTGCACTGCAATCAATCGGAACGCTTCGTCAATGTCACCGAGCCACACTCCCAGCACCGGCAGCACAAAAACCGGCAGCCTCTTTATCATTGCGCTCAGTTCCCTTCCTGATCGTCGTTCAACCGTAACACCACCTCGTGAATATCGTAAGCAGACGAGCGAATCTCGAATCCCAGGCTTCGGGCCAGAGCCAGCATACGCAAGTTGTCCTCCATGACCTGACCGACAAGCTCCCGGGTACCGATCGCCCGAAAATAGTCAATCAATTTGACCAGTAGCAGTCGACCCAGCCCGTTGCCCTTGAGCGATGAACGCACCACGACCGCAAACTCGGCGCTGGTCTTTGAGCTGTCCAGTACTGCCCGGGCAACTCCCAGCGTGCGTTGGGGCGGATCGATCTCGACAGCGACAAACGCCATTTCCTTGTCATAGTCGATCTGGGTAAAGCGGATCAACTGATCATGCTGCGGGTGTTGCACCAGCCCGAAAAAACGATAACGCACATCCTGCCGATCCAGGCTGTTGAAGAAGTCCTCGTGGGCCGACTCATCCGCAGGGCGGATCGGTCGCAGCTCGATCATTCGCCCCTGAAACTCCGCGACTTCACGCAGGCTTGCCCGCAACCTGTCGCGTGACAAGTCGCTGGTTTGCGGCGTCGGCTCGAGTTCTTTGGACATGGATTCATGGTCCAGCAACCAGGCTCCATCATGACAGAGCCCGATGATGACGCCAAATGGTTTAGACTTCGGAACTATGAAAATTGCCAGCTGGAACGTCAATTCGCTGAAGGTGCGTCTGGATCAGGTTCTGGAGTGGCTGGATCACCAGCGCCCGACGGTCCTGGGTCTGCAGGAAACCAAATTGATCGATGCAAAGTTTCCTGTCGAGCCGTTTGCGGATCTCGGTTATCACGTGACTTTTGCCGGCCAACCCACCTACAACGGGGTGGCGATGATCGCCCGTTCCGAGCTGGTTGATCCGGTCACGGCCATTCCGGGATTCGAGGATGAGCAAAAGCGGGTGATTGCAGCGACGATTGACGGTATCCGGGTGATCAATCTGTATGTCGTCAATGGCAAGGAAGTCGGCTCGGACAAGTTCGAGTACAAGCTGCGCTGGCTGGAAGCCCTCAATGCCTGGGTCAAGGACGAGATCAGCCGTCATGACAAACTGGTGGTGATGGGTGACTTCAACATCGCACCGGATGATCGCGATGTCTACGACCCACAAGCCTGGCACGAAAAGATTCTCTGCTCGACAGCCGAACGCAACGCGCTGAACGCGCTGCTTGAACATGGCCTGCACGACACCTTCCGCCTGTTCGATCAGCCCGAGAAAACCTATTCCTGGTGGGACTACCGCGCCGCCATGTTCCGGCGCGGCCTGGGCCTGAGAATCGACCTTGTGTTGTGCTCCGATGCGCTGAAAGCTGCCTGCACCACCAGCTATGTCGACAAGGAACCGCGCAAGAACGAACGTCCCTCCGACCACGCCCCGGCAGTCGCCGAGTTCTCGCTGTAGGGATTTCAATCCTGCACCCGGCAATTCTCTTGCCGCAGTGCGCCTCGATATCAAGCTCCGTATAATCAACCGCGGGGGTACCGCATTCGGGAGTCAAGCAGGGAAAATGACCGAGTTCACCGACACCGCCGAAATCCGCCAGGTACTGGAGCGCGCCGTGGCACGTTTGTGCCCTGCCTGGTTGCAGGCCAGTCGCGACGACCTGGTGCAGACCGCAGCGCTGAGAATCTTCGAACGTCATCAACCGGGTGAGGGAAAACCCGGTCTCAAGGCGTCTTATCTGTACAAGACAGCGCACAGTGTGCTGATCGACGAGATTCGACGCGTCCAGCGACGGGACGAATCCTCACTCGACCAGTCGCCGTCCGAGTCGGTGAGTGAAGCGCCGGACCCCTATCAGACCACCGTGGGATGGACACTGTCGAAGGCCATGCGAGAGTGCATGGCGCGCTTGGTCGAGGCGCGCAATCTGGCGGTGACCCTGCACCTGCAGGGCCACCGCGTACCGGAGATTGCCAGGCTGCTCGACTGGAAAACCAAGCAGGCCGACAATTGCGTTTACCGCGGATTGGCCGACCTGAGAAACTGCCTGGCAGAAAAAGGATTTGAACCGGCATGAGCATCGACAACACGGACGACTTGAAGCACGCCTGGCAGACCGATACCGATCGGGCACTGCAGGGCCGCGACTGTCCGGACAACGAACGGATCTGCGATGCCGTGGCCGGAACTCTGCCAATCAGGGAACGGCGCGAACTGATCGCACATACTTCCGTCTGCGGTGCCTGCGCCCAGGCCTGGCGGGTGGCGCTGGAACTGCAGCGCGCGATGCCGGCCGAAACCTCGTCCAATGTCCGCCAACTGCCTGCCCGACCGCGCTTTTCAACCAGGGCACCGACCTGGGCGCTTGCCGCTGCCGCCGCGGTAACGCTGGCACT
Source organism: uncultured Wenzhouxiangella sp. (assembly GCA_964523755.1). Lineage (GTDB taxonomy): Bacteria > Pseudomonadota > Gammaproteobacteria > Xanthomonadales > Wenzhouxiangellaceae > Wenzhouxiangella. Next base: position 5,841 of record CAZFYM010000021.1, on the reverse strand, counting down.
TGGCGTGGCCTGGCTGCTGCCGCTGCTGGACGGACCCTTTGGAGGCAGCGCGCCGGACCAGCCTGTGTTGCGTGGCACCGAAGATCAGGTCATTGAACTGCTGATCCCCGACCGAATCGAAATCAACCGCGAGACCCTGGTTCTGTCGTGGCGTTCTGCTGAAAACGTCATCCAGTATCGGGTCCGCATCAGTGATGACGAGTTGAACGTGCTCTATGCCAGCGCCACCAGCCAGACCAGCCTGCGTATTCCACCGGAAGTATTGGCATCGATTGACACCGGTGCCGAGCTGTTCTGGCAGGTCACCGCAGAACTGCCCGACGGCGAGACAGCGCGCTCGCCAACTGGCACAATCATTGTGAACCCGCAAGACAATTGATCATCAACAACTGACAATCTACAACGAGGGAGAAGTCCATGACTGAGCATCGACATCACGACGACGATACCGTCATCATCAAGCCCATGAGTTTCGCCGGAACGATTCTGCTGTCGGCGGGTGCAGGGCTGGCAGCGGGGATGCTGATCTGCTGGCTGTTTACTTGTGGCGCAGATGATGCCGACACTGAGCGTGCCGGCGAACTCGCGGCATCATCGGCTCAAGTTGCCGCCAGCGTCGCACCCGTCGAAAGCACTCGCAGCTGATCTTTATGCAGGTCAGATCTGTCTGGCCTGCCTTGCTTCTGGCGACTGGCCTTGCCAGTCCGGTTGCGTGGGGTTCGGCCTGTCTGAGGGAAACCGCGCCGGAGGTTGAACCGTTGCTGCAGTCCGGCGCTGAGCCCCAGGTGCGCGAGGCTATTGCCGCGATTGATGACCGGCTGGTTGATCTGGAACCCGGCGACGCCGCGCCGTGGTTGACTGCCCAGGCCTCGATGCTGCTTGATCTGGGTGCCTGGGAAGAAGCGGAGAGCTTGCTGGCCGACGCGATTTCCGGCTGGCTCCATACCCATCGCATTGATGCCGAAATCTGTTCGCGCCACCTGCTGATCTACTCGCTGTCATCGCGCTTCGAAAACCAGGCAGCGCTGGCCGAAACGCTGTTGGCCAAAGAGCGTGCTCAAAGCGCGGGGCTGACCGACGCCTTGCACCGGCTTCAACAGACTCATATAACCTTGTTGCTGACGCTCAACAAGCGCATCGAAGAAGCTCTGGTGATGCTGGAGGAGTCGAGTCCGGGATCCAACCTTCCTGAGCAAATCAACTGGCACCGCAATCGCGGCCTGCTGCTCAGCCGGCTCCAGCGTCATGTTCAAGCTGCCAGGGAATTCGAACGGGTGCTTGATCTGATCGAACCGGGCACGATGCCGGTCATGCTGGCGGCCACTCGCTTCAACCTCGCCAACCAGTTGATTCAGGCGACCGCCGGGGCGCGCCCCGCCACAACCAGGGAAAGAATCCTGGAGTTGCTGGAATCCGTTACCGACGATGAACATGCCAGACCCTCGACTCGCGCCCTGGCCTGGCGATCCCGCGGCCTTCTGCTCGAACCTTCCGAGCGTGAAGATCCGCTCCGGCGATGCGTTGCCGAAGCCGAAAAGGCCTCTGACAATCGCCGCAAAGCCCTGTGCCTTGCCGAACTGGCAGAACTGATTCTGGCCGATGATCCGGACGGTGCCGCTGCCGCTCTGGCCGAGGCCACGACACTGGCTGGCAATGATTCCAGAGCCCGAATGCAGATCCAGAGCCCGGTCATCAGCATGCTTTGGTCGACGCTGCCCCCCGCTCAGGCATTCACGGAATCACTCGCGGTCTTGAGCGGCGAACGGCAACAGCGCGACCAGCAGATGCACGGCCCGGAACGGGAGCGTGTAATCGACGGTCTGACCCGGGAGTATCGCTCGCTGGCTGATCGGGCCTATCACCACGCCGATCAAAACCCCGAATTGATGGAACAGGCATTCACGCTACTGGAGTCCAACCGCGCCCTGGTCCTGCGTGAAAATCGGCGGCGCGCGCAACACGTCGAGCAGGACGACGAAATGAGGCAGCTGGCGACACGCATCAATCAGTCGCAGCATGTGCTTCTGAACGCGATAGACGACGCAGATGTGGTAACTGCCAAGCGGGAGTTGGCGGCACTTGAGGCCCGCTGGAGACGTATCACGCTGGCCGAGCCCGAAGCCGCAGATTGGGTCGGCAACGGGATAAGCGTGGCTGAATTGCAAGGGTCAATGAGAGATGACGAGGCTTTGCTGTCGTTTTTGACCTACATCCCCAATTCACTCGACGATCCACCTGGATGGCTTCAGTTGATCACGCCGACAGGATCGCAACTCTTTCCGCTCCCAGCTCAAAGCTGGCTGTTGAACGCCTTAGACATTCTGATCGGAGCAGACGACTGGCGCTCGGAGCACTCGCAGCAAGTCCTCGGAGTCTTGAGCACGAGAATACTGCAACCCGCGCTTTCAACTCTGCCTGAAACAATCCGCCATCTGATCATCGTACCCGACTCCGGAATCGCCGGGTTACCGCTGGAATTGTTGTTGGAAGCCGGCGGAGAACCAGCCGGTATCCGGTATTCAATCGACTACACACCATCGGCCAGCGTGTGGCTGCACGCCCGCCAACAACCACGATCAACCGGCCAGGTTCTGGTTCTTGCCGACCCGGACCTGCCCGTATCCGGGTACCAGGCACTCGACGAGGCGTTTCCTGATCGTCCTTTTGAACCGCTGCAGGGTGCCCGGAGGGAGGCCCGGTTCATTCGCAGTGCGCTGGGACGCGCTCAAACTGATACACGCGTCGGGCCCAATGCCAGCGAAGCCGTGCTGCGCTCCGAAACCGGCAGATTTCAGGGCAGCATGATTCATTTCGCGACTCACAGCCTGATTCACCCAACCCGGCCTGAACGCTCAGCCGTCATTCTGGCCGCAGGGGGGCAACACTTCGACGGACTTTTACAGGGCCGAGAGATCGAGCAACTGAATCTGCCGGGAGCGGCAGTCATCCTTGCATCCTGCGCCAGCGCCACCGGCGAGTGGCTGGATACCGAGGGTGTGGTCAGTCTTGCTCGCTCGTTCATGATTGCCGGTGCATCCAGCGTTGTCGCAACGCGGTGGCCGGTCGATGACCAGCTTACCGCGGCCTTCTTCGATCAAGTCTACCGCCACCTTGGCCAAGGGCACACCCTTTCCTCTGCCCTGCAAAAAGGCCGCCGCGACCTGCACGCCAGAGGCTATCCGGAGCGCGCCTGGAGCGCATTCGTCCTCTACGGCGACGGGAACTGGCAACCCGTCAAAAAATCCCCCCGCTGGCCCGGCTATGCACTGATCATCCTCGGCATCATTCTGACCCTCACCTGCCTCAACCGCCTCCGCCATCAACGCGCGCCAAGATAAGAAGATCTTTCTGTCGCGAAGCAGCGAAGCAGCAAAGCAAAAAAAAGTGTAAAAGAAAAAGACGTTGAAAAGTTTTGTGATCTTCTTTGTTTCTTTGCTGCTTCGCGACATAAAGGTTTTGAAGTGAGGGAAATTGGCAGGCAGCGCGTTACTACCCGTGACATTCATTCAATAGGAATTGGATCATGGGCTTTTCAAGAATCACGTTCGCGCTGTTTGTTGCCGTCTTTGTAGCAAATTCCGGTGCCAGCGCGGGGCCGGATGCGCGGCTGGCCGAGACCATCGACAGTCTGACCATTTATCCCGACACCATTGAGTCGAATCGCTATTACTACGCCCCTGGCCAGGTTGAGGTTGCCAATACCGTCAATCTCTACCCCGGCCCCGATGACCAGCGATTCCAGGCCACGCTGACCTTGAGTATGCGCGAGCCCGGGCCGGCACAAACCCTGGCCATTCATTCTGCCCTGCAAGAACGCAGTCCCAACGCCGTGGAGTTGATTGCCCTGCCCCTGCAGAGACTGGCCGGCGCGCTGGTCATGAACAGCGAAGGGCCGGGGAGTCCGACGGATCGCGTTTCAGTTCAGGATATTGAACTGATCGAAGAAACCTGGATCAGTGAGCAATGGATTGACCGGACCTACCGGGTGGATTTCAGCGACGAGGCTGCCAGTGCCCTGGAGCGGGCGATGGACAGCAACGGTGCTTCGCTGCAGCTGGGCTGGGACAGCATCACCGATGAGCGAATACTCGACCTCGAGCTGAAGCCTGCCCAGTGGCTGCAGCAGGCCCGCTCATCCAACGCTGAATCGGTCAGCATGATGCGCGATCTGACCAACCCGGGTCCGTTCAATCATGTCTTCCCGGAATCCCGGTTCTGAATAAGAAAATGTTCGATCAGTCCCAAAAGCGCATCAGATGGAAATTCACACGACCTTTTGCAAGTCGATGCACGCGGGCCAACTATCAAAACCGTGCCTAAAACTTCTTGCAGAGCAGAGTCTAGCCGCAAGCCATACTTACTTGCGCTGGAGCTATCCACATCCTATACTTTGGCCTCATCCATGCCCTATTGACGCGTTCTAGGCTTTACTGTTCAGTGGGAATTGGTATGAGCTAACCGATTAATAGTCATTCTCAAGGAGAAAGATCGTGGATCATAAAGATCAAGACGCCATCATCATCAAGCCTTTGGGGTTCTTCTATTGGCTTTTCGGAATCAGCCCGTAAGCAATCAGGGCCATCTCGTTTCAATGGGCTTAGATTGATGCGCGGTGGCTTTTCGCCCTCAATTTTTAATTTGCTGCAATTTCCGCTCCGAAATCTTCCACCATTGGAAAGGTTTATGGCATGTGGGGTCCAGTCAATTCCAGTGGTCGTTCCCGAGCAGCCACATCTGATCGCGCTCCCATCTAACGGCTCATACTCCTAGCGCCTGTACACCACCTTCCAGGTTGTAGACCTGGGCAAAGCCCTGCTTGCGGTAGTGTTCGGCGACGGCCTGGCTGGAAACACCGATATTGCAGACGAATACCAGCGGCATCTGGTGGTCGGCGTCTTTAAGCTCTGCCATCAGTTCCGCATCGAGGCCACGAGCAAATTCCAGCGGCTTGGACTTACGCTCGGTTTCGTTGCGGGTGTCGACCACGAGCAGACGCTCGCCGGAGTTCATGCGCTGCTGCAGTTCGGTCGGAGTCATGGCCTTGACCGGTGCGGGAGCGCCCGGAAGGTCCAGGGTCAAGCCCTCGCCCTGCATGGTCTCGGTCCAGTCAATGCGTGCACCCTTCGCGCGCTGAGCCGAGGCCAGGTCCATCAGTACGGTAATACCGTTGCTGGATGACTCGATCTCGTGGCCCTGTTTGGGTCCTATCTGGAACTGCGCATCCCAGTCGCCACCGACGGAAAAATGCAGGTGCTGGTCGGGATAGGCCTCAAGAAATTCACGAATCTTGCCCGCTGCCTTGTCGGTAATCTCGATCGGTGGCGGCGTGCGATCCGGCTTTTCAAGCCCCAGCATTTCGTGCAATTCACCGGCGTTGTACATCTCGGTGACGATATCGCAACCGCCGACCAGCTCGCCCTTGATATACAGCTGCGGAATGGTCGGCCAGTCGCCGAACACCTTGATGCCCTCACGAATCGACTCGTCTTCCAGTACATTGAACGAGCCGTAATTCCCGGCCAGCAAGCTGTCCAGCATGCCGACCGTCTTGGCCGAAAAGCCACACTGCGGCATCTTCGGTGAGCCCTTCATGTAGAGAAAGACATCGTTTGAAGCGATCTGCTGTTCAATCCGTTCACGAACGGCGGCGTCGAGATTCATGGAATTGCATCCAGGCTGAGTTGAGTCTGACTTGAAGGTTGGGTTGGGTGGGGGGAGTATCAAGTAGGACTGGGGACTGAGGACTGGGGACTGGGGACTGAGGTCGGTGGTCGTGAAATCCGGAAACCGGAAACCGGAAACCGGAAACCCTTATTATTGGCCTATGAAACCGTCATTCCA
>CAZFYM010000020.1:0-48775 GCA_964523755.1 uncultured Wenzhouxiangella sp. | reverse complement strand
CATACCCTTGCAGGGCGCCCATGTGGCGCCCTGTTTTTTATAATTCTTGGCAATCATTCACTATAATCGGGGCCATTCGAAAAGCCCTCACGCTTTTTCTTCAGGACTTCAGAGATATCATGCTCCAGGCCATTCGTGATCGCGTAACCGGACTCGTCGCCATTTTCGTTCTCGGCCTTCTGGCCATCCCGTTTCTGTTTTTCGGGCTGGATAGCTACATTCAGTCCGTGCCGCAAGATGCGGTCGCGACCGTCGGCGAGGACAAGATTACAAGTTCGGAATTCCAGACCAGCTTTGCCCAGTATCGGGCCAATCTTCGCCAGCGTCAGGGTGATGCCTATGACGAGGTCGCGACCAACCAGCCGATCGTTCGACGCGAACATTTGGAGGGCATGATCGACCAGATGCTTTTGCGTCAGCACGCCGAGCAGCTCGGGCTGGCCGTGAGTGAACAGGTCATGCTGGATGTGATTCGTGATATTCCGGCTTTCCAGATTGAAGGACGTTTCGACCCGGAGCAGTATCGGTTGGTGTTGCAGTCCACCGGCCGGACTCCGCGCGCGTTTGAACAGGAATTGCGCGAGGACTTGATGGTCAACCTTCTGCCGACTTCGCTAGCATCAACGGTTATTGTGACGGAAGCCGAGATTGATCAACTGATCGAGCTGCAGCAACAGACCCGCCAGATTGCCCTGATCGAGATAGCGCCCGATGCCTTTGAAGATCAGGTCGACGTAAAGGCCGAGGATGTCGAGGCCTACTATGCAGAAAACCAGGATCAGTACATGACCACCGAGCAGGTCCAGGTTGCTTACGTCGAACTCAATGCCGACGATTTGCAAGAAGGTCTGACGCTGAGCGAGGAAGAGCTGCGTATGCGCTATGAGGCAGCGCAGCAGCGCTACCTGACGCCCGAGGCGCGTGAGGCTTCACATATCCTGATTGTAGCTGACGATGAGCGCAACCGGGAGCAGGCTGAAGCGCTGGCTGCGGAAATCCGTCAGCGATTGATTGCCGGCGAAGACTTTGCCGAGCTGGCCGAAACCTATTCCGACGATCCGGGATCAAGTGCCGACGGTGGCAATCTGGGGCTGGTTGAACCGGATCAAATGGTTGAGCCTTTTGAACAAGCCCTGTTCGGCCTGGAAGCTGTCGGTGATCTTTCCGAGATTGTGGAAACACAATTTGGCTTCCACGTCATTCGCCTTGACGGTATTCGGCCGCCCCAGGGCATGAGCTTTGATGAGGCACGCGACGAAATCCTGTCCGAGTATGTTCAGTTTGAAAGCGAAAGACTGTTTATCGAACAATCCGAGCGTCTGGTCGATCTGGTGTTTGCCGATGACTCAACACTGGCACCTGTGGCAGACGAATTGGGTCTGGAAATTCAAGTCAGCGAACCTTTCTCACGTTTAGGGGCATCTGGCGTATTGTCCAATCCGCAGGTGATCGAAGCGGCATTTTCTGACCTGGTGTTGCTGGATGGCGCGGTTTCTGACCCCATAGAAGTTGGACGCAATCACCTGGTCGTGATCAAGCTGGAGGAGCATTTCCCGGCTGAGGTCAGGCCGTTCGAGGAGGTTGCCGACAGCATTCGCGAGCGACTGGTTCAGGAGCAAGCGGCCGATTTGGCACGTGAGCAGGCTCAGTCTCTGATTGCCACTCTGGAACAGGATGATTCAGCTTCGCTGGAGTCTCTTGCCGAGCAGCAAGGGCTTGATCTTCAGGTTATCGAATCACTTGAGCGGTTTGACTTTGAACAGGGTTTCGACTTCGTTCAGAACGTGTTTCGTCTGGCAGCGCCTGAAAACGAGACATCCATCCACGTCATTGACAAAGGTCGCAACCTGGCCGTCGTTCGTCTTGATTCGGTAACCCCCGGCAATCCGGGAGACGCGACGGACGCTGAACGGGCAAGAGCCCGCCAACAACTGCGATTTGCCCGATCGGACAATGAAGTGGCCGGTCTGGTGGAATATTTGCGTGCCAATACCGAGATATCAGTGGTGGAGGACCGGCTTTGATCCGATCAAAAGGGCGGTTGTATCACTAACAAAAACCCGGCTCAAGGCCGGGTTTTTTTTCACTCCTGAGACGGCAACGCTTATTCGAGCCCGGCCATGCCCACGATGTTGTAGCCGCAGTCGACATAGGTGATTTCACCGGTGACGCCGCCAGCCAGGTCGGAGCACAGAAATGCGGCAACATTGCCAACATCTTCCGGTGTGACACTGCGACGCAACGGTGAGGTGGTTTCCACGTGATCGAGCATGGAACGGAACTTGGCTATGCCGGCGGCTGCCAGGGTCTTGATCGGACCGGCCGAGATGGCGTTAACCCGGGTGCCTTCCGGACCCAGTCCATGAGCGAGGTAGCGGACCGAGGCCTCAAGCGATGCCTTGGCCATGCCCATCACGTTATAGCTGGGCATGGCGCGTATCGCCCCCAGATAGGACAAGGTCAGCAGCGCACCGTTGCGCCCACGCATCAGCTCTCGACCGGCTCGAGCCAGTGCGGCAAAACTGTAGCTTGAAATATCGTGGGCGACCCGGAATCCTTCACGGTCGATGACATCGACAAACTCACCATCGAGCTGCTCGCGTGGCGCAAAGCCGACCGCGTGAATAATGATATCCAAGCCATCCCAAGCCTGGCTCAGTTGCTCGAAGACAGCACTGATCTGATCATCATGGGCGACATCCAGTGGCATGACCAGGCTCGACCCGGTCTGCTCGGCGATCTTGTCGACCCGAGACTTCAGTTTCTCAGTCTGGTAAGTGAATGCCAGTTCAGCGCCTTCACGATGCATGGCCTCGGCAATGCCCCAGGCGATGGAACGCGGACTGGCTACCCCGACGATCAGGGCTTTTTTTCCTGACAGCATGCCCATAGCGGGTGGGAACTCCTGTAATGGTAAAAGTTGGCATTGTAACCTTCACATCGGCGTTTTGCTCGCCTGCTGCGACAGCAGACTTGACCGGTCTAGACCCGATTTGCGCGTAGAGCAGGTATTCTTCACTCAGTCAAACCTGAGCGACCAGGAGTCCTCCCCATGAAATTGATTGCCGTTTCCGGAAGCCTTCGCAGCGCTTCGCTGAATACCCGGCTGTGCCGATTGTTGAAGCAAGTCAGTCCAGGCGATGTTGAGCTGGAACTGGCGACCCTGCACGGGATACCACTCTATGATGGCGATCTGGAAGCTCAGTCAGGCATCCCGGAGGCGGTCGAAACACTGCGCCAGCGGATCAAGGCCAGCGATGGACTGATTCTGGTCACACCCGAGTACAACGCGGGAATGCCCGGGGTGCTGAAAAATGCGCTGGACTGGTTGACCCGACCGGGCGAAGAAATGAAGCCTACGTTTCGCAAGCGGCCAACCGCGCTTGCTGGAGCGACGCCGGGCGCTTGGGGCACGGCGCTCGCTCAGGCCGGATCGTTGATCAGCCTGCGCCAGCTTGGCGTCAATCTGTTTGCGGACTATCTGCGCGTTTCAAAGGCTTTCGATCTGCTGACTGAAGATCACGTGGACGAAAAGCTCCGCAATCAGGCCAGACAATGGCTGCAAGGATTCGTCGATTTTATTCATGAAGCATAGCGCCAATGGTGCCCCGGGCAGGATTCGAACCTGCGACCTGCCGCTTAGGAGGCGGCTGCTCTATCCTGCTGAGCTACCGGGGCAATCTGATTTGGACGGATTTCGGAATTTTACCAGATGCTCGCTATCCCGCTGCCAGATGACCGATCAATCCGCCCCGCCAGCCGTTCAGCCAGTCGGGCTTGTGGCCGTGGATCAGGCGAGTCAATTCCCGCTTGCTGGCAATCAGGGCCGGGTCTACGCCTTCCTCCTCGGCGATTCGGCGCACCTCGTTTTGCGCCTGCTTGAGCGACTGACGATCCTCGTTGGTCATTCGCTGAAGCTCCGACGGACAATTGGTCGGCTCCGGCGGTGGTTGATGCAGCAGCTCGTGCAGGCTGGCACCCATTCGCTGACGTTCGCGGGACCGCAACGCGTTGAGGATTTGCGCAGGATTCTGACCACCAGCCGCTTGCTCGGCCAGGCTCAGCAAAACATCATCTCGCAAAATGAATCCACGAGGTAAATCGTGAGTTCTGGCCTGTGCATCGCGCCATATTGAAAGACGTTCGAGCCAGGCCAGGGCTTTGGGTTCCAGGCGGCCTGCTCCCTTGACCCGCAGCAGAGGGTGTTTTTCCTTACCGCTACGGGCCTGATCGATCAAGCGTTGACAGTCCTCTGCAAGCCAGGCCAGGCGGCCTCGCTTTTCCAGGGCGCCTCGAAGCAGGCTTTCCAGCCGTGGCAGCCAGATGGTGTCCTGGGCTGCATAATTCAGCAGGCTGCGACTGAGCGGGCGCTGACACCAGTCTGAACGGGCCTGCCCACCCGGTAGCTCCACGCCGAAACAATGCAGCACCAGGCTTTCGTAGCGGCACTGCAGTGGCATGCCCAGCATGGCTGCGGCAATCTGAGTGTCAAAAAGCGGTTGCGGCAAGGTGTTCGTGACCAGATCGAAGATTTCCAGATCCTCGCCTACGCTGTGTAGAACCTTGGTAATATCAGTGTTTTGCAAGACCTGTCCCAGGGCATCGAAATCGTGTCGTTCAATTGGGTCGAGCAGCCAGACGCTTTCGCCGTCAGAAAGCTGGATAAGACCGGGACGCGGGAAAAAAGTACGTTCGCGAACGAATTCCGTGTCAAGTCCGAGAACCGACGCCGTCTGCCAGTTTTGTCCGGGTAGATTGATGTCGACGTCAGGGCCAAGGTATTCGGCCTGATCGACCGCAGATTCGGCGGCGTGAATAGCCGCCTCTGAAAGTTGCTGTTTCGGGCATTGTTGTGACATGGATCGCGCCAGTTATGTGGATTAGGAGTTGTTAGCCGTGGCTAAATCGGCTATTTTTGCGAGGTACGCGCCGAGTCAACGGCCCAGTTTAGCGAGAAACGCACTGTCAAACTCACCAGTGGAGCAAGGGGATTTGATGAAGATGATTGGATTTTTGCTGTTTATGGCCCTGGTCATGATCAGCCCGGGCCTGACGGCTCAGGACGCCGAGCAAGCAGAAGCTGGCAGCGAAGCCGCACAGCCCGATGAGCGCGGGAGCCGCAGTGTGCGCCGGCTGGGTGACATGGTCGGTCGTGGCGATGACGAGTGGTCGATGGATATTCCGGACATCGCCGCACCAGCGACCGCAATCAACCCTCAGCCGGAGGTCAGTTTGCCAGATGCCGAGCAGGATGCCCGGCTTCAAAATCTACTGGCCCGACGGGCGTTTTCCCCAAATGACCCGCAAATTGATTCCGAGATGAATGCGTTGATGACCGAAGTCGGGGCCAATGCTGATGCGGCCTTGAATGCCGGCGATCTTGCCCTGGCCCAGCGTCTGATCAATGTGATTGTCGAGTTCAGCCCCGAACAGCCGGTCATCACCCGTGTTCAGGCGGAGTTGGCGCGACAGGCGAACCTGGCCGCGATCTTGGCCAACGCTGAACAGGCGCTGGTTGCTGGCAACCTGACCTCGCCGCAAGGTGAAAGCGCCAGTGATCTTTATGCTCAGGCGCTGGCAATTGACGCTGGCAACGAGGTCGCGGAGGCTGGTCTGGAAGCAGTTTTTGCCGCATTGCTCGCCAGAGCACTTGAGCAGGCTCAGGATTTCGACTTCGAAGCGGCCGAGGCCACATTAACCGATGCCTCCGGTATATGGGAAAATCCCGATGCAATTGCCGAAACCCGCGCCAGCATCGTGGACTTTCGGGAGCGTTATGTGGCTCAATTGGACGAGTCAGTGCTGGCGAATATTGACTCGGGAAATCTGGATCAGGCAGAGGCGGAAATCACGCGCCTGATCGCATTGGATCATGACCGCAGCCGGATCGCGGCCCTGCAGGCATCGCTTTCAGATACGCGCATGTATGGCCGGTTTGAGCCTGGTCAGGTGTTTTCGGACAGTCTCGACGCTCTCAATCGAGTGGGGCCGGAGCTGGTGGTGATCCCCGTTGGCAGTTTCATGATGGGGTCGCCGGATAATGAAGTCGATCGGTTTGCCAACGAGGGGCCGCGTCACCGGGTAACCTTTAATCGCGGATTCGCCCTGGCGCGGACCGAAGTGACGGTCGCGCAGTTTGCCGATTTCATTAATTCGACCGGCTATCGCACGGATGCCGAGCGAGCCGGGCAGTCACGTGTCTATGATGCTCGCACGGGTCGGATGGACAGTGAAGCCGGCATTACCTGGCGCAATAATTATGTCGGTGAAGAGGCTGACCCCGAATTGCCGGTCATTCACGTTTCCTGGAACGATGCCCAGGCTTATGCGAGTTGGCTTGCGCAGCAAACGGGTCGGCAATACCGGCTTCCGTCCGAGGCCGAGTTCGAGTACGCGCTGCGGGCAGGCAGTCAGACACTCTATTGGTGGGGTGAAGGATCGCCAGATAACAATACCGAAAATCTTACCGGGGATGGGGATAGCTCTCCGACCAATGCGCGCTGGAATGTGGCTTTTCGGCGCTACACTGACGGCTTCTGGGGGCCCGCGCCGGTGGCCAGTCTGCGCGCCAATCCGTTTGGTTTGTATGACATGGGTGGCAACGTCATGGAATGGGTGGAAGATTGCTGGCACGACAGTTTTGTGCGGGCACCGGATGATGGTTCGGCTTGGGTCAATCCGGGCTGCGAGCGCCGCGTGATCAAGGGTGGAGCCTGGTCCAGTACGCCGCCGATGGCACGCTCGGCGTTCCGTTTGTCAAGTACCGCCCAAAGCACCGATATGCGGGTGGGGTTCCGGGTTGCCAGAGACCTCTGACGCAACTCTTTATTTGCAGGATTCGAAAAGGGCGGGCCGAAAGGTTCGCCCTTTTTCGTAGGGATTTTCAGACGCTGGCCATTCAGCCACGCTTCAGGTGGGTTACGGTAAAAAGAGGCTGAAGTGATCGATTTGATCGCAAGGAGAAGGGCTCATGAACAGATTTCAGCAATGGTTAATCGCCGTCCTGACCGCCCTGGTCACCAGCGCCTGCGCCTCAGTGCCGGCCTCGTCGTCGCCCGAGCCCTGGTTCAGCCAGGCCGAAATCGACCAGATGTTGGCACCGGTCGCACTGTACCCTGACAGCGTACTGTCCCATGTGCTGATCGCAGCTACTTATCCTCTGGAAGTTGTCCAGGCGGCACGCTGGTCACGCGACAATCCGGGGCTGAACGGTGAGCTTGCCGTGGACGCTGTCGAAAACCAGGATTGGGATCCCAGCGTCAAGGCATTGGTGGCGTTTCCCGAGCTGCTCAAGCGCATGGACGACGACATTGAATGGACCCAGCGACTGGGCGATGCCTTTCTTGTTCAGGAGGCTGACGTTGTCGCCGCGATTCAGCATTTGCGGGACCAGGCCTACGCGAGTGGTCATTTGCGCAGCGACGAGCATGTTCGTGTCGTGCGCGAGACTGAGGTTATTTATATCGAGCCGGTTCAGACCCGCACCGTGTATGTGCCTTATTACGATCCCCGAGTGGTTTATGGTCGCTGGCGCTGGACGTCCTATCCGCCGGTTTACTGGCACCACCCGCCGCGCTATGTCAGTGGTGTGAGCTTCTACTGGGGACCAGCTTATCGCATTGCGCCGACCTTCTACTTCAGCTCGTTTCACTGGTCTCGCAAGCAGGTGGTCGTTGTCAATCACCATCATTATCATGGTGATCGTCACTTCCGCTCAGGCCGCGAGGTGGCCAGTTATCGTGGCGCCCGACACTGGCAGCATAATCCGCACCATCGCCGTGGTGTGAACTACCATCGTGGAGTCTCTGAAAACCACTTTGTCGAACCGTCGACAGCGGCGACACGTGGCCAGTCCAGCACACCCCGGATAGTGCGCCAGCGCGGCCAGCAGCGCGAATGGGCGGCGGATCAGCGGCGCAGCCTGAATCTGCGCGAACAGTCCGCATCGCAGACCACCCCGCAACGTTCCAGTATGACCGGGACACGCCAGAGCCAGGCATCCTCCACGACCCAAGCCGCAGCGTCGGAAAGTCGCCAGGCCCCGCGCCGCGCCCTCCAGTCAAGCCAGAACAGTGTGTCAGAGCGTTCGGCTGCCACGCAAGCGACGCCCAACAGCCGTGAGCGCGTTCAGCGCAGCCAGCCGCAGCTACGGGAGCGACTGAGCAGCCAGCGAGCACCTGAGCGCTCTCTGGGCGTGCGGTCCACTTCCTCGGAGCGGGCAGCATCACCAACGTCAACGCCGTCACGTCGGGCAGGGATTGAGCTTCCCGATTCAATCAGCGGGTCTCGGCAAGCACCGCGAACCCGTGCGACGACGCCGACGCGCGGCACCCCGGTGCCCGCTGCTTCGCGCCCGGTCACGCCATCAAGATCAACACCGTCGAGCTCATCGCCGGTGAGATCGGCACCAACCCAGGCAGCCCCCGTTCCATCGGCACCGGTGCGGTCGGCTCCCAGTCAGTCAGCACCGGCGCGCACGGCTCCCTCGTCGCCAGCGAGTGAACCCCGCAGGAAAAGTACTCCCCAACGCGCCGCCCCGGCACCCCGCACCCGCAACACCGCACCCGCCCGGTCCGAAGGCCGGGTACGGTCGCGCACGCGCGACGGCGGCGAACAGCGCCGGCAGCGTTGAGGATATTTTTGAAAGGATGATGGTGCCGGGGGGGGGAATCGAACCCCCACTCTGTTGCCAGAACCGGATTTTGAGTCCGGCGCGTCTACCAGTTCCGCCACCCCGGCAGGAGGTGAGTCGGGTATTTTCGTCGCTTGGCGGCAGGATGTAAAGCGGTGTGGCGTGGATTGAGCAATTTTTCAGGCCGTATCGAGGCTCAGCTTGCGTGACTGGCGTTGGTACCAGTCGGTGCTGACCGGCTCGAAAACGCAGCAATGGTCCATTTCGCCGGCATAGATGTGAATGGTGACTGCCGCTTGCCGGTGGTCAGGATTGGCGATGGTGTGGTATTCGTGCGGTGGAATCAGGCTTCCGGCACTGCCAACCCCGGTCCGCATAGTCGTGCGGGGCTCGAGATGGAAGCGATCCTGCTCCCGCTCGATCAGTTCATATTGAACCACTTCGATCTCGCCGTGCCAGACCGCTTCCACGCACCACATGCCGGCATGGTCATGCACCGGGGTGGATTGTCCGGGGCCCCAGGTCATGGCCAGGATGGTGTAGCCGAGATTCTCGTCCTGATGTAGCAGACGACGGCAGTAGTGGTCGTTGTCGTACTCGAACACGCAATCGGGAAGCTGGACCCGTTCGTCCTGGATCAACTCGCACAGCGCGTCTCTGAGACAAGCGGTGATGGTTTTTGGGCAGTCGCCCCGTACCGCAGCGCTGACTTTTTCGATCATGATCGATTTACCGCTGAAATCCAGGCTCATGCCAGCCACTCCCTGATTGGTGGACCGAATCGTTCAAAGTCTACCAGAAAGGCGTCATGTCCCTGGACCGAGGGCAAGGCATGGAAGCTGACCGCCGAGCCGGTGGCTTCCAGTGCGGCGGCCAGTTCCTGCTGCTGGTCCAACGGGAACAGAAAGTCGGTCTGTACGCCCAGAACCAGCGCATGACCGGTAAAACTACGTGCGAACAGGGCACGAATACTTTCGTCGCTGTCGCAGGCATCAAACCCATCCATCGCGCGCGACAGATAGAGGTAGCAGCAGGGGTCAAACTGGCCGACAAACTTGCGGGCATGCGTTTCCAGGTACGATTCGACCTCAAAACGCATACCAAACAGGGTCTGGGGAAAGTAATCCTGGCGCTTTCGTCCGAAGCGCTGGCGCCACTCGGTGGCCGAGCGATAGGTGATCATGCCAAGCTTGCGGGCCAGGCGCATGCCGACCTCGGGCCAGTCGTCTTCGGTATAGGTGCCGTCTCGAAAATTGCGGTCGGTGACAATCGCTTCTCGCTGCAGCGATCGAATGGCGATGGCAAAGGGCGTGGCCGAGCAGGCGGTCGAGATCAGTGCGACATGACGAGTGGTCTGTGGAAACAACTTCAGCCAGGCCATGGCGGTCAGGCCGCCCATGGATGGCCCGATGATGGCATGGAGTTCGTCGATGCCCAGGTGCTCAACCACCTTGCGGGTGGTGCGGGCGATGTCCTCAATCGACAGCTCCGGAAAATGCAATCGCCAGGGCTTGCCGGTTTCCGGGTTGATGCTGGCCGGGCCGGTTGAGCCCTTGCAAGAGCCCAGGGAATTGACGCAAAGCACGAAATAGCGATTGGTATCGATGGGCTTGCCCGGACCGATCATCTCCTCCCACCAGCCCGGCTCGGGGTCCTGGCGGCTTGAGGCCGCATGAGCGCCGGGCGACAGGCCGGTAAAGATCAGGATTGCATTGGATTTGTCGTCATCAAGCTCACCCCAACTTTCCCAGGCCAGGCGCAGACCGGGTAACTTGTCGCCCCGGTACAGGGTATAGGGTTCATTGATGTCAAGATAACGAGTTGCGGGTCCCATGCCAGATTGTCGTGTCCGTCGTCGTGAACACGAATTCTATACACAATTGATACCAAAAAAGCCGGATGGCAGCCATACTGCGCATCCGGCCTGTGCAGACGATAACGATGATCAGAAGCGCATGCCGATAGTGGTCGAGAATATCAGGGGATCGATATCGGCCTTGATACGGCTGTGAAGCAGGTTTTCGAAACCCTGAGCATCTTCGGTACGGGTGGTCAATTTGGCATCGCCATCGATATCAATCCAGCGCAGATCAAAATTGAGGAAAAACGCCTTGCTGATCTGAATATCGGCACCCAACTGCAGCGCGAGCCCGAATGAATTGTCGATGTCCAGCCGTGTCTCGCCACCGCTGAAGGTGGTACCCAGTGCGTCATTGGAGGTGGAAATAATGCCCTGATGCAGCGAATCGGTCGTATCTTCGTCAAAAAACAGCGTGTAGTTCAGGCCGATTCCGGCATAGGGGCGAAAGGTCTGATTCGGCCGAAAGTGATATTGAAGACTCAGCGTTGGCGGCAGGTGCTTGGTGGTACCCACTTCGCCAAGCGCGCTCAAGGCCCGTTCGCCATCGATGTCATGCTTGAATGGCCAGCTGGCCAGCAATTCCAGGCCCAGGCGATCAGTGGCCATCCAGGTGAGATTGAACACCGGACGCGTATTGCTCTGCACCTCAACACGAAAGTCCTGAAGTTCGATACCCTCGAAGACCAGATTGTTACTGTTGCCCTGGGGGTCGACGTAGCCCAGCCCGGCGCGCAAAATCCAGTCGCCTCGATCTTGTGCCATAGTGGTGGTTGACAGCAGGCCGGCGGCTGCCAGCGCAAGCATCTTTGTTGACATCGTATTACTCCGCTTTTTGGGGTTTTGAAAAGATGCTGGAATTCTAGGTGGGGGGTGGCGCGAACGATTTGACGCGTGTCAATATCGGTGTTCTATTTGGCCCTGCACACGGGTTTGCGTCTCGGGGTGCTATCTTTCATCGGTGATGTCGGTGTCTTCTAGTTATAAAGCGCAGGGACAGGTCCAGGGGTTCGATTGACTTGGTCAGCTCGCCAACCGATATGTCGTCTACACCGGTTTCGGCAACGCTTCGTAGGGTTTCGAGAGTAATGCCGCCGGAGGCTTCCAGTACTGCTCGCTGGCGACAAAACCGTACACCCTTGACCAGATCGGCGTTGCTGAAATTGTCGAGCATGATACGGTCCGCCCCGGCCTGAAGGGCCTCGGACAGTTGGCCAAGCGCTTCGACTTCCACTTCGACCGGCAATTCGGGAAACTGCTTGCGGGCGCGCTCGACAGCCGATCTGATCCCACCGGCGGCGGCAATATGATTTTCCTTGAGCATGATCATATCGAACAGGCCAAGCCGATGATTGTGGCCGCCACCGATGGTAACTGCATATTTCTGGGCCAGACGCAAGCCGGGCAGGGTCTTGCGGGTATCCAGAATGCGTGCGCCTGTGCCGGCAACCGCTGCCACATAAATTGCGGTTCGGGTTGCTATGCCGGACAGCAGTTGAACAAAATTCAGCGCGGTGCGCTCTGCGCTGAGTAAAGCGTGTGCAGGACCCTGGATTTCGGCCAGTATCTGACCGGGTTTGAGTCGATCACCGTCGGCAGCCTGCCAGTTGCAACGTACCCGGTCCGAGCAAAGCCAAAAAGCGGTGTCGGCCCAGTCACGGCCGGCCAGAATGCCGGTCTGGCGCGTGATCAGCGTTGCCCGGGCTTGGCTTGATGGATCAATCAAAGCGGCGCTGACATCTCCGCCGCCGATATCCTCGTCGAGTGCGGCCTTAACTTGCTGCCGTATGGCCGCTGAATCGGGCCTCAAAGTGCCTCGGCTAGCTGGGTTGTTCCAATCCCCCGCTCGGCCAGCAACACCGGAATGCCGTCAATAATCGGATAGACGACTTTATGGTTGCGGGTGATCAGTGCGGCCTTGAGTGGCTCGCTGACCGGCTGGTGGTCAACTGACTGGATTTCGCCGGCGGCAATGGCCTGATTGAGCCTCTTGAGCTTGTCTCCGGACAGCGGCAACAGCGGTTCGTGACTGACCGGGCAGCAGAGAATATCGAGCAGGTGGTCTGGAATTGTCATATTGTGGATTCTACTGCAAGCGACCCTGTTGGAGGCAATAATCGACGGCATTCATTGGTGGCTAATGGCGAAAGCGAATTCGGCCGTTTCGCTTCAGCTCCGGGCCTGCTAACATTACGTACTTTTCCCCTGACGCGGAGAAGCAGCGATGCATACCTCACCGCTGGTTGGCATCATCATGGGTTCCCAGAGCGATTGGGGCACACTGGAGCACGCAGCGCAGACGCTGGATGTGCTGGAGATTCCCTACGAGACGCGCGTAGTTTCAGCCCATCGGACGCCTGATCGGATGTTCGACTATGCCGAGGCAGCGGCGGGTCGTGGCCTCAAGGTCATCATCGCCGGTGCCGGCGGCGCGGCGCATCTGCCGGGCATGGTCGCCGCCAAAACGATTCTGCCCGTGCTTGGTGTGCCGGTAAAATCCCGCACGCTCAATGGCCTGGATTCCTTGCTTTCGATTGTGCAGATGCCGGGTGGTGTGCCGGTCGGCACCATGGCCATCGGCAAGGCCGGTTCCGTTAACGCTGCACTGCTGGCTGCGGCCATACTGGGCACGCGGGATCCTGCCATTCAGCAGCGCTACCAGGCCTGGCGTCAACGCCAGACCGAGGCTGTGCTGGGCAATGACCAACCCGGTCTGCAGTGATCGCTGACATGCGCATCGGTATTCTTGGGGGTGGGCAGCTCGCGACCATGATGGCTGAGGCTGGCATGCCGATGGGACTCGAATTTACCGTGCTGGACCCGTCGGCGGATGCCTGCGCCGGTCGCTATGCCGAGTTGATCGAGGCCGACTGGAGTGATGCCCCGGATCAGTCCGCCCTGCTGGATTGCGCTTGTCTGACCTGTGATTTTGAAAATGTTCCGGCCCATGTGCTCGAAGCGCTGGCAGCCAGCCGTCCGGTCAGACCGGGCCCTGCTGCTTTTGCGGCAGCTCAGGATCGCCTGCTCGAAAAGCAGTTATTCCAGCAACTGGGTATTCATGTCGGGCCCTTCGCTGCGGTGAACTCGCGGCCTGAGCTGCTGGCGGCGATCGAGCAGATTGGCCTGCCTGCTGTGCTCAAGACACGTCGGCTGGGCTACGATGGGAAAGGCCAGGCTGTGCTGCGGTCGATCGAGGATCTGGAACCGGCCTGGTCCAGCCTGGGCGGGCAGGATCTGATTCTGGAAAGCTGGATCGACTTTCATCACGAGTGCGCGCTGACAGCGGTGCGCTCCATCGACGGGGAGATTCGCTTCTACCCGCCCAGCTGGACGGTTCATGATCAGGGTATTCTCAAGTTGGCGCTGGCACCGGCACCGATTGATGAAGCGCTTGAAGCCGAGGCTCGTGGCATGGTGGATCGTTTGTTGACTCACCTGGGTTATGTTGGTTGCCTGACACTGGAGCTGTTTGTCACGGCTGATGGCCTGCTCGCCAATGAATTTGCTCCGCGTGTGCACAATTCGGCTCACTGGACGATTGAGGGAGCCGTGACATCGCAGTTCGAAAACCATCTGCGCGCGGTGTTGGGCTGGCCATTGGGAGACACCGCGATGCGGGGCCAGGCCCTGATGCTGAACTGGATCGGATCAATGCCGGCCGTCAGGCAAATGCTGGCTGTTCCCGGGTTGGCCTGGCATGACTATGTCAAAAAACCCAGAGCCGGGCGAAAAGTCGGCCATGCGACACTGATTGCGCGTGATCGGGTGGGTCTGAATCAGGCGATCGCCCGTCTTGAGCCCGTACTCGATGGTCACATGCGCGGCTTGCTCCGTGATGGACTGCCAGATTAAACGGCCCCGGGTTGGTCGATCGGAAACAGCACCAGATGCTGGGCATCGAGTTTCACACCAATTTCCGAGTCGACCTCGTAGTGGTCATGGCTGGGAAACAGAGCGGTTACTTCTTCACCGCTATCCAGGCGCAATCGATACAGGATATCGGCACCTTGAAACTGGCGTGCGATGACACGTGCTTGCCGGCCACCATGATGAGGCCGGATGTCGTCGGGTCGGATCAGCAGGGCGACTTCCTTGCCAGCCGGGCGTTCGGCCGGCAACGGTGACTGGCCCAGAGCGTGCACTAACCGATCGTCTTGTACTTGAGCATGCAAATAGCTCCCGCGTCCGGTGAATGCGGCTACGTAGCGGCTGTTGGGCCGATGATAGATCTGATAGGGCGGGTCCCACTGCAGCATTCTGCCGTCCTTGAGCAGGCCGATCCGGTCGGCCAGGGCAAACGCCTCCTGTTGGTCGTGAGTCACCAGCAAGGTCGTGGTGCCGCGGGCCTTGAGCATGCCGCGGATTTCTTCGCCCATGCGTCGTCTCAGCCGCGTATCCAGATTCGAAAACGGCTCGTCCATCAACAATACTGACGGTTCCGGTGCCAGCGCGCGGGCCAGGGCGACGCGCTGCTGCTGGCCGCCGGATAATTCATGCGGATAGCGCTGATCAAGTCCAGTCAGTCCGGTCAGCTCCAGCAAGCTGCCAACTCGCTCGCGGCGCTCGGTGCGTGACAGCTTGCCCAGGCCGAAGGCGATATTACGGCTGACGTTGAGATGCGGAAACAGGGCGTTGTCCTGAAATACCATGCCGACACTGCGCTTTTCCGGCACAACCTGGACGCCCGGTGAGCTGACCAGTCTGCCGGCGATATGAATTTCACCCTGGTCGATTGTTTCGAATCCGGCGATTGCCCGAAGTGCGGTTGTCTTGCCACAGCCGGATGCGCCTAGCAGGCAACCGATCTCGCCTTCGGCCAGGCTGAAGCTGAGCCCGCGGATCACCGGGGTGGCTTCATAACCCAGATAGATGTCACGAACCGAGAGAGTCATGCTGAAAAACGCTGTCGGACCAGGTCGATGACGGTGTCGGCAATCTCGTTGACCTGATCATTGTCAATGATCAACGGCGGCAGCAGGCGAATGGTATTGCCCTGGGTGACGTTGATGATCAGTCCGCGGGCCATGGCCAGGTCTTTCAGCTCAGGTACCGGCTCGGCCAGCTCGATGCCGATCATCAGGCCACGACCACGCACGTCGATCACACCGGGAAGGCCGTCCAGTCCGGATTTCAGTCGCTTTAGCAACTGCTCACCGACTGTGGCCGCACGCGCCGGAATATCTTGCTCGGTCATGATGGCAATCACTTCCAGAGCGACCCGACAGGCCAAGGGGTTGCCGCCAAAGGTCGTGCCGTGCGAGCCCGGAGCCATCAGGCTGGCCACACTGGAACGAGCCAGGCAGGCACCAATCGGTATGCCATTGCCGAGAGCCTTGGCGACGGTGAGTACATCGGGTAGCAGGTCGGGTTCATGCTGGAAGGCGAACCAGCGTCCGGTACGACCCATACCGGTCTGGATTTCATCCAGCATCAACAATGCTTCGTGCTGATCGCAAAGAGATCGCAGCCCAGCCAGGTAGCCGGCCGGTGCCGGCCGGACGCCGCCCTCGCCCTGGATGGGTTCAACCAGCACTGCGACCAGCTCTGGATGGCTGGCGAAGGCTCGGGCAGCCGCGCCCGTATCACCGAACGGAACGCGCACAAAGCCATCAACCAGTGGTCCAAACCCGGCCTGTATGGCGCTATTGCCTGATGCGCTCAGGGCAGCCAGTGTGCGCCCGTGAAAGCTGTGGCTGGCGACCAGCACAGCCGGTCGCTCGATGCCGCGCTCGTGGGCGTAGCGACGCGTCAACTTGAGGGCGCATTCAATCGCCTCGACGCCGGAGTTAGTGATAAACGCCTGGTCCAGGCCACTGATCCTGCACAGGGCACCGGCCAGCGCTTCCTGCAGCGGAAGCTGCACAATGTTGGCGGTGTGGACCAGGGTGCGGGCCTGGTCGGAAATGACCTCGGCCAGGCGCGGGTGGGCATGGCCCAGACTGCAAACGGCGATCCCGCTGAGCGCATCCAGGTAGCGTCGGCCCTGGTCGTCGTATAACCAGGCCCCGTCGCCACGCACCAGCGAAACCGGCATGCGGACATAAGTATCAAACAGATGCGACATCAGGCCGGTTCCTTGGAAGTGCTGAGTCGGGTCAGCTCAGACGCGAACCAACATAGTCCCAGTTGACCAGCTTCCAGAACGCTTCCAGGTATTTGGGCCGGGCGTTGCGGTAGTCGATGTAGTAGGCATGCTCCCAGACATCGCAGGTCATCAGCGGCGTGGCAGATCCAGTCAGCGGCGTTTCGGCATTGCTGGTCGAGGTGATTTCCAGCTTGCCTTCGGTGGTCTGAACGAGCCAGGCCCAGCCAGAGCCGAAGGTATTGATGGCTTTGTCGGTGAATCTGGACTTGAACTCGTCAAAACTGCCGAAATCGCGATCAATCAGCTCGGCCAGTTTGCCGCCGGGAAGGCCACCGCCGGTGGGTGACAGGCAGTTCCAGTAAAAGCTGTGATTCCAGACCTGGGCCGCATTGTTGAACAAGCCGCCGTCGGATGATCGGATGATGTCTTCCAGTGACTTGTCGGCGTTGTTTGTGCCCTCGACCAGGCCATTGAGCTTGTCGACATAGGTCTGATGATGCTTGCCATAGTGATACTCAAGTGTCTCGGCCGAGATATGCGGCTCGAGCGCATCTTTGGCGTAGGGCAGGTTGGGTAGGGTAAAAGCCATGATTCAACTCCTTGGATTGATGGCGAATCGAATAAGCGCGTCAGCGCGCTCTAGCAGCCTGTCGGACTTAACGCTGATCTACTGCGGAAACGCCGGATTGGGCCAGATTTCCCGCTCTTTTTCGTTAAATAGGTCCACTATTCGCCTCAAAAGATCGAAAAATCTGACTCCAACCGGCGTTCCCTCGCTACGATCGGTCAAGTCCGACAGGCTGCTAGGAAATCTATTATGCAATATCGCTGCCGGGTGTCGCATGTTCAAGCCCTGCCGCGAGTTCTTTTAACCCTCTTCCATGTCCTGCAAATGTCGCCAGCGATTGACGATATTGCAGAACAGGCTGGCGGTTCGCTCCGTGTCATAGGCGGCCGAATGAGCCTGCGAGGTATCCCATTCCAGCCCGGCCGCATCAACTGCTCTGGCCAGCACAGTCTGTCCGTAAGCCAGGCCGCCCAGCGTGGCGGTGTCAAAGCAGCTGAAAGGATGGAAAGGGTTGCGCTTGTAGCCTACTCGATCGATGACAGCATTGAGAAATGACAGATCGAAATGCGCATTGTGTCCGACCAGCACCGCGCGTTTGCAGCCGGTGTCGCGCAGGGCCTGGCGCACCGGATTCAGCAAGCTTCGCAAGCCCTCATTTTCGCTGACCGAGGGTCTTAAGGGGTGGTCGGGGCGGATGCCGTTGAATTCCAGTGCTGCCTGTTCGATATTTGCTCCCTCGAACGGGGCGAGGTGTCTGACCTCAACCTGTCCCGGATGCAACCAGCCATCGTCATCCATCTCGACGATACACATCGCCAGCTCCAGCAGGGCATCGGTGGCGGGATTGAACCCGCCGGTTTCCACATCCACGGCTACTGGTAGAAAACCGCGGAATCGTTTGGCAATGGGCATCATCGGAAGGGCAACAGCACAGTGTTAGAGTAAGGATAGCGCTTGATGATACCGGTTCAACCCCTGACTGAGGTGATATCCATGATAATTCGTTGCTGGTGCTGGCTTCTGTTGACCGGCTGGCTGCCGCTGGCTCAGGCTCATCTGTTGTGGAGTATCGAGGACGAACAGGGTCATCAGAGCTGGTTGCTGGGTACCATGCATAGCGAAGCCGCCGAACTGCTTGCGATTCCGCCCGAGTTAAGGCGGGCTCTGGAGACAGCCGACACGTTGGCGCTTGAGTTGGTTCCGGACGCCGCCACGCTGGCCGAGCTCAATCAGTCCATGCACCTGGACGAAAAGCAACGACTGACCGATTTTTTACAACCCGGAATATACCGGCAAGTTGTTGACCTGCTGACCAGCGAGTACGGGTTGTCTGAAAATGGCGTTGCCCGCATGCGGCCCTGGGCGGCAGCGGTCACCCTGTCGCTGCCGCCACCGAAAACCGGCTTGTTTATGGATTTGAATTTGTCGTACCAGGCCAAAGCGCTGGGCCTGAAGGTGGTTGGACTGGAAACGCTGGATGAGCAGCTCTCGTTTCTGCAAAATATGAGTTTGTCCATGCAGGTCAGGCTGATTGAAGCCTCGCTTGAGGATTTCGATGCGATCCCCGCCCTGCTTGATGAACTGATCGAAGCCTATCTTGATGACGACCTTGACCAAATCCGCCGAATTTCGAACCGACAGCTGGCTGACCTGGGTACTGAGATTGTTGATTATTTCCGGCAAGCCGGTCTGGTTGAGCGTAACCATCGAATGTTGCAGCGTGCCCGGCCCTGGCTGGCCGACGGCGGCTTGATCATCGCTGTCGGTGCGCTGCATTTGCCCGGAAGCGGCGGATTGATCGAGCTGTTGCGCGAGGATGGCTACGTTGTCAATCCGGTGGCAATGACCCGACAATAATTGAGCGCTCGACCAGATTTTCCAGTAATTTCGTTCCGGCCGTCAGGATATCGTTGACGGGCCGGTCCAGCTCTTTGGCAAGTGCCGCGAAAACGTCGCGCCCGCTCAAGCCTGGTGAGGATTGGAGCTGTTCCAGCACGCGAGCCGTCATGGCGTTGATTTTCATGAATGCGACCTTGTCATCAGCGTGCCGGTAAACGGCCAGCAGTACCAGTTCGGGTTGATCCGGGCGAAACTCGGGCCCAATCCGATGCACCGGCCATTGGTACTGCGCCATTTTCAGCGTTGGATTGACACAGGCGGCCCGGTCCAGCAACTGCTCGGGTTCAATCGCCTCGCTTTCAGGTACGGCGTGCTCACTGAGGCGAACACAGGTTTCGAGAAATTCCCAATGGGCCAGCTCAACCAGCCAGGCGGGCTGTTCGTGCCCGGCGTCGGTCGTGCTGCGTTCGGCCAGAAATTCGACAAACTCGCCGCCAATTTCGGTGAACATCGGCGTATGTGCGCGATGCTTGACCATGAATTCACGAATCAAAGCGTCCCATTCGGTATCGCTGGAAAGTTTGCGTATGACCGGAAAATTCCGTGCAAACAGATTTTTCAGGTTGTTGAAAAACAGTCGTCGGTAAATCGCCAGACGCCGGTCTTCCAGCCCCTCGGGTGCCGGTACGTTTTCCGGATCACGCAAATGACCGGCAAAACGTTGCTGCAATGCGAACATCCGTTCAGGTGGCTGATCAGTCATACAAATAATTCCTGGCAAAGTGCTTGGTCCAGTGTTCAATTCGATGTCGCGAAGCCAATAAAAGACCTTTGAACGCAAAGACGCCAAGACGCAAAGGTTTTCGCTTTAAAAATGAAAAATTGCAAAACTGTTTGATAAGAACTGCTGACCAAGCAGACCGGTTGATGGCGCAAACGCTTGCAGCGGATAAATATAGCTCGGTTGGCATCAGCGGTTCTCAGCGGTTTTCAGCCAATGTTTTTTCTGCCGCCAGCGGCACAGGTCGATCACCGGGCACTCACCGCACTTGGGCGAGCGGGCGCGACAAGTATAGCGTCCGTGCAGTATCAACCAGTGATGAGCATCCACCAGATAGCTTGCCGGGACTCGCTTGAGCAAGGATTTTTCGACGGCCAGCGGCGTTTTACCCGGTGCCAGCCCGGTCCGGTTGCTGACCCGGAAAATATGGGTATCAACCGCCATGGCAGGTTGGCTGAAAGCGGTATTGAGCACTACGTTGGCGGTTTTTCGCCCCACCCCGGGCAGTGCCTGGAGGTCGTCGCGATTGTCCGGGACCTGGCCGTCATGTTTCTCCAACAACAGTCGGCAGGTGGCGATGATGTTCTTTGCCTTGCTGTTGAACAGGCCAATGGTTCGGATGTAGTGTTTCAGCCCATCCTCGCCCAGAGACAGAATGGCCTGGGGGGTATTGGCCACCGGAAATAATTTGGCTGTGGCCTTGTTGACGCCCACGTCGGTCGCCTGGGCTGACAAGGTGACTGCCACCAGCAGTTCGAAGGGGGTCGAGTAGTTCAATTCGGTGACAGGTTTCGGGTTGATTTCGGCCAGGCGCCGAAAGAACTCCTCGCGCTCGGCAGCGTTCATGATTCGCTGGTCGAGGCCGTTGCCGGTGATAAGGAAACCGTTCTCGACCTGGTCATCAGGTACTGGCGCAAAGCGACCATCAATCCCAGACCAATAAACGCGCCGGGCGGCAGAATGGCTATCAGCAGACCCTGGTTCTGCGGCAACAGATGGACGGTGAAATGATTGGCCCAGTCACCCAGCAACAGGCCCGCATCGGCAAGAATGGTGCCTTGGCCAAGCAGTTCTCTCAAGGCACCCAGAGCGATCAAGACCAGCGCGAAGCCGATCCCTTGTGCAAGCCCGTCAGAGATCGAGGGGATCAGCGCCTGGCGCGAGGCAAACGCTTCGGCACGCGCCAGAATGGTGCAATTGGTCACGATCAGTGGCACAAAAATTCCCAGCGTCTGGCTGAGGTCGAAAAACCAGGCCTGCAGACTCAAGTCAATGGCGGTGACCAGCGTGGCGATGATCAGGACAAAGGCCGGGATCCGGATTTCAGGGCGCAGGCTGCTGCGTATCAGCGAAACGATGGCATTCGAGCCGACCAGCACCAGAATCGTTGCCAGGCCAAGCCCGAATCCGTTGATCGCCGTGCTGGTCACAGCCAGCAGCGGGCACAACCCGAGCAGTTGCACCAGACCGGGATTGTTGTGCCACAGGCCGTTGGCCCAGATGGAAGGACTTGAATCCGGCAAAGTCGTATGAACCTCTTTGATCGTCTGACCCAATATCAGCAGTGTAATGCGTTCTGGGTTTTCTGCAACGAGTAACCGTCCTGGATCGTCCTGATTACGTATAAAGCTCGTCCATGCTCGCGGGGATAGGATAGTAGGGGGAGAAGGGGAGAAGGAAAGAGGGTTCACCCTCTCACCCTCTCACCCTTTTCCCATCTTGTCGTCGCATCATTCCAGATGCTTTGGTCATGCTGCCGGTAGGCTTGCAGGGCGCGGGCCACGGCGTCGATGACGGCGCTGCTGGTGATGGTGGCACTGGTCAATGTGTCGAAGCTGCCGCCACGTCGGTCGCTGGCCCATTTCTCGGGCGACGGATTGGCCAGGGATTTTCCGCTGAATTGCTTGATCCAGTCGCTTCGTCGTGCTTCGATCCGATCGCCCAGTCCGGGTGTCTCATGATGCTCCAAGACACGCACGCTGATGATTTCAGCATCCGGCGTCATCGCGATCAGCAGCCGAATATCACCGCTGTAGCCGCGCGGCGTGGTCAGGTCAATGATGGCCGCACTGGCTTGGCCATCAAGACGGGCCCGATACACTTTGGCGGGCCTGGTCAGGCCGGCAATATCAAGGAAGGTCCAGTCACCGGCCAGGTGATTGTCAAAACGCTCCGGCGGCAGCACCGCGAGGAGCGTCTGGAGTGCGCGCTGATCCTGAGCCTGGCGGATGCGATCGGCAGTCAGGGTATTCAGACCGGCCAGCAGCACAGCAGCAACCAGTCCGATCAGGACCAGTGAAAGCGCCGGTTTGACTAGGATGCCGGCAGATTTCATGACGGGTGACCGTAGCTGCGTGGTTGCGTGTAGCGATCAATCAACGGGACAATCATGTTCATCAGCAACACGGCGAACGCAACGCCATCCGGGAAGCCACCAAATCGGCGAATGCCCAGGGTAATGACGGCCACACCCGCACCAAACAGCAGTTTACCCTTCAATGTGCCGGCACCCGATACCGGATCAGTGGCAATAAAGAATGCGGCCAGTACCAGCGCACCGGAGAAGATATGCTGCAGCGGCGACGGGTGGGTATCCGGCCCGAACAGCCACAGCGGCGTGGCGACCGCTATGACGGTGAGCAAAACGGCCACCGGCACATGCCACGAGATCACGCGTTTGTAGATCAGCCACAGGCCTCCGAGGGCATACCAGTTGGCAATCCATTCCCAGCCAAGTCCGCCGAAATCGCCAAAAATGGGCTGATTGCGAATCTCGGTGATGACCAGACCGTCCTGAACGCCGGTGCGCAGGGTATCGAGCGGCGTGGCTTGCGAGATGGCATCCCAGCTCAGCGTTTCGGGCAGCGCGCCGGTTGCGATGGCCTTGAAGGTTTCCAGTAACCCGGGCAACCCGGGTGAGAGTGGGCGCGGCGTCAGCCATTCACTCAACTCGATCGGAAAGGCGACGATGACTGCTGCAAAACCGACCATGGCGGGGTTGAACAGGTTGTAACCCAGGCCACCATACAAATGTTTGGCAATCACGATCGCAAACAACATGCCGGTGGCGGCTACCCACCAGGGGCTTAGTGGCGGCACGCAAAGGGCAAACAGTACGCCGGTCACGATGGCACTGTAATCGCTCAGGAACAGGCGTACCGGTCTTGTACGAGCGCGCAGCATGGCAGCTTCGAACAGCACGGCAAAGCCGCAGGCCAGCGCGATCTGGAAGAAGATGCCGGGTCCGAAGTACCACCAGTGAGCCAGTATCGCGGGAACCAGTGCCAGCAACACCTGACGCATGATGCCGCCGACGGTGACGGTTGGCGGTAAATGCGGTGCCCCGGCGATCTCGAATTCGGCTTCACTTGTCATTGTGGAAATTGGCTAGCTCTTCAGCGACTGTTCAATCCGTGCCAGACTGTCCCGAATGCTGGTTAGCAGCTCCACAGTGCTGGCATCGCCGGCACCGGGATTTGCCGACGAGTTCTTGGTTACGGGTTCATCATTGTCGCGGTCGCTAATTCGGTCGCGCTGCTCCAGCACAGCGTCCCGGAACGCCTCGACATCTTCGATACCCACCACCGTGACCAGGGCACCACCACTGCTCTGGCCTGCGGTTTCGACTCGAATCCCCTTCAACTCGAAAAGACGCATGATCGGTCCTTGATAGATGGCAAGGTCGGTAATCTTTTCCAGCGGAATGGATTTTTCCTCATGATTGAGGATGCCCCGGGTAACCTTGAGATCCCGTCGGGTCAGTACGATGTGCAAGCGTTCGTAGTAACGCTTGAGAAGAATCCATGCTAGCGGCAGTACCAGCGGCATCAGTGGAATGCCGAACAGCGTCAGCACCATGAGCAGGGCGATTCCCCACATGTGGTAGCGAATCACTTTCGGGTTTATGCTCGCTTCGCGCAGCGTAGTAGTCTTGCGTTTCATATCGGCTCCCGCCTGAGGAATGGATTGTGATGGTTGATGGTACTGTCAATCGCTTGACTTGCGTTGTTTGGAACGTTCAATGGCCGCCTGGATTTCGCTCTGCGCCTGCCCGGCCTGCTTGAGTTTTTCGCGCCGGCGCTCGCGCCGTGCCTGGCGTTCGGCTTTTTCGCGTGCCAGGCGCTGCTCGCGGGCTTCGAAGCGTCGTTTCGACAATGCGGCCCGTCGTTCGTCAAGCTGCTCAAGTCGGCGTTCGGCCTTGCCGTGACGATACCAGTCAACCAGCGGTATGTGGCTGGGGCAGACCTGCGCGCAGCAACCGCACTCGATGCAATCGAACAGGTTCAGCTCGGCGGCCTGTTCATTCTGCTCGTTGGCAATGGCCTTGAACAACATTTGCGGCAACAGACTGGCAGGACAGACACGAACACATTCACCGCAGTTGATGCAGGGCATAGTCAGCTGTTGTGCCTGCAATTGACCGGCCGTCAGGGCCAGCAGGCAGTTGGTGCCCTTGGTGACCACAATCTGGTCGCTGGCCAGCGCGGTCCCGGACATCGGCCCGCCCAGAACCAGACGCTGGACACGCTCTTCAAGGCCCCCCGCAGCCGCGATCAGGTCGGCGATCGGCGTGCCGATGCGGGCGATCAGATTGCGTGGCTGGCGGATACCGGGTCCGGACACGGTCACGATGCGTTCGATCAGGGTCTGGCCATCAATCACCGCATCATGAGCGGCAGCGGCCGTGGCCACGTTATGGCACAGCAGACCCAGATCCTGGGGCAGTCCGTCGTGTGGAACTTCCTGGCCGGTCAGCACCTGAATCAGCTGCCGTTCGCCGCCTTCGGGATAAATGGTGGTCACCTTGACGACCCGGATATCCAGTGGTCCCTGCAGAGCCCGACAGGCCGCTATCAGACGTTGCTCAACAGTGCCCATCTGGTCTTCGATCGCAATGACGATGTCACGGGCCCCGGCTGCCCGGGCCAGAATTTGTGCCCCGCTGACCACTCTTTCCGGGGAACTGCGCATCAACATCTCGTCGCAGGCGATCCAGGGCTCGCACTCGGCCCCATTGAGAATCAGGGTGTGAATGTCAGACCAGTCACCGCGCAGCTTGGCCGCGCTGGGGAACATCGCGCCGCCCAGTCCAGCCAGCCCGCTGTCGCGCAAGTGCTTGATCAGGCTGTCGCGATGGATAGTCGCCCAGTCGTCCAGCGGAGTTGCTTGTGCGGTCTCGTCACGACCATCGACAACCAGTTCCAGACACTGAATGGTCTGGCCAGGTGGCCAGGTGGCCGGGCGCTCTACCCACCGTCCGATCTGCCCGGAACTGGGCGCGTGGACGGCAATCTCGAAGTCATTGTCCGGTCGGGTCAACGCCTGACCGCGCAGCACCCGTTCGCCAGGCTGCACCAGCAGCTGCGCGGTTGGCGTTTGCCGGGCAGGAAAAGCCAGATACAGTCGCTCGGGCAGGGGTACGCTTGAAAGTGGCTCGACACAGGCGATTTGCTTGTGGTGACGCAACTTGAGGCCACCGGGAAAGCGATGCAGACATTCACCCACGCGTTCGTCGTTCATCGGGTCACCTGTTCGATGCGCTGAGCAAGCGGCGACGGCGGGATATACGGTTGCTGGCGTGGAATCAGGTCGATGCAGTCGACCGGGCAGGGTGCCAGGCACAACTCACAGCCGGTGCACTCGGAAGCCACAACCGTATGCATCACCTGTGCCGCACCAAAAATGGCGTCGACCGGACAGGCCTGGATACACAGAGTGCAGCCGATGCAGCGTTGTTCGTCAATCAGCGCAACCAGGGCCGGTTTGTGCTCCCCCCGGCTTTCGTCCAGCGGCTTCGGTTCCATGTTCAGCAGCTCAGCCAAGGCACGTATGCCGCTGTCGCCGCCCGGCGGACACTGATTGATATCGGCCTGGCCGGTGGCGATCGCCTGGGCGTAAGGCCGGCATCCGGGGTAACCGCACTGGGCGCACTGAGTCTGCGGCAATACCTGGTTGATCTGTTCGACCAGGTCGTCGTCGTCGGGCTTGAGCCGCTGGCCCAGCCACAGCAGCACAAGTCCAATGACGATGACCAGGGCAGTGATAGTGGCGATGGCGGGCAGCATCTTTGGTTCGGTGGCTCCTTTGTCGTTGCTATGATTCAATGACGATCATGATACCTGCCGGATCAATGGGCAATGTTAGGATTCGAGACAATCGTGCTTGTAAAAAGAAATGACTTGAGAGCGTATGGACGTCGAACTGCTTGAAATCGGCGAACATCTGCGTCTGCACGCGCCATTCAGCGAGATCGACCCTGTTCGGCTGAAAATGGTCACTGACTCGATCGAGGTTTCTTATTTCCGCGCCGGGCAGACCATCGTGTCCCTGGGCGATGCTGTGCATGATCTGTATTTTATTCGCAGCGGTGCCGTCGAGATCTTTCGTCGGGATGGCAGCCTGTACAACCGCCTCGGTGCCGCTGAATTATTCGGTCAGCATGCCCTGATGACGGGGCGCCCGGCGCGCTTTCCGGTGCGTGCACTGGAAGACACGCTGGTTTACCTGATTCCGGAAGATGTGTTTCGCGAGTTGTTCGAACAGGAAGAAGCGTTTGCCGATTTCGTAGAAGTCGAGGACCGTTCCCGACTGCGTCGAAGCGCCTCGGAGCAATCGGGTGACAGCCCGCTCCTGGTTACCCGGGTTCGTCAACTGGTTCATCTTGAGCCGATGATTGTTACCGTTGAGACAAGCGTTTCGGCGGCAGCCAAAATGATGGACGAGAATGAAGTTTCCGCCCTGCTCGTTTGCGAAGCCCAGGCTGACGACGCGGAATCCGGGTTGTCGGTTCGAGTGGTTGGTATTCTGACCGAGAACGATCTGACTCGACGGATTGTTGCGGCTCAACGCGATCTTCAAACAGCGGTGGGCGAAGTCATGTCGCACAATCCGGTGCCAATTGATGCGGATGCCTTTGTGTTTGAGGCGGTCTTGCTGATGATGCGCCACCATGTGCACCATATGCCGGTGCTGGATCGGCAGCGACCAGTGGGCATGATCAATCTGTCCGATGTCATCAGCCTGGAGACCCAGAACAGCCTGTTTGTGTCGCGCAACATCATGGCCCGTGACAGCCTGGATAGCTTGAAATCCCTGTTGCCCGACGTCCGGGCCAGCTTTGTGCGAATGGTCAATGAGGATGCCAATTCACACATGATCGGCAGCGCCGTGGCGAGCATTGGACGGACCTTCAAGCAACGCCTGGTTGAGTTTGCTGAAGCCGAGCTGGGCCTTCCGCCCGTGCCTTATTGCCTGATGGCGCTGGGCTCCATGGCCCGGGATGAACAGGTTCTGCTGACCGATCAGGACAACGCCCTGATCCTGGATGACCGCTATGAAGAAGAGCGTCATGGTGACTATTTCACCGTGCTGGCCAATCGGATCTGCGATGGTCTGGCCCAGTTGGGATATCCCTACTGCACAGGTGGCATCATGGCGACGAACCCGAAATGGCGACTGACCATGTCGCAGTGGCGTGAGCGGTTTGATGACTGGATCAATAAACCCAATGCCCAGGCCTTGCTGCACAGCTCGATTTTTTTCGATCTGGATGGTGTGGCGGGCGAACTTGTGATGGTCGAGCAGCTCCAGCAGCAAATTGCCGATCGGGCCAGCCGGTCGCCGCGTTTTCTGGGGTGCCTGGCTCAGAATGCACTGAACCGGACACCCCCGCTGGGTTTCTTTCGCGATTTTGTGCTGGAGAAAGGCGGTCGGCACCAGCACTCGCTCAACCTCAAGCGTCGCGGTACCGGACCGCTGACTGATGTCATCCGGGTCCATGCGCTGGCCGCCGGCTCGCGATCGCAGAACAGCTTCCGTCGGCTGGACGATACCGTTGCTGCGGGGTTCCTGACCAGCGGCATGGCGACCGATCTGCGCGATGCGCTGGAGTTTATTGCCATAATCAGAGTGCGCCACCAGGCCGCCGCGATTGAGGCCGGGCGTGAACTGAACAACAATATTGACCCGGCAGACCTGTCCACGCTGGACCGGCGCAGTCTCAAGGATGCTTTCAAAGTGCTCAGCGATGCGCAGAAATTCATCCGCTTCCGCTATCGACCATGACCTTGCTCATCAAGTCGTCGAGCAAGCAGCGCGACAAGCATCTGGACTGGCCCGAGCGTTACCGTGCGTTTGCGTCGGCAACCCGGCATGCCGCATTGCAGCGGTTCTATGCCTGCGGCACGGTGGTGCCGGAAACGCAAATTGGTAACGCACCTCTGGTGGCGCTGGATCTGGAAACCACCGGGCTGGATCCGCAGCGCCATGGCATCGTCAGCATTGGCCTGGTTCCGTTTGACTGTCAGCGAATCCGGGTACGTCAGGGTCGTTACTGGGTGGTCCGCCCCCGGCGAGAGCTGGAGCAGGACTCGGTAGCCATTCATCACCTGACCCATAATGAAGTCGAACAAGCACCGGATCTGGTCGAGATTCTGCCGGAGCTGCTGTCTGAACTGGCCGGCCGGATTGTGGTGGTTCACTATCGCAATATCGAGCGTGCGTTTCTGTTGCGTTCGGTCAAGGAACGGCTGGATGAATGGCTGATTTTTCCCCTGATCGACACCATGCAACTGGAGGCCAGGCAGCATCGCGTCAAGCCAGCGGGGTGGCAAGGCTGGATCAGGAAACTGCTGGTGCCAAAGCCCGGCGTTTCCCTGCGCCTGGCAGCCAGTCGCAGCCGTTATCGACTGCCGCGCTACCAGGCCCACCATGCCTTGATTGATGCCCTGGCCACGGCAGAACTCCTGCAGGCCCAGATTGCCCATCATTATGACCTGGAAACACCCGTTTCAGAACTCTGGTGCTGACCCGATATCCGGCGTTAAAACCTTTTTGTCCAAAAGATTTTTCTGTCATCTATAGCCGGGCGAAGCCGGTGAATCCCATAAAAGCCAGGGCCATCAGGCCGGCGGTGATCAGCCCGATGGGCGCGCCCTTGAAGCTGGCTGGTACGTCGGCCATGCTGATTCGCTCTCGGGCGGCGGCCAGGGCGACCAGGACGGCACCAAACCCCAGTGCCGCGCCGAATCCGTAAATGGCCGACTCGACCAGCGAGTGGTGTTGCCGGACGTTGAGCAGGGCCACGCCGAGCACCGCGCAGTTGCTGGTGATCAGCGGCAGATATATGCCGAGTACGCGATGCAGCAGCGGAGCCGAATGGCGCATGAACAGTTCGGTTAGTTGAACCAGCGCCGCAATAACGACAATAAAGGCAACCGTTGACAGATACATCAGGTCCAGCGGCTGCAGAATCCAGGTCGTCAGCAGGTAACTGGCTACCGATGCGAGCGTCAGCACAAATGCCGTGGCCAGCGCCATGCCAAAAGCTGATTCCACGTTCGATGATACGCCCAGAAACGGGCATAGCCCAAGAAACTTGATCAGTACGAAATTATTAACCAGTGCGGCTGAAACAATGATGAGCAGCAGGTCCATGGTGTCCGTCCTGTCGATTCAGGCTGCCATCGGCACAGGCGAGTACGTGAGGGACATCAGCTGACCTTCATGCCGGGCCTGGCACCGCTGTCGGGTTCGAGCAGGTACGGTTTGCCGCCGTCGTCGCTGGCTGCCAGAACCATGCCCTCCGAAACGCCAAAGCGCATCTTGCGCGGCGCGAGATTGGCCACCATCACGGTCAGTCGTCCTTCCAGCTCGGAGGGATCGTAGTGACCACGAATGCCGGCGAAGACCTGGCGGGTTTCATTGCCCAGATCCAGTTCGAGACGCAGCAGTTTGTCAGCGCCATCAACTTCTTCGGCTTTCACGATCCGGGCAATTCTGAGGTCGACTTTGGCAAATTCCGGAAATTCGATCATATCGCGTTCCTGCGGGGTGTTTGACGGTTCACTGCCGGAGCCCGGCGCATCCGTCTTTTCCAGCGACTCCTGGCTGGCTGCAAGCACACGCTCGATCTGCTCCGGTTCGACCCGATGCAATAGTGGCTTGAACGGCTTGATCGAGTGATCGAGCAGCGGTTGGGCCATGCTGTTGAAGTCATCCAGCGAACAATCGAGGAAATCGCCCGCCTCCGCTGCGGTGTGAGGGATGACTGGATTGAGCCAGATCATCATGGCACGGAACAGATTGATGCCCTGGGTGCAGATGGCCAGCACCTCCTGTTCGCGCCCGCTTTCCTTGGCTAGTACCCAGGGTTTGTGCTCATCGATATAGCGATTGGCCTCGTCGGCCAGGGCCATGATGCGGCGAATGGCCATCTGGAAATTTCGAGTTTCGAATTCAGCGGCGATCGCGTCGTGCTCATCGACAAAGCGCTGATAAAGATCCGGATCGGGCAGTTGATCGGCCAGGCGACCCTGGCCGAATTTGTGCACAAAACCGGCCGAGCGGCTGGCAATATTGACCAGTTTTCCCACCAGGTCGGCATTGACCCGGGCGCGGAAATCCTCGAGGCTCAGGTCGATATCGGCCAGGCCCGACCCCAGTTTGGCGGCAAAATAATAGCGCAGATAGTCTGGATGGAGCTCGTCAAGCCAGGTTCGGGCCTTGATGAACGTCCCGCGCGACTTGGACATCTTGGCGCCGTTGACAGTCAGAAATCCATGCGCGTAGACCCCGGTGGGTCGGCGCAGCTTGGCACCTTCCAGCATCGCCGGCCAGAACAGGCAATGAAAATAAATGATGTCCTTGCCGATGAAATGATGCATCTCGGTGCTGCTGTCCGGCTTGAGCCAGTCTTCGAAGTCCAGGCCTTCGCGCTGGCAGATTTCGTGAAAACTGGCCAGGTAGCCGATCGGCGCATCCAGCCAGACGTAGAAATACTTGTCGGGCTGGCCGGGAATCGGAAAGCCGAAGTACGGTGCATCCCGGGTCACATCCCAGTCGCGCAAGGGCTGATTCAGCCATTCCTTGAGCTTGTTGGCTACTTCGTCCTGCAGGCTTCCCGAGTGGACCCAGTCGGTCAGGCTGGTGCGAAATTGATCGAGACTGACGAAGAAATGCTCGGTCTGCTTCATCACCGGCGTTGCCCCCGACAGGGCCGAGCGTGGATCGACCAGCTCGGTAGGATCATAAGTGGCGCCGCAGGATTCGCAGGAATCCCCGTACTGATCCGGCGCACCACAACGGGGGCAATTGCCGCGGATAAATCGGTCGGGCAGGAACAGCTTGCGTTCGGGGTCGAAGTACTGCTCGATGGTGCGGGTGGCAACCGCACCGCGATCGTTCAGGGCTTTCCAGATGCGCTCGACCAGGGCCTGGTTGGTTTTGGAGTGAGTCGAGGAAAACTGATCGTGAGACAGCCCAAAGTCGGCAAAATCGCGCTGATGCTCGGCGCTCATTTCCTCGATCAACTGTTCGGGGCTGATACCGCGTTTTTCGGCATGCAGCATGATGGGCGTGCCATGGGCGTCATCGGCCCAGGCGAACCACACCTGGTGCCCGCGCGCGCGCTGGAATCGTGCCCAGATATCCGTCTGGATATATTCAAGCATATGGCCCAGGTGAATCGAGCCATTGGCATAGGGCAGGGCGGCAGTGACGAGAATTTGGCGCTTGGCAGACATCGGTTTCAGGTTAATGGCCAGGGTTGATCGAAAGCCGCATTATCGCATGATGATCACTTGACCAAGACAGCATTGGTTACAATCCGGACTTGTTCTTACTTTGCGATCGATACCAATGACAGCTGCACTGGAATCCGAGCTGCGCGATCGACTCGCGGCCCTGACCGACCCGCATTCCGGGCAGAGCCTGGGCAAGGCGGTGCACGGAGTGGTGGTACGCGACGGCAAGGCGGCGGTCCGGCTGGTGCTGGATTACCCGGCGGCCGGCTGGCACGAAACGCTGCGTGAGCTCATCAGGCAGACTTTGATGCATGACGGGTCGGTCACGGCGGTCACCGTCGAGATTGATACTGAATTGTCTCAGCATGCGGTGCAAAGCGGCCTGAGTCCGCTGGAGGGTGTGGCCAACGTGATCGCCGTGGCCTCCGGCAAGGGCGGGGTGGGCAAGTCGACCGTGGCCGCCAATCTGGCGCTGGCACTGCAGGCCGAGGGCGCTCGTGTCGGCGTACTCGACGCCGATATCTACGGGCCCAGTCAGCCGCGTATGCTGGGTTTGCGTGGCAAGCCGGAAACCACCGACAAGCGGCGCATTCTGCCGATGATGTCCCATGGCTTGCAGGTCATGTCGATCGGGGTACTGGTGCAGACTGACCAGGCCATGATCTGGCGTGGCCCGATGGCCACCCAGGCGCTGCAGCAAATGGTCGCCGAAACGCTGTGGAGCAATCTGGATTATCTGATCGTCGACCTGCCGCCGGGCACCGGAGATATCCAGCTGACCCTGGCCCAGCGCATCCCGGTGGCCGCGGCACTGGCGGTGACCACGCCACAGGAGGTGGCGGTGGACGATGTGCGCCGGGCGGTGGCCATGTTCAGCAAGGTCCGGATTCCGGTGCTGGGCGTGCTGGAAAACATGAGCACGCACGTATGTTCCAACTGCGGCCACGAGGAGGCAATCTTTGGTACGGGCGGCGGCGGACGTATTGCCGCCGAGGCCGGCCTGACCCTGCTCGGCCAGATTCCGCTGGATGGCGGGCTTGGACGGTCCACCGACAGTGGTGCGCCGGTGGTCGTGGCCGAACCCGACCACCCGGTCTCCTTGAGATTTCGTGAAGTCGCCCGCCGGGTCGCGGCGCGCCTGTCGCTGCAGGCACGCAACCAGACTGTGCGCATGCCCAAAATCAAGATTGTGGATTAGGGTTGGGTGTTTTTGCTGGCCGGCGGCGAGTGCTGCCGCCTGCAGCTCTGCTAAACTGCGGCGCAGTTTGTCAAATGGGAGAAAATCTTGAGTATCAAGTCGGATCGCTGGATTCGGACCATGGCCGAAGAACACGGCATGATCGAGCCGTTCGAGCCAGGCCAGGTGCGCAGCGCGGAAGATGGGCGCAAGCTGGTCTCCTATGGCACGTCAAGCTACGGCTACGACGGACGTTGCGCCGATGAATTCAAGATATTCACCAATATCAACTCGGCGGTAGTTGACCCCAAACATTTCGATGCCAACAGTTTTGTCGACTTTCAGGGCGATACCTGCATCATTCCGCCCAACTCCTTTGCCCTGGCCCGAACCGTGGAGTACTTCCGGATTCCGCGCAACGTGCTGACGATCTGTTTGGGCAAGTCGACCTATGCCCGCTGTGGCATTATTGTCAACGTCACGCCGCTGGAGCCGGAATGGGAAGGTCATGTGACCCTGGAGTTTTCCAATACCACGCCACTGCCGGCCAGAATCTATGCCAATGAAGGCGTGGCCCAGTTTCTGTTTCTGGAGTCGGATCAGCCTTGTGAGACCTCGTATGCTGATCGGGCGGGCAAGTATATGGGCCAGCGCGGCGTGACGCTGCCCCGGGCTTGATCACCCACGCCTGATCAACGGTTGGACAGGGGCGGCTGCTGAATCAGATCAACGCTGGTGGTAAAAAGCTGGCGACCCCTCAGTACTTCGAATTCCAGTTGTCTGCCAGGCTCGGTCTGGGCAATTCTCAGCATCAATTCACGCGCGCTGGCAATCGGTTCGTCGTTGGCCGAGACCAGGATATCGCCCATCCGCAGTCCCGCCTGCCAGGCCGGGCTGTTGGGGTCGACCCGGGCAACCCGGGCGCCAGTCAGGGTTCTTTCCTGAAACTGTAACGCCAACGACAAGTCAATCAGTTCGACACCAATCCAGCCGCGCTGCACTTGCCCGTAATCAACGATCTGATTCATGATCTCGCGCGCTAATGAAGCCGGAATGGCGAAACTGATGCCCTGGGCACCGACCGACTGGCTCAGCGAGGCGGAATTGATGCCGACAATCTCGCCGGCCGGATTGATCAGTGCGCCACCACTGTTACCGGCGTTGATTGCCGCATCGGTCTGGATAAAGTCCTCGAACGTGGTGAGATTGAGTTGCCCACGGCCAGTGGCACTGACAATGCCCATGGTAACCGTATGGCTCAGGCCAAAGGCATTGCCGATCGCCAGTACCACATCGCCGGCGCGCAGCCTGGAGTCGGCTGCCAGCCGGGCGGAAGGTAAATTCCCCATGTCCACCTTGAGCACGGCCAGATCGGTTCCTGGATCGCTGCCGACAACGGTCGCTTCAGCCACGCGGCCATCGAACAGCGCAACCACGATATTGTCCACATCCGAGATGACGTGCCGGGTGGTCAGAATCAATCCATCTTCGGAAACAATGACGCCGGATCCCAGTCCTCGCCGCGGGAGGGTAACCGTGCGATCCTGATACAGCGCCCGATAGAGCGGGTTGGAAAGGTTCTCAAACAGCGGCTGCGTCACCAGCGTGCGGGTATAGATACTGACCACCGACGGCGCCGTGGCGTTGACCGCTTCGGCATAGCTGTGAACCTGCGGGCGATGCGGTGGTTCGGTCAGAGCGGGCAAAAGATCCGGACGCAGAAAGACGGCAATAAAAGCGACTGCCAGACCCAGCACGACAAACTGGGCGATAAATTGAACGATTCTGATCAAGTTAATCAAGGCTCGCTGTTTCGAGTAAAAAGGCTCTCCGGTGTCCGGATGTCGCGGCAATCGCCTGGCCAGAAGCCGCGCTGCAAGGATAGATCACTGATTATCAGGCATTATAGTCGTCCTGTCGCCATCGTATGTTGATTGGGGTCGGCCGCATGGGGTTGCCAGCTCGCACAATGGCAGTGATTGAGCAGTATGCGGCGCTGCTTGGGCTGATCGCCGTGGAAGAAAAGCGGATTGCCATTGACCTTGCGAAGCTGATCCGCTAGAATTCCCGCTCTTTGCAGCAGCACTTTCTGGAGCAAGCCAAATGTACGCGGTATTTTCCACCGGTGGCAAGCAGTACCGGGCCTCTGAAGGCGACGTTCTTCGGGTCGAGAAACTGGACGCCGAAAAAGGCGCCACCCTTGAACTGGACCAGGTTCTGATGGTCGGAGAGGGCGAGGATGTTCGCATTGGCTCGCCGATTGTGGATGGTGGCAAGGTGACGGCAGAGGTGATCGACCATGGTCGTGGCGAGAAAATCCGGATTGTCAAATTCCGTCGCCGCAAGCACCACATGAAGCAGATGGGTCATCGCCAGTATTACACTGAAATCAAAATCACCGGAATCGAGGGTTAAGCACAATGGCGCATAAAAAAGCAGGCGGCTCGACACGTAACGGTCGCGACTCCAACCCGAAATACCTGGGCGTCAAGCGCTACGGTGGTGAGCAGGTTCTGGCCGGCAATATCCTGGTTCGCCAGCGCGGCACCCGCTTTCATGCCGGGGCTAATGTCAAGGTCGGTCGTGATCACACGTTGTTCGCTCTGTCCGATGGCAAAGTGGTTTTCGAACAGCGCGGCAAGCCCTTGCGCAAATTCGTGTCGGTTCAACCGACCGAATAAGCATCTTGCCTCAAGCTGTGCCGAAAAGCCCCGCCCACGCGGGGCTTTTTTGTAGGCAATCCATCCTGATACGGGAGCATGGAACGTGAAATTTGTCGATGAAGCCAGCATCACCGTGACCGCCGGCAAGGGCGGGCCAGGCAGCGCCAGCTTCCGGCGTGAGAAGTACATCCCCAGGGGTGGCCCTGATGGCGGCAATGGCGGCGATGGCGGCAGCGTATGGCTGGAAGGGGATTCCGGGCTCAATACCCTGGCCGATTTTCGCCATGCCCGCCATTTCAAGGCACGCAATGGCGAACCGGGTGCCGGCAAGGATCGAACCGGCAAGTCGGCTGAGGATATTGTCATCCGGGTGCCCCTGGGTACGATCGTGATCGCCCAGGAGACCGGTGAAAAAATCGGTGAAGTCACCGACCATGCACAACGCCTGCTGGTCGCACGCGGTGGCGAGGGCGGGCGTGGCAACATCAATTTCAAATCCTCGGTCAACCGGGCTCCGCGCCAGTTCACGCCCGGTACGCCGGGCGAGGAACGCAAGCTGTTTCTCGAACTCAAGGTGCTGGCTGATGTGGGTTTGCTGGGGTTTCCCAACGCCGGCAAATCGACTCTGATCAGTACTGTGTCAGCCGCCCGGCCCAAGGTGGCCGATTACCCGTTCACCACTCTGCATCCGAACCTTGGGGTGGTCAGCATTGAACCGGGCCGCAGCTTTGTTATTGCCGATATCCCCGGCATTATCGAGGGTGCCGCTGGCGGGGCAGGCCTGGGTATCCAGTTTCTCAAGCACCTGCAGCGCACCCGTCTGCTTCTGCATCTGGTGGATATCGCACCGCTGGAGGGTGGCAATCCGGCCGAGCAGGTGCGCAAGCTGGAGCTTGAACTGGCGCGCTTCGATGCCGAGTTGGCCGAGCGTGAACGCTGGCTGGTAATCACCAAGACCGATCAGCTTGATGCGCAGGCGGCAGCTTCGGCCTGCCGGGACATCATTACCGACCTGGATTGGCAGGGACCGTGGTTTGCCATTTCGGCCGTGGCCCGCCACGGGCTGGATGAACTGGTCGGTCAGATCATGACCCATATGGAGCATCACCGGCGCGAACCGGCGTCCGACGATGGCGAGGAATCACATGATCAAGTTTCGGGTCACGATGGCAGCGGAGCGGCGGGATTTGAACCGCCTGAACACTGATTTTCAGATACCCAAGCTGTTACATTATTAGCTTGTTAACTTGTGGGAGTACTTTCATGAAGCACTTGATTGTTGTTTTTGCTGCCGTGCTGCTGGTCGCTTGTGCCGACAGCTCCAATGGCGATAGCTCCAACGGCGATACACGTTCAAATGAACAGGCCCGCAATCTTTCGGCGGATAGCAATTCGGCAGCCAACAACGATGTTGTTGCAGTCGCCGGGCAGGGTTCCGAGGCCAACCCTGTGCAGTACGAGGAAATGCGGGAGCCGAATGCGCCACAGCTGGAACCGGCTTTTCCGCAGCAGACGCGGGCACCCAAACCATCAGAAACCGAATCCTGGGACCTCGAAACGCTGGTCACGGGACTGGACCATCCGTGGGCGCTGGAGTTTTTGCCTGATGGCAGTCTCCTGGTCACGGAGCGTTCCGGCGCATTGCGTCACGTGACACTGGACGGCGAGATTTCAGATCCGATCGAAGGCGTCCCGACGGTTCATGCCCAGAATCAGGGCGGCTTGCTGGATGTCGTGCTCGCGCCGGATTTTGCCAACTCTCGTCAGGTTTATCTGAGCTACGCCGAACCGGTGGATAACGCCAGCCGCACGGCGGTTGCCCGGGGACGCTTGAGTGAAAACCATCGTTCGTTGGCCGACGTCGAAGTGATCTTTCGCCAGAGTCCGTCGTGGAATTCGCGGGGTCACTATGGTTCTCGGCTGGTCTTTCATGTCGATGGCACGCTGTTTGTCACGCTGGGCGATCGCATGAGCGCCGATATTCGCACTGAGGCACAGAACCCGATGAATCACATCGGCGCGGTGGTTCGAATCAATCCGGATGGCTCGGTGCCTGATGACAATCCGTTTGCCGATGGCACGCAGGGCGCTGCGGAAGTCTGGTCTTACGGTCACCGGAATATTCAGTCGGCCGCGCTGCGACCGGGCGCCAAGCAGCTCTGGACCGTCGAGCACGGACCGCGCGGTGGTGACGAGTTGAACAATCCGCAAGCCGGCCTGAATTACGGTTGGCCAACGATCACTCACGGCATTGAATACAGCGGTGAGGAAGTGGGTGAAGGAATTGCCGTTGCTGAGGGCATGGAGCAGCCGGTTTATTACTGGGATCCGGTGATTGCCCCGTCGGGCATGATCTTCTACACCGGCGATGCCTTTCCTGCCTGGCAGGGTGATGCTTTTGTCGGTGGTCTGGCCACGCGCCGAGTGTCGCGGCTGGTGCTGGAAGATGACCGGGTCGTTGGTGAGGAATGGCTGACGATTGGCGAACGTGTCCGCGATGTTACTCAGGGCCCGGATGGCGCCATTTACCTGGTCACCGACGAAGACAACGGGAAGCTGATGCGGATTGTCCCGTCCGGGGAATGACTTGTTCATTAGTGTTTGACGCCGGCGGCCGGGCAGGCCGCCGGCACGGTATCATGGACAGTCTGATCATTCCTGTACGCCGAGATTGCCCATGAGTTCTGATACCCCTGCCGGCACCACCGATTCTTCCTCGGACAATGGCGCTGGTTTTGCCGACCTGGGATTGCCCGAGGTTCTGCTGCGCACACTCCAGGAGCTGGGCTACGAAGCGCCCACGCCGATCCAGGCGGCCACCATTCCTGCCTTGTTGAGTGGTCGCGATCTGGTCGGTCAGGCCCAGACCGGTACCGGAAAAACCGCCGCTTTTGCCTTGCCGGTGCTTGCTGGTCTCAAGCCTGATTCACCCAAGCCGTCCGCGCTGGTGCTGGCACCGACCCGTGAGCTGGCGATCCAGGTGGCCGAGGCCTTTCACCGCTATGCCCAGCATCTTCCGGGATTCCACGTGCTGCCGGTTTACGGCGGGCAGTCCTATGGTCCGCAACTGGCCGGGCTTAGACGCGGTGCCGATATCGTGGTCGGAACGCCGGGCCGGGTGATTGATCACCTGGAAAAAGGCACGCTGGACTTGGCCCGGCTTGAAACCCTGGTGCTGGACGAAGCTGATGAGATGCTTCGCATGGGCTTTATTGATGATGTTGAGCAGGTGTTGGAAAAAATGCCTGCTCAGGCGCGTATCGCGCTGTTTTCGGCCACCATGCCTGACCCGATTCGGCGCATCGCCCAGCGCCATCTGAAAAATCCGGTTGAAGTCACGATTCGCTCCACCACAACGACGGCGGCGACGATCCGGCAGCGCTACTGGCTGGTTGAGGGCATGCACAAGCTGGACGCCCTGACACGGATTCTGGAGGTTGAGTCGTTCGAGGCCATGCTGGTGTTTGCCCGCACCCGGGTTGCGACGGAGGAACTGGCCCATCGTTTGAGTGCACGTGGTTTTTCGGCCTCGGCGTTGAATGGTGATGTTCCGCAACAGCAGCGCGAGCAACTGGTCGAGCGGCTTAAAAGCGGCGAGATCGACA
Source organism: uncultured Wenzhouxiangella sp. (assembly GCA_964523755.1). Taxonomy (GTDB): domain Bacteria; phylum Pseudomonadota; class Gammaproteobacteria; order Xanthomonadales; family Wenzhouxiangellaceae; genus Wenzhouxiangella. Next base: position 10,045 of record CAZFYM010000020.1, on the reverse strand, counting down.
TTCTTGTTGCCACTGACGTTGCCGCGCGCGGACTCGACGTTGAACGAATTACCCATGTTATCAACTACGATATTCCCTACGATACCGAGGCTTATGTGCACCGGATCGGCCGTACCGGCCGCGCTGGACGCTCCGGCCAGGCCATTCTGTTTGTTGCGCCGCGCGAGCGCGGCATGTTGCGTGCGATCGAAAGAGCCACGCGCCAGCCGATTGAAGCCATGGGCCTGCCTACCGTTGACGATGTCAATGCCCGTCGAGTGGGACGGTTCAAGGCGGCCGTGGCCCACGCGCTCGAGAATGAGGACCTGGCTGTTTACCGACAGGTAGCGGCCGCGTGTCAGGAGGATACCGGGGCCGAGATGATCGATATTGCCGCGGCCCTGGCACGTCTGTTCCGCGGTGGCGATGATCTGCTGCTGACTGAACCGGAGCCGCGTCCGACCGCGCGCGAGCGCAAATTCCGCGACCGCCCGGAGCGTTCGGGAAAGACTGACCGGGGGCCACGGCCAGCGCGCGCGCAGCGGTCTGAGAGCGATGACAGCGACAAACGCTCCTATCGGATCGAGGTCGGCAATGTGCACGGTGTCCGGACCGGCAATATCGTCGGCGCGATTGCCAATGAAGCCAATCTGGATGCGGCCGTGATCGGCCGGATCCGAATCCAGCAGAATTTCAGTCTGGTCGATTTGCCGGCCAATCTGAGCCCGGAATTGCTTGACCACCTGGCCAAGGTACGGGTCGCTGGCCAGGCGCTGCGCATCCGTCCTGATCAGGGCCCGGGCGGTGGGGGTCCGGGCGGCCGGGACAGCCGGGGTGATCGCCAGCAGCGGCCGCGCCGAGGCCCACCACGGCAGCGTGACTCCAGACCCGGGCTGGTCAGAGAGACCCATCGCTCGTCGCCACGGCCCGGCCCAAAACCGTCAGATGACCCGAATCACAAGAGCAAGCCGCGGACCAGCGACGGCGACAAGCCACCCCGAAAGCGCCCCGTCCAGACCCGGGCAGCGCGCAAGGCCGGCCACACTGCACCGCGGTTCAAGCCCAAAGACGAGAAATAGTTGGCCGGTCGTATCAAAAAGTCTTTTTGTCGCAAAGCAGCGAAGCAGAATAAAGCTTATTTAAACGTCATGTTTTGGTTGCTTTGCTGCTTCGAGTCCAAAAGCTTTTCTGATTACGCACGATTCTCAGCCATTCTAGCCCGACTTCCGCTATTCGCCCCTGATTTCCAGAATTTCGGGCCAATTTCGGCCGATTTTCCACTGTAATTGCTTGATTGTTGGTTCCGACAGCACTCTAAACCCCTTGTGGTGCCGACCTTTGGGGTCCAGTTCAGTAAAATCAATGGGATAGCTTGTCTCTGTGGGCTGAATAGCAGAAGACGGGTTAGTAAAAATCTTAGGTCAAAGAGCCGAGGTCGGTGGTCGGGATACTGATGGCAGTGGACTGTTGGCGTCATACGTTGTTACTGCGATGTCCTGCGCTCTTGATCCAGTTCGGCCAGCGCCACTTCTTGCGCGACGCGCGCACGCGCGAGAAGGGCTTCGGCTCCGGGAGAATCCTTCAGATCGTCAATGGCCAGCCGCGCCAGATCTTCGCTGCGAGCATACTCGCCCCTGGCCAGCCCGACTTCGGCTGCAATCACTCTGGAATGCGCCGTCGTCCGATGGCCTTCTGGCCAACCCAGCCGATTGATTTCCAGCGCTGACTCCAGGGTCAGATAGGCCGATTCCAAGTCGTCTTGTTCCACCTGAAGTTCGGCCAGTCCGTTTAGCAAGACGCCGACTCTGCGGTCGCTATCTCCAACGGCCTGGCGCATGATATCGATCGCCCGGACGTAGTGAATTTCGGCATCAGCGCGTCGGTCCTTGCCGCGCAAGGCATTGGCCAGGTGGTAGGTGGTGACCGCAACCTCCAAATGGGTATCACCGAGTGCTTCGCGCCGTCCGTCAAGGGTCTCCTGAAGTATTTGCAAGGCCCGTTCATGGTTGCCCAGTCGATTGTAAAGTGCCCCAAGGTTGTTCATCACGGTCAAAAGATAGGGGTGCAGGGGGTCGAGTACTTCGCGCTGGATGGCCAGCGCATTCTCATAGTGCTGCGCGGCCTGATCCAGCCGTCCGGTTCGATAAAAGAGGGCGGCCAGATTATTCTCGCGAGTGGCGGTTTCCGGGTGCATCGGACCGTGAATGCGCCGGCTGAGCTGCAGCGACTGGCGGTACGACGTTTTTGCCTGGTCGAACCGTCCGCGCTCGATCTGCAGGCTGGCAAGTGGCTGAAACGGATCGACTCCGTCGCTTTCCACTCCCAGTTCCAGGTACATATCAACAGCACGCTGCAAAAGGGGCTCGGCGGCATCGAAATCGCCCAGCTTGAGTAGCGCGTAGCCCAGTGCCGAGGTGCTGGACACAACCGGCATTGCTCGGTCGCCAAACAATTGACGACGTACGGCCAGCGCCTGACGCGCATAGTCGGCACTCGCTTCATAATCCGAGCGATCACGCGCCAGTGTGGTCAGGCTGGCCAGAATCTCAGCCCGAATTTCAGCCATGGTCCGTTCGTCAGACGAACCCACAACGCCCAGGGCCGTCTTTGCGGTCTCCTGTGCCGCATCATACTGGCCGAGACGCCGATAGCTGTTGGCCATAGTCAGTAAAATGGAAGCTCGCACCCCGGGGGCCGCATCCAGGGTTTCGGCCCGTGCCCGCCCCTGATCAAGCAGCTCACTGGCGGTAAGTTCAGTTCCGCGATGCTGGTGCGGATCGGCAGCACTGAAAGTCTCGAGCATGAAGTCCGAGATCTGTTCCGCACGCTCTCGTTCGGCCACCGCCTGTTCAAGCGTTCGTTCGAGCTCATGGCCGCTCAACCACAGTGATATGGACAAGGCGGCAAGCAAGGCCACGCCGATCAGACTGGCCGATACGGCCACCGGGTGGCGACGGAAGAAGCGCGCCGCCAGGTAGGTTCGGGACGGCGAACGGGCCATGACCGGACGATGTTCAAGGGCGCGCTGCAGGTCGTCGGCAAGGGCCGCCGCGGTAGGATAGCGGCGCTCACGCTCACACGCCAGCGCCTTGAGCACAATCCAGTCGAAATCCCCTTTCAGGCGCGAGCGCCAGCCCGGATGGCGGGCTGCGATGAGGTTTTCACGCTCGGCCAGACGACGGCTGGGCGTGAGCGGTTCTCGCGTGCGAATGGCATCGGTCAACGCGCGGCCCTGCAACTGGCCATGCGGATGTTCGCCGGTCAACAGTTCGTAGAGCACCACGCCAAGGGCATAGATATCGCTGCGCGTGTCCAGGTCCTCGATATCGTCGAGTTGCTCCGGGCTCATGTAGGCTGGCGTACCCAACGGTTGCTGGTGGCGGGTCAGGCGCGAGTCCGGATCAACCGTAAGGGCACGGGCAATGCCGAAGTCAATCAGCTTGACCGCACCATCTGTGCGTCGAACCAGAATATTGGACGGTTTGAGATCTCGGTGAATAAAGCCCTTTTGATGGATATGCTGGACCGCTGCACACAACTCGATAAACAGTGCCAAACGTTGATCCAGTGGAGTGTCATGAGACTGGCAATAGTCGATCAGCGGCAGACCATCGACAAACTCCATCGCAAACCACGGCCTGCCGTCAGGAGTCATACCGGCACGGTACACCGGTGCAATCGCCGGATGGGTCAGGCGCGCCAGGGTGGCCTGTTCAGCACGGAATCGATCGAGCACGGAATCAGTATCGCTACCGCGACGGACGACCTTGATCGCCACGACCCGTTCCAGCGCACCTGACTCGCGCGCGCGATAGACGGTGCCCATGCCTCCCTTGCCAATCACCGCCTCGATTTTGAAATCACCCAGTTGGCAACCCAACAGCGGATCGGCTTCAGAATCATGGGCCTGGCCCGAATCCCCCTGGTCGCCATGTTCCGGTTCAAGAAAATCATCAGGCGGTGCTGAATGCACTAGCCGGGTCAGCTCAGCCAACAGCTCGTTGTCATTGCCACAGGCTCGGCGCAGGAATTCGTCGCGTTCGTGCTCTGGCAAGTCGCGGGCCTGGCAAAACAGCATCCACAGACGGTTCGGAGGCGACGATTCAGTCAAGATACCTCCCCGTCATCAGCCAGTCGATAGTGCAACCAGATACGCGCATCGTCCCACCAGCGGGTCGCGGTACGCTCGGAGATTTCGAGTATCCCGGCCGCTTCGCGCTTGGTCAGACCGACGAAATAACGCAGCTTGACCAATTCAGCCATGGGTGCATCCAGGTGTTCGAGCTCGGTCAGCGCCTGATCCAGCTCGACCAGGTCAACCTCGAGTTCCGGCTCCGATGCCGCCTGCCCGGCCAGTGTCACACGCTGCCAGTCACCGCCTCGCCGGGCGGCGTCTCGACGTCGGGCATGGTCGATGATGATGCGACGCATGGCCTCGGCCGCGGCGGAGACGAAATGCGCCCGGTTTTCCCATTGCCATTCGCGGTTGCCCAGCTTCAACCAGGCCTCATGGACAAGCTGGGTCGGCTGCAGCGTGACTGGATGCGCCGCAATTCGCGCCCGTGCCAGACGTTTGAGCTCGTGATAGAGCGCCTCGACCATCTGATCCGAGGAGCCCGGACTTTGTTTCTCCTCGTCCATGGCATTGAGTCCCGATGCTGGTGAACGATGTGAACCCACCTCTGATTATAGGCCGTAAAGAGCCCTCGTCCACTCGCTGCCTTCTCGCACCATGTCCTGTTTCCGACCCGAGTTGCGGATGTCTGAACAAGCCTTCCAATAAAAGGGATTCACGCCATGGCGGTTCTCGATCTGAAAACAGAAAAACCATCCCGGTTCTCCGCAGGGGGACTTCGTTGTGTCGTCTTGACATTGCTCTCGCTGGTACCGGCAATCAGCAACGCCCAGTTCGATGATCTTCAGTGGTCGGGAGCATTTGCACTGTCCGGGGGCGGTCACGGCGGACTTCGCGCCGGCGCCGGGCCGCATCAAACCATGGTCCTGGTGCCCGGGCCCTCGTACTACATTGATGACAGCTCGAGTGCCACACAGAAGGCTCCATTCATGGTCTGGGACGGGGTCGAGTGGCGCGTTGAAGTGGCCAATGCCGACGGTTGCGGCAGCCTGTCTCCAGCCGATGTCGCCATGATGGGAAGCGATCTGATCGTCGGTGGCAGTTTCACCAACCTGTGCGGCACAGGAATCAACTACCTGGCCCGCTACGATTCACCCTCTCGTTCGTGGGCACCGCTGGCAGCGCCGGTAGACAGCTCGGTAATGACCGTTGAGTGGGACGGCAATGATCGACTTTACGTCGGCGGTCAATTCGGCTCGGCCGGCGGTGTCCAGGCGACCCGAATCTTTTATGTCCAGCAAGGGATTGTTCACCCGCTGTTCGATTCCGGGACCCTTGTCCAGGGCACCAACCTGGCAGTCCTTGACATCGGACTCGGAAGCGGCGGCATCCTGGCCGCGGGCAACTTCACCACTGCTGGCGGCCAGACTGGCGGGACCTGTTGTGTGGCAAGCTGGAATCCAGGCACCGAGTCCTGGTCGATGTTCCCCGAGATCGAGGCCGGCCTGTCGATGTCGACGATCAGCAACATTGTGGGTGTCGGCAGTCAGATCTATATCGGTGGGGGATGGATCCGGCCCGGCGAACCGGTCGAAAACCAGCCGTCACAGGTCGCGGTTGGCGGACCCGGAGGATGGGGCTTTCTGGACAACGATCCGCGCGGGACCGTGGTCAAGGTTGCCTCTACCGGGAGCGGTGTGTTCGTCGCTTCGCCCCGGTTTGACGTCGACCTCGGTGACGGCAGCATCGGCTCAGGGCCGAACCTGGGCGAATGGGCCGGAAACTGGCTGCCGCTCGGTGACAACCAACTACCGCTTCCAAGCGACCTGGGCACCTTTCAGACTGGCAAGTTATTCATAACACTTGGCAACAACTCGCGCTTCAATACCACCGCGAATGACACGTTGGTCGCTGCCGGAAGCGCCCTCTGGAACCCGACCACTTCGGCTTTCGAGCCGCTGGGACAGGGTGTTGGCCATGTGAACCAAAGCACCAACGAAGCGCGCGGCACAGTGCGCGCAATTGTCGAATACGACGGCCGGGTGGTCGTGGGCGGTTTTCTCAACTTCGCCGGCATCCGCTCTGAGTGCTGCGGTCTGTTTGCACGCGATCCTGTCGACGATACCCAGACGTGGGACACGCTGGGAGATTTCAACGGCGATGTCTGGGCATTGCAGGAATTCGGAGGCGCACTTTGGGTGGGAGGGACATTGACCAGCGCGGGAGTGCTGCCGGCGACCCGCATTGCACGCTATTCGGCCAGCGGCACCTGGGACGTGCCCGACAACGGTTTGCCGGGCGATATCAGTATTCGGGCTTTGCATGTGCATGACGGTGAGCTTTATGCCGGTGCGACTTCCTTGTCGGGGGGCAACCTGTTCAATGGAAACTTCCTTTTTCGTTGGGACGGCGCTGCCTGGCAGCAGGTCGTTGACGACACGCTACTCGGCAACATAGTCGCACTAGCCAGCTTCCAGGGTGAGCTGCATGCAGCCGGCACGCTATCCCTTGGGCCTGGAATGGGCACGGCCAATGTCGGCCGCCTGTCCGGCGATGTCTTCGTCCGTCTCGGCAACGGCGTTTCAGGCAGCAATAGCGTCTCAACGTTGCTCGGCGAGCCGGACCAGCTCCTGGCCGGCGGTTCGTTCACCAGCGCCGATGGTACCCCGACGCGTCATATCGCGGCATGGAATGGACTGTCCTGGTCACCGTTGGGTTCCGGGCTGGGCAGCGACAGCTTCTCGCGTGTGCTGGGGATCGGCCGGTTTCTGAACCGCATTGTCGCGGTCGGCACGTTTGGCGACCGTGGCGATGGAACTCTGCGCAGTGTTTCGCGAATCGCGTGGTTCGATGGAACCGACTGGCAGCCGCTTGCCGGCGGACTGGTCGACATGCATGAAACCGCTCGCGGCAGCGGCAACGCCATTCTGTCGACAGACGATTCGCTATGGGTCGGTGGCCAATTCGACATCGCTGGCGGGCGGGGCTTTCCGGTGGCTCCGGCAATGAACATCGTCCGGCTTGGTCAACCGCTGGAATTCATCTTCGCTGATCGCTTTGAGTAAACCTGGAGATCCCTCATGCATTCCCGCCATTCACCCCGATCAAACCAGACTGCCGGTATCCTAATCATTATCTGGATCACGCTTGCGGCCAACACCGCCTGGCCGCAGGCAAGCTGGGTCGGCGACGTGTTGATTGGCGGCGAACCGACCAACTCGTGGACTGCCTGTAATCCCTGCAATTCGGAAGGCCCGCCCAACACCAACTGGAGCAACGATCGCATACCCGGCGACGATGGCCCACTGGGTGATCCGGGCACGGGAGCGGTGATCGGACCCGGCTTCGTGGTCGATCAACCTGGCGGCGGCACGCTGGATCTGTCGACGCTGGACGTACAGGGCGGATTGATCGTCGGTGGGCTGATCAATATTTCAGACAGCGCTACGATCAACAACGTTGATCTTGAAAGCAGCGGGATTCTGGACGGCACCGGGCCAGTCAGTCTGACCGGTTCGGGCACCTGGACCGGTTTTCTGCGCTCCGGCGGTGGGGTGACCAATCAGGCGACGCTGACGGTTGCAACCGGGAACCTGGAAACTGATCTGATCAACAACGCAATGCTTGTGATCAACCCCTCACTCGATTTCACTGCGATACCCAGTACGTTTACCAACAACGGCAGCATCATTCTGGATACCGATACTGCGTTATCCAATAACAGTAATATTCTCGACGGCAGCGACGCAGCCAATCTGCTGCTGAACCAGGGCACGATTGCCAAAAGTGGTGCCGACCTTTCGGTGATCCAGGCACCCGGAAACCATGCTGGTGGCATCATCAGCGCCAACGATGGCACGCTGCGTTTTCGCAACGACTGGCAGTTTTCCGGCGGCAGCATGAGTGTCGCGAACAACGGACAAATCGAGTTGACCGGCAACGGCAATCACGTGATCAACGGCACGTCGGGAATCAGCGGTCAAGGCCATCTGCTGGCCAATATGAACACCTTCGGCACGCTGACCGTGACCCAGCCGTTTGTCGTTGATCTAACTGGAGGCTCCGGCTTGATTCTGCAGGGCATAGGGATCAACCTCGAAGCGGCACTGACCAACCGCCAGGGCGGGCAATGGATTCGTGGAACGCTCAGCGGCATCGGTGCCGGACGACTGGTCAACGAAGCGCCGTTGAGCAACCCGTTCCGGATTGTCGGCGGTTCCGGCACGCCGATATTGAAAGGCGACATGGAGTCCACGGGCTGGATCGAGCAATCCGCCACCGTCAGAGTGGATGCCCCGCACCGGCTATCCATCGAATCCGGGGGCGGACTGGAAATCTTGAATGACCGATCCAGTATCGACTGGAACGGCGATGGCGAAGTTGTCAACGCTGGTGAAGTCAACCTACAAGCGGGGGCACGATCGAGAATCCCGGCAAGCTTTTCACAAGTCGAAGGGGGGCAACTTGTTACGGAAGGGGAACTGGATTTGCGCGGTGGCGGAATGTGGAGTGGGAACACCGAAACCGTCATCAAGGGAGAGGGCAATCTTGAGTTCCGTAACCAACGCTTCGAATTCGGATCCGGCACGCACAGCTTTTCCGAGGAAAACGCTGTTGGCGCCAGTGGCTTGCGAATTCTGTTTGCCGAGTTGATCACATCCGCCCCGGATGCCCTTGTTATTTTCGATACCCTTACTGTACTAAACAACAGCGGCGGCCTCGGCGGCAGTGGTCAATTTGAAAACTGGAACCAGTTTGTCTGGCAAAGTGGTGAATTGGGTGCATCTGGAGACATCCAGTTCCTCAACGCTGCAAATGCAAGGTTGTTCATTCAGAATTCGGGGAATCTGCTGGACGGGCATCTGAGCAATGAAGGCGATGTGCTCGGAGGGATCAGAATGCAAGCGGCATCGACCATCGAAAATGCTGGACAGTGGCGCCTGGACAGCAACCAATCAATCTCCGTGAGCGATTCCGCCAACCCGCCGACGTTCACCAATGAGGGGGAACTGTTTGTCACCAAAGCGGCAAGCGCGAGTATCGATGCAAGGCTCAACAACACCGGTCGTGTCACCGTATTCTCGGCCAGCGCACTCCAGCTCACCGGGCCTGTGGATCAACTGCAAAGCGGCGTGCTTTCTGGTGGAACCTGGGCGGTCGGCGCCGATGCTACGCTGAGCTTCCCGGAACCACTTGCTACCGTCGGTCCGGGCACCGTCGTGCGCGGTCTGCAACAGATCGATGGCATCGAGGCGCTGGCTCGGGTCCTCGGTGGCTCGGCAACCGTGACCGGCGACTTCACAACCAACGGTGATCTCGAGATCACAGGCGGTGGCCGGATCACCTTCGACGGCCAATCCAGTGTCGACGTACCCGGCGGCGTGCAGAACGGCGAACCGGGTCAGCAGCCGTCAATTATCGAAATGCTGGAAGAAGCGATCGTGATCGCAAGCGTGCCGCAATCGCCCGTTACACGCGGTCCACAGCCGACACCGGTGTTGACCACCCCACTGCTCGACAACCACGCCATCCTCGCCCCCGGTGGTCTGGGCCTGCCCGGCCCCTTCAACCTCGACGGCGACCTGGTCTTGCACCCCGGATCAACCCTGGCGATCGACATAGCCGGATCTGACCCCATTGACGGCCACGACCTGCTGGCTGTCACCGGCAGCGCCCAGTTGGGCGGCACCCTCCAGATCACGGTTGCCGATGAGTTCACTCCGAGCATCGGTCAGCCATTCACGATCGTGACTGCGACCGATTTCTCCGGCTCGTTCGCCGACCTGGCCACAACCAACCGACCGGACATTATCTGGAACCTGGTCGAAACCGGGGATCAAGTGATTCTGACTGTCGCCGATATCGCGCTGTTCGCCGATCGTTTTGAGGCGCCGTGATGGGCAGGGGTCGGAGGTCGGAGGTCGGAGGTCGGAGGTCGGGGGACTGAGGACTGAGGACTGAGGACTGAGGACTGAGGACAGAAGACGGAAG
>CAZFYM010000019.1:9753-49454 GCA_964523755.1 uncultured Wenzhouxiangella sp. | reverse complement strand
ACTGTAAATCATGCGATTTTCGGGATTCGAAGCATTTTTAACCGGACACTAGTGATTGCGTATTAGGCTCCGCTAGAGGGGAAATTCGATGATATCGCCAAATCAGGCGGCCTGATGAGCCCTGGGCTTGATATCACGCCGGATACTGGCCCCTTCCTCGGATGCCGCCAGCGTCGTGAGATCATAGTCTCGCTGCAGGTTCATCCAGAATTCTGGTGTTGTGCCAAAGAATTGCGACAGGCGCATCGCAGTATCACTCGTTACCCGCCGTCGCTCACGAACAATATCGTTCATGCGTGTGGCGTCAACTCGCAGTTCACGAGCCAGTGCATTTACGCTCATATCCAGCGCCACCAGAAATTCTTCTCGAAGAATTTCGCCTGGATGAATCGGACGCATTCCGTTCTTCATCAAATCATCTCCATCAAACTTACCAGTGAGGTCGGTATTGAGTGGTCAGTGATAATCATCAATATAAACATTTCGGGCACATGCACCTTCATCGTCCCACTCAAATACAAGTCGGAACTGCTGATTGATCCGGATGCTCCAGTTGCCGGCCAGCTTGCCTTTCAATCGTTCCAGGCGATTTCCGGGTGGCATCAGCAAATCTTCAATCCGTTCGGAACTGTGTAGCATCTGCAGCTTTCGCTCCGCCTGCTGCTGAAATGATCTGAACCGCTTGTGACAGGTGCCATTCTTAAATAGCGCCTCCGTATGCTTGCAGGCAAAGTTCTTGATCATGCATTTAGTGTAATGCGTTTAACGTGAAACATCAAACCTTTCCAAAGGCTTACGAAGCCAGCGTCGCGAAATGAAGACCTTGGCCCGATCTACAAGGGCCTGGAACCTCTGCCGAAGCCAGGAATGCATCCGTTGGCAGCAATAGCTCTTGCGGCGGTGGTGCTGGCCTCTCTGGTGTTCGTTTCCGATCGTGCTTATCAGCGATACCAGAAATATCGCCTAATGCAAGAGTTGCAGGCGGTGGCCGATGGCTTGGAGCAGTCGGCTGAAGCATTGGCGGCCCGTGAGCGCGCCCGGGTCGAGCAGCTAAGACGAAGCCGCGCCGCCAGCAGTCAGGGTCGCTGGCTGGAGAACAACTGCAGCGACTGGCGGCGGCAATATGAAAATAATCCGCAGCCCACCGCAAGGAGTGAAATGCGCCGCCATTGCCAGATTTACGAGCAATTCCTGTCCACTGGCCATGCACCGATACGTACGGATTGAGCGCAATTAATCGGGGTAGGCGTACTGCGCCTGATGGCGTAATCGCGCCAGGGTGATCTGAATTAACCAACCCCGGCTTCGCGCATGATCTCAGGGTGTCGACTTGCGATTTTGATCAGGGTGCGAGCGGCGCCAGAGGGCGACCGGCGACCCTGTTCCCATTCCTGGAGCGTTCGTTTGGAGATGCCCAATACGTCGGCAAATTCAGCTTGCGATAAACCCGTTCTATGACGCGCCTCGGCGACTTCGTTGGTCTGAACTTCGGTTGCGCGTGCCGCTTGTCCAGCTTTCATTTCGCGCACAGCCCGCAGGAGTTTCTGGCCGATGACCTCGTCTGAGGTCGGCCTTTGTGATGCCTTGCGATCACTCATTCTCTATTGCCTCTCTAAATTTTCCTCAGCAGGTGGCGCGGAATGGTGACAGTTTGTCAGCCTTGGCTCGGAACGTGGGTGTTTCGTTGATTGTGTAAGCTGGAGGCAGCATACGTCAAAGACGGATATTAGGCAACTGTAGGCGACGCTCATGGCGGCTTCCCAGGTGCACATCGGTCGCGCTCCGTAGCAGGAGACCAGCAATGTCTGACGGCACGATGTTGTGGTTCGGATCGGTCATGCGGTCAGTCTGACGATCAATGGAACGACAAAGAATAGGAAAAACGCCCGATGATGCCTAGGAATTGGGCTCGGCTTTAAGGACATCTGCGAATCGGTTCTAAAGTCGAGCAACGGCTGAGCAAATTTCAATGCCTGACCCGGAATCGGGCGAGAGCTGATCTCTGGGTTTCGCCGAATTAACCCTATGAATTGCCGTTCATTCCTTGAGATTTTGCCCTCGATACTGTAAACTAATACAGTATTTCAATCAGGGACGAATCATGGCGTCTGCAACCCCCATTTGCGCTACTTTGCCTGAAGACGAGATCCGTCAGCTCGAGGATCAGATCACCGAGCTGGCCGCCCATATTCATGCTGCCAATTACCGGTTGCTGACGCTGATTCGCCAGTTTGATGAGTCAGGCGGTTGGGCCGGGCCGGGTCTACCTTCCTGTGCGCACTGGTTGAACTGGAAATGCGGGATCGGCATGAACGCAGCACGTGAGAAGGTGAGGGCGGCGCATGCGCTGGTTGAGTTGCCGAAGATCAGTGCGTCGTTTTCGAAGGGCGAGATCAGTTATTCCAAGGTGCGGGCGATGACGCGGGTGGCCACGGCGGAGAACGAGGAGTTTCTGCTGGGGATAGCCCTGCACGGCACGGCGGCGCACGTGGAACGGGCAGTACGTCAGTTCAAGCGGACCAAGCGCAATGAGGCGCTGGAAGCCGAGAATGATCGGCATGAGCGTCGACAGGTGGTGTGGCGGCTGGATGATGACGGTTCGTTTCTGTTCTATGGCCGGTTCACGCCAGAGCAGGGCGAGCGCATCATGAAAGCCATCGATATGGCCATGGACGAGATCGAAGACGAACAGCAAGATGTTACCGCTGAAACGCCCGCCGAACCCAAATCCGGCCAACCGATCCACTCACCCGTCGATCAGCGCCGGGCCGATGCCCTGGAGCGCCTGGCCGATGGTTTTCTTTCCGGTCGGGCCGGTGGCGTGAATGGCGGAGATCGCTGCACCGTGCATGTGCATACCGATCTCGATACCTTGCGCGCGGATGGCGAGGGCGCTGAATCCACGCTGGAGCAGGGCGGAAATGTTTCAGCTGAAACATCCAGAAGGCTGTCCTGTGATTGCGGAGTAGTGTCGTGGAAAGAATCCGATGATGGCAAAACCCTGGATATCGGCCGCAAGACCCGCAGCATTCCCCCGTCGATCCGAAGAGCACTCCAGAAACGCGATCAGGGCTGCCGATTCCCCGGCTGCACCGCCCACAAATACGTCGACGCCCATCACATTGGGAACCTCTGAATAACTCTGTGCGGGCGCGACGGCGCCTTTGCGGGAGGCTCCGGCTGGGCTTGGGCGAGCGTGGTTTGGTCATTCCAAATGAGTGAGCCCAAACAAGGCGGAGGCCCCGTAAAGGCCCGTCCCGAAGGGTTTCGCCGGAGAAGCCGCATCTCGCACGTTGCGCCACTCGGCCGTAGCTACTGCTACTGTCACTCGTGTCGCACCGCACGATCTGCGGCTTCTCCGACTGAAACGCGCTCCGCGTAGACTTGTTCAGAGGTTCCTTAACACGGGGAATGGAAATAGCTGATATTGTTAAACGTTCGCTGAACGCGGAAAACTGAAGCATGAAGATTGATTACTCACTGCCTGTATTTTCGCTAGCTGTGCTTTTCCTGCTGATTTCGGCTAAAGCACCGGCACAAGTATCGGCTTCCGAGCGTGCGGCATTGATTGAGTTTTACAATGCCACCGGGGGTGATTCCTGGGACAGAAACCTGCGTTGGCTGAACGCTGCGGGCACCGAGTGCGAATGGTTTGGCATTACTTGCGGCGGCCCTGCAGGGGATCGCTACGTACTAAGAATCATACTGCAGGACAATGGGCTGGTCGGTGAGCTACCGAACGCGCTTGGCCAGTTCACTCGACTGGCGACGTTGTTCCTGGCCGACAATCAGCTTGCCGGCAACCTGGCCCCCAACCTGTGGGGCCTGACCACTCGTCTCGACCTGTCGGGAAACCCGCTTCAGGGAACGCTGGATTTCGGCAGTGAGCCCTGGCCCGAGCTGAGGGTATTGCGAGTCAACGGCGTCGGCCTGAGCGACACACTCGGACTGCATGCACAGAATCTGCCTGACCTGATCGAACTGGATCTGTCCCGCAACGAGCTGGAGCAGTGGCCGATCGATGAGCCGGCGCCCGCCGGGCTGGAGCGCATCAACCTGGGGCACAATCAGATAGGCCAGCTGCCGCAATCACTCGCCGACTTGCCGCTGCTGGCCTTTCTCGATCTCAATGACAATCTGCTCAGCGGTCCGATCGATCAGGTACTGACCGCCCTCGACTTCGAGAATTTCCCTCAGATGAGACCTTTTGGCGCTTTGGGCCTGCGACTTCACGTCGCCAACAATCCATTTTATGGCGAACTGCCCGCCGATCTGGACTATGCCAGCTTCAATAGTCCACTGGGCGGTCAATCGCCGGAGTTCGGACTGGATTTGTGCTTTACCGATATCGAGCAGCCGGATGCCGACACCCTTGAGGTCATTAATTTATTCCATCGCGGCGGGGCGCTGGAATCGTGCCTCGGGCGCGCGAGCGTCGCCAACGACAGCACTATCAGCGGCACCTGGTACAACCCCAACCGGTCCGGCGAGGGTATTACCCAGATGCTGCTCGACAACGGCCAGCTGCTGAGCTACTGGTTCACCTATCCCTCGAAATTCGCCGGTGATGACCTGGACGATCAGATGTGGTTGTTCGAAACCAGCTCGACGGCAGCACATTCTGCATTACCGGTAAATGCTATTACAACATCGAAACCGGACGGTTCGACAAGGCACAGCTCAGTCGATTGGCCGGCACCACCTGCGACAATCAGAATCCCCGGCAGTGGATTTCCGGCGTGTGGTTCGACCCGACCCGCGATGGCGAAGGATTCATGGTGGAAGTCATCGAAGACGGGCGCGGGGTGGTCTACTGGTTCACCTACCGGCCCGATGATTCAGGCAGGCAAGCCTGGATGATTGGCGACGCCGAGTTCAGTGGCAATACGTTGCATATCGCCAACCTGCTACAGCCGCTTGGAACCCATTTCGGACCCAGTTTCAACGCCACCGATGTCGACCTGGTCCATTGGGGCACTCTGACACTGGAATTTGACAGTGATCTCGCTGGTCAGGTCAGCTGGAACAGCGTGTTTCAAGACTACGGGTCCGGCAACTATCCGATCAAGCGTCTGACCCGTCCGCAGCTCGCCGAGTGCGGGGTGTGACAGGTCATGACCGATTTGACTTGAGTCCCGTCATCTATTACGATAAATCTCGTAAGGGGCAAGCCTGGCAGTCTATCGGAGGCATGCTAATGAACAAATTTCTCAAAACCCAGGGCCTGCTGGCCTGTCTTTCTGTTTCCATTCTGGTGTTTGGCGTTGGGCCGACCAGCGCCCAGACAACTGACCCATCGGCTCTCGAAGCCAACCTGGCCGAATTTTTCGAAGCCACCGGTGGTGCCAATTGGCTGCGCAATGATGGCTGGCTGGATCCGGAAGTCGAGATTTGCGACTGGTACGGCGTGATTTGCGACAACCAGGCTGACACGGTTGCAGTTACCGGCCTTTCCCTGCCCGGCAACAACTTGAGCGGCTCAATTGAAAATCTGCTTGAAGGAGCTCTGGGCAGCCCCTCGCTGCTGGATTCCCTGGTCGAACGTCTGGATTTAAGCGATAACAATATCAGCGGCAGCTTACCCCAGATTCCATTCTGGATCGGGCACGTCAACCTGGCGCGCAACCAGTTCACGGGTTCCTTGCCAAGCCTGCATGCCAACATCATTATCGGCCTGCCACCAGGGGGTTTTTTCCAGGGCATTTCATTCCTGAATCTGTCCGGGAACAATTTTGAAGGCGCTGTTCCGAATGACTGGAACCGGATGGCCCTGAGCGTGCTCAATCTGTCCAACAACGCCCTGGACGAGGGCATCGAAAACGCTTTTGCGGCCATTCGCGATGCCACCGGCGGCGAGCTGATTCTGACCGATAATGCCTTCAGCGCCACCTTGCCTGCTGGCGTCATGGATACCACGCTGTGGGAAACCGATGCACCGCTGTCAGGCGGTGGCCTGAATCTGTGCTGGAATAGCCTGACCATTGATGACCCGGAACTAATCGACTGGATTGACCAGCATCATGTCGCCGGGCCTGGCTGGCAGGACTGTCAGAATCGTGATCGCGATCGTATCGACCCGTCGATCAGCGGCACCTGGTTTGCACCATCCCGGTCCGGGGAAGGGGTCAGCCTGATGCTGCTGGAAGACGGCTCTCCGCTGTTGTACGGCTTTACCTATTCAGTGAAATCCGATCAGCAGTGGTTCTTCGAAGTGGGGCGCAGTGGGGAACTGTTCCTGGACTGGCCAACCTTGCTCGAAACCCGCGGCGATTTTGGCCAGGGCTTGCGCATTGTCGACAATCCGCTGTTGGGCACGGTCGATAACCCCCTGATGCGCAATGTCGCCCGCCTGCGCATGGACCGGATCGGTAATCGGGTGATGCAGTTCGAGCGTGTGTTTATCGACCATAGCGACTGCCCGCCGCTGCAAAAGATTCCGGAAGCAGGCGACCCCATTCCCTTACCCTGCCCGGTCTCTGTGATCTCGGATCGGCTCAACCAGATTCAATTGACCCGGCTGGCCGGTACATCCTGCAACAACCAGCTCGATCATCAGTGGATTTCCGGCGTCTGGTTCAACCCGCAAAGTACCGGCGAAGGCTTTGTTGTCGAAGTCATTGAAGACGGACGCGGCGTGGTCTACTGGTTCACCTACGCCGCCGACGGCTCTGGCGACCAGGTCTGGCTGACCGGCGATGCTTTTTTCGATGGTACCACCCTGGTCGTGGACAGCCTGCTTCAGCCAGTCGGTGGCACCTACGGCCCGAGTTTCGACCGAGATGCCATAGTTCTGGATCACTGGGGCACTCTTACCCTCGACTTCGCCGATGAGAACACAGCCAACGCCAGCTTTGACAGTGCCCGCGAAGATTTCGGTCAGGGTACTTTCCAGCTCGAGCGTCTGGCCAAGCCCATGCTGGCCGAGTGCGAATAACTCGGTTTGATTGTATGATGGATATCTGATGATGACTTCGAAACGTGGCTTGTCGATGGTCACGGTTTTTCTTGTCGCCCTGCTGGCGACAACACCTGTGGCGGCGTTGTCGCCACCGCCCCCTCAGCCGGATAATTTTCTGCTGCCGGCACTGTATGAGGCTTTTGATGGCGACAACTGGGTCAATAACGAAGGCTGGCTCGACCCGGACGTCCACTGGTGTGACTGGCACGGCGTGACCTGCGGCGAGGAATTCTGGCCGGGCTTTTTCGACTTTGCCCGACTCGATCTTTCCGGCAACAACCTGCGGGGTCAATTCAACGAAAAACTCAACGAGCTCTTCCAGTCCGGGCTGACACTGCCAGAAGACCGGCTCGACCTGTCTGACAATCACATCACCGGCCCGATGCCGATCATCCCGGCCCGGACCCGTGATGTCGGCATCTCGGGCAACCAATTGTCCGGGCCGCTGCCCGCTGCTCCTTTTATTCCCATCATTCCGGGTGGCGGACCGCTGCCCTTCCCGATCGAGACGCTTGATCTGTCCAATAATCAGTTCAGCGGGACGATTCCGGCCGCTTGGAGAAGGAGCGGGGACGGGCTCCTGCATCTCAAGTATCTCGATCTGTCAGACAATCAGCTTGAAGGTGAAATCGAGGGTGCTGTCAGGTCCATGCGATCCGAACCCTGGCCCGGCTGGGTAGAGCCGGACACTGGCCTGTGGCTGGCCGACAACGACTTCAGCGGTGTCATCGATCCGGCCTGGTTCGAGGAACTGGACCTGGCCGGCCTCAATCTGTGCTGGACCGGGCTTGAAATTGACGATCCAGAACTCGATGAGTGGATAGCCAAGCGCCACTGGGGTGGCAGCCATCACCAGTGTCTGAATCGTGAACGGCTGGCTCTGGATCCGAGCATCAGCGGTACCTGGTACGACATCCATCGGCCCGGCGAGGGCTTTTCGCTGATGCTGCTCGAAGACGGAATGCCACTGCTGTACTGGTTTTCCCACATTTCCAACAATCGGCAGCTATGGCTGTTCAACAACGGCATCAGCAAAACCACCACCGCACGCATGCGCCCGCTGTTCAGAACCCGGGGGGAATTTAGCCAGGGTTTCAGTGACGTTGAGTTCTCGCTATTGGGCCGCGGCGGCCTGCGCCTGGACCGGGTCGGCCCGGCCCTGCTCCACGCCGAGTTTCGCGTCGGCTACTCGACCTCCGATCTGCCGATGCCCGAAGGCACGGTGATTATCCTGCCACCACCGATACCCGACATCGGTTTCCGCGCCGATCACTACCAGCTCACCCGCCTGGCAGGATCAACCTGCGAAAACCAGAGATCCGATCAATGGATATCTGGCATCTGGTATAACCCCGAGCGCAACGGCGAAGGCTTTATCGTCGAGCTCAACGAAGATGGCCGGGCCATTGTTTACTGGTTCACTTACCTGCCGGACGGCTCCGGCGAGCAAGTCTGGATGATTGGTGAAGCAGGAAGCGTCCTCTTGCCAAGTCCGCCGACAGGAGGATTCGGGTTGTTGTTCAGTCCCATGCTGCGACCGATAGGCGGCGGGGTGGGTCCGGATTTCGATCCGCAATCCGTCGAACTCACCGACTGGGGCGAGCTGGTCGTAACATTCAACGCAGACCAGCAGACCGGACACATCAGCTACCACAGCATGGACGGGGCCTTTGGCATCGGTGAATACCCCATCGAACGCTTGGCCAGACCCCTGCTGGTCGAGTGCGAGAATTAACCTGCGTCAGATAGAATAAGGAATCAGGACTCCGGGAACACCGCCTGGTTTGAAGTCGCGGGTGTTGCGGGTGACCAGAGTCAGCTGGTGCTCCAATGCCATGGCAGCCTGGATAGCATCAGGCAGCTTGAGTCGAGCATATACCTCAGTCACTCGATGCCTTGAGTCGCATTCCCCGTTGCGGGGTTTGTCGACCATTATCGGCGTCTTCAAATTCGAATGGCACGGAAACCAGTTTCATGTTCTGGTTGACCTGGATGGCAAAGTGCAGGTGCGGTCCGGTGGAAAAGCCGGTATTGCCGGAGCGGCCAATCAGCTGGCCGCGGCTGACACGATCGCCCGGGCGCACCTGAACTCCTTCGTAGTCGAGATGGGCATAGACGGCCATGCTGCCGTCGTCGTGCAGGATGCGGACAAAATTGGCGCGCGGGCCGTGACGCTTGAGATCGGTGCCGGAACCGTGAAACCAGCGCGCGATATCCATCACCTTGCCGGCGCGCGCAGCGTGAATCTGGGTGCCAACCGGCATGGCGATATCGACCGCGTAGCGGGCATCGGGCGTGTGATGACTGAACTCACCATCAAACGCCTGGCCGATAACAAATGACTGGTTGCGGGCAAATGGCGCACGGTAAGGACGATTCGGTCGATGGCTGGCCGACGGATCGCCGGGAAGCGACTCGCTCTTGATCTGGTAGCGCCAGGCCTGGCGTGGATTGAGCGCGCCAATCGTGACCAGCTCGCGCTCGGCCGCGGCCGGCAGAACGAACACAGCCGGCAAGTCGGGATAGCTGACCACATTGACCGCCTCTTCCAGCCACACCCGCACCGCCAGCGGGCCGTGAGTCCGGTTACGAAACAGCCACAGCGGATCCTCGCGGGTTCCACCCTGATGCATCTCCAGCATCGCTTCGGGGCGCGCCACCGCCCGCTGTATATGCACATCCTCTGAATGGTCGGGCTTGCGATCGGTGAAATGGGTAATCCCGTCCTCATCCGTCCAGGAGTAAATGGTTTGCGCAGGAACCACCCCGGCTGACACAGCCAGCAGTAGAACGATCAAGAGCCTGGGAAGATGAATACGCATAGATGTTGGAAGGGGTAACGGTTTACGGTCTTCTGTCTTCTGACCTCAGCATTCAATCACATTCACTGCCAATCCGCCGCGCGAGGTTTCCTTGTACTTGGTTTTCATATCGCGACCGGTATCACGCATGGTCTTGATCACCTTGTCCAGCGACACCCGATGCTTGCCGTCGCCGGCCATCGCCATACGGGTGGCGTTGACCGCTTTGACGGCACCCATGGCATTGCGTTCAATGCACGGGATCTGAACCAGGCCACCGACCGGATCACAGGTCAGACCCAGGTTGTGTTCCATCCCGATCTCGGCGGCATTTTCGACCTGGCCCATGGTTCCGCCCAGCGCCGCCGTCAGACCGGCCGCTGCCATTGAGCAGGCCACGCCCACCTCACCCTGGCAACCGACTTCAGCGCCCGAGATCGACGCATTTTCCTTGTACAGCAGGCCCACCGCACCGGCGGTAAGCAAAAATTCCACCACGCCGTCCTCGTCGGCACCGGACACAAAACGCCGGTAGTAGTGAAGCACCGAGGGCACAACGCCGGCCGCTCCATTGGTCGGTGCCGTGACCACCCGGCCACCGGCAGCATTTTCCTCGTTGACCGCCAGGGCATACAGATTGAGCCAGTCGAGCTGATCAAGATTGTCCTTCTCTGTTCGGTGCTTGAGTTTGCGAAACAGGGTCGGTGCACGCCGGGCCACCTTGAGCCCGCCAGGTAGATGACCGGTCTGCTCGATACCACGCTGGACACAGTCCTGCATTGCCTGCCAGATCGTCAAAAGTCCTGATCTGACCTCATCAGCCGAGCGCCAGGCCTGCTCGTTGGCCAGCATGACATCCGAAATTCGCAAGCCCTCACGCTCGCAAATTGCCAGCAGTTCATCGCCACTGGAAAACGGGTATTTCAGGCGGGTGTCATCCGGCATGATGCGATCAGCGGCCGCTTCATCGGAATTGACGACAAAACCACCGCCCACCGAGTAATACTCCCGTCGCAGCAATTCCTCGCCCTGATCGTCAAAGGCCAAAAAACGCATGCCGTTGGGATGGTGCGGCAAGGTCTGGCGCTTGTGGAAGACCAGATCGGACTTCAGATCAATGGCAATCTCATGTAGCCCGGCCAACTTGAGCCGCCCGCTTGCGGCAATTGCCTCCACGCGCGGACCAATATGATCCGGGTCGACCCGATCCGGCACCTCGCCCTCCAGACCAAGCAGTACCGCCTTGTCGGTGCCATGACCGCGACCGGTATGGCCCAGGGAACCAAACAGATCCACCCGGATTGTCGCCACCCGCCGGACACAGTCAGCCGAATCCAGCCGGGCCAGAAAAATCCCGGCCGCCCGCATCGGCCCCACCGTGTGGGAACTGGACGGTCCAATGCCGATTTTGAACAGATCAAATATGCTGACAGCCATGGCCCATAGTGTAATGGCAAATTCCCGCGTCCGCTTTCCTGGAATGAACAGCCTCGACCAATCGCAAATTCTCCAACCCCGTCAGCCGGCATATTTCGGATCAGAAAAACCCATGGAACGACCGAAGGCACCGACACCTCGTAAGGTTTTTCCTGATTACGCATGAAGCCAGGAATTATTCCCGGCCCGAAGTTCAACTTCTTGCTACTGGACGCGTGGGCGTGACAATGAAATACTTGGCCCCCTTGTTGATCCGGGGGCAAAAAGCCCATGAGTCTGATACTTTATTCCCGGCCCGATTGCAGGCTATGCGATCACGCCGAGGCATTGCTGGCCGAAGGTGGCCTGGGTTCGGCCTATACCAAGGTCAATATCGAAAGCGACCTGGACCTGATTGCACGATACGGTGACCAGATTCCGGTGCTGTTCAATGACATCACCGGCGAAAAACTGGCCTGGCCGTTTACCGTTTCGCAGGCGCGCGATCTGGTCGATGGCTAGCCGCAACACGGTCATTACCCATATCGATACCGAGCGTCTGGCCCAGGCTCTTCGGGCGGGAATTGCCAACGTCCTGAAACGCCGCGACTACATCAACAGCATCAACGTCTTTCCGGTTCCCGATAGCGACACCGGGACCAACCTGGCCTTCACCCTGGCCAGCGTCCAAACGGCAATCGAACAGCACCCGCAGCGCAGCCTTCCGGCATTTCTGGAACTGATCGCCGAAGCGGCCATTGACGGCGCACGCGGCAATTCCGGGGCCATCATGGCCCAGTATTTCCAGGGACTGAGTGACTCAAGTCGCGAGTTCCAAGTACTGGATGCCGACCGCCTGGCTACCATTTCACGTGCGGCAGCCCGCTCGGCCTGGGGCGCCATGTCGCAGCCCGTTGCCGGCACCCTGCCGACCGTGCTGGAGGATTTTGGCGAGGAGCTGGTCGCACTGGCCGGCAATGGCATGGAAGACATCCGCCAACTCTTCCGCCTGGGGCTCAAACGAGCCAAAAAGTCACTGGCGCACACGCCCGAACAACTCAGCGTGCTCAAGGATGCCGGCGTGGTTGATGCCGGAGGGCAGGGTTTTGTCGATTTACTCGAGGGCATCTGGCGCTTCATGGTGTCGGGCAAGGTGCCGAAAATGCCGGACTCTGCCGCTGGCGCAACCCGCCATGAGCACGCCGGGCGTGACAGCAAAGCCCCCGAAACTCATCGCTTCTGCACCGAATGTCTGATTGAAGGTGATGAACTCGACGTCAGTGCCCTGCGCCAGAATCTCGAGTCGCTTAACGCCAGTTCACTGGTTATCGCCGGCGGAAACCGCCGTGCCCGGGTCCACATTCATACCGACTCGCCGGGTGAGGTTTTTCGTATTTGCGGCAATTTCGGCGAGATTCGCCAGCAAAAAGCCGACGACATGACCCGTCAGCATGGCCTGATGAACCAGCGCGGAAAGCTTGCCATCGTAACCGATTCAGCGGCCGACCTGCCGGTCGAAGAAGTCGAGCGCCTGGCAATTCATGTCGTCCCGGTGCGGCTGAATTTCGACAACGAAGAATACCTGGACAAGCTGACCATCACCCCGGCCGACTTCTATGCCAAGCTCACCGGGTCCAACAGCAAGCCGCAGACCTCACAACCTTCACCAGCCGACTTCCGGCGCCAGTTCGAATTGCTGACTTCGCACGGTCTGGATGTGCTGGCTGTCCAGTTGTCCGGTGCCCTGAGCGGCACCCGGCAAGCGGCCGAAACAGCGGCCAAGGCAGTTGACAGCGATCGGATCAGGGTATTTGATACCCTCAACGCCGCTTGCGGTCAGGCCCTGATGGTGCTGTGGGCAGCCGAGGCGGCCGCGCGCGGCTGGGAGCGGCTGGCCATCATCAAGCATCTGGAGGAAACCCGGCGTCAGTTCATGACTTTTGCGCTGGTCAGGGACTTGTCCTGGGGCGTGCGCGGGGGACGCGTCAAACCGTGGATGGAAACGGTATCCCGACGACTCGCGCTGAATCCGGTGTTGACCAATTCACCCGAGGGCAAACTGACCGCCTGCGGCGTGATTCCAGGCCGACGCCATGCCGTGCGGCGCTTCGCCCAGTTCCTGCTTCGACGCATGCCTAATAACCAGGTTTACCGGGTACTGATCAGTCATACGGATGGGCAAGACGATGCCCAGGCGCTACGTGATATCCTGCTCAGTGGCCATCCGCAGGTCGATGCCTGCTGGCTGGAAGACGCCAGTCCGGCGGTTGGCGTGCACACCGGGCCGGGCGCACTGATTGTCGGCCTGCAACGCTGGACAGCACCCGAGGAGCGACATGCTTGACCTGATCCTGATTCCGCTGGGCGGCTACCTGCTCGGCTCGATCTCGGGCAGCCTGGTGCTGGGCAAGTTCTATGGCGTGGACATCCGCGCACTGGGTTCTGGCAATGCCGGTGGCACCAATGCGTTTCGATCCATCGGCTGGAAATTTGCACTGGCCGTGGTGTTGATCGACCTGGGCAAAGGCGCGCTGGCGGCCGCCGCGTTGCCGCCGCTGGCATCCTGGTTGAGTAGCCAGCCGACCGACCCGATCATGCTCGGTGTACTGGCTGGCTTTGCTGCCGTTATTGGCCACATCTGGCCGCTGTATTTCCGCTTCCAGGGCGGCAAGGGCGCGGGCACGGCGGTTGGCAGTATCGCGGTGCTGGCACCCTGGTGTATCGCACCGCTGTTCATGGTCTGGCTGGTCACTCTGATCGGTACCGGCTATGTTGGGCTGGCAACCCTGTTGGCTGGACTGAGCCTGGTGCCAGCCATGTGGCTGCTCGGGCCATCACCCCTGCACCCGGCCCTGGGCGCGCTGGCCATCGCGCTGGCCGTGCTGCTGCTTTTCACTCATCGCTCCAACCTCAGTCGAATGGCGACCGGTACCGAGAACCGTTTCGAGAAAGCCCGCCTGCTCAAGCGCAAGTAGGCAGGAGCCCGGATGCAAGACGGCCTGGAAACCCTGTTTGATCGGCTTGCCGATGGTCGCTGCCACAGCGGACCGGCGCTGGCCGGGGCGCTGGGCATCAGCCGCGCAGCCGTGTGGAAGCGCATTGAACAGCTGCGAGCGTTGGGACTGAATCTGGAAGCGCGCGCCGGAGGCGGTTATCAATTGGACAAGCCTTTGATCCGGCTGGACAGCCAGCGGATTGCCCGGCGCCTGCAGCGCCCCGACATTCCCGTCGAATGCCGATTTCTGGTTGACTCGACCAACACCCGGCTGACCGAGGAAGACACCCCTGGACCACGCGTCCTGCTGGCCGAAACCCAGAGCGCCGGACGCGGCCGTCGCGGGCGCGGCTGGCAATCGCCTCCCGGCAGCGGAATCTACTTGTCGCTGGCCTGGCGATTTCAGTCCGGGTTGACCGGGTTGTCGGCCCTGAGCCTGGTCACCGGCATTGCAGCGGCAAAGCCCCTGAAACGAGCCGGCGTTGAAGCCATCGGACTGAAGTGGCCCAATGACCTCGTGGTCAGGGGGCACAAACTCGGCGGCTGTCTGATCGACATCAGCGGCTCGGCCGAAGGGCCTTGCGATGTTATTATCGGCCTGGGCATCAACGTCGACCTTGGCGGGCAGACCGAAATCGACCAGCCGTGGACCGACCTGGCCCGTCTGGGTGTTTCAGTCAACCGCAACGACCTGGCCGCCGATCTGATCGCCTCACTGGCCAACGCCGCCGAGCAATTCGACCAGACCGGATTTTCCGACTTTGGCGGGGACTGGTCGGCGTTGGACGCGCTGGCTGGTCAAACCGTCCACATTGAACATCAGCAAGGCGACAAGCTGTCGGGACGATCAGCCGGGGTCGATCTCCAGGGCCGTCTGCTGATCGATACCGACTCAGGCCGGGTGGCGCTAGGCAGTGGAGAGATCCGTGTCCGGGCCATCTGATCTGCTGGTCGATCTGGGCCATAGCCGCATCAAGTGGGCCCTGGCCCATGCTGGCGTGCTGCTCCCGGAAACTGCCAGTTCCGATCCAGCAGACCAACTGGATGGCTTTTCCAAAGTACTTCACAGCAATCCCGCCACGACGGTCTGGCTGTCGGGCCAGGGCCATGCGGAAACACGGGACGCAATCATCGAACTGATCGAACGGCTCGGGTTATCCTTGCACCAGCTTGAAACCGGATCAAAAGCTTTGCCCGTCATACCTGCCTATCCCGCGCTTGGCTGCGACCGCTGGCTGGCCCTGCAATGGCCCTGGCAGCAAACCCGTTCGGCCTGCTGCATCGTCGATTGCGGCACGGCGGTGACGGTGGATGCCATCGATGACCAGGGCCGCCATCTGGGCGGCTGGATCATGGCCGGGCTGGGCAGCCTGCGACGCGCCCTGAGCCAGAGCGCCCGCCATTTACCCGCTGCCAGCCCCGACCCCGGCCAATTGAATCAGCCTGCCCGTGACTCGGCAATGGCCATTGGAGCCGGCACCTTGTTGCAACTGATCGGCGGGATTGAGCACGCCATTGGCTGTCTGTCGAAGCTGCCCGACGCGCGCGTTGGATCCAACCCGATCGTCTGGCTGACCGGTGGCGACAGTGCTATCGTGCGACCCCATTTGCAGTCACCCGTCCGGTCAGATCCGCTGCTGGTGTTGCGCGGCCTGGCCCTGGCAAGCCAATCGTCATGAAACCATCGCTATGGCGCTGGGCAACCCTTGTCCTGCTGACCTTGAACCTGGTTCTGATGCTGTGGTGGCTGACCGGTGCCGAGCCCGAGCCGCAACGCCCGGCCATCCCGCCGCTGGATCCATCCCTGCCTCGCCTGGAGCTGGTCGCCGAACTTGCCCATGAACCCCGGGACCCCGGTGCCGAGTTTTGCTACACCATCGGTCCACTGCCCACCTTGCTGGCCCAGCAACGCGCCGAAGATCGCCTGCGGCCTTTCGCCAGCGCAATCCGCACCCGTCAGACCAGCGCCGACAGTGATCGCGGCTGGTGGGTCTACCTGCCAGCCAGCAGCCGTACAGAAGCCACCAGCCTGAGTCGCGAGCTGGCCCAGCGCGGGGTGGAAGACTACTACGTGGTCACCAGCGGCGCACTGGAAAACACCGTGTCGGTTGGCTTGTATGAAAACATTGACAATGCCCGAACTCGCCAGGCCAGAGTTCGCGCTATGGGCTTCGATGCCCAATTGGAAGTCCGCCGCGAAACCATCCCCCAGTTCTGGGTCGACTACCGCATCGTGCCGGACGAACGCTCACCATGGCGCTTCATCGTTCGGGCCTCACCCGGTGCCCAGCATCGCGAAATACCGTGTTGGGATGAATAGAACACGGTTTACGGTTTACGGTTTCCGGTTTCCGGGGTTCCGAGTAGGTCGGGGTGACCCCCCCGACGGGACCATGCCCGATGCTTTCTCCAACAATCAAAATCAAAACCAGCTCGCGCAGAGGCGCAGGGACGCTGGGGAAAGAAAAACCCCCTGTTTCTTTGCGTCTTCGCGTCTTTGCGTTAAAAAGATTTTGTATTTGTATTTGCTTTTCTCAGCGCCTCTGCGCCTCTGCGCGAGATCAGTTTTTCCAAGCTTTCCTGCCAGTCAATATGGAGTTTAGGCTGCACTCGGCGATTTTTGACGGGCCGCTGGGGCCGTGGCTGCGGCTGATGCGCTTTGATCGACCGATCGGGATTGCTTTGCTGTTATGGCCAACCTGGTGGGGTTTGTGGCTGGCCGCCGGCGGTGTGCCCAGTCTGAAAAACCTGGTGATCTTTACCCTCGGCGTGGTCGTGATGCGCGCTGCCGGCTGTGTGATCAATGACTACGCCGACCGCGATCTCGACCCCAAAGTCGAACGCACCCGCGCCCGTCCGATCGCCGCCGGCGAAATTCGCCCGCGCCAGGCGTTGGTCCTGTTCTTCGCCCTGCTTGGTGTCGCCCTGGTGCTGGTCCTGCTGACCAATCGCCTGACCGTACTGATGGCTTTCGCCGGCGCCCTGTTGGCCGGCAGTTACCCGTTCTTCAAGCGCTTTACCCATTTCCCGCAGGTGGTGCTGGGAGCGGCTTTTGGCTGGTCCATCCCGATGGCCTTTGCCGCCGAGGCCGGACAACTACCTGCTCTGGCCTGGTGGCTGTTTGCGACCAACCTGCTGTGGACGGTCATTTATGACACCGAATACGCCATGGCCGACCGCGCCGACGATCTCAAGGCCGGGGTCAAATCCACCGCCATTGCGTTTGGCCGCTTTGATGTCCCCATCCTGGCCACCTTGATGGGCCTGACCACCGCCCTGCTGATGCTGATCGGCCTGATCTACCTGCCCACCCCGGCCTATTTCACTGCCGTCGCGCTGGTCTTTTTCCACTTTCAATACCAACTCTGGCGCATCCGCAACCGCAACCCCCAAGCCTGTTTCAATGCCTTCCTCGGCAACCACTGGATCGGAATGTTCCTGTTTATCGGCATCGCGCTGTCGTTGTGGCAACAGTAAAGCGGGGTACAGAGCCAGGTTTGGTGGCAGGCGGCAAGTGGCGTTACCTGCTGGCAGTTGGATGCAAGGGGTTGGTTTACCCAAGCTCTCAGTTTGCTGCATCGGGGGGTGTCGGGTGCTCGAAGCGATCGATAGGCACGGGAACCTGAATCAGCACGGTTGATATCCCGGCAAAATGGCTGAGAAACGTGTGTAATCCGGTTTGCATTTCATGGGTTTACACGGCTGCACCAGCACCTTCCCATCCCCTCAAAAACGAGCTATAATTGACGGGATTTGTCCGGGCTACCCAGTCTGGCCGATCATAACTACACACGCTGATCGACACATGTCGCGGGGTTGCCCGCGTGGTGCCACCAGAACCTCAACAGGTGCTGGTCGGGACAACGCACGGTTCGCAGACATGGGATTGGCGGAGGCTCAAACCCCGGACAATGCCGCTGTTACGGCACTTTCGCGCATCCACAACAAGGAATGATGCGCTGCCGAAGGCGCTTGTCCACCAACAAGCAAGGATGATTGCAATGCCTAATGTCACCATGCGCCAGATGCTTGAAGCCGGCGTGCACTTCGGTCACCAGACCCGCTACTGGAACCCCAAGATGGAACCCTTCATCTTTGGTGCCCGGGGCAAGATTCACATTATCAACCTGGAAAAATCCCTGCCGCTGCTCAAGGAATCACTGGATTTCCTCAGCCGCTTGGCCAGCCGTCGCGGCACTGTTCTGTTTGTCGGCACCAAGCGCGCCGCCGGACAGGCCATCGCTGAAGAAGCCGCACGCTGCAACAGCCCGTACGTCTCGCACCGCTGGCTGGGTGGCATGCTGACCAACTTCCGCACCGTGCGCCAGTCGATCAACCGACTCAAGGAACTTGAGGCGATGGAAAGCGATGGCCGTCTTGGCAAACTGGTCAAGAAGGAAGTATTGCAGCTGTCTCGCGAGCGCGACAAGCTGGAACGCAGTCTGGGCGGCATCAAGAACATGAATGCCCTGCCGGACGCCATTTTCATCATCGACGTCGGTCACGAAGCGATTGCCGTTGCCGAAGCTCGCAAGCTGGGTATTCCGGTCGTTGCCGTGGTAGACACCAACCACTCACCGGAAAAGATCGACTACGTCATTCCCGGCAATGATGACGCCATTCGCTCGGTACGTCTTTACGCCCAGTTGGCCGCTGATGCCATTCTCGAAGGTCGCGCATCGGCACCGATTCCGGCTGGCGATGACGATGAGTTTGTCGAACTCGACGCTGACGGCAATCCGGTAGAAACCAAGGCATCGGATGGTGCGCCGAAGAAGGCTGCGCGCAAAACTGCCCCGGCCAAGGTAACAAAGAAAACAGCCAAGAAGAAGACAACGGCAAAAGCTGAAGAAAACGAAACACCGGTAGCAGCATCTGCACAGACCGAGACGGTCACAGACCTGAAACCTGAAGAGCCAGCCCAGCCGCAGACCGAAGCTGAAACCGCAGCAGAAGCCGAGGTGAAAGTCGAAGAGAACGTCGAAGAAAAGGCCGCGGCGCACGCCGAGACCAAGTCTGACGAGAAGGCCCAGGCTGCCGGGCCGAAAAAGGTTGCCAAGAAAAAAGCAACCAAGAAAAAGAAAAAGGCCGCCGCCAAGCCAGCCGCGGACGACAAGTCCTGAACCAAACCCAAAAAACCGGCGGCCACGCCGCGTGGCCGCCCGAACATTGCAAGGAAGCTTAAAACGTCATGAGTATTACCGCAGCACAAGTCAAGGAACTTCGCGAGCGCACCGGCGCCGGCATGATGGAATGCAAGAAGGCGCTGGTGGAAACGGCTGGCGACATGGAAGCCGCCATTGAGCATCTGCGCAAGTCCGGCCTGGCCAAGGCCGACAAGAAGGCCTCTCGCGTCGCCGCCGAAGGCACGATCGTCGACGCCTCCAGCGATCAACTCAGCGTGCTGGTCGAAATCAACAGCGAAACTGATTTTGTCGCCAAGGATTCCAACTTCCGGAGCTTCGCCGAGGGAGTCGCCCAACTGGCCCTCGATCATGCCGATATCGAGTCACTGGCAGGCGCGAGCATGGCCAGCGGCAGCAGCGTTGAGGATGCGCGCCAGCAACTGGTTGCCAAGGTGGGTGAAAATATTCAGATCCGCCGACTGGCACGGATGGAAGCCGGTGACGGCGTGGTTGGGACCTACATTCATTCCGGTCGGATCGGCGTAATGGTGGGCCTGAACGGTGGTGATGAATCGCTGGCGCGCGATATTGCCATGCATATTGCCGCCCTGAACCCGGCCTTTCGCGATATCGAAGACGTACCTTCCGAGGTGATCGAAAAGGAAAAGGAAATTCTGGTTGCCCAAGCCGCCGACAGCGGCAAGCCGGCCGATATCATCGAGAAGATGGTCGCCGGGCGCCTGAACAAGCACCTGGCCGAAATCACCCTGACCGGTCAACCCTTCGTCAAGGATAGTGACGTCACCGTCGGCAAGCTGCTCAAGTCCAAAGGCGCCAGCGTCAAGGCATTTGTTCGCCTGGAAGTCGGCGAGGGCATCGAGAAGGAAGTATCCGATTTCGCTGCCGAAGTCATGCAGCAGGCGCGCGGTAGCTGATACACACACAAACGACCCCGGGAAGGGAATACGGCATGAGTCAAAAAAACATGCAACGCATCCTGCTGAAGATCAGCGGAGAGGCCCTTCTGGGTGAACTGGATTACGGTATCGACCCCAAGGTCTCTTCACGCATCGCGCGTGAGGTGGCCGGGGTCGTCGATGCCGGCGTTCAAATCGGCATTGTGATCGGCGGAGGCAATATCTTTCGCGGCAAGGGGCTGGCCGCCTCCGGCATTGATCGAATCACCGGCGACCACATGGGCATGCTGGCCACGGTCATGAACGCACTGGGCGTGCAGGATGCACTGGAGCGGGCCGGCGTGACCACTCGGGTCATGTCAGCCATATCGGTGCGCGAGGTCTGCGAAGACTATATTCGACGTCGCGCCATTCGGCATCTGGAAAAGGGCCGCGCCGTGATCTTCGCCGCCGGCACCGGCAATCCCTTTTTCACTACGGATACCGCTGCCAGCCTGCGCGCGATCGAGATTGGTGCCGATCTGATGATCAAGGCGACCAAGGTTGATGGCATTTATTCGGCCGACCCGAAGCTGGATGCCAAGGCGGTACGTTACGATCATCTCAGCTATGATGAAGTCATTGAACGCAAGCTGGCCGTCATGGATACCAATGCGATTGTCCTGTGTCGCGACCAGTCCATGCCCATTCGCATCATCAATCTGAACCACAGCGGCGACCTGGATCGGCTGATCCGGGGGGAAAGTGTCGGCACTCTGGTCAATTGACGGGTTAAGCAGATGCAGCCGCGGGCTGGTGCGGCTACAATTCGGCAGTTAACGACTTCAAGACACCCCAATCGAGGTAGGCCATGCTCGACGATATCAGGAAAGACGCTCAGGAGCGGATGGGCAAAAGCGTTGCCGCTCTGAAGACTGAACTGTCAAAGATCCGCACAGGTCGTGCCCATCCCAGCTTGCTTGAGCATGTCATGGTGGATTACTACGGCTCCGAAGTTCCACTGAACCAGGCGGCCAACATCAGTGCCGAGGACGCCCGCACCCTGAGCGTCGTACCGTTCGACAAATCCATGGTTGCCAAGATCGAAAAAGCCATCATGACCTCCGATCTGGGGCTGAATCCGGCCACCTCGGGCAATAATATCCGTGTTCCGCTCCCGGCGCTGACCGAGGAACGACGCGCCGAGCTGGTCAAAGTCGTTCACAGCGAAGGCGAGCATGCCAAGGTCGCCATCCGCAATATCCGCCGCGATAGCAATTCCCAGCTCAAGGATTTCCTCAAGGACAAGGAACTGACCGAAGATGATGTCCGGCGTGGCGAAACCCTGATCCAGCAGCTGACCGATCAACATGTCGCCAAGGTCGACGAACTCATTGGCGCCAAAGAACGGGAGCTGATGGAAATCTAGGCCTCATGAGCTCTCCCTCCTCCATTCCGGCGCATGTAGCCATTGTCATGGACGGCAACGGACGCTGGGCCTCGCGTCAGGGCAAGCCGCGCTCTCATGGCCACCAGGCTGGCAGCGATGCCCTGCGCCGCGCGGTTGAGGCCATCATGAAACACAGCATTCCCTATCTGACCGTATTCGCATTCTCCAGCGAGAACTGGAATCGCCCCATCATGGAGGTCAAGCAGCTGCTTGAACTGTTCATGCGGGCGCTGACCCGTGAAATACGTGAACTCGACGAACACGATGTTTGTATTCGCTTTATCGGCGACCGCTCGGCTTTCAGCCGGGCGCTGCGCGACGGCATGCGCCGGGCCGAACGGCGCACCGAAAACAATCGCCGCCTGGTCCTGAATGTAGCCGTCAACTACGGTGGTCATGACGACATTGTCCAGGCTACCCGCCAGATTGCCGAGGCCGTGCAAACCGGAAAACTTGATCCGGCTGATATCAATGAGGCGACAGTCAAGCATCACCTGGCGCTGGCCGATATCCCGCCACCGGATATATTGATTCGCACCGGCGGTGAGAAACGCTTGTCGAATTTTCTGCTCTGGCAGATTGCTTATACCGAGCTGTATTTCACCGACGTGTTGTGGCCAGACTTTTGCGCTGAAGATGTGGCGTTGGCGCTCAAGGATTTCGCCGCGCGCGATCGCCGTTTCGGCGGGCTGGGCCACCTCCAGAGTGCTTAGGACGCGTGTCATCACGGCCGTAATCATCGCCACCATCGGCTTGCTGGCACTGTTCGTTCTGCCAACGGAATGGTTTTCCCTGTTTGCTGCCGTTGTCCTTCTTGGCGTTGGCGGCTGGGAAGGAGCCCGATTGGGGGGGCTCGGCAACACTGCGGCTCGCTGGGTCTTTGCCATCATGCTCCTGGCGACCGGGCTGCTTTTCTGGTTCGGCTTGGCAAGCGCTCCGGTCCCGGATCTGTTCATCCTGGGAGGCTTGCTTTGGCTTGTTTTATTGGCCTGGTTGGGCCGACCGGAACTGGGCCGGGAGAATCGGGCAGTCTGGCGCTTGATCAAACTGGCCAGTCTCGGCGCTATTCTGGTAATTGCCTGGCTGGCCTTGAGCTGGCTGCAGGCCGAATCGCCCTGGTATGTTCTGTTGCTGATGTTTATCATCGCGGCGGCCGATATTGGAGCCTACTTTACCGGCAAGTACTTTGGCGGCCCGAAACTGGCACCGCGAATCAGCCCGGGCAAGACCTGGTCGGGCGTTGCAGGCGGCCTGGTCGCAACCGTTGTCATCACAACCCTGATCGTCCTGTGGATACCGGACAGCCCGTTTTCGCCATTGACCGCCGGTCTGGTTGCATTCGGCCTGGCAATCATCTCAATCGGTGGCGATCTGTTGATCAGCCTGTTCAAGCGCCACCGCCAGCTCAAGGATACCTCTGATCTGCTTCCCGGCCACGGCGGTGTACTTGACCGTTTTGACAGTCTCGGTGCCGCGTTGCCGTTTTTTGCCCTGGCAGTCAAGCTGCTCGGCAGCCATTGAACGAGCCCCAAATCCAATAGAACCAAACACAAAATCCATTGCCGGTACAATATCGAACTGCCAATTGACCTTGACAACGGTCGCCTTCAAGGACTGATTACAGACTTATGGAAATCATTGGCCCGATATTCTGGCTGATCGTCGCACTCGGATTACTCATCACGTTCCATGAGTTCGGGCACTATTGGGTGGCTCGCCACTATGGTGTGCGCGTCTTGCGCTTCTCGGTCGGCTTTGGCCAGGCGCTGTGGTCGCGCACTGCCAGGGATGGCACCGAGTACCGCATTGCCGCGATTCCCCTGGGCGGCTATGTCAAGATGCTTGACGAACGCGAGGGCCCGGTATCGCCTGCTGAGCGTGATTTCGCCTTCAACCGCAAACCGGTTGGCCAGCGCATCGCGATCGTTGCTGCCGGTCCGATATTCAACCTGATCTTTGCGGTCGCGGCCTTTTGGCTGATGTTTGTCGTCGGCATTCCTGAAACACGGCCCGTGATCGGTGTTCCCACCGGCATCGCAGCCGAAGCCGGCCTGGAAGAACAGGACCTGATTATCCGAATCGACGACAAGCGGATCGAAACCTGGACCCATACCCTGCTCAGCCTGATTCCGCCGGCACTGGACCGTCGTGGCGTCAGCATGATCGTTGAAGATCCAGACGGTCACCAGCGCGAACTGCATCTGCCTCTCGACCGGCTCGGGTCCGATTTCAGCGAAGAAAATACCCTGGAGCACCTGGGCATTACGCCATGGCGACCGGATCTGCCGCCATTGATTGGCGAGGTCTCGCCCGACTCAGCGGCTGATCGGGCCAATTTGAGCCGCGGAGATCGCATTCTCAGCATCAATGACCAACCGGTCTCGGGTTGGCAGGACATCGCCGCATTGATTCCGGCCCACGCACTTGATCAAAACGACCAACTGCAAGCCCTGAGCCTGATGATCGAGCGCGAGGGCCGGCGCCAGATGATTGAATTGACCCCGGAGCTGGTTGACGGGCGCCCAGTGATCGGCATCCAGGCACCTGCCCCGGGCGAGGAGCTGGAGCAGCAGTTTGCCCGCAGCTTTACCGTACTGCAGCTGGGGCCGATTGCCGCCCTGAGTGAATCCGTGTCCGAAACCGGGCGGCTCACGGCTGCCACGCTGGGCATCCTGGGCCGGATGATTACCGGAAAAGCGTCGCTCAGCAATCTTTCCGGCCCCATTACCATTGCCCAGATGGCTCATTCGTCGGCGCGTCTGGGCTTTTCTCGATTCTTGTTCTTCCTTGGCCTGATCAGCCTGTCGCTGGCCATTATCAATCTGCTACCCATTCCGATGCTCGACGGTGGCCATCTGCTGTATTACGCCATCGAGGCCATCAAGGGGTCGCCGGTTTCGGATCGCGTTCAGATCGCAGGCCAGTATCTTGGCCTGCTGCTCGTCGTCAGTTTGATGAGCTTGGCTGTATTTAACGATATATTACGTGTGTTCACCTAAACTTTGTCGGACCTGGATCACCTGTCAGGTCCCACTTGACGCAAGACTTACAAGGTTTTTCATGAAACGACTGTGCCTTCTGATTCTATTGACCGTGCTGTCGGCCTCTGCAGCCGCGCAAAGCTTTCGCATCGATGATATCCGGGTTGACGGCCTGCAGCGGATTTCCGAAGGCAATGTCTTCAGCTTTCTCCCGCTCGAGGTCGGAGATACCCTGACCCCGGCACTGGGTCGGACAGCCATTCGGGATCTGTTCCGCACCGGTTTCTTTGATGACATTTCCCTGGCCCGCGAAGGTAACGTACTGATCATTGAGGTGACTGAGCGTCCGGCCATTTCGGCGATTGTGATCAGCGGCAATCGCCAGATTAAAACCGACGATCTGATGCCGGCCCTGGCCGCCATCGGCATCAGCGAAGGCGAAATCTTCAATCAGCTGGAGCTTGACCGGGTCCACCAGGAACTGATCCGCCAGTATCACAGCCGCGGCCACTACAGTGCCAAGGTGGAAACGCGTGCCACCGAGTTGGAGCGTAATCGGGTCAACTTGTCAATTATCATCAGTGAAGGCAAGCAGGCGCGTATCCGCCATATCAATATCGTCGGAAACGACAGCTTCAGTGAAAAAACGCTGCGTGACGACTTCGAGTCCAATGACCGGCGCGGCCTGAGATTCTGGCAGGGCCGCCATCAATACACTCGCGAGAAGCTCTCGGGCGACCTGGAAACCCTGCGCTCATATTATCTTGACCGTGGCTACATCGATTTTGCGATCGAATCCACCCAGGTATCCATCAGCTCCGATCAGCGGGATATTTTCATCACCGCCAATGTGCGCGAGGGTGAGGTATTCACCGTCAGCGATGTTCAGTTGACCGGTGAACTGATTCTTGCCGAAAGCACCCTGCGCCATTTGATTCGGATTCAGCCTGGCGACACATTTTCCCGGCGCAATCTGGAACAGAGCATGGAAGGCATTTCAGCCATCCTGTCGAATATTGGATATGCCTTTGCCAACGTCAATCCCATCCCACGCGTCAATCGCGATACTCGCGAAGTCGAAATTACCTTTTTTATCGAACCGGGAAAACGCGTCTATGTGCGCCGCATCAGCTTTGTCGGCAACACCCAGACCAAGGACGAAGTCCTGCGTCGTGAAATGCGGCAATTCGAAGGTGCCTGGTTTTCACAGCTGTCGCTGGACCGCTCTCGCCAACGCCTGCAACGGCTGGGCTTTTTCGATAACATTAATTTCGAAACCATCCCGGTGGACGGCACCGATGACCAGATCGACGTTGTGGTCAGCGTGGAGGAGCAACCTTCCGGAAGTTTTCAGATCGGCCTGGGGTTTTCCCAGTTCCAGGGCGTGATCGCTTCCATCGCGGTAGATCAGAACAACTTCCTCGGAACGGGTCGCCGAGTCGGGTTTTCTATCCGGCGCAGCAGTCTGGTCACCGAGGCTGGCGTAAGCTATACCAACCCCTATTTCACCGATGACGGCGTCTCAGCCGGCTATTTCCTGCGCTATAGCGAACTCGACACCTTAAATCGATCCTCAAACAATATTGCCTCATTCTCAACCAGTCAGGCGGCCGGTGGTGTGAGTTTCGGGTTCCCTGTCACTGAACTTGACTTCCTGCGATTTGGTGCATCAGCCCAGCAAGTGGATATCAATCTGGGAGGCATTTTTGCACCATTGCCGGACGATCCGGACGGTCCAGCGGTCTTGCAGTTTCCGGCGACTCGGCCTCTGGGGATTTCGCTGGATGAGGACGGTGACGGTTTGCTTTCGCGCAGCGAACGACGCGTTCAGACGGTCCGCCTCGAGGGTACCTGGTCGCGTGACAGTCGTAACCACTTCCTCAATCCCACCAGAGGCTCGCTCAACCGGCTGTCTGCCGAAGTGGCTTTGCCCGGCGGGACCCGCGAATTCTTCAAACTCTCCTATCGTTTCCGCAAATTCTGGCCCATTACCAACCGCTTTGTGCTGGGTTTGCGAGGAGACCTGTCCTATGGCGACTCGTATGACAATTTCGACAGCCGTCTGGCAATCGAGCCAACCGATTTCGGTATTGACCCCGACGACCCCAATCTGAGATGTTTGGCCGAAGAAATAGTCTCATTCGATGACGGTCTGCCGTTTTACGAACATTTCTTCGGCGGCGGCGTGTCGGATATTCGCGGTTTTGAGGATAATTCACTGGGCCCCAAGGACCAGAATTGCCGCTCGGTTGGTGGCGACTTGAAAGTCGCATCCGGCCTGGAACTGGCGTTCCCCTTGCCGTTTATCGAGGCCAGCGGCACGCGCCTGGCGCTGTTTGTTGACGTTGGCAATGTCTACCGCAACCTGGACAGCTTTGACACCGGATTGCTGCGCTCGGCGGCCGGTATTTCCCTGACCTGGCAAGCACCGGTTGGACCCATCATCATCAATATTGCCCAGCCTCTGCGAAAGCTAAGCGGCGATGACACGCAGTTAATCCAGTTTACCTTCGGTCAGGTTTTCTAGAACCAATACCGTGCTGTATGATGCCGCTTTTCGAATCAACACTTTCTGGAAAGGTCCCTCAGTGCCTCTGTCTGATCAAAGCCAGCCGATTGGGTCTGACGGCCCTGATGTTCGCAAGCCTGATGCCTGTGCTGGCTCAGGAAGCCACACGCATCGGTTATGTCGATATGGTGCGGTTGTTTGATCGGGCGCCTCAGCTGGTGGCTGCTCGCGAAGCGCTGGATCGGGAGTTCCGGCCGCGTAATGAGGCCCTGATCGCCGACGAATCGCGCCTGGAGCAACTGGCCCAGGAAATGCTGTCCGGCGAAGAGGGTACCGAGCAGCACCAGTCGCTTGAACGTGAAGTGCGTAATCTGCGGCGCTCCATTGAGCGTCGCCGGGAGGATCTGGCCGAGGAATTGCGTTTCCGCACTAATACCGAAAAGAAAAATATTGAAGATGCCATCGAAGTTGCCATTCGCCAGGTCGCGCGGTCGGGTCAATTTGATTTGATTCTGACCAGTCCGGTCGCCTTTGCTTCGGATCGAATTGATATCACCGAGCAGATTCTGCGCTGGCTGGAAGATGACTTCGAGGGTCAGGCAGACAATGACCTTGTCGAAACGCAACCATGACACCGACGGATCTTGGCAGTCTGGCTGACCGTTTCGAGCTCTGTCTTGAAGGTGATCGCGCATTCGTCATCCGTGGCCTGGCTACACTCGAAAATGCCACAAATGAAGACTTGGCTTTTCTCGCCAATCCGTCTTATTTCAGTCAACTGGCTGATTGCCAGGCCGGTGCCGTCATTCTTGGCGCCGAACATGCCCGGGGGTTCTGCGGTAATCGTCTTATCAGCCAGGACCCTTATGTTGACTGGGC
This sequence comes from uncultured Wenzhouxiangella sp., assembly GCA_964523755.1. Taxonomy (GTDB): domain Bacteria; phylum Pseudomonadota; class Gammaproteobacteria; order Xanthomonadales; family Wenzhouxiangellaceae; genus Wenzhouxiangella. The sequence goes on along the minus strand of CAZFYM010000019.1, from coordinate 21,443 downwards.
TCGCATTACCCGTTTTTTGAATCCGCCACCACTTGCTTCCGCCGGCATTCATCCCAGCGCCGCCATTGGCCGCGATGTCGACATTGCCGAAAGTGCCAGTATTGGGGCCCAGGTCAGTATTGGAGATGGTTGCCGAATTGGCGAGCGCGTCACCATCGGGCCTGGTTGCGTACTGGAAGATCAGGTCGAGATCGGTAGTGATTCGCGCCTGGTCGCCCGGGTCTTTATTGGTCAACGTTGTTGTCTGGGTCAGCGCGTCATTGTCCACCCCGGCGTTGTCATCGGTGCGGATGGATTCGGCTTGGCCTTTGAGCGTGATCACTGGATTAAAGTACCGCAACTGGGCCGGGTTCTGATCGGCAACGACTGCGAGGTCGGTGCCAATTCCACCATTGATCGGGGTGCCATCGAAGACACCGAGCTGGCCGAGGACGTCCGACTGGATAATCAGGTCCAGATTGCTCACAATGTGCGCATCGGTGCCCATACCGCCATTGCCGGCTGCGTCGGCATCGCCGGATCCACCCGGATTGGACGTTATTGCATGATCGCCGGAGCCTGCGGGATCGGGGGTCATCTGGACATCTGCGACAAGGTTGTGATTACCGCCATGAGCACGGTTCTGCATTCCATCAGCGAGCCGGGACACTATGGCTCCGGCATTCCGGCCCGGCCGCAGCGCCAGTGGCAGCGTATTCTGGTGCGCCTGGGCCAACTGGATAGCTGGTTCCGGCGATTGAGCAAGACTGAACCATCCACCCACTCATCCACTGACTGACAAGCATGAGCGAGCAACACAACATCGATATCGAGGCAATCCTCGACCTGCTGCCCCACCGCTACCCGTTTATTCTGGTCGACCGGGTTCTGGAATACCATCTGGACGAACCGCCGCGAATTCGGGCACTGAAGAATGTGACCATCAATGAACCCTTCTTCCAGGGCCATTTTCCCGGCCATCCGGTCATGCCGGGCGTGCTGATCCTCGAAGCCATGGCCCAGGCGGCCGGCTGTCTGGCGCATCTTGCGCGCAACGCCAGGGAGGCAGATGAACAACTGTTCTACCTGGTCAAGATCGACAAGGCGCGCTTCAATCGCGTGGTGATCCCCGGAGACCAGGTGATTTTCGAAGTGCAGCAGAAACGACTGATGCGTGGCATGGGTCAATATCAGGCAACCGCCCTGGTCGACGGCAAACCGGTATCAAGCGCTGAGCTGCTGTGCGCCGCCCGGCCGAATCCCGCTGCATGATCCATCCCAGCGCCATTATCGAATCCGGCGCGCGGATAGCCGCAGATGTAAAGATCGGGGCGTTCAGTCTGATCGGGCCGGAAGTTGACATCGGACCCGGCTGCGAAATCGGACCACACGTCGTCATTACCGGGGCCACCCGGCTCGGAAGTAACAACCGGATCTTCCAGTTTGCCTCGATTGGCGATGAACCGCAGGACAAGAAGTATGCTGGCGAGGCTTCCCGTCTCGAGATTGGCGATAACAACACCATTCGCGAGTACGTTACGATCAACCGGGGAACACGCGATGGTGGTGGCGTAACCCGACTTGGCGACGACAACTGGCTGATGGCCTATTGCCATATTGCACACGACTGCCAGGTTGGCTCGCACAACATCATGGCCAACGGAGCGACGCTGGCCGGTCATGTACTGGTCGGAAACCATGTGATTTTCGCCGGGTACTCGGGCGCTCACCAATTCTGTCGCATCGGCGATCATGCCTTTCTCGGAATGTACGGCGGGGTCAGCCAGGATGTTCCGGCCTACGTGATGATTTCCGGTCAACCACCGCAACCGCGTGGCATCAACGGCGAGGGTTTGAAGCGACGCGGCTTCTCCGCCGAGGAAATTCGGCAGATCCGTCAAGCCTACCGAACGCTCTATCGCAGCGGGCTCAAGCGTAACGAGGCTTTGGAGATCCTGCGCAACCGTCTGCCGCATCAGCCCGTTATCGAACCCATGATCGAATCGGCAGCGGCCAGCGAGCGCGGTCTGCTCCGCTGACGCCATGCGCCTGGTTCTCAGTGCCGGCGAGGCTTCCGGTGACCAGATCGGTGCCGATCTTGCCCGCGCACTGAAACAACTGGATCCGAGCATTGAACTGGCCGGCCTGGCCGGTCCCGCTATGGTCGAAGCCGGCGTCAAGCCTTGGTACGGTCTTGATCAGCTCAATGTGATGGGTCTGACGGAAGTGCTGGCCCATCTTCCGCGGCTGTTCCGGTTTCGGCGGCAGTTCGCCAGGCAAATTGAACTTTGGCAGCCTGATGCCTTTGTTGGCATTGATTCGCCTGACTTCAATCTGGGTCTGGCGCGTCGCTTGCGCCGGCATGGCCTGATCACCATGCATTACGTTTCACCCTCGGTATGGGCCTGGCGCGCCCGTCGTATTGGCAAGATTGCGCGCTCGCTTGACCTGTTGCTGACGCTGTTTCCGTTCGAACCGGCTTTATATCAGCCTTACGGCCTGGATACCCGCTTCGTCGGCCATCATCTGGCCGATCACCTGGCAAACGAGCCGCCTTCCGCGCAGGCCCGCCGAACCTTGAGTCTTGACCCGGGGGATGAAGTCATTGCGCTGCTGCCGGGCAGTCGTGCTGGTGAACTGGAGCGCCACGGCCTGCTGCTGGCCGAAACCGCAGTCGATCTGCGGCGGCTGCGACCGCAGGCCGAGCTACGGGTTCTGCTGGCCGAATCCGACCACGAGCAGCGTCTTCGTCAACTCGGTGGCAACCGTTGGGATGCTGCCGGCGCGAGGTTTGTTGCAGGTCACACCCGAACCGGATTGCGGACTGCCGATGTGGCCATTGCCGCCTCCGGAACCGTCACGCTGGAAGCCTTTCTGCTCGCTTGCCCACTGGTCGTCTACTACCGCCTGGCACCGGCGACCTACTGGCTGGCCAGAACCCTGAAACTGGTCAAGACCCGCTATGTTTCGCTGCCCAATATTCTCACCCAGAGCCTGATGGTCCCGGAATGCCTGCAAGATCAGGCCACACCGGAACGCCTGGCGGCAGAGGCCGTTTACTGGCTGAATCAACCCGGCAGAATCCAAGCCTATCGCGCGGCAGCAGCCCACTGCGCATCGCAACTGGCGATCGGTGCCGGCGAGCAGGCCGCCAGCGCAGTCCTGGAAAAGTTGCAGCGTCGCTGAGCACAATGGTCGCTGACCGGTTCAAAATTGCGGGAGTCGACGAAGCCGGCCGCGGCCCGCTGGCCGGGCCGGTGGTAGCCGCCGCCGTCATTCTGGACCCGACCCGGCCGATTGCCGGACTGGCCGACTCCAAAAAGCTTTCTCCGCTGCGCCGCGATAAGCTCGCCGAGCAAATCATGACGCAGGCCCTGAGCATCGGTGTCGGACTGATCGAGGCCGATGAAATCGACCGTATCAATATTCTCCAGGCCACCCTGCGCGCCATGGCGCTGGCCGTTGCCGCGCTCGATCCAGTACCGGATCTGGTTCGAGTCGACGGCAATCGAGCCCCGCCCATCGATCGGCCGGTGCAAACCGTGGTTGGCGGTGATGGGCTCGATCGGGCCATCAGCGCAGCCAGCATCATCGCCAAGACCCGACGCGACGCCATCATGGTCGCAATGGATCGCCAGTATCCTGAATACGGCTTTGCCCGCCACAAGGGCTATCCCACTGCCGCCCACCTGGCCGCGCTGGATCGATACGGACCAAGCCCGGTCCATCGCCTCAGCTTTCAGCCGGTTCGCCAACGCGAACTGTTCCGGTAATCTGAACAAATCAGCGTAGTGCATTGCACAATTTATCGCAGTTGTCAAGCTTCAACTTGCACTCCGTCACACTTTCCTCTATATTGCCGCCACGGGGCTGTTTACGCTAGAAAAGAGAGGAGATCACCAATCATGTTACGACTTGCCAGGGCGATATGCCTTCTTGTTTTGCTATCAACATTCGGTTCCGTATGGAGTGCCACCGGAGTGGCCTTCGTTCACGGCACCGGCAAGCAGACCAATGCACTCAAGGATTACTGGACCAGCGACATGGTCAACTCGGTTCGACAGGGACTGTCCAGCCAGGCCAACTACGTGGTCATCAATTGCGATTTCGAACAGTACATGTGGGACGCGCAGGCCGCCGGATGCCTGGCCGGTCAGCTGTATAACTTCATCAACCAGCGCGGAATTACCGATCTGGTGATTCTTACCCACTCCAACGGCGGCAACGTGATGCGCTGGATTATGTCCAACCCGACCTGGGATAGCCGCTACCCGACCATCATCAATCGCACTCGCTGGGTCAACGCACTGGCTGCCTCCAGCCTGGGCACACCGCTGGCCGATGCAGTCATGGCCGGTAATGTGTTCGAGGCCTCGCTGGGCTGGCTGCTGGGCTTTCAGAATGATGCGGTACGCATGCAGCAGACCAGCTGGATGCAGTACTACAACAGCACCTGGCTGCTCGGCACCTCCGGCCGCCCCGGCCTGCCGAAAGGATTCTGGAACGTGGTCGGCACTGACGTCCATGCCGCGATCTGGAATACCGCCTCGTACTGCGCAGGCTATCAGTTCCAGGTCGGATTGGCCGTGACCCAATGGTGGCTGAATTCCTGCTCTGACGGCTTCCTCGAATGTTCCAGCCAGAATGGCGCCGGCTCGCTGTGGTTCTATGATCATCAGCGAACCAACCGAGGTCGCAAGCTCTCGCATCATCAAAGCCGACGCGACTGCTTCAACCTTGATGTCATTTTGCGTAACGACCTGTAATCGGAGGCCAACATGAAACCTTTCAAAATACTTTTTGCTTCGACCCTGATTGCGGGCACTTCACTGGCCATGGCCCAGGTTCAGTGGCTGGACGAATCCGCCACCGACCTGCGCGCCAACGCACTGGAAAATAACCTCCGCAGCGTGCCGTCCAGCCTGCATCAGGAATCTGCCAGCATCAACTTTGCCTGGGGGCCTGATCAGGCAACGCAGGGACGACCGGCCAGCGCCGGCCCCACGCCGATGGGATCAGACCGACCCGTGGCCGAAAGTCGCCAGTACTGGGTAGACAGCAACGGAGCCGCGTTGGCCCAGGGCATCGAGTTGCCGATCAGCGCGCCCGGAGCCGTCATTCGCATGTCCGCACTGGATAGCGGCTCGCGCATCACCCTCGATCCGGAGGGCCTCAGACTGACCATGAATGGTCAGGGTGTGAGCGCCGACTTCGGACCGGCCGAGATCACGACGGGCAAGGATATGCGCGCTCAAGGCATGCGTGTACCCGAAGATTCACTGGCCTTCCGACTGGGCCGCGAGGCCGCATCCGGAACGCTTTCGGTCGCGCTGGACGGTGTTCCGTCAGACCAGGCATTGGTGATTCATGTCTTTGAACCCAACAGCCCCTGGGTCGCCCGCCTGGCCCTGCCGCGCCACAATTTTCTCAGCGGGCAAGCACTGGACTTTGACCTGGGTCTGGGCAACGGCCGACAGCAGATTGGCATCGGCTCGGTGCAGGCTGTGCTGGCCAGTCCGGACGCGAGCCAGACCTGGTCATTGCAGCCGGGCCGCAGTGGTGGGCTCCATCTTGCCGCCGCACCGGTGGCTGCCCGCAGCATGCCGGGCAGCGGACTGTATGAAGCGCACGTTTACCTGGAGAGCCAGTTCAATGGCATGACCATACGTCGTGACCTGACCCTGGCATTAAACATTGCCCCGGCCATTGCCCGCTTCAATGGTCAGGCCAGCCTGGCCCGCTCTGCAGGTCTGGGTCTGGATCTGGGCGTAGAAACAGCGATCGGCGGACGCTTCCAGATCAATGCCGAAGTGTTCGGCACCGATGCCGGAGGCCAGCTCCAACCGTTAGGCTTTGTCCAGTCAGCAGCGGTTCTCGAAGCCGGCGGTGGCACGATCAGCCTGGAAATCGATTCAAACCTGCTTCGTTCCAGCAGACTGCACGCACCATTCGAGGTCCACAATCTTGCCCTGCTCGACCAGGGTCGGATGTACCTGCTGGAACAACGCGCGCGCGCGTTGCGCATCGAGCAGTAACGACCACCTCAAAACCATTTCAATTCAGAGGGGATGCCGACGGCCTTCGGGCCGTCGGTTTTTTTAAAACGCATGTGCCTCAGCCTCGCTTTGAGGGGCCGGGATGGCCCTTACGCTTTAAGCATCCGGTGGTGCCGGGATTTTCTATCCGGTCTTGAAGGATATTGGGGGTTCGGTCGTTGTGACCGGTTCTGTTTCGATACGATCGACGCGGGCGGCGGGTGGGCCCTTCTGCAGCCAGTTTCCAAGTTGATCCAGCGCCTCACGTTCACCCCAGGCCATGACTTCCACCCGACCATCGCTAAGATTGATGGCATGGCCGGTCAGGCTCAGCGGTTTGGCCTGGCGGCGGGTTGACTCACGGAAGAACACGCCCTGCACGCGGCCGGCAATCAGCCAGCGGCGACTCTCAGCCATTATTCTCGATCCAGTCGGTAATGATCTGACTGGTGATCGGACCGATCCAGGTCTGGACCAGGGCACCTTCGGGGTTGACCAGGAACGTCGTGGGCAATGCCCGGGGCGCACCAAAGTCAGCGGGTGGATTGTAGACATCGACCAGCAGAATCGGGTAACTGGCCGGGTAGTCAAGCAGGAACGCCTCGAATGCTTCCGGCTCGGTATCTTCAAACGCCAGGCCAAGCACCGTGATGTCATCACGCGAGTCGTGCAGGTTGGAAAAATCGGGGATTTCCTTGCGACATGGCGCACACCAGGTAGCCCAGTAATTGACCACGACCCAGTCACCGCGATAGTCCGACAGCGCATGGTCGCGGCCGTCCAGTCCCGGCAGATTGAACGCGATATCTGCCCGGGCCAGAACGGAAAGACCCAGCCCCATCACAACGACGGCAAGCAACAACAATCGATTCATTCCTCGTTCTCCATTTGATAATTCAACAGTGACTTGACCGACTGGTTCAGCATGCCCTGGGCCTGTCGATCAACAGGCCCCAGGCGCTTGAGAAAGGCACGATCCCAGTGGCTGTCAACGGGCAACTCATTCAACTCCCCGACAGGAAGTATGAACGGACCAGACCGATAGAGTTCCGCCAGCGTCAGTTCATCCAGGTCAGCCGACAACAACCAGTCACCATCATTATCCGGATGCACAATATGCGCAGCGAGAAAGCAGCCAAGTATTCGACGCGTCTGAGCCTCCCCGGCAGCCGGCTCACGCTCACGAAGCTGGCGAACCGACAAGGCCGCACCACGCCGTTGAGCATGCCATAAATGGCCCAGCAGGCGCAGCGCCAGTAGCAGTTCGTGGCGCTCTGACCAGCCAAGTCCCCTGTGCTGATAATTGAAGGTCGTCAAGGCTGCCGACAGACTGGCCCCGAGCAGAACGACAACCCAGGAAACGTAGATCCAGACCAGGAACAGCGGGATCGTGGCCAACGCTCCATACAGTCGCTCGTAGGTTGGGAAATTACTGACGTAAAACACGAATCCGCGTTTGGCCACTTCAAACAGCACGGCCGAAATCAGCGCACCAACCAATGCATGATGCAAGCGAACCCGCCGATTCGGTACGATCAGAAACACCAGCGCAAAGCCGATCATGGAGACGGCAAAAGGCGTGGCATTGAGCAGCATGGCCTCAACCGCACCGCGAACCGCTTCCGGGGCCAGCAGCGGCAACGCTGCCAGATAGGATGTCAGGCCCAGACTGGCCCCCATCAGAATCGGGCCCAGGGTCAACACCGCCCAATAGGTCACCAGACGCGAGCTTAAGCGCCGGGTGCTGGGTACCCGCCAGATCCGGTTGAAGCTCTTTTCAATCGTGGCCATCAGAAGAATGGCAGTGACGATCAGAAAAATCGTGCCGGCACCGGTCAGCCCGGCGGTTCGCTGGACAAACTCCTGCAGATAGGTCTGAATCTGATCGCCGGCCGCCGGTACGAAGTTTTCGAAGATGTAGCTTTCGATATCACCGGCCCAGCGGTCGAAGACCGGAAACGCCGAAACCACGCCAAAAATAACCGCCATCAGCGGTACCAGCGCCAGCAGACTGGTATAGCTCAATGCACCCGCCGCCTCCCAACTCCGGTCCTCGCGAAATTGCCGCCACAGGTGCCGGGCAAAGGCTTTCAGCCAGGCCGGGTCGGAAAGCGCGCCGAACGCGGTCAACGCCCCGGAGCCACCGTCTTCCGGTGTTGACTCCCTAAGGTTAGACTGGGAGCTGGATGATTGACGCTTACCGGACTCTTTCATGACTGTCACCATTTATCACAATCCACGCTGCTCGAAAAGTCGCCAGGCTTTGGCCTTGATTCATGAACGCGGTATCGAGCCACAAATTATCGAGTACCTGTCGAACCCACCAGCTCCCGCCGATCTCCAGCGTATCATTGACCTGCTGGGGATCACAGCCCATGAGTTGATCCGCAGCAACGAAGAAGACTACTGTAAGCTCGGCCTGAGCCGGAATGATTCCGATGAGCGATTGATCGAGGCCATGAGTCGCCATCCGCGCCTTATCCAGCGACCCATTGTGATCGTCGGTCAACGGGCCCGGATGGGTCGCCCGCCTGAACAAATCAGCGAGATCCTGCCGTGACTGACATTCTGATTGTTGTTCATTCAGTCCATGGAAATACCCTGGCCATGGCGCGCGAGGTAGCTCGCGGCATCGAAGAGGTCAGCGGTTGCCAGGCCCGGCTGCGCGCGGTCGAACCGATCACTTCGGCGCTCGATCCCGAGCAATGCTCGCTGCCCGAGGATGGACCGTCTCTGGTCGAAAAGCGCGACCTGAGCGAGTGCCAGGGATTGATTCTCGGCAGCCCGACTCGATTTGGCAACATGGCCTCGGCAGTCAAGCACTTTCTGGATGGGACTGGATCGGACTGGTTTTCCGGCACGCTGGCCGGCAAGCCCGCCGGGGTATTTACCTCAACCTCGACACTGCATGGCGGCCAGGAAGCGACCCTGCTCAGCATGATGGTTCCGTTATTGCACCATGGCATGATACTGGTCGGATTACCTTACACCGAACCCGCCCTGAGCCGAACCCGAAGCGGCGGAACACCGTATGGCCCCAGTCATCTTGCCGGTCCCGACAGCGATCGGCCGCTGGATGAGGATGAACGCAGATTGTGTCGACTGCTGGGGCATCGGGTGGCTGACTGCGCGGTAAAACTGACATGATCCGTCTGGCCTGGTGCCGCTGGACCCTGCTCGGTCTGATCGTTCTGCAACCGCTATGGTTTTTCTGGTGGGCTCCCCTGACCGGCGTCCATCCAGGCCTGGTTCTGGCCCTGAGCATGACACCGCTATTGCTGGTTTTCCCCGGAAGCTGGCGCTTGCAGGGACGTTCACTGGTCATTGCAGGCACCTTGCTGATGATTTATTTCAGCATCGGCGTGATGGAGGCCTGGGCCAGCCCGCCAGCCCGTGTTCCGGCGCTGATTCAAGTCATACTGTGCAGCGGGTTCTTTATGGGTCTGGTGACGATTCGGCGTTCTCCAGCCAGCTCCGACTGAGGCGGCGCAGGCTTTCCAGGCGTTCGGCCGCAAAATCCAGTTCCGGTGCGGCCTGACCCATCTCGCGCAAACTGGCCGGCAAGCGGGCCCAGCTGGCATTCAGCGCCTCCAGCCGCTCCCGCCCAAGGCTCGCAGTCTGGCCCAGCGGCAAGCCACTGTCCCCGAGTTGACGCACCCGGTCGCGAGTCAATAGACTGCTTTCACCAGCAAGCAGTGCGCGAACCTCATTATCATGCCGGATGACTCGTGGATAGTGAATTTCCAGAACTCGGCGCAACAACGCACTGTTCTCGGCCACATCCGCCATCGCACGGGTCAGCGGATCTGCCTGATCGGTGGTCAGCGGACTGAGCAGGCGCGAGGCAAGCTGGCGCTCCCGGCGGCTGATCAGATTGGCCAGTTCAGCCTGAACCGCAAGCGCCAGGGCAGCACCATCACTGGACTCGATCATCTCCACCCGTCCGCCGGTGACAAACCAGTCGCGCCACTCGGCCCCGCGGTCCCAGTTGGCCAGCATTTCAGCTTCGGCAGTCACCGGCTGACTGACAAAATACGTCAGGCGATTGGGCACCAGGCCGGAACGCTCATCCGGCAGTTGGCTGGCCACCGGCTCGCCGGCCAGCGCATTCGGGCAATCCATGGCCAGCACTGCTGGATCAGATGAGGCAAACAGGTAGTGTTTCGACTCTGCCGCTATCAAACGTTGCCGGAACACCGTTTCTGCCTCGCCACTTCGTTCAAAACTACCGACCAACTCAAAACTCAGACGACCACGATAGTTGGCCACCCGCGGATCATCGCTGCGAGCTGACAGCATTTCACGTTCAAGCCAGCGCACCCTGTCGTAGCACAGCTTGAGCCGACCCATGCGAATCTGGTCGGCCAGCAGGTAGGGGTTGGGAAATTGACCCAGCAGCGCACGGCTGACCGGAAGCTCGACTCGCACGCCACAAACCTGCGCCTGCGGACAGGGGCTCACCGTCAAGCCTTCCGGGCGATAGGCGGTCAACTGGGATGCATCGCCATCCAGATTGATATCGGCACCTGCCCGGGTCACTTCAGCATAATAGCGATCAGATTCAGCAGACAACGCCTGATTCAGGTTGGTCAGCGCCCGAGCGTGAGCAGTCAGTAATCGTTGAACCGGATCGGTCCGAACACTTCCGGTCCCGGTCAGGCAATCGAGGAAGGTTTCATTGGCGTCACGTTGGGCAATGGACTGGAGTACAAAGATATCTACCGCATCGCGCCAACGGGCGGAATCGAAGAATACCGGGCGCTGCCCAACCCATCGGGCCAGGTATTGAATCAGCAGTGACCATTCCAACGGGTTGTGCCACGCCGGAACCGGACAATTATCGCCCAGCAGCCAATTGAGGTAGCCATCCAGATAGGCCGCACGTTGCCAACTGACCAGACCCATCTCACGACGCAGGAAAGCCGGCGCAAACGGACCATCAGCATCTCCCACCAGTTCCTCGCGCCCGAGTTCGGAGGTTATCAAATGCACCAGCGTTTCCAGGCAGCGTTCGAAAACCTCGCGCGGCAACGGACCAACCAGCAATGGGTCGGCGTTGCAGGCAGCAATCGCCGAGCGTATATCCTGTCGAACCGGTTGATCCAGATAAAAGGCGGCATCGCCGACAAACAACGCCAGGCGGGCATAGGCATCGGCGAGCTCGAATATGGCCGGGGAAACCCCCGGCTCGACGTCGGCCAGATAGTCCGCCGCATCCCGAAGCATAGCCAGGATCACCGGCAAGTCGGTATCGATCGAACGCAGGCCTGGCCCGCCCTCGCCACTCATTTCCTCCAGCAGCGTGTAAATTGCGCGGGCAGCAGGTGCCGGATCATCGAGGACCGTTGTCAGGGCCAGTGCCTCCAGCGCCAGCCACACGGCTTCAAGTACATCCGCACGCTTCCAGGCACGCTCGGCTTCAAAACGAATCAGCTCGACCAGCAATTCGGATCGTGCCGACGATCCGTCCAATGCGGCCAGGCGTGCTGCTCGTTCAGCCTGGGCAATGGCATCGGGTTCCAATTCGGGTCCTTCAACCTCAGCGTCCGAAATCGTCAGGGCCGACCAGAATGCCGCGATCTGGGCACCCGGCTCCTCTGTCGCATCATCGGCGGGACTGTCAGGCGAAGATTCGGTTTCCGGACCGGCTGGGATGTTGACCAGACGATCGGCCAG
>CAZFYM010000019.1:2224-9743 GCA_964523755.1 uncultured Wenzhouxiangella sp. | reverse complement strand
AGATAAGCGGTGCCTCCAGCGCGGCCAGCGAGTACAGCCGGGCGACCTGGCCTGGCTGAACGTTTCGCCTGAGCAAATCGCCAGCCCGACTCAAATCCGGTCGTGGAATCTCAGCCAACAAAAACTGAAGATTTCGATCACGCGTATGCACCAACCAGGCGAACAGGCCGTCAATCAGCGGTGCCTGGGCCGGAGGAACCGCATTGGCGAGTTCGGCCAGAACCAGCATGTTGGCTTCCACCCGCTGGCGCCATTGCGCCGGATCGGCCTGCTCGTCTTCCAGCCAGATAGTCAGTGCCAGTGTTGCCCGGCGGGCCCGCTCGGCCGTGTCGGTCTGCCAGTGCCAGGCCAGCGCCTGCTCAGGCAGCTCGGCCTTCAGAGGAAGCGTGACCAGGCCCGTGGCCAGCGCCGCAACAGCAATCAGAGATCGGATGTTCATGTCGCTATACTACCCTGCCGAATTCAGCCATGAGCACGGACTTTGAACAAACTCAATATCCTGACAACCGGCGGTACGATCGACAAGCTCTATTACGATGATAAGTCGGACTATCAGATCGGCGAGCCCGAAATCGGACGAATCCTGCGTGCCATGAATGTTGCCTTTGAATGGGAGATACGTGCGCTGCTGCGAAAGGATTCACTGCACCTGAATGACGATGACCGCAGTCTGATCCGCCAGGCCATTCTGGCCAGCAGTGACGAGCATTTCCTGATCACTCATGGCACCGATACCATGGTTGAAACCGCCGCCGCACTGGGCGATATCGGCAAGCGCGTGATCGTACTGACCGGTGCCCTGAATCCAGCCCGATTTATTGATTCGGATGCGGTATTCAACATCGGCTGTGCCGTCGGTGCCGTTCAGTGCCTGCCACCCGGCATCTGGATTGCCATGAATGGCCGCATCTGGGATCACACCAAAGTACGCAAAAACCGCGCCGAAAACCGCTTTGAACCGCTTGTTTAGTTCGGTTGGTATTTTGGTTTGATTGGTTTTTTGGTTCGGTTGGTTCGGTTGGTTCTCAAGTCGAAAAACAAAAATCCAACTGAACCAAAAAACCAAAAAACCAATCAAACCTTGATTTTCCCGGCGCGCACGAAAGGTGGTTTGACCACGCGGGCAGGCAGGCGCTTGCCGCGCAGTTCCACGTCGACTTGCTCGAACGGACCGGCCGGGATGCGGGCCAGCGCGATCGGGCATTCGATGGTCGGGCCGAAGATGCCGCTGGTCACCAGGCCTTCGCCGGCCGGGCAGTGCACCGAGGCACCGCCGCGCGGGATAGCGCCCCTGGCCAGCACCAGCCCGACCAGTTGGCGCGAAACGCCGCTGGTTTTTTGCTGCTCGAGTGCCGAGCGCCCGATAAAATCTCGATCAGCCGGTTCGAACGCGACTGTCCAGGCGAGATTGGACTCCAGCGGCGTGGTTGTCGTGTCCATATCCTGACCATAAAGATTCAGGCCAGCCTCCAGACGCAAACTGTCGCGCGCACCAAGCCCACAGGGCTGCACGCCCGCATCGACCAGACGCTGCCAGAACTCGCCAGCCTGGCTGGCCGGGAGCAGCACCTCGAACCCATCCTCACCGGTATATCCTGTTCTGGCAAGAAAGACATCGCCATGGCTCAGCGAGCGGAACGGCTTGATATCTGCGGCGGCTGGCGCGTTGAGAATGGCGATCACTTTATCGCGCGCAGCCGGTCCCTGAACGGCCAGCATGGCCAGGTCATCGCGTTCAATGATCTCGACATCACTTCCCTCTGCCTGCCGCCGCATCCAGTCCAGATCAACCTCGCGCGTGGCGGCATTGACAACGGTGCGGTAGAAGTCCGAATCCAGAAAATAGGTGATCAGATCATCGATCACACCACCTTCGGGGTTGAGCATGCAGCCATACAGCGCCTGCCCCGGCTCGTTGAGCTTGGCCACGTCATTGGCCAGCAAGCGACGCAGATAGTCCTTGACTCCGGCTCCGTGGAGATCCACCACGGTCATGTGCGAAACATCGAACATCCCCACACCACGCCGCACCGCATGATGCTCATCCATTTGCGAACCATAATTGATCGGCAAGGTCCAGCCGGCAAATTCCACCATCTTGCCGCCAGCAGCAACGTGCGCATCAAACAAGGGAGTCTTCTGGGACATGATCATCAACGGAGAAGTTTAGTCAGCTGAGTATAGTACCTAGAAACCCCGACCGATTCAGAACCCGAAAACCGGAAAACCTTAAAACCTTAAAACCTTTCTGTCGCAAAGCAGCGAAGCAAAAAAACTTAAAAAAGCTTTTCCTTTCTTTGCATCTTGGCTGCTTCGCCGCTTTGCGACAAAAAGGTTTATTTTTTTCCCCTGAACCCTGAGTCTTGAGCCCCGCTTTCTATCGAACCAACGTCGCCCGCCGGATCAGCAGGATCACCGGAATCGCCCCCAGCACAACCAGCACCAGCGCCGGGGCGGCAGCCATTTGCCATTGGCCTTCGGCAGTCAGTTCGTAGATGCGGATGGCCAGGGTATCCCAGCCGAAGGGCCGAAGCATCAGCGTGGCCGGCATTTCCTTGGCAATTTCGACCAGGGCCAGCAGGAAGGCCGTGACCAGGCCCGGCCACAGCAGCGGCAGGTTGACCCTGAGCAGGCGTTGCCAGCGCGGGACACCCAGGCTGCGGGCTACTTCAATATATTCCGGCCGAATCCGGCCCGCTACCCCTTCCAGAGGACCCCATGCGACGCGCACGAAGCGAATCAGATAGGCCAGCACCAGCGCCATCAGTCCACCGGCCAGACTGGTTCCGACCCATTGATCCAAACGAATAAAGCTCAGCATGATGGCCACCGCCAGCACCGTCCCAGGTATGGCATATCCCAGCGCGACCACTTCGCCGAGCATAACAAAGCGGCGCGGGGCGCGATGGGTGGCGACCAGCAACAACAATCCACCGGCCAGCACGGTCAGTGCGCCGACCAGGCCCAGCAACATGGTATTGCCAATTACCCGGGGCATGCTGCCGCTGACAATATCACCCAGTCCCGGCCACGCCCAGACCAGCAACTGAATCAAGGGAACGACCACACCAACAAGCACCAGCAGCAGTTGACTGCCGGTCGCGACCATCGCCTGATGGCCCTTCAGGTGAATGCGATGACCACTGGGTCGGCGCTCGGTCTGGCGCGACCGCTGGTCACGATTAAATCGCTCGGCCAGCACCAGCAGCAGCACGAACAGCATCAGAATGCATGCCAGCTGAACCGCGGCAGTCAGATTGAACAAGCCGAACCAGGTGCGATAAATGGCCGTGGTAAAGGTATCAAAGCCATAGATCGAAACCGCCCCGAAATCAGCCAGGGTTTCCATCAGGGCCAGCGTCATGCCGGCCACGATTGCCGGGCGGGCAATCGGCAGCGCAACCCTGGCAAAGGTGGCCAGTGGACCAACACCCAGACTGCGACCGGCCTCGAATGCGGCCAGCCCGCCGCTGGCAAATGAAGCACGGGCCAGCAGATACACGTAGGGGTAAAACGCCAGAATCAGAATCAACAGCACGCCGCCAGGACGGCTGAGCGCCTCAAACAGGGCCGGACTTTGACCGAACCAGTCGCGCAGCAATGTCTGGAGCGGGCCGGCAAAGTCGAGTACCCCCAGGTAGATAAAGGCCAGCACATAGGTGGGAAAAGCCAGCGGCAAAACCAGCAGCGGATCGAGCCAGCGGCGTCCGGGGTACTCGCAGCAGGCCGAAAGCCAGGCCATGCCGACACCGATCAGGGCCACACCCAAGCCAACCACCACCAGCATCAGCAGGGTATGACTGACCAGGCGCGGCAGCAGCCAGGAGCGCAGATGTGACCAGGTCTCGCCCTGAGGATCCAGCCAGGACAGAACCAGCATGATCAGCGGCAGGGCGACCAGCGCCAACAACGGCAGCAGGGCCCAATGGCGGATTGGCCGGGCCGCTCGCTGCGGCCGGGCCACGGTCATGTCAGCGGTAGCCGGCACGGTCCATCAGCCGTACCGCTTCGGCCTGGCGCTGACCGGCAATGGTCAGCCGCGTTTCATCCTGACGAAAAGCTCCCCACTCGCTGACCAGCCCAAGTGGTGCGACCGCCGGGTTGGCCGGGAATTCCAGGTTGCGTTCGGCGAACTCAGCCTGGGCTTGCTCGGATGCCAGCCATTCGATCAAAGCCTGACCCTGATCCGGTCGGGGTGCATGATGGGTAACCCCGGCACCGGAAACGTTGACATGAACACCGGTGGTTTCCTGGTTGGCCCAGAACAGCTTGACCGGATAGTCGGCATTATCGGCCAGCAAGCGTCCGAGGTAATAGCTGTTGACGATGCCGACATCGCACTGATCGGCAGCGATCGCCTCGATTAGTTGGGTATCGGACGAAAACGGATGGGTCGCCAGGTTGGCCACCCAGCCCGAAACGATCTCCTCGGTTCGCTGCTCACCGTGATGCTCGATCAGCATCGCCACCAGCGACTGGTTGTAGACCTTGCGTGAAGTTCTCAGGCACAGGCGGCCCGACCAGCGCGCATCGGCCAGATCCTCGTAGGTTGACAATTCGTCCACATCGACCCGCTCGGGGTGGTAGACGATCGTGCGCGCTCGCAGTGACAGGCCGAACCAGCGATTCTGGTCATCGCGCAGTGACGGCGGGATGACTGATTCCAGCACCGGGCTGTCGATCCCGCGCAGCAGACCGCGCTCGGTCGCCTGCCACAGATTGCCGGCATCAACGGTGATCAGCACATCCGCCTGGGTGCTGTCATTCTCGGCGGCCAGGCGCTCGATCAGGGAGGCTTCGTTATCGTTCGTGAACTGAACCGCAACCCCGGTTTGTTCAGTGTAGCGTTCAAACAGCGGCTGAATCAGATGGGGCTGACGAGAGCTGTAAACCACCACCCGGGGCGGTTCGGCTGCAGGGGCGTCAGCGCTCGTGACAGATTCGGTTTCAGACTGCGGGCCGCAGCCGGCCAGCAGCAGGGGCAGCACCAGCGTTATCCAGGTTTTCATGAGGGCAGAACTCGTTAGCAAATGAACTGTAGATTTTAACGAGAATGATTTGCATTAGCAAGTCTGCTTGACAACATTCAAAGACACTATTCGCTTTCAAACCGATCCTCAAACACTTGGATAGGTGCACTTGGAGCCAGCGTTGCCGCCGAGAAATGCAAGGGAACGCCATCTCCAGCCGTCAATACCATTTCGGATTCGACTGGTTCGCTGTCAGCAATCAATGAAAACCGGTACAAGCTTCCCCAATCCAGTGGTGTATCCGCTTCATCCGACCACTGCACAGCGACATCATTTCGAGTCGCCGTCCAATCCTGACCTTTGGTTCGATTGGCTCGGGCAAAGCTGATTTCCGTCACCACCGTGCTGCTCAAAACCGGCACAGCTACCCCGACCAGTCCAATATTGGAAATCACTTCAACATTCGGTTCGCTTCCTTCGGTAACAGCGCGCATAAAATCAAAATTTGCAAGCGCGTAATCGTAACGCCAGGTACCGTTGCCAAGGTCTTTGGTTTGCACGGCAACCTTGATCCGGCCATCAGGCGTGTCGACCAATGTATTCATCTGGCCGGGTTCAGGATTGGCCGGATCAACCCAGTTATCGATGACCGGCCCCTGAGTAAAGTCACCTAGCAATGTGGCCGGCCATGTAGCGCCATTCCAGGTTGTGGAGAACTCGCGCCATCCCATGGTGTTGAAGATATTGACGTCATCTCGAACCACATACCAAGCCTCCATCAAATAGGTTGCTCCCGAATGATTATTCACGGACAGATCCTCTTCCAGCACCAGCATCCTGTTCTGAAATGGCGTGCTGGATTGCATCTGGCTTGCCAGACAATCCGGATCGAAGAACGAGTGACATCGACCCCATTGGCCATCAGCCGGCACTATTTCACTGCGGGGACCAAGAAAACCACCAGCATCATTGTTGCTTGAGCTATAAGTGTCGGTACAACCCGTCCAGAGAATATTGCCGCCAGGGCATGAACAATCCGTATTGACCGTAAAGAAAGCATGCTTGACTCCGGAAACACCAATTTGCTCCAAACGTCCTGCGTTATCAATGCGGTACAAATTCCAGATCAGGAACGGATGCTGATCATTGCCATACGGCGGGAAAGGGCCGGTAAACTGGAACCACCAGGGAACGTCGGCGGTACCCTCATTGGCAAGCTTTGCATCCGGGGCGAAAACAATTGGCCCTCCACTGCTGCCATTACAACCCTGGCACCGGAAAAACTGCACGCCATTGGCACCCGGCCTGTCCATCGCAATCAAAGCGACGTCAGCAAAAGTCTCGCGGTCGCCAGGCCACTCGGGGTCGCTGCATTGGCCCAAAGGCTCGGTAACGTCCGGCGTCGAAATGACGGGCGCACGCAAGTGAACCCGACCCAGTGCCTGACCACTCAATCCGGCAATGCCGGTCAAGGCGGCAAGATTGTCATTCATGATCAGGTTCATATGCCTGAGCTCCAGTGCTTGCCCCTCGTCCATCAGCTCGTAATGGGCCTGATCAAGCCGCGCCCAGGCTATTCCATCGCGATCCACGAGATCAAACTCAGCATGATGATCATCTCGCGGACGAATTTCGAACTCCCTCAAATCGACTGAGCCTTTCGGAAAGTGCAGGACAAAACCGTCCACGTAACGCAAACGACCGCCTTCAAAGGCTTCGATGGCGTAGTTCGGAGCCCGCACGGTCATACTCGCACCGGAATCGGCCGGCATGGCAATTCGCCAATACCCCAAGTGCTCTTCAGGTGCCCGGGCTTCTGCCATTCCCTCTGTATCGACCTGGATATTGAGTGGAGAGAGCACACCCGAGTTGAGTTCCATGATCAACTCCCCACCCGCGATGGCCCACTGGTGTTCGGAATCCAAGCTGGCATAGGCTATCGATCCGAATGACATCAACAAACCACCAAGAAAAAAACGACTTGACTGAGTCGTGAAAAATTGAATCACAGTGATGCAATGGGTCATCTGGTCATATTCTCAGGTGTTGGAAACTGAATCATAACGAATTCATTCACTCAATGCGATGAGAGGGTTTATCGCTTTCACTCTTGATCACGCGCAATCTACCGGACAAGTAAGCACTGAAGCTGACCATCTAAATTCCCGTTCGCCATGCGCTGATTGGCAGCTTCGGCCTGGTAGCGGGTAACGTTACCGAAAGCCTGTTTCAAGATCTGCGAATGGCAGATTGACCGGCGTAGCGGGCCGTATCACCCAGACGGGCCTGAATGCGCAGTAACTGGTTGTACTTGGCCACCCGGTCGGACCGGCACAGCGAGCCGGTTTTGATCTGGCCGGCGTTGGTGGCTACCGCCAGGTCGGCGATCGTCACATCTTCAGTCTCGCCGGAGCGATGTGAAATGATGGTGCCAAAGCCGGCCTCGCGTGCCATGGAAATGGCATTCAGGGTTTCGGTCAGGGTACCGATCTGATTCGGCTTGATCAAAATGGCGTTGCCAATTCCCTCATCAATGCCCCGTTTGAGAA
>CAZFYM010000019.1:0-2214 GCA_964523755.1 uncultured Wenzhouxiangella sp. | reverse complement strand
GGCGGTATTGGTGACAAACAGATCATCGCCCACCAGTTGGACCTGATCACCAAGGCGCCGGGTCAGCAGCTTCCAGCCCTCCCAGTCATTTTCATCCATGCCGTCTTCGATCGAGATGATTGGGTAGCGGCTGACCAGATCACTCAAATAGTCGACAAATCCGGCCGGTTCAAAGCGGCGTGCTTCTGAAGCCAGGACGTATTGACCGCTCTTGAAAAACTCGCTGGAGGCCACGTCAAGCGCCAGCGCAACCTGCTTGCCCGGCTCATAACCGGCCTGAACGATGGCTGTCAGCAGCAGTTCCAGCGCTTCCTCGTTGGATCCAAGATCAGGGGCGAAGCCGCCCTCGTCGCCCACCGCCGTGCTCAAACCCCGCTGAAGCAGAATACTTTTAAGCGCATGAAATATCTCAGTCCCCGCCCGCAAGGCGGAAGGAAAATCCGGCAAGCCAACCGGCATCACCATAAACTCCTGGATATCAACCCGGTTATCGGCATGCGCCCCGCCGTTGAGAATATTCATCATCGGCACCGGCAGGCTGGCCGACTGACCAGAAGACACCAGCAAGTATTCGTACAACCATTGTCCTTTCGCCGCCGCCGCAGCGTGAGCCGCCGCCAGCGAAACACCAAGCAGTGCATTGGCACCCAGACGTGACTTGTTGTCGCTGCCGTCCAGCTCGATCAGGCGCTGATCCAGCCCGCTTTGGTCGGCGGCATCCTGGCCCTTGAGCGCCCTGGCAATCTCGCCGTTGACATGGCTCACGGCCCGAGTAACACCCTTTCCGGCATAACGATCAGCATCACCATCGCGCAACTCCACCGCTTCACGCTTGCCGGTTGAGGCCCCGGAAGGCACCGCCGCCCGTCCGACACTGCCATCGTCCAGCCAGACTTCGGCTTCCAGAGTTGGGTTGCCGCGCGAATCAAGGATTTCGAGCGCTTGGATAGCTTGGATTTTCATGGTGATCCAGTTGGTTTTCAGGATTGTCTCGTGTAGGTCATGCAGAAGCGTTTCTCGGATATTGCAAGTTCATGCGGTGATGACTGACCCATAATTCTGCGTTCTCCGTAACAATTTATCATGTCATAACCGGCAAGTACCATCCGAGGCTTTGCCAGATGGGCTATCAAAGCCGCCCACCCCGCTGCTCCTTGATGGCGTCATAGGCCTTGCTGACTTCATGCACGCGCTCCCTGGCAATTTCGCGCATGTTTTCCGACAACCCCCGGGCGGCAAACTTGTCCGGGTGGTATTTGCTCATCAGGCGACGATAAGCCCGCTTGACCTCGGCATCGCTGGCAGAAGCCGCCACACCCAGCGTGGTGTAGGCAGCGTCGGAATCAAAACCTGACTGCTGCGGCTTCCCGGCGCCCGCCGATGCATTTCGCAACATCGCTTCCAGGCTTTCCAGATCCACATCCTGCAGACCCAGCGCATGGGTGACATGCTCAAGCTTTCTGCGCTCATTCTCATGCAGGACACCATCGGCTGCGACCGCTGAAAACTGGATTTGAAGAAATAGCGGGAGCAGCGCCCGGTTATAGCGCATGATCAGACGCAATTTGCGCACTTCACCATAAACATCAAAACCGACACATTTGCCGCGCTCGAAGGATGCCTTCGCCGCCTGGCGCTGTTCCGGTGTCAGAGCCAGCTTGTCGAAGTACTCCTCGGCAACGCGAATCTCGTCCCGAGTCACAACCCCGTCGGCCTTGCACAAAGCCCCCATCACAGCAAACGTGGTATCGAGAAACTGCTGCTGGATCCCGGCCTGGCCGGTTGGCAGCATCACCCGGACCATGAAATCTCCGACCACCAGGCCAACGACAACGCCCAGAATCAAACCCATTAAACCACCGGCAAACAAACCCAGCAGGCCACCAATGACCGCAAACAAAATCATTCAATACTCCACTGCATCCGGTGGCATCTATCAGTCGAAAATCAAGGGTGGAAAACGCCGCATTATAATCGTTGTCAGACTGACCCTATTTCACTGCCGTACGACCGACTGAGGGAAATCCCTTGTGCGGACAAGAGACAAGCGAGGGTGTGTGGAATTCATGAAACACGCGGGTTGGTTAAACTGTGCGCATGATTCGACCCGGTAACAGAGCAACGCGGCAGTGGCGCATTGCCAGCGGCCACGCCGACACTACCGAGGCGGCGCGGCTGGCGCTCGAAGCGGGTGGCAATGCGGCCGATGCCATG
>CAZFYM010000018.1:38680-50223 GCA_964523755.1 uncultured Wenzhouxiangella sp. | reverse complement strand
ACTGGTCGGTCAGGAAGGGCTCGATGATCTGACCGGAACGGTCGCCGCGCGGGACCACCATGGCATGCGGTTTTTCTTCAACCAGCAGGCCCATGGCCTTGAGGTCTTCGACAATGCGCTCGCGCGCCTCGAAGCGATCCAGGCCGCGGTAGCTGGCCGGGGTTGCGTCGTTCAGCCGGGCCTCGGACGTAAAGATATTGATCGGCTCGAACTGGTGCCGGCTGCCGACGTCCCAGTCGTTGAAATCATGCGCCGGGGTGATCTTGACGCAGCCGGTGCCGAATTCGGGATCGACATAGTCATCGGCGACCACCGGAATCTGGCGGCCGGTCAACGGCAGTTCGACGGTTTGTCCCACCAGGTCGGTGTAGCGCTTGTCGTCCGGGTGGACGGCAACGCAGACATCACCCAGCAGCGTTTCCGGGCGGGTGGTGGCGACCACGACATCGCCCTTGCCGTCGGTCCTGGGATAACGGATAGACCACAGCTTGCCTTGCTCGTCGCTGTTGACCACTTCCAGATCGGAAATGGCGGTCTTGAGTACCGGGTCCCAATTGACCAGCCGCGGTCCGCGATAGATCAGGCCCTCATCATGCAAGCGTACAAAGGTTTCGATGACCGCTTCGCTTAAATTCTCGTCCATGGTGAAGCGTTCGCGTGACCAGTCAGCCGAGGCACCCAGGCGACGCATCTGCCCGGTGATCGTCGAGCCGGATTCGTGCTTCCATTGCCACACCCGTTCGATAAACTCCTCGCGGCTGTAGTCATCGCGCCTGCCGCCTTCGGCCTCGATCTGGCGAGTGACCACCATCTCGGTGGCGATACCGGCATGATCGACGCCAACCTGCCACAAGGTGTCGCGACCGTTCATACGCTGATACCGGATCAGCGTGTCCATCAGCGTATGCTGGAAGGCATGCCCCATATGCAATGTCCCGGTGACATTGGGCGGCGGCAGAAGAATGGTAAAAGGCTGGCCCTGGCCTGATGCCTGAAAACAGCCATGCTGCTCCCACTGGTCGTACCAGCGTTGCTCAATATCGTGCGGGTTATAGTGCTTTTCCATTATCCCTTTACCGTTTTCCCTTTTCCCTTATTACCTTTTTGCCTTGTGCATTGTCTCGTCCGGGTCACTTCAGGACGTGATGGTGTACGTCGGCGTTGCGTTGTTTCCAGGCTTTCCAGCGTTCGCGCAGTTTTTCCTTGACCTCGCCGTCCGGCGGTATCAGTTCCAGAATGCGCTCGAAGCGGCCGCCGGGCAGTGGGGCGTCGGGATCCAGGTTGATCAGGATATCGGCCTGGTCCGGAGCGTCTTCGAGTAGCTGAATCGGCGCATTGGAGTTGCCAATTGCGTGTGGCAGAAAGCGCCCTTCGGGTGTTTCCCAGAGTTGTTTGTCGAGTTGTTCCAGCATCGCCCGCGGTGCCACGATGGCGACCGAACCGGAGTCGGGCCAGGCCCGCCCGACCAGTACCCCGGCGACAAACAGCGGATCACTGAAGCGACCCGACATCTCGTAAAAATCAACTCTCATAGGTAAAGATCAAAACCTGTATCTCTCGCAAAGACGCAAAGGCGCAAAGAACTGCAAAGACAATCAACAACAATTACGTCGGTCATAAAACCAAAAACCGTTATCTCTCGCAGAGCTCGAAGAGACGCAGAGGAAAACTTTTGAAGAGTGACTGACAAGATTGCAAGCGACTAGTCCAATCAAAGTAATTCCTCTTTTAATTTCTTTTTCAAGCATTTCTCTGCGCCTCTGCTTGCTCTGCGAGAGATACAGGTTTTCAGGATTCTGACTTCAGGCCATCCCAGCCACCGGCGTGGCTGACCAGCCATTCGACGAGCATGCCGACCGGGCGCCCGGAGGCGCTTTCGGGCTTGCCCCAGCGCCAGGCGGAGCCGGCAATGTCAATATGGGCCCAGCGCTGTCCTTCGGTAAACCGCGACAGGAAGCAGCCGGCGGTAATCGAGCCGGCGGGCATGCCGCCGACGTTTTTCATATCGGCAAACGGGGATTCAATCTGCTCCTGGTAGTCGTCCCACAGCGGCAGCCGCCAGGCGCGGTCGGCGGCAGCGTTGCCGGCCTCCAGCAACTCACCGGCCAGCTCGTCATCGTTGGTCATCACGGCACTGGCGTGATGACCCAGTGCGACCACGCAGGCACCAGTCAGCGTGGCCATGTCGACCATGATTCGGGGCTTGATCGTCTGGCCGGTCCAGTAAAGCGCGTCGGCCAGCACCATCCGACCCTCGGCATCGGTGTTGTGTACTTCGATGGTTTTGCCGTTCATCGCGGTGATGATGTCACCCGGACGATAGGCCTTGCCGTCGATCATGTTTTCCGCAGCAGCGACCACCCCTTCGACGTTGATCGGCAGCCTGAGTCTTGCGATCGCCTCCATGACGCCTATGGTGGTGGCCGCACCGCACATATCGAACTTCATCTGTTCCATCAGATCGCGCGGTTTGATCGAAATGCCACCGGTGTCGAAGGTAATCCCCTTGCCGACCAGGGCCAGTGGGGCATCTCCGTCATTGCCTCCACGCCAGCTCAAACGGATCAGTCGCGGCGGGTTGGCACTGGCCTTGCCGACGGCCAGAAGTGCGTTCATCTTCAGCGTTGCCATTTGCTGCTCGTCCAGGATCTCCACATCAAGACCGGCATGCTCGGCAGCGATGGCCTGGGCGGTTTCAGCCAGGTAAATGGGGGTGCAGATATTGGGTGGCAGATCACCCAGATCGCGACAACGCTGAATGCCGGTGGCCACGGCCTTGGCCTGGGCCAGTTGCTCCTGGCTGCCATCACCGCCTGGAAAACTGACTTGGTTAGTCGGCGGTGCAGCGTCGTCCGCCGGCTTTTTGGTGGCCGAGTAAACGTAATCGGAGTGCGCCAGAGCGAGTGCTGCCTGACGGGTTTTCCGGGACTGGTCAAGCCCTTGAACTTCTGCCCTGGTCAGCAGGCAATGGGCTGTTCGGGCGTGAGACTGGCGCAAGGCTTTGCCGGCGGCCTGGGTGGCCTTGAAAAACGCCGGGCCATCAAGCTTTTCCGGTTTGCCCAGCCCGACCGCCAGCACCCGCCCGGCGTCGATGCCCGGCACATTGTGCAGCATCAGGGTTTTGCCCAGCCGGCGCGGCAGTTCACCACCGATATCCAGCCGCTTTAACAGCCCGCCGCTGGCATGGTCGATGGCAGCCAGTTCGTCTTCGAAGGCCTGACCCATGGCGATGCCGATCATCAGGCAGTCGGTGCTAATCTTGTCGACTTGTTCGGTTCGGGTTGTAAACTGCATGTGGCGTGCCCTGAATAGTTATTTGTTGATACGCTTGCCTCGGCCACCCTGCAATATGACAACTCCGAGTTAAGCTAATCCACCATTGTAACCGCCCCGGGAATGAATTTTGATCCTGCAACGCTACCTGCTGCGTGAAGCGACCACGGCGAGCATTCTGAGTCTGCTGGTTTTTGTCGGTGTGATGCTGGCGCTGTTCCTGGCCGAACT
Organism: uncultured Wenzhouxiangella sp.; assembly: GCA_964523755.1. GTDB lineage: Bacteria > Pseudomonadota > Gammaproteobacteria > Xanthomonadales > Wenzhouxiangellaceae > Wenzhouxiangella. The sequence goes on along the minus strand of CAZFYM010000018.1, from coordinate 46,719 downwards.
GCTGGGCGATGCCGCCCAGGGTCAGTTACCGTCGGCCAGCGTGCTGTTGCTTTTGGCACTGCGTTTGCCCGAGGCGATGTTGCTGGTGGGTCCACTGGCCCTGATGGTGGGGCTGCTGATGGCCCTGGGGCGTCTTGGCGAAAGTAGCGAAACGGTCGTGATGCGTTCATCCGGTACCGGATTTGGCCGGGCACTGACGCCGATCCTGATTCTTGTTATTGCCTGGTCACTGGGCTTGCTGGCTGTGTCGGGCTGGCTGGCACCGGTTGCGGTGGAGCGAACCAATGCGCTGATGGCCGATGCGGCCCGACATGCGCTGGTGGCCGGCATTCAGTCGGGTCAGTTTGACAGCATGGATGGAGGACGTCTGACCCTCTATGTTGGTGAGGTTGACCGCGACAGCGGTGATTTGCGTGAGGTGTTTGTTCACTATCTCGAACAGACCGAGGCTGAAATGCTGACGGCCAATCGTGGCCGTTTGTGGATCGATCCTGCGGATCAACTCCCCTACCTGACGCTTTACGATGGGTATCAGATTCGCCATGATGTCCGGTTTGAATCGGCCGAGCGCCGTGAAATGGTTTTTGCGCGCAACGACATCCGATTGCCGGTGCCGGAAGCAGCGATTGGAAGTGAGGGTGAAATCGCGGCCGTCCTGACTGACTTGTGGCCGCCCGGCACGCCGGCCCGGTTTCGCGAATGGCACTGGCGCTTGGCCTCGCCAGTGGCTGCCTTGCTGCTCGGGCTGTTGGCGATGCCGCTGGCTCAGCGCCCGCCGCGCCAGGGCCGTTTTGGTCTGATTGTACTGGCCCTGGGGCTTTATCTTTTCTATACCAATGCCATTCACGCCGGGCTTATTTTCATTGAACGTCGCGAACTGGCCTTGGGACCGGGTTTGTGGCCCCTGCACGCGCTGATAGGCGTTTTTATGGGTTCCCTGCTGGCTCGGCAATGGCGACGGTGGTGATGCCCGGATTGCTCACTCGTTATATAGCTGGTCGAGTGCTGATCGGGATTGTGCTGGTCAGTCTGTTACTGGTTGGCCTGTACACTCTGATCGAGTTGATTCGCGAAGCTCGTGCGCTGGGTGGTGATTATCAGGCGTTGCAGATGATCGTTTACCTGGTCGAAACCCTACCCCGGCGCTGGTATGACGTTTTCCCCTTTGCCGCTCTGATCGGTGTCATCGCGGGTATTGGCGGTTTGGCGGCCGGCAATGAACTGGTGGCGATGCGGGCGGCCGGGTTCGATCGTAATCAGATCATCTTGCGGGTGCTGGCGGCGGTCGGGCTGTGTCTGATTATTCTGGTCGTGCTGGCCGAGTGGGTGATCCCGGATCTGGAAGCCGATGCCAGGGCATCGCGCCAGCAGGCGCGCAGCGGTCAGATTCAACACGGTGAGTTCGGTTCCTTGTGGTTGCGCGATGGCGACAAGATGATCCGGATCGGCTTGTCGGTCTGGCTGGATGACCAGCAGCTTGAATTCAGCGATATCACGCTGTACGGGCTGTCCATAGACCGGCAACCGACAACGATGATGCATGCCGGGCGCGCCAGGCACAGCGGCAGCGGCTGGGTGTTCAGCGAGGTATTGCAGCTTGAGCCGGGTCGACCCGGAGTGCCAATATCGATCGATGAATTAACCCTGGACTCCGATCTGCGACCTGAACTTTTTGCGGCAACGGTCTCCCGTCCGCGACTGTTGTCACTGGCCGATTTGACCCGTATGCGGGCGTTGCTGGCTCGTAATGGGCTGGATGCAGGCCGGTATGACGAAGCTTTCTGGGAGCGTGCATATTTTCCGCTGAATGTGTTGGCGATGGTATTAATCGGGCTGCCGTTTGTGTTTCGCGGTTTGCGCCAGGGCAACCAGGGGCTGAACTTGTTTATCGGAATAACCTTTGGATTGCTGTTTTTTGTTTTGACCCGGCTGGCCCAGGGAGCGGCCGGCGTTATTTCGGCACCGCTGTGGCTGACCTTCCTGATGCCGTCGGCAGCCATTACCGTGGGCGCGGTGGTTCTGCTACGGCGGCGTTGAAGCAGCCTTAGTACCCCTGGGCCTAAATACACACACGTTCAGCGGGATCGGAAAAGCCCATCGCCAAGGCGCGCGAGCGCAGGCGGCGTGCCAATGGGATGCGAAAATCGGAAGTTATTGTTGCGCGGGCCCTAATTTTGGTAGAACCAGCAAGCGGGTATCGGAGGCCAGATCGTGCCAGGTTGCCCGATCGCTTCGAAACAGACTCCAGAGCAACCCCAGCCCCAGGCAGCCGATCGATGCCAGTGAAACGCCGAATCTTACCGCTGTGGCCAGCCAGCCTGGCGGTTGGTCGCCGGCAACAATCCGGATTCGCCAGGCCTTCATGCCCAGCGTTTGACCGGCGCGCCAGCTAATCGCAAAATAGGCCCAGGCCACGACCAGTAGATAGAACTGAAAAGCGAGACTGCCCGCAGGAACTTCCCGGCCCAGCGGAATGATGACCAGCACCGTGGACAGCATCAGAATCGCAGTAACCAGCAGGCTGTCGTATAACATGGCGGCGAGGCGGCGCGGCAGACCGCAGGGTGATGGACTTGTCGACAAGGCGAATGGCCCCCTGATCGCTGATAATTGCTGATGATCAATCGGATCATTATATTTGACCCGGATAGCGGTCGGCACCACTGAATCCCGGTTCTGCTTCGGTTGAAGACCGCTTTCAAATCCAACCGGCGCAAGGTATTCTTGCCAGCTTTCTGCGATCATGAGATTTCCAGCAGACATCGCATCAGCAAAAGACTCGGCCTTGGCAGGGAGAGCTGGTGGGTTTGATCCAACCAATTGCAAGCATAACGGATAGCAAAATGTCACAACACACCAAGATTATCGGCTGGCTGTTGGGTGCACCCCTGGCCCTTGGGGCTTTCGGTGTCCATGCCCAGGTTCTTGACCGCTCGATTGATGCCGAGAATCGAATTACCCGTGAGGCGGCCCGAGCTCAGCAGCAGATCAATCAGGTGGATGAGGAAACTCAGCAGTTGATCGATCAGTACCGACGGACGATCAGTGAAGTGCAGAGTCTGACCATCTACAACGACCAGCTCGAAGGGATTGTCAGCAATCAGGAAGCCGAGATTGTTTCAATCAACGAGCAGCTCGAAGGTCTGGAGTCAACCAATCGCCAAGTGGTTCCGCTGATGATCGAGATGGCCGAGCGTCTTGGTCAGTTGGTCAGTGTGGATATGCCATTCCGTCTGGAAGAGCGTTCGAGTCGGGCGCAGCGTCTGGTCAGTATGCTGGATGACTCTGATGTCACCAACTCGGAGAAATACCGTTTGATTGTCGAAGCCTACCAGGCCGAGATTGACTATGGTCGAACCACTGAAGCCTACACCGGCAGTTTGCCGGGAGGGCAGCGGGTCGAATTTCTGCGCATTGGACGAACCTTGTTGTTCTGGCAGGCAACGGATGGCAGCGATACGGGATGGTGGAATCCCACCAATCGCCAGTTCGAGCGTCTGGGTGCCGAGTATCGACTGCCGGTCAGCGATGGTCTGGCGATTGCCAAGGGGCAGGTTGCTCCGGACCTGATTCGTTTGCCAGTGCCTGCCCCCGTTGCTGCGGAGAATCGATAATGACACGCCTTATTCTGCTTTTGATCGCGCTATTGATGGCTGTGTCGACGGGCGTTCAGGCCCAGGATACGCTGGCGGATTTGCTGCGACAGGTTGAACAGGCAGCCTCGGCAGAAGCACAGGTGGATCAGGAGCGTTTGCAGCGTTTTATCCGCCAGCGAGCCAACCAGCGCCAGTTGCTGGAGCAGGCTCGTGCTGAATTGCGACGGGAAGAGGCGCGTTCCGAACGGCTGCGCGATGCATTCGATGCCAATGAGCTGCAGCTGGTCGAACTTGAAACGGTGCTTGACGCGCGCATGGGCAACCTCGGTGAGCTGTTTGGCGTCGTTCGGCAAGTGGCCGGTGATTTGAGTTCAACCATTGAGGAGTCCATGGTCAGCGCCCAGCTTGCCGGTCGCGGGGAATTTCTGGCTGACCTGGCACAGCGGCGTGAGCTTCCGACATTTAACGAACTGGCGCAAATGTGGCTGGAAATGGTTCGGGAAATCTATCAGTCCGGTCGTATCGTCAGGTTCAACGCGGATTTGATCAATGCGGATGGACAGGTTGAGCGAAATCGAGAAGTGGTCCGTATCGGTGTCTTCAATGCGATTTCAAATGGAAATTTCCTGACCTGGGATAGCGATCAGAAGATTCTGGTTCAGCTGCCTCGTCAGCCATCAGGACGATTCCAACGCATGGCTCAGGCATTGCAGGATGCCTCGCCGGGCGAGGTTGAGGATATGGCCATAGATGGCACCCGCGGAGCCATTCTGGCCCAGGTCGTTCGCTCACCGACCTGGAGCGAGCGACGTCGTCAAGGTGGCCCGGTTGGCAATGTCATCCTGGCGTTGGGCATCTTTGGTGTACTGTTTTCACTGTGGAAAGGCATCGGTCTTTTCCTGCGTGGCAACGCGATCAAGCGTCAGCTCAAGCGTGAGGATGCCAGCGAAGGAAACGCGCTGGGCCGGGTCATGAAGATTTATCAGGACAATCCGGATCAGGATGTTGAAACCCTGGAGCTCAAGCTCGACGAAGCCATCCTGCGCGAAACTGCGCCGCTTGAGGCCGGCTTGCCACTGATTAAGGTGCTTTATGTGATTGCTCCGCTGGTGGGCCTGCTGGGCACAGTCGTCGGTATGATCGTGACCTTCCAGCAGATTACCCTTTTTGGTACCGGTGATCCGCGCATGATGGCCAACGGCATCTCGATGGCGCTGATCACGACGGTTCTCGGTCTGGTTGTTGCTATTCCGCTGACGATTATTCACAGTCTGCTGTACAGTCGCGCCCGGGCACTGATCCAGATTCTGGAAGAGCAGGCTGCCGGCATCATCGCCCGTCTGGCAGAGCGTCGTTATGGTCGCACTGGCTAATTTTCTCGAGGCCCTGCGCGAGTTCATCGAGCTCGGTGGTGATGTGCTCTGGGCCATCATGGCCGTGCTGCTGGTGATGTGGACCCTGATCTTTGAACGCCTGTGGTACTTCGTTTGGGTATTGCCGGGCCGGCGGCGCGCAATCCTGGAGGAGTGGCGTGGGCGGGAGGATAATCGTACCTGGTACGCCGGCAGGATCCGCGAAGAGCTGGTCAGTCGATTGAGTCAGGAGATGAAGGTCAATATTCGTACCATCCAGACTCTGATTGCGATTTGCCCTTTACTCGGGTTGCTGGGAACGGTGACCGGCATGGTCGCCGTATTCGAGGTCATGGCCTCGTTCGGAACCGGTAACGCGCGAGCCATGGCTGCCGGTGTGTCGCAAGCGACGATTCCGACAATGGCGGGTATGGTGGCGGCACTGTCCGGGCTCTACTTTGGGTCGTATCTGGAACGCAAGGCAGATATCGAGGCGGAAGCCTTGGAAGATCTGTTGCGCTACGAATAACTTATAAGCAACGATCGCTATGGCTCGCAGACACGCAAGCAAGGATGAACCCGAAATCAACATCACGCCGATGCTTGATATTGTTTTCATCATGCTGATTTTCTTTATCGTCACGACATCGTTTATCCGTGAAACGGGCATTGAAGTCGACAAACCGACGGCATTGACAACCGAGCCGCGGCCGCAGGGCAACGTTTTGATCGCGATACGGCCAAACGACGAGATCTGGATGAATCGTCAGCAGGTCGAATTGAGCGAAGTCCGCATTCAGGTTGAGCGAGCCCGGGCCGAGAATCCGGAAAGTTCTGCCGTTCTGATCGCTGATCGTGGCGCACGCACCGGCCTGCTGGTCGAGGTCATGGATCAGGTTCAGGCGGGTGGTATCAATCGAATATCCATCTCCGCAGAAGAGCAGTCCGGGAGGTAACGGATGACTTCAGGGTTTCGGTATTTTGTTTCGATTGCACTGGCTGTTGTCGTGACGCTGGCCGCTTTCTATCTCATGTATCGATTGATTGCCGGTCAGGACGGCAACCGGGAAGAACTGGAGCAGCCAGTGGGCATTTATTTTGGTCCGATAAAGATTGATGATCGAATCGAGACCCGCGATCGCCGCCGGCCCCCGCCGCCGCCACCGCCTGAGACTCTGCCACCTCCGCCGCAGATGGAAATTGCCCGGGTGGAGCAACAGGTGCGGGAAATGCCCCAGCTTGATATGCCTGACCTGGATATTTCCCTGCGTGGCAGTGGTCCGTTTCTTGGCGGTTTTACCCAGGTTGAACGCACCGAGGAGGGTGATATCGTGCCGCTGTTGCGTATCCAGCCGCAATATCCTCGCGATGCCGCCATGAATCAGATCGAAGGCTGGGTGCGGGTTGAATTCACCATTGATGAAACCGGATCGGTTCGATCCCCGCGGGTTGTCGAATCTCGGCCACCTCGTGTTTTTGATCGTGAGGCCATTCGTGCGATTTTGCGCTGGAAGTTCAAACCGCGCGTCGTCGATGGCGTTCCCACCTCACGCCAGATCACACAAACGATTGAATTCAATCTGGAAGATGCCAGATGACCCGTTCATGGATTACGCTATTGACCGGCTTGATGTTGGCTGGTTTGGTTCAGGCGCAAGGACAGATACAAAGGCAGGTCCAGGGCAATGAGTGCGCGGTCGAACGCCGCGTTGCCACGGGCTCACTTGACGAGCAGACCTACAATCAACTGACCAATATCTACGAAATCATCGACCAGGAGCAGTACGCAGAGGCTTACTCGCTGCTGGATACCCTGCGGGAGCGTACACGGCGGGATGACTATACGCAGGCTGTGATTCTTCAGGCCATGGGACATGTACGTATGCAGCAGGGCGATTCAGCCAGTGCGCTGACCCACTTCCAGCAGGCGATTGAACTGAATACCCTGCCCAATGACCAGCATTATCAGATGATCCTGATGATTGCCAATCTGTACTACGGTATGGATCGCTTTCAGGATGCGCTGAATCAGCTCGATTTATGGTTCTGCGTGACTTCCCCCGAACAGACCAATCTCGTGGATGTCTGGGTGATGAAAGCCAGCATCCACGCCCAGATCGATGAATTTCATCAGGCGCTGGAAGCGGTGGATCGCGCCATCTCGCTTTCGAATGAGCCGAAGGAGCAGTGGTACCAGCTCAAACTCGGCATGCAGATAGAACTCAGTGAGCGCCAATCAGCGATTGAAACGCTCAAGATTCTGATTCCCATGAGTCCCGATACCAAGAACTACTGGTTGCAGATGGCCGGCCTTTATTTGGAGCTTGGTAATGAGCGGGAATCGAAGTCCGCGCTGGCCCTGGCCTATCGCAGAGGTCTGCTTGGTCGACAGACCGAATTCATGCAGCTGGCCAGTCTGTTGCAGGCACAAGATTCACCGCGACTGGCGGCAGAAGTGATAGAGGACGGGCTGGCACGCGGAATTATCGAGCCAACGCGGCGGCACTGGGAATTGGCTGGCGGTGCCTGGTATCAGGCGCGCGAGATGGACAAGGCGCTGAATGCCTATGAACAAGCGGGCCGGTTTGCCACTGACGGAAAAATTGATATCCAGCGCGGATTCATTTTGATTGATCTTGAGCGATGGGACGAAGCCCGGCAGGCCATCACTCGGGCACTCGAGTTGGGTGGGCTGTCGGAATCAGACCGGGGGAATGGGTTTTTGTTGCTGGGTATGGCTTTTATGAACCTGGGAAACTACGATGATGCTCAAGAGGCCTTTAATCAGGCAGCAAATTACAGTAGAGTTAGACAAACCGCCCGTGAGTGGATGAATCACTTGAGGGAGGAAAGAGGTCGTCATTCCGGCCGATAGCTAGTCATTGATCACGACCCTGGGAGGTCAGACTGATGCAAACCAACGAAGAAACCAAGCTAAATCAACAGGCGCCCGATTCTGGTAGTGCTGCAGCTTCAGCCCCTGAAGCACCGAAAGCGCCCGCTTCCAAGAAGAAGGCTTCGAAGAAGACGGCTTCCAAGAAGAAAGCTTCGAAGAAGAAAGCTTCCAAGAAGAAAGCTTCGAAGAAGAAAG
>CAZFYM010000018.1:0-38580 GCA_964523755.1 uncultured Wenzhouxiangella sp. | reverse complement strand
CTTCCAAGAAGAAAGCTTCCAAGAAGAAAGCTTCCAAGAAGAAAGCTTCCAAGAAGAAAGCTTCCAAGAAAAAAGCTTCCAAGAAAAAAGCTTCCAAGAAAAAAGCTTCCAAGAAAAAAGCTGGCAAAAAGAAATCGCGCAAGAAAAAGGCGTCCAGGAAGTCAGTTGCTGCCGCCGCGCCCGGCTCACCGTGGGAGCGTATCGCCCAGGCTGCCGAGGATTTGCGTGCTGCTTCAATTGAATTGGCCGAGCGCGAAGCCAGCCAGGGCCGCAAGGCACTGGATGAGTTCGTCGGCCAGACGCGCTCCAAGCTTTCCAGCATCGAGGCGATGGCTGAGCGTGGTATCGCGCGATTGACCGGCAAGAGTTGAAGCCGGCGGACAAGTTCACGTCGGGAGCGGCACCTGCCGCTCCCACCAATACTTGTTCGGAAAATATATCCATCGTTGAGGCATTTCTCGACTCGGCCTGGGCCGAGCGAGGCCTCGCTGTTGCCACGCTGGATGCTTATCGGCAAGACCTTGAGGCGCTGTCGAATCATTTATCCGGTGAATTGAAACAAGCGACCCGTGACCAGATCCTGAGCTGGTTGGCGGATCGGCTGGGACGTGGTGATGCGGTGGCCAGTGTCACGCGCACTCTGTCGTGTCTGCGGCAGTTTTTTGCCTGGGCCAAACGATTCGAGCGGGTGAATCGTAACCCGATGTTGGATATCGAAGGCCCTCGCCCGTCTCGCCGTTTACCGGAAGTCCTTTCCGCTGCCGAGGTTGAGCGGCTGATCAGACAACCGGATTGTCAGCAGGTGCTGGGCTTGCGTGATCGCGCGATTCTGGAAACCTTGTACGCCAGCGGTTTGCGAGTTTCCGAGCTGGTTGGGCTGACATTGTCAGGCTTGAACCTGAATCGGGGCCTGGTCAGGGTGGTCGGCAAGGGTGGACGAGAGCGCCTGGTTCCATTGGGGGAACAGGCCATTGATGCGCTGTCGGAGTGGCTGGCCAAAGGGCGGTCGACGCTTGGCGGTCGCGGTGATCAGGTTTTTGTTTCTCGCAGCGGGCGACCATTGACCCGAGTTGCGGTCTGGCAGCGACTGCGGCAGCACGCGCTGGCTGCGGGTATTGCAAAGCCCGTTTACCCGCATTTGCTCAGACATTCCTTCGCTACTCACCTGCTTGATCACGGTGCCGATTTGCGGGTCGTGCAGCTTCTGCTGGGCCATGCCGATCTGTCGACGACTCAGATTTATACCCATGTTTCTCGCTCGCGGCTGCAGGCACTGCATCGCCAGCACCACCCTCGCGGTTGATTCCGGGCAACTTGCACGGTTCAGACGTGAACTTGTTGACCAGATTGTGTTCAAATTAGCACTCGTTATTCTTGAAGACCCTTTAAGGAGTTTTGTATGAAGTCGTTTCCTTCTCAGCTGGCTGCCGCCGGTTTGCTTTTGTCTCTGGCAGTCAGTGCGCTGGCTTCGGACTATCAGGAGATTGAAGAGCGTCTGTCCGGTTTGGTGCCCGATATGAGCCAGGTTGTGATTGCCGAGACGCCGATGGACGGCATCATGCAGGTTCTGATCGGATCTGATGTGGTCTACATGAGCGATAACGGACGTTTTCTGATGCAGGGGCGGATGATCGACTTGGATACCCAGATCGATCTGACCGACCAGACCAAGTCGGGTCTGCGCAAGTCGCAGCTGGCCAAGCTGGATGCTGCGGATTTCGTTTCATTTGGAGCCGAGGATGCCAGCTACCAGATCCTGGTGTTTACCGATCCGGACTGCGGTTACTGCCGCCGTCTGCATGAACAGATGGACGAATACGTTGACGCCGGGATCCGGGTCAATTACATGGCCTTTCCACGCGCCGGTATCGGCTCCGAATCCTATAACAAGCTGGTCTCGGTCTGGTGTTCGGAAGACCGTAATGGGGCCATGGATATTGCCAAGGCCGGACGCATACCACCCGAAGCCACCTGCGACAATCCGGTTGATGAGCAGTACAGTCTGGGTCAGGCACTGGGTGTGACCGGTACGCCGTCCATCCTGACCTACAACGGCGACATTATTCCTGGCTACGTTCCCCCCGAACAACTGCTCACCCGTTTGCAGAACCTGGCTGCCAGTCAGAACTGATCGTTTGGGTGTCCGGGTCGCCTATCCCGCATGCTTCATGAAACATGCGGGTTTATAATCGCGCCTGAACTTTTAGCGGCCGGCTGGCCGTGCTGCAAGGGCGCTGATGATGATTCTGCTTGGCCGGGAAGCTCTCCCGGCTTTCCGACGGCAACGACTTGAGTCTGAACTAAACCGTAGCGAAGGGCGTTCGATCTCGCTGACGGCGCGTGAGCTGATCTTGGTCGATGCTGGCCGAGAACCCACAGCCAGCGAACTTTCACGCCTGCAAAAGCTGCTGGCGGCCAGTCCCTGGAGTCTGTCTGAAGCCAGTGCGGATGATGTACTCGTCCTGCCTCGGCCTGGTACTCGCACGCCCTGGTCGTCCAGGGCTGGCGACATTATTCGTCACTGCGGACTGGACGATTTTTCGCGCGTCGAGCACGGCGTGTGGATGCAATTTGGCAGCCACGGTCCGACCGGACTCAAACCCGAATCGCTGGCTCTTGTGCATGATCGAATGACCCAGATCGTGCGGCCGGCAACGACCGACCTGTCGACCTGGTTCGATGAGCAGCCGGCAGCACCGCTCGGCATCGTGACGCTGGGTGATGATCCCGAGGCGGCGTTGGGGCGCGTCAACCGGGAACTGGGGCTGGCTCTGAGCGACGGTGAAATCAGCTATCTGGCCGAAGCTTATTCGACCATGGGGCGTGATCCCAGCGACGCCGAGTTGATGATGTTTGCCCAGGCCAATTCAGAGCACTGCCGACACAAGATATTCAATGCCAGCTGGGACGTCGATAGCCAGTCTCGCGACCCCTCCCTGTTCAAGCTGATACGCCAGACCCATGCGAAAACGCCGCAGGGAACTTTGGTTGCCTACGACGACAATGCAGCGATTATCGAAGGCTTTGATGGTCGGGTGCTGGTCTGTGATCCGGCCGACTCGAGCTATCGCATGAATCCGATCCGAATTCATGCCCAGATCAAGGTGGAAACCCACAACCATCCAACCGCCATCTCACCCGATCCGGGCGCGGCAACCGGGTCTGGCGGTGAGATCCGGGATGAAGCCGCCACTGGTCGTGGCGCTCGTCCGGTGGCGGCACTGACCGGCTTCAGTGTCTCTGATCTCAAGATGCAGGGTGCGATCCGGCCCTGGGAAAACGCGCCGGACCCGCCGGATCGTCTCGCCAGCGCCTGTCAGATCATGCTGGAAGGCCCGATCGGAGCCGCCCGCTTTAATAATGAATTTGGTCGTCCCGCTTTGCTCGGGTACTTTCGCACCTTCAGTCAAACGATCGGTGGCCAGCTTTGGGGCTATCACAAGCCGATCATGATCGCCGGTGGCAGCGGCATGATTGCCGACGGCCAGACTCACAAGCTGTCACTCGCAGCCGGCGACCGGATTATCGTGCTGGGCGGGCCGGCCATGCTGATTGGCCTGGGCGGTGGTGCGGCCTCGTCCATGAGTTCCGGTCAGTCCGATGCTGACCTGGACTATGCTTCTGTCCAGCGCGGCAATCCGGAAATGCAACGCCGTTGCCAGGAGGTGATTGACCGCTGCTGGTCACAGGGGGCAGGTAACCCGATCAAGTCAATTCATGATGTCGGTGCCGGCGGCCTGTCCAATGCCATTCCTGAACTGCTCGACGACGGCGGCGTCGGCGGTGAACTGGATTTGCGGACGATCCCCTGTGCCGATGCCGGGATGTCACCGATGGCCATCTGGTGCAATGAATCCCAGGAGCGCTACGTCATGGCCGTGGCACCCGAAGATCTGGAGCGATTCGGCAATCTGTGTCAGCGCGAGCGTTGCCCCTGGGCCGATTTGGGACCGGCCACGGCCGAGCGCAGACTGCGTCTGGTCGATTCGGCCAATGGCCAGACGGTTGTTGATCTGGCGCTGGATACCTTGCTGGGACGGCCACCCGGCATGCATCGACAGGCACAGACTCAACGCATCGCGGGGCGAGACCAGGGCCTGGACGGGATCAGGCTGGACGAAGCGCTGGATCGGGTTCTGGCTCTGCCAGCCGTCGGCTCAAAGCAGTTTCTGATTACCATCGGTGATCGGACGGTCGGGGGTTTGACGGCCCGCGATCAGATGGTCGGGCCCTGGCAATTGCCGGTCGCCGATTGCGCGCTCAACTTTCTCGACTATGACAGTGATTTTGGCACGGCCATGGCCATGGGCGAGCGCACACCGCTGGCGGTGTTTGACGCTGCGGCGGCTGCGCGCTTGTCGGTTGGTGAAGTGCTGACCAATCTGGCCGGCGTTGAGTTGGCCGGACTTGACCGCATCAAGCTGTCAGCCAACTGGATGGCTGCGGCTGGCGCGCCGGGTCAGGATGCCGCGCTACGCTCAGCGGTCGAGGCGGTGAGCGCCTTTTGCCAGGCCATTGATCTGTCGATTCCGGTGGGCAAGGATTCATTGTCCATGCAAACCCTGTGGCAAGACGAGCAGGGCGAGCGGCGGATGCTGGCCCCGGTTTCCCTGATTGTTTCGGGCTTTTCAGCCGTGCCGAATGTCAATCGGCATGTGACCCCGGCGCTGGTGACCGATGCGGGCCCAACGTGGCTGGTGCTGCTTGAGTTGGGTCAGTCGCGGCTGGGCGGCTCGGCGCTGGCCCAGGTGTTTGAGCGCACGCTCGGTGCGGTGCCAGATGTTGATGAGCCTGACACACTCAAAGCCTTGTTCGAGGCGGTTCAGCGCCTGCTGCGACAGGATCGCATCCTGGCCTGTCATGATCGTTCGGATGGCGGATTGCTGGTCAGCGTGCTGGAGATGGCTTTGGCCGGACACTGTGGCGTGGTGATGACCCCAAGCAGTCGCGATGAAAAGGACTTGCTGGCCGAACTATTCAACGAGGAACTGGGTCTGGTCGTCCAGATACGCGACGAAGATCTGGCCTCGGTGGTCGCTGATCTTGACGCATGGGCACCTGGCGTCAAGGTTCGTCCAATTGGTCGGCCGGACAGCGAAGAGCACCTGGTCATCGCCGGTCCAGGGCATGACTGGCTCAGACGACCGATGGCCGAACTGCATCAGGCCTGGGCCGAGACCAGCTATCGCATGCAGCGACTGCGAGACCATCCAGACTGCGCTGATGAGGAACATGCCGCGCGGGCTGACTGGTCTCGACCGGGCCTGGCACCCCACCTCAGTTTTGCTCCGGATGCGCCGATGGTATTGTCCGGCAAGCGTCCCAAGGTGGCGATTGTGCGCGAACAGGGGGTCAACGGTCAGCGCGAAATGGCGCGCGCTTTCATGCAAGCCGGCTTCGAGTCGGTCGATGTGACCATGAGTGACCTGGCCAGCGGACGCCAGTCGCTGGCGGATTTCCAGGGTCTTGCCGCCTGCGGCGGTTTTTCCTTTGGCGACGTGCTCGGTGCCGGGCAGGGCTGGGCCCGATCGATTCTTTTCAATCAGCAATTGTGCGACCAGTTCGCGGCGTTCTTTGCCAACCCGGACCATTTTGCCCTGGGTGTGTGCAACGGTTGTCAGATGATGGCATCGTTGCACAGCATCATTCCCGGTAGCGAGGCATGGCCGCGATTTGTCCATAACCGGTCGCGTCAGTTCGAGGCGCGCCTGAGCCAGGTCCGGATCGAAGCCTCTCCCTCGATATTTTTCACCGGTATGGCCGGTTCGGTGTTGCCGGTGGCCACAGCCCATGGCGAGGGCCGGGCAGACTTTGGCTGCAGCAATCCGGCCGACAGGATCAGCCGGGCGACCGTGGCTGTGCGTTATGTCGATGGCCTGGGCAACCATGCGGTGAGCTATCCGGACAATCCCAATGGTTCGCCGGACGGCATCACGGGCTTGTGCAATAGCGATGGTCGTGTGACCATTCTGATGCCGCATCCGGAGCGTTTGCTGCGCACGGCCAATTTTTCCTGGGCCCCGTGCGAGTGGAGCGAGCACTCGCCCTGGATGCAGATGTTTGTCAATGCGCGCCGCTGGCTGGGACCCTGAGTTGCGCAACCAAAACGGGAGACAGGTTATGAGTGAAGTGCCCGACAACCAGGTGCCCGAATCCAAACCGGGCAATCCGGTCAAGGAGATGTTTTTGCTGGCGGCCCTGTATCTGCCACTGGGCTTCTTTCTGTGGTTTTTTGCCGCCAGTCTGCTGATGCTGCCGGCGGGTCTGTTGGCTGAGCAATTACTGGTATGGATTTATCCCGATATATTCCAGCGGATATTCCAGGCTGATTTCATGTTCGAAATCCAGACCGCCATCGAGGTGCCCAATCCGGAAGGCGGCGAGGATCTGCTGTTGACCTGGGATGTCAATCCAATGATCTATGCCTGGGGCATGGCACTGCTGTTTGGGCTGATCATGGCCACACCGATGCCGGTGCGTTGGCGCCTGCTGCAAATGCTGATTGGATTCAGCGTGGTGTCGCTGGTGACCGTCTGGGGTGTATTCTGGGAGGTCTGGCGCGACCTGGCTTTTTTGTTCGGACCGGATGGGCGTGCCGTGGTGGACCAGACGGCGTTGTCGCCGACCGTGATCGCGCTGTGTTACCAGCTCGGCTACCTGATGTTCCCGGCGGTTGTACCGCTGGCAACCTGGATCCTGATGAACCGATCATTTATCGAAAACGAAGTGGTTCGCCATCGACGCTGAACCGAATGGCTGCCGGAGCTGTCTGTTATTGGCAAGCAACGTGGTCTGCCGTGCTCTGTCGCGCCAGCGCGGAATGACTCCACAAGTGCTTTGAAATCAAGAAAATCATGGAAACTCAATCGATAACCACTGCTGAAGACTCCGAACTGCTGCCGAATGTCGGCAAGCATCTGGAAGATCGGGCCGCCGAGCTGTGTGACCTGATGGTCGAGCAGGGCCGGCTCAGAACCGAGGATCTCGCTCGGGCACGTGCTTATCGTGATCAGCACGGCGGCAATCTGCTGACCTTGCTGGTCCGTCTGGGCCTGGTCTCGGAGCGCGATCTGGCAAGGGCCCAGTCCGAGCTGATGGGCATTGAACTGGTCAGCGACAAGGATTATCCCGAAAACGCGCCCGATATCGACAGTATTTCGATTCGCTACATGAAGCAGCAACACCTGGTGCCGATCCGGATGGATGATGATCGGATCGAGGTGGTCATGGCTGATCCGCAAGACCCGTTTGCACTCAAAGCGCTGGCGATGGCCACCGGGCGACAGGTCGTGTCGCGAGTTGGCGTGACCTCGGAAATCGACAATACCATCGAGCGCTATTTTGGCGGTGGCAAGAGCGCCATGGGCCAGATTGCCGAATCCCTGGGCTCCGAGGGTGGCGATGATGACGAGGAAGATGTCGAACACCTGCGCGATCTGGCCTCCGAAGCGCCGGTCATTCGCCTGGTCAACCTGATCATGCAGCGCGCGGTCGAATCGCGTGCGTCGGATATTCATATCGAGCCGTTCGAGAACCGGCTCAAGGTCCGCTACCGGATTGACGGCGTGCTGCAGGAAGTGGAAGCGCCGCCGGCGCGTTCCACGGCCGCTGTCATTTCGCGCGTGAAAATCATGGCCCGACTCAACATAGCCGAACGCCGGCTGCCCCAGGATGGCCGCATCATGCATCGGGTTGGCGGCAAGGAGCTGGATTTACGTGTTTCCACCGTGCCGACCGCGCATGGCGAAAGCGTGGTCATGCGAATCCTGGATCGTGAAGCGGTCGTGCTGGATTTCTCCAGCCTGGGATTCGCCGAAGATTCGCGCCGGATGTTCATCAAAGCGCTGGAAATGCCTCATGGCATTATCCTGGTCACCGGACCGACCGGGTCGGGCAAAACCACCACGCTGTATACGGCCCTGAGCCAGTTGAACACCCCGGAGCGCAAGATCATCACGGTTGAGGACCCGGTCGAGTACCAGATCGAGGGGATCAACCAGATTCAGGCCAAGGCCTCGATCGGGCTGGATTTTGCCGGGGCCTTGCGCTCCATCGTCCGCCAGGACCCGGACGTGATCATGATCGGCGAAATGCGTGATCTGGAAACCGCGCGTATCGCCATTCAGTCGGCATTGACCGGCCACCTGGTGTTGTCCACCCTGCATACCAACGATGCTTCGGGCGGTATCACGCGCATGCTGGACATGGGCGTGGAAGACTACCTGCTGACATCCACGGTCAATGCGATCATGGCCCAGCGTCTGGTGCGCCGGCTGGATCCGGAAAGCCGCAAGCCCTACGAGGTGCTGCCGGAAATGGTGCGCGAACTGGGTCTGAACAAGTTTACCGATGACGACCCGATTCGCATGTACCATCCCGGCAGTACCGAAGGCTGTCCGACCGGTTATCGCGGTCGTACCGGAATTCATGAAATCCTGCTGGTCAGCGAGGAGATCCGGCGTATGGTCATGAAGCACGCAACCTCGACCGAAATCGAGCGCCAGGCGCGTAGTGAGGGTATGCGGACGATGTATGAGGATGGTCTGATCAAAGCACTGCAAGGCGAGACTTCGGCCGAAGAAGTGCTGCGGGTCACCCAGGAAGCCTGAGCCGCTTATGCCAATTTTCGAATACAAGGCAGTTGCCCCCAGCGGAGAGACCCTGACGGGCGAAATGGAAGCCCCGAGCTCCGATCTGGTGATTGCCCGGTTGCAGGAAGCCGGCAATATTCCGGTTTCGGCCAAGGAAATCGGCGCCGGATTTCGCATCGAAACGCTGTTTCGAGGCAAGCGCGGGCTGAGTCAGCGTGAAATCGGAGATTTGACCCAGCAGCTTTCAACATTGCTGGGTGCCGGACTGCCGCTGGACCGCTCGCTGGGAATCCTGATTGAGTTATCCGAAAACGATCGCATTCAGGACCTGGTCGAAAAGGTCCGCAATCACGTGCGCGAAGGCGGTTCGTTATCGGAAGGGCTGGAAGCGCGACACGGCGTTTTTTCGCGGTTCTACATCAATATGGTCAGGGCCGGCGAAATCGGCGGTTCCCTGGACCAGACTCTGGCGCGCATGGCCGAATATCTGGAGCGGGCCAAGGAACTCAAGGACAGCGTAATTTCGGCGATGATCTACCCGGCTCTGCTTGTTGTGCTGGCGGTGGCCTCGCTGATGCTGCTGATGGTTTATGTGATCCCGCAGTTCACCCCGATGTTCGAGGATTTCGGGGGCGAGTTGCCACTGTTGACCCGCATCGTGGTCGCGGTGGGTGACCTCTTGCAGAATTTTTGGTGGGGCCTGATCGGCATCACCGTGATCGTCATTGCCTGGTTCCGGATGCAGATGATGCGACCGCCCTCGCGCTTCAAGTGGGATGGTCGGTTTTTGCGTCTGAAATTTGCCGGTGATGTGATTGCCAAGATTGAAACCGCCCGCCTGAGTCGCACCACCGGCACCCTGCTGGTCAACGGCGTGCCGCTGTTGTCGGCACTTTCCATCGCCAAGAATGTCATGACTAATACGGTGCTTGCCGAAGATGTCGCCCAGGCCGCCAAGCAGGTCAAGACTGGAGCACCACTGGCCAAGGCCCTGTCCCAGAACGGCAACTTCCCCAGGCTGGCGCTGCAGATGGTCAACGTTGGTGAGGAAACCGGCAAGCTGGACGAAATGCTGCTCAAGGTCGCCGATACCTATGACCGCGATGTGCGTGTCACCATCGACCGTCTGATGGCGATGCTGGTGCCGGCCATGACCCTGGGGCTGGCCTTTCTGATCGGCATTATCGTGATGTCGGTATTGATGGCGATCCTGAGCATCAATGAGCTGGTTGCCTGAGGCCGGTGAAATGCAACCCGCGATTGTCTGATCTGGCAACGGACAGGCCCATTTTTTGACGAGGAATACGTGTAAATGAAAATGATCAAATCTAGCCAGGGTTTTTCCCTGATCGAACTGTTGGTTGTGCTGGTCATTCTTGGCATGATTGCCGGTCTGGTCGTCCCCAATATCATGCAGCGCAGCGAAGATGCGAAAGCGCGTGCGGCCAAGGCCGAGATTCAGCGCCTGGCCATGGCGATTGACGAGTTCTATCTGGATTCGGGCCGGCCGCCGCGAGATTTGCGCGAGTTGGTCGAGCGCCCGGCCAATGTCGGCAACTGGAACGGGCCTTATGTCAATCAATCCAACCTGAACGATCCCTGGGACAATCCCTACAACTACCGTTATCCCGGCCAGCACCGGACCTATGACATTTTCTCCTACGGGGCCGACGGGTCGCCGGGTGGTGAAGGTGCCAGTGCCGATGTCAACAACTGGGATTCCTGAGGTCATCCGGTTGAGGCAATGACCACGGGCATCAATTCCATGCGCATTACACAATGCCGCTCGATTGGCTTGCCTAGCAATCAGCGCGGCTTCAGCCTGCTGGAGCTGATCGTGGTCATGGTCATGATTTCCCTGCTGTTTACCGTGGTGGCTATTTCGGTCAACCGCTCCGTTTCCGGTGCCGAGATCCGCAATGCCGCACGCGAAGTGGTGGCCGGTTTGAGACACACCCGTGGTCAGGCCATTATCCAGCGTCAGCAGCAGGTGTTCACGGTCAATGTCGAGACCAGGAGCTGGCAGGCCACTGGCGGACAGCCGGTTCAGATTCCCGAAGGAATGGATATCACGATCAATACCGCACGTTCCGAGCTGACCGGGGAAAGTGCGGGTGGCATTCGGTTTTATCCGGATGGTGCCTCGACCGGTGGCAGCGTGGTTCTGACAGCGGGTGAGCGCGAGTGGCACGTCACGGTCGGCTGGCTGACCGGTGAAATCGGCATCGACCGGGACCCTCCGACATGATGTCGTTTAACCATGTCCGGGCTGGTGGCTTCACTCTGATCGAAGTCATGGCGGCGTTTGCGGTCTTCGCCCTGTTGTTTGGCGTGGTATTGCAGGTTTTGTCAACCTCGATGACCAATACCCGGCGTGCCGGCGACTACACCCAGGCCGCCTTGTGGGCCCAATCCCGGCTGGATGTTCTGGGTCTGGATGAGTTGCTTGAGCCGGGCGAGACCTCGGGACAGTTTGATGAGCGCTTTTCCTGGTATCAACGGGTCGAAGAAGTGATGGCTTTTGACGATACCGGTATTGACCTGGCGGAGTTGCCGGTAGCGTTGTATTCGGTGGAGCTGGTCGTGGAGTGGGGTGAGAATCCGACTCGTGAGGCGGTATTCAGAACGCTGCGCAGTGTGGATATGCACTGGGAAGAGCGCCAGTTCATGGGGTCGATGCCATGAGCTTCGGTCAGTCGTCGCGTGGTTTTACCCTGGTCGAGGTCATGCTGGCGATCACGCTGGTGTCGATGATCATGGCCCTGGCCTACGGCGGTTTTCGCGCCAGCATCCGGGCGACGACCTCCGGCGAGGCGCTGATCGAACAGACCAACCAGCTCAGGATTTCTCACCAGTTTGTCCGCCGTCAATTGAGCCTGGCCCAGGCGCTGATCATTGAGCAGGGCGAAGAGGATGGTATCCAGATCCGTTTTATTGGCGACCGGGATTACGTCCGCTTTGTCGCCCCCATGCCCGGTTATCTGAGCTTTGGCGGGTCTTATGTTCAGGAACTTCGGATCGAGCCGGGTGAGGACGGTATGGCGCTGGTTTATTACTACGCCATGCTCAACGGCTACGAGCCGGGTGAAATTGAAATGAGCGACGGCATCGTGCTGATGGAAAGCGTGGCCGATGGCAGTTTTCGCTATCTCGGTCTGGATCCTGAGGACCAGACGCCTTTTTGGGAAGATTTCTGGCAAGAAACTGACACCATGCCACTGGCCGTGTCGCTGCAAATGGAGCTTGATCGCGGCAATGGCTTGACCTGGCCGGATCTGGTCGCACCGGTGATGATCGATTCCACTGGTCAGCCGGGCCGGCCCGGTCGTCAGCCACAGACGATTCGACGGGCATCGGACCTGATCGGCGGCAGCCGTGGACAGCGCAACCGGCGGTGATGATGCTACCCCGACAGGCACGTGGTATCGCCCTGATTGTAGTGCTCTGGGTGCTGGTGTTGCTGACTATCACCGTTGGCGTTTATGCTGTGCTCGCCCGCACCGAAACCATGCAGTCGCGCTTTCTGTTCGACGTGACCGAGGCCCGCTATGCCGCCGAAGCGGGTCTGCACCGGGCGGTTTTCGAAATGCGCAATCCCGATTTTCAGACCCGCTGGGTGCCGGATGGTCGTCCGTATTACATGGAGTTCGGTGATGCCGTGGTGGAAATGCGAATTACCGATGAGTCCGGGCGAATCGATCTGAATCGCACGCCGGCCGATCTGCTGGTCGAACTGTTTCTCTCCCGCGGTGTCGATGAACAGGTCGCGTGGCAACTGGCCGACGCGATCGAAGACTGGCGCGACCCGGATGATCTGCCCCGGCTGCATGGTGCTGAAATCGACGAATATCTGCGAGAAGGGTATCCTTACGGGCCGGCTAACCAGGCGTTTCAATCGGTTGATGAACTGCAGCAGGTCATGGGCGTGAGCTTTGAACTGTTTCAGGATCTGGAGAATTTATTGACGGTGCACGGCCGGGGCGGCCAGGTGAATCCGGCCTTTGCTCCGGCCGAGGTACTGGCAGCGATGCCCGATATGGATCTGGAAGGTGCCCGGATGTTTGTCGAGGAGCGTCAGCAGTTCCATCCGGCCGATCAGGCAGCACTGATTCTGCCCAATGGGCAAATGGTGAACTTGCAAGGAGGGGGCGGTGTGATTAGCATTCGCTCGCGCGCCACGCTGGACAATGGTGCCTGGACACAGCTGGAAGCAACGGTCAGCATGGGAACCGACACCCGGGGTCGGCCATTCCGGATCGTGCGCTGGCGTGAAAATATCGAGGACCGATGATTCTTAATGTAGCCAATGACTATTGGGGCAGTATCGTGGCCCGCTACCGCACCAGCCCGTTGCCGGGCTTTCTGGCGTGGTGGCGGCGTGAGCTGACCGGTATGTTGCCATCAGGTCTGCGTCGCCGCCTGGTGCCACCGCGCCCCGCCCTGTGGCTGGTTGCCGAAGGCGACGAAACCGACATGGTGGTCTGGCGAGGTGGTGACCATCCGGAGCAACTGGCCAGCTTCAGCGCCCAGGAAGATATTCAGGTGTTGCGCAAGCGCTGGATCGAGACCTTGAACCGGTTTGACGATGGTAGTCCGGAAATCCGCCTTTGCCTGCCGCCCGAGAACGTCCTGGAGTGCCCGGTCGAGCTGCCGCTGGCCGTCGAGTCCAATCTGGATTCGGCGCTGGGCTATCAGATTGACCAGTTAACGCCGTTCAAGACCGGCGACGTCTATTTCGACCATCGCATTACTGGTCGCAATACACGCAGTGGCCGACTTGAACTGGATCTTCGCCTGGTGCCCATTGTCCGGGTCAGTGACCTGACCGAGCGTCTGGCCGCGATCGGCATTCGACCGCATGCGATCGATACCATCAAGGTTGACCGTAATAATGAGCACGAGGTACCATCGTGCGAACACTTCAACCTGCTGCCCGAGGGCAAGCGCCCGCGCTACGTGTATGCCCGGGCGCGCCTGAACTGGATTCTGGCGGGTGTGGCAGTGGTCGTGCTGGCGCTGGCGATGACGCAGTCACTCTACCTTCGCCACCTCACGGTCGAACAGTTGGAACGTGAAGTCGCTGATCTGCGCGCCGAGGCAGAAACCGTGCTGGCCTTGCAGCGTCAGCTTGAAGATTCCCTACAGGCGGCCAACTTTCTGGCCGAGCGACGCCGGCGCCAACCGGTGGTGATCCAGGTGCTCGACGAGATTTCCCGGTTGCTGCCTGATGATATGTGGATCAATCAGATGCAGGTCCGTGGCAACGAATTGATGATGATGGGGATGGCTGATGGCTCACAGCGCCTGATCGAGATCATCAACGGCTCCACGGTGCTCAGTGATGCTGAGTTCCGTGGCGCGATCAATGTCGATCCGGCCACGGGCCAGGAGCGATTCAATGCTCGGGCCACCATTACCAGTCGGGGGGTGCAGGATGCAACTGCTGCCGGATCGGGAGAATAACAAACCGCTGGCCCTGGGGCTTGTGCTGATTGCCGCCCTGCTGGTTTATCTGGTCGGTTTTCACTGGTTTGTCGATCGACACGTGGCGCTGGCCAGCGATATCGATCGCCTGGAAACCCAGGTTTCGCGCTTCAAGGCGGCGGTGGCCCGTCGCCCGGCGCTGGAAGAACGGCTGGAAGTCTTGCGCAGCGAACGGCTGGACAATGCCTTGTTTCTGCAGCATTCCAACTTCAATACGGCCGCAGCCGGGCTGGTACGGCGGTTGCGAGAGACTATCGACAGCGAGGCCGAAAATACCGAGCTGTGTACCGTCAGCGCGACCCAGAACCGGCCGGATGCGGAACCCGAGCGCTTTGAGCAGGTCACGGTCAATGTCCGAATGAGTTGCCCCTTGCCGGACATGGTTCAGATTCTCTATGCCCTGGAAAACAATGTGCCGCTGATTTTTATCGACAACCTGCTGATCAACCAGCGCATGAGTGCCGACCGGCGCGTTCGGCGCTCGGGCGTGGATGCTTACGGTCAGTTGGACGTGCGCTTCGATATGTACGGTTTTCTGGCCGGCCAGGTCGAGGGCTGATCATGGCTGGATTTCTGGACACGCGCAATAACCTGCTGACCGTGCTGCTGATCGGGGCGATTGGCCTGCTGGGCATCGGGATGGTCGCCCAGATGCTGCTGCTGGGGCGGGTTGATACCGACCGGATTGCGCCATCGGGCTCGACCGAGGTTGACGAATCGCAGGTTGATGTGCCGGAGACCGGCCTGGCCGCCATGGACGAGTACATGGCAATTACCGCACGCCCGGTGTTTTTCTCGGATCGCCGGTTACCGGTGGTTGAACTGCCGGAAGAGGGTGATGAAGCCCTGGTCGACGAAAGCCTGGAAGAAGACGAGCCGATCAACGAACTCAAGGCATCGGTCGCCGGCATTATCATTACGCCCGAAATGCGCCTGGCCATGGTGCGCGACGATGCGGCGGGCAAAACCCTGGTGTTGCGCGAAGGCATGAGCCTGGAAGGCGAACAGGCAGCCTGGAAGCTGGATTCGATTGCCACCCGCCAGGTCAACTTCGTTTCAGTGGACGGTCGCGAGTCATTACTGGAACTGACCGTCAATACCAGCGGTCTGACGGCGGGCAGCAGCGGTTTGCAGCCACGGAATAATACGGTTCAGCCCCCGCCCGACGGTGAAGTTGACCGTCGCCAGCCAACGCCTTCCGAGCCTGAAAACACTCAGCAGGCCGATGCCCGGGCGCGGGCTGAAGAAGTTCGTCGACGAGTGGCTGAGCGCCGCGCCGAATTGCGCGCCGAAGCCGAACGCCGCGCCCAAATGCAACAACAACGAAGAGATAATTGATGATTTCAGAGCATTTTCCGACGGCTGTCAGCAGTTTCCGGCAGCTCGCGTTGACGCTGCCGTTGACCCTGTTGCTGATTGCCTGCAGTGGGCTGCAGGAGCGTCCCTCCGACAAGCCATTCAGCCCTTCGGCGCTGGATGAACAGACCCGTCAACTGGACGAAGGTGAAATCAGCCTGGGCAGCGACGAAGCAGATCCCGACGAGACCTTTGAGCAGACCGAGCGATTTCCGGGTACTGGTGTTTTTATCGACGACAGCGCTGTGCGGGACCGTGCCGAGCCGCCTGGCGAGGATGGCGAGATCACGCTCAACTTCGAGGGCCAGGGAATTCAGGAAGTCGTCAATGCGATTCTTGGCCACATGTTCCAGGAAAACTACGTGATTTCGCCGGGCGTGAGCGGTGAAGTGACGTTTGCCACAGCCAAGCCACTCAAGCGCGATCAGGTCATGCCGGTACTGGAAATGTTGCTGCGCTGGAACGGTGCCACGCTGATCTGGCGCGAAGGGCAATATCATGTCATCCCGATTGCCCAGGCCGTGCGTGGCAACCTGATACCGCGCTTCGACTCGGCCGACGGCGGGATTGGCTACGAAGTCCTGGTTGTGCCACTGGAATACATCTCGCCGGCCAAGATGGCCGAGATCCTGGAGCCCTACGCCCGAGAAGATGGCGTATTCAATGCTGACAATGCGCGCGGGCTGCTGTTTCTGGCCGGCACGCGCTATGAATTGCGCAATTACCTTCAGATTATCGAAACCTTTGATGTTGACTGGCTGTCCGGGATGTCGGTCGGCATGTTCAGTCTTGAGCGCATCGAGGTGGGTGAGCTGCTGCCCGAGCTTGAGGCTGTGTTCGGTGATGACGGTGAAACGCCATTGGCCGGCATGTTCCGGTTTATGCCACTGGAGCGCCTGAACGCGATCATGGTGATCACACCCAGTGATCACTACCTGGATGAGGCGGAAAAATGGATTCGCCGGCTGGACCGCTCCAGCCCCGAGGCCGGTGCCCGGCTCTATGTCTATCGGGTCAAGAACCTGGAGGCCGATGTACTGGCCGGTTACCTGGGCGATATTTTCGGCACCAGCGGCGGCGGCTCGCGCCCGCGGCGCGAGAACCGCGGCGGGCTGGCTCCGGGCATGGATCCGGCCACGGTCTCCAGCGTGGGCGATTTCCAGAGCAGCCGCAATCAACAGGCCGACGGCGGTCGCGGGCAGAACCGCGCCACCGCCGGCGGCATGCAACTGGGCGAGGACGGCAACGTCCGGATTACCGCCGTGGTCGAAACCAACTCACTACTGATTCAGGCCTCGCCCGGCGAATACGATGCCATTCTGTCGGCGATCAAACGCCTGGATGAAGAGCCCTTGCAGGTCATGATCGAGGCTCAGGTGCTAATTGTCGACTTGACCGATCAGTTATCCTATGGTGTCAGTTGGTTTCTCGCCCACCGCGATGCCGAAATCGATGCAGGTGTATTGCCGGATGGGTTTGATGCATCGAGAAGTCAAAATACCATCTCCATGGGTACTGACTTTCTGGGTTCCATTACCCGCCGGGCAGTCGATCGGACCTTTGTAGCAGCCACCGTCAGCGCACTCGAGTCGGTGTCTAATGTTCGAACGATTTCGGCACCATCATTGATGGTCCGAAATAATTCCAACGCAACCATCAATGTTGGCCGTCAATTGCCGGTGCAGTCGACACGATTTGTTGGCGGTACTGTGGGCGATCAGGCCAGCACGATTGGAAATGTTCAATTCATCAATACTGGCGTAATCCTTGATGTGACACCACGAGTCAATCCGGGCGGTCTGGTTTATTTGCAGATTAGCCAGGAAGTCTCGTCGCCGGGAGAGCTGGGCGTCGGTGATAATCCCAGTATCAATACTCGGAACATCTCTACCGAAGTGGCTATTCAATCTGGTCAGACCATCATGCTCGGAGGCCTGATTCAGGAGGATGAAAACAGGGAACGAAATGGCGTTCCCGGCCTTCAACGAATTCCTTTTCTGGGGAATCTTTTCAGAAGCACGACGAACAGGGTAAACAGGACTGAAACACTGGTTCTGATTACACCAACGGTCGTTAATAATTCTGAGCGCCTTCGTGAGGTTTCGGATCAAATCAGTAGCCAATTCAAGGCATTGCAACCGTTGAGAAGACAGTAGATGGTCCGCGATCGCCGCAATTCATACAACAATTAGCCGTTAGGAAGAGAACTGGAACTAGTCATGAAGTCTATGAAATTACACAGAATCACGGGTTTGACCCTGGCAGTAGTGCTTTTAACCGCCTGCGCATCCACCCCGCCGGCACCCGAGCAAACCGTTGAACAGCGGGCCCAGGCGCGCTGGAATCACCTGATTGCCGGCGAGGCTGCCGAGGCATTGGCTTATTTCACACCCGGTTACCGGGCGATCACGCCCGAGAGAGATTTTGATGCCTGGTTGCGTGGCCGGCCGGTCAAATGGTTGGCCGCTGAAGTCAAATCAGGCGAATGCAGCGACCCGGATCGGTGCCGTATTGTGACGGCCGTCACGTATCGTGTCCCGAATGCTCCCACAGGCATCAACGAAATGAGAATGACTCGCGATATCGAGGAAGAATGGATCCGTCTGGATGGCCAATGGTGGTATGTGCAGAACTGATTGCTTTACATTGTTTGTTCAGTTAACATAGAATCACGCATGCTGAGACAGGCTTGAAGGAGTCAGGTCTGTCCGGCGGTGTTTACACAGAGCCCTGTGTCCAACAACTTTAGGAGTGTTGTAATGAAAAGAAATACCTTGACGACCGCAGTACTGGCGGGTCTGACGGGCATGGCGGGGATGGTCAGCGTTTCCAACGCTGTCAACGTCAACCCGGATGGCCTTGGTCAGGTACTGATGTATCCGTACTACACCGCCCGTGGCGGTAACGACACGCTGATTTCGATTGTCAACACCACCGAGCGTGGCAAGGCAGTCAAGATCCGTATCCTCGAAGCCCTGAACTCACGAGAAGTTCTTGACTTCAACATCTACATGTCCGAGTACGATGTCTGGACTGCTGCCATCACCGAAGCTGCTTCCGGTGGCGGCAAGATTCTCACCGCTGACTCAACCTGCACCTCGCCGAATATTTTTGTTCCGGCGGCTGGCGTTGGTGAGTTGAGCTTCCTGGACTTCCAGTATGCCGGTGTCAACTCGGATGCAGGTCCTCAGGGAATCGAACGTACGCTTTCCGGGCATATCGAGTTCATCGAAATGGGTACCTTCCTGCCGACTCCGGCTGCCAACCCGGGTGCTGCCAGCGAGCAGATCGTCCCGTGGTCGGCCAAGCATGCAGGACCTCTGGGTAGCCGTTTGCCGAATAACTGCGCTTTCTTCGAAGCTCAGTGGCTGGCCGGTGGCCAGTGGTTCGGTGGTAACAACGCTTTCGGTTTTGAGAAAGTCGGAGCTGATCCGGCAGTGACCGGTGGCTTGTTCGGTGGTGCCAGCATCATCAATGTTGCCGAAGGCACGATGTTCAGCTACAACGCTACCGCCATTGATGCTTTCTGGCTCAATAGCGCTGGGCAGCACAGTGATCCGGCGTTCGTGACGCCGTCTCTGGCTGGTGGTGGTAACTCGACCAGCAACGTGTTCGTCAACGGTGCAGTGGCAACTCATTTGTGGCCGGCTTCTATCCTGGCAGTCAACGCTACCATTACCTTTGAGCGTTTGATGAATGAGTACAACATCGAAGCGGGCCTGGGTGCGCGTTCCGAATGGGTGCTGACCTTCCCGACCAAGCGTTTCCACACCGACGCGCAGGTTCCAGTTGGTACGGTTACGCCGAACAACCCGATTCCTCCGTTCAGCAATACCTGGCACAACACGCCGGCTGGATTGAATCTGCCGTGTGAAGCACTGACCTTCCGGGTATGGGATCGTGAAGAAACCGAGCCGTCGCCGGCAACCGGCGTAGTTATTCCGTCGCCGCCGCCGCCGATTCCGCAGCCTGATGTATTCGAGCTGTGCCGCGAAACCAACGTCGTTCGCTTTACCCTTGACGGTGACATTCCGGCCGAAACAGAGATCCTGAGAGAGCCTCTGCGGGCCGGTGGCTTCACTCGTCTGAGCTACACGAACTTCGAGCTGCCTGGCTTCGAGTCTGGCTGGGTTCGGTTTGATCTTACCAACATCCCTCCCGGTGCGTTGGTCGCTGCGGGTGCCAGTGCTGATATCCAGAACGGTGTCCGCCGCTCGCCGGCTGCTGCCAACGGTGACCAGCTCGAAGGTCTGCCGGTTATCGGTTTCTGGGTGAATACGTTCACGAACGGCACGTTGCCGGGTGGAACGCTGTCCAACTACGGTGGTTCCTTCAACCATCGCGGTAGCCGCAGCATCTTCACTCCGTAATCGTGTTGTAACTGACGCAAAAGCAAGTCTCTGCCGGTCTACGGCAGGAAGGGGCCATCCTCGGATGGCCCCTTTTTGTTCCGGGCTTGAACATTAAACCCGCCATGGAAACGGAACTTTTACGCCCTTTTTAGGAACAAATCATAGATTGAATGCTACAGTCTGGCGACATGATCTACGTTGCCAACGCCTGCCAAGGCACCCGTTGATAGGAAAAACGAATATGTACAGCAAGACCCTCAAATTCCTGATGTTTTCCGGAATGGCATTTTTCGCCGCGAACGCGCTGGCGCAACCCAAATTCATAGTCCTTCAAGACGAAGAGCTCAACCAGGCCGATCCTTGCGAGCTGGTGGCGCAAGGCTCCATGATCATTGATCCAGGCACGGGTAATATTTCCGTCACAGTGGTTGATCTGGAAGACTGTCTGGGCAGGACCGACGCCCTGAATATCAGTCCGGTCCTGACCTCACCCTCTCCCGTTGTTGCCGGCACTTCGCTTGAAGTGCTTTGGGCTTCCGTGGGCGCGGTGTCTTGTCAACCGAGTACGTCGGGCAGCAACATTCTTCCGGGCTGGACGACCCAGACTCTTGGCTTGCAGGGCCCCAAATTGTTTACGGTTCCTGCCGGTACCGGTGCAGCCACCTACAACCTGGGAGTGACCTGCACGGATGGCGAGCTTACTGTGACTGAGACGACACAGGTTCAGGTCAACGCACCGGACCTTGGCGATCCGCCAACAATCACCAGTTTCACCGTCAATGGAAGCTCGTCATCGGCCAATATCGAGCCGGGTGCTACTCTTGCTTTTTCATGGAATTCGACCGGTGCAACGAGCTGTCAGGCTGGCGGTACTTTGAGCAGCTGGACTGGTAGCAAGCCAACCTCAGGCAGTCAGAATATAACCAACACCGGATCACTGACCGTTGGCGCGTCGTTTACGGTTTCCCTGACCTGCACGAATGCGGCCGGTAATTCGCCAACTGCATCGCGTACGGTGAATATTATTGATCCGGATGAGCCGCCTCCGAGTGAGTGTGAGGGTCGCGCGTTGCTGGGACAGGGAGATCTGAGTAACTGGGTGCGCAAGACCACCGGAACGAATTCCTGCAGCTGGAATCGTGAGACAGGCCAGCTAATCACAACCGCAGACTGTCGCCACTTTGGTGGAGTATTGACAGAACAACCTTTATCAACCGGAGCGTGGCCGCTGGTCTGGCCAGGTGGTACAAATACCCGTAACCTGACCATTTTCGGCAATCAGGGGCGTCAATTTATTGCCATGGAATTTAACAGCGGTAATATCCCCAGCAGTCATCAGGGTCGCATGACACAGGAAGTTCCGCAGTTTGCCGGTGCCATCGGAACCAACAAGCTCTGGTCCATATCCAAATGTCCGGGAGACTACAACAAGGATCTGATCGACGCGGAAATGGGACCGGGCTGCATCAAGCGCGATCTGTTCGGTATCACTGAAAGTTTCGACTGGGGCGGGCCGACTTCGTCGGGTTCCCCGCGATGCAGGCTTCAGCCGAACACCAGATATTATTTGAATATTATCTGGACGGACGATATGCCGGGTACGGCACCAGCTGACTTGACGCCGCAAACCAACTGCGTCACTAATCGGTGTGGCATGAATGCGACGCCAGCAGGCACCTACGATCCCTAATAGAGATTATTGCGATTAAATCGGCGCGTCTCTCGGGACGCGCCGATTATGGTTCAGAAACCCAAAAAATTAGATGCTGGTCAATTAACTCGCTGAAGAACATCAATTTGCCACGACGCAGGCGGTAACAGCTTGAAAATGCAAGGAGAAAACTGATTGTGAAGTTGCTTCAATTATTGGCGCTATCGGCCTTCACTACGCTGGCGGTAGTACCAATCCAGGCACAATTGCTTCCGGACGCGCCGATCGAACAACGACTGGAAATTTTCACTCATTCGCCACCGATTGCTCGTCAGGGAAATGCGGTTGTTACCGTGTCCGATATGGACGCTTATTTGGCCCGTCTTCCCGAGGAACACCGGTCAGGCTTTCTTCGCAGTCGAGATCGAGTCGGCCAGGCGATTGAAAACCTGATGCTGCCCCGTCTTTTGCTCAACGAGGCCAGACAGAGTGACTTTATCCGGTCGAAAGATCTTCATGCCAAGCTGTTCCAATCAGCCGCAGTTTTGATCGGCCAGGAATACATGGACCATTATTTCGCCGAGCAGGAGCTTGACGATTACAGCCAGTTGGCACGGGAAATCTATCTGACTGAACCGGAGCGATTCAGAAGTCCGGCCAGTCTGGACTTTACCCATATTCTGGTTGCTGTCGGTGCTGATCAGGGTGAACTGGATGGCATGAAGCGGATTCTGTCCATTTATGAATCGCTGCAGGACGGAGCAGATCTCGAAAACCTGGCGGCAGAGTATTCCGATGACCCGGCGGTCGTCGACAATCAGGGGACCTACACATCGGTAGTACCGGATACGTTGGACGAAGCTGTATCCCAGGCGTTGTCTCTGATGCAGCCGGGTCAGATTTCCGAACCCGTAAGGTCTGTATTCGGCTGGCACGTGCTTCGAATGGATGCAAACAATGAATCGCGTCAGCTTGAATGGGACGAGGCCAGAGAGCAAGCGTTGCAAACGGCCCGTATTCGCCATATGGAACGTGCCCGCGAGCGCCTGGTTCAGCGCCTGCGAGCTGACCAACTGGTGGTTGATGCCGAGGCAGTTCAAGCCATTCTGGATCAGTATGAGGTTGATTGGCGAATCGTTCCGGAAAATGCACCGGGCGAGTAAGCCTGGTAGCGGATTCATCGTGGCGGAGCTCTACCTTCAGTGAATGTTGGGCTTTTCCGGCAACTTCTGACCCGCGAAATCCGCAGTCGCTTTATCGGTTCGGCAACCGGCTGGATATGGTTGATTGTGACACCGCTGCTATTGCTGGCGGTCTATGCCTTTGTATTCGGGGTGATTTTTCGCGCCCGGGTGCCTGAGGGGATGGATATGCCCTTTGTCGCCTGGCTGGCGGTGGCGCTGTGGCCCTGGCTGGCATTTTCCGAAGCCCTGCAGCGCGGTTCCCAGGCGATTCAGCAGCATGCGGCGCTGGTCGCCAAGGTAGCCGTGCCGCGTCATTTATTGGTGGTCAGCAGCGTCTCGGCTGCCTTCTTGTTGCATGCGGCCGGCTACACCGTTGTGCTGCTGACGATCGAGTGGCTGGCGGCCGACATCCACTGGCTGGCCTTGCCGTACACCTTGCTGGTACTCGCCAGCCTGTATCTGCTGGCCCTGGGCCTGGGCTTGTTCCTGGCGACCCTCCAGGTCTTTATCCGCGATGTCGAGCAGATTCTTCCGACCTTTTTACTGTTCTGGTTTTTTCTGACCCCGATCATTTATGCGCCGGAGATGCTGCCGGCGTCCATGGCAAACTGGCTGGTATTCAATCCCATGACCTGGTGGGTCGAAGAGATTCGATCGGCCCTGTTTCTGGGCAAAGCCGTGCCGGATCTGGTGCTGGTGATCATGCTCGTCAGCTCGTTGTTGGCTTACTGGCTTGGCCGGAAGTTGTTTGACCGACTAAGCCCGCATTTCGAAGACTTCCTGTGACCCGTACGCTGCTCAAGCTTGACCGTGTCGCCAAGACCTACCCGCCGACCGCGCAGACGACGTTGCGGCTGCGGGCCTTCTGGCAACTGCTGACCCGCGGGCACACCCTGGGTGGCACGCCGGTACTGCACGATCTATCGCTGGAAGTACGGGCCGGCGAGTCAATGGCCATCATAGGTGGCAATGGTGCCGGAAAGTCGACCCTGCTGAAGGTCATCACCGGCGTACTGGCCCCCAGTGCGGGGCGAATCGAGCAGCATGGCAGCAGCGCAGCCTTGCTTGAGCTTGGGGCCGGATTTGATCCTGAGTATACCGGCCTGGATAACCTGCGCCTGAATGCGGCGTTTCTGGGTCTGGCACCGAAGCAGGTCGACGAGAAGCTCGATGACATTCTGGCCTTTGCCGATATCGGTGAGTCGATTCATGAGCCGGTCAAGCATTATTCGTCCGGCATGGTGGTTCGTCTTGGGTTCGCGGTGGTGGCCTCGGTTCGACCGGACTTGTTGATTACCGATGAAGTGCTGGCGGTTGGTGACGAGTCGTTCCAGAAAAAGTGCATTCGTTGGATCGAGCGCTATCTGGATGAAGGTGGCACTTTGTTGATGGTGTCACACAACATGTACCAGGTTCAGAAGTTGTGCCGGCATGCCCTGTGGCTGCACGATGGCCATGCCCGTGCCCAGGGCGATGTGTTCGATATCACCCAGTCCTATCTGGCCTGGCATGAGCGTCGTGACGCCGAAGATCTCGAGCGTCATCGCGAGTTGTCCAGCAGCGGGCTGTATGCCGTGACCGGGCTGACCATCAATGGCGAGGATGCCGGTGAACCCCAATTGGCAATGGGTGAGGATCTGGTGGTATCGCTGCATTTGCGCTCGCCGGATGGTCGACCGCCGGTTGCCATGGTCGGGCTGATCCGGGCCGATGGCACGGCAGTCTATGGTGTCGCCAATGATCACGACAATGTTGCGCTGAGCGAGGACGGGCAGGGTGGTTATCTGGCCAGCTTACGGTTCTCTGCCATCAATTTGCTGCCCGGCGGTTATGCGGTTCGCGGCCACGCACTGGACCCGGAAGGTCTTCGAGTGCATGATACGGTCGAGTTGTCATTTACCGTGTCCGGCCGTTCCCGCGAGCTGGGCATGGTGCGACTGGAGCACGAATGGCTGAGCTGACAGCCATCGTTGTGCCGGTGTTCAATGCATTGGACGAAACACGCCGCTGCCTGGAGGCATTGCGCACAACCATCACGGATTTTCAGCCGGTGATTGTCATTGATGATGCCTCGACCGAACCCGGCATCAAAGCGCTGTTTGCAAGCCTCCCGAAAAACTGGGTCAGGGTCACCAATCAGTCCAACCTGGGCTTTGTCGGCAGCGCCAACCTGGGCCTTTCGCTGGCCAGCCCGGCCGATGCCATCCTGCTCAATTCAGACACTTGCGTGACTCGCGGTTGGCTGGAGGCGATCATGAAGTGCGCTGACAGTGATCAGCGGATTGCATCGATTACACCGCTGACCAACAACGGCGAAATCGCCTCGATTCCCGAGTTCTGCACTGCCAACCCCTGGCCAGACAATCCCGATCGTTGGGCCCAGGCCTGTCGCGAGTCGGGGCCGCCCCAGTACCCGGTTGTGCCAACCGGTGTGGGTTTTTGCCTGTTTATGCGTCGCCGCTGCCTGGATGATATCGGGGCCTTTGATGAGTCGGTGTTCGGGCGCGGCTACGGCGAGGAAAACGACTGGTGCCAGCGCGCCATTCAAGCCGGCTGGCATCACGTATTGTGTGATCAGGCCTATGTGGCCCACCAGGGCAACGCCAGCTTCGGGCCACTGGGGCTCCAGCCGGGCGGCGAAGCCATGAACCGCTTGCTCGCTCGCCATCCCAACTACCTCGACCAGGTCCGTGCGTTTATCGAAGCCGATCCTATGTCCGAACGTCGCCAGGCCATCCTGACCACCTATGACCAACTAACCGTCGTTTAGTCGTTTTGTCGCTTGGTCGTTTCGAAACGACGAAACGACGAAACGACGAAACGACGAAACGACCAATTGTGTTTGGTAGAATCGCAGTCGCTTTCCCCGCAAAACCAACGCCATGACCGATCAGCCTGAACTGGAATTCACCGGCGAGCGCTTTACCCCCGAGTGTGTTCGCGAGATTGCCTATGAGCACTGGCACCGCTATGCTTGGGCAGCTCGCCTGGTGGACGGCAAGCGGGTAATCGATGCAGCCTGTGGGGAAGGCTACGGAAGCCATATTCTCGCCGCCTCTGCGGCCAGGGTCACGGGCTACGATGTGAGTGGCCAAGCCATTGCTCATGCTACTCAGCGCTATGGCTCGGAAAGTCTGGATTTCTGTCAAGCCGATGTTACTCGGCTACCACTGGGCGATGGCGAGGTCGACGTGGTGGTCTCTTTTGAAACCCTGGAGCATCTCGAAGCGCAGGATGCGATGCTGGCCGAATTCAGGAGGGTGTTACGACCCGACGGGTTCTTGCTGATTTCATCGCCTGACCGCAAGACCTACAGCGATGACACCGGTTATTCCAACCCGTTTCATGTCCGCGAGCTCTATCGCAATGAATTCGAGTCCTTGCTGGCCCGGCACTTTCCGGCTTGCCGGCTGTATGGTCAGAAACTGATGTTTGTTTCGGCGCTGTGGCAGCTCGACCGAGGCGGCAAGGCCATCTGGCATACCGCGGATTCAGCCGGTATCCATCATGACCAGCAGCCGCCGTTGCCGCCGCTGTATTTTCTGGCGGTCGCTGCCGCCGACCCAGATCTTTTGCCAGAGATCGCGCCGGTCTCGCTATTTGGTGACCGTGATGAAAGCGTTTATCAGCATTACAACGACGAGATTCGCAAGCATATCCGGGCCGGCGAATTGCTGGCCGAGCGTGATGCCGAGCTCGCCGAGCTCAAAGCCCGATTGGAGCAGGGGCGTTGACAATCACCCCGACAACTGACCCTGACGTGGTCGCCCGATTTCGGTCAAGCCTGGCTCGAGTGACCGTGATCATTGTCAACTACAACTCCGGTCGCTGGCTGGCACGCTGCGTGCGGGCACTCAAGGGCAAGACAGCGCGATTGCCCCGGGTCCTGGTACTGGATAACGCATCGGACGATGGCAGCGTCGATGATCTGCCTGCCATGCCTGGACTGGAAGTGATTCGTTCACCGGAAAACCTGGGATTTGGCCGCGGTGTGAACCATTTGCTCGACCGGGTTGACAGCGAGTTCCTGCTGATTCTCAATCCGGATTGTCTGCTCGTGGCCGACGGGCTGGCGGCTCTGGTCTCGGATCTGGATGATCACCCGGACACCGCCCTGGTATCCGGACGGATTTTCGACATGACGGGCAATGAACAGCGCGGTAGTCGCCGTCAGTTGCCCGGCCCGAAGCGGGTACTCAACGAAGTTTTCCGCTTTCGTTTTGGTGCCGGTGTGGATCTGACCCATTTGCCGGCCTCATCCGATGCTGCCTCGGTCGAAGCGGTTTCCGGAGCCTGCATGCTGATTCGAACCGATGTCTTCAAGTCGCTGGGTGGGTTTGATGTCGGCTTCCCAATGCATTTTGAAGATCTGGATCTGATGGCCCGATTGCAGCAGGCCGGCTGGAAGCTGCGGCTGGTACCCGAGGTGGCGATCTCCCATGCCGGCGGTATATCGTCGCTCAGCCGGCCGGTCAAGGTCCAGTTCGACAAGCATCGTGGCCTGTGGCGTTATCTGAACAAACATAGCCGCAACCGCTGGCCGGTCTGGAGCCGACCCCTGTGGTTGTTCGGTATCTGGGTCCACTTTGTATTGATTCTGCCGATAGTGATATGGCGACGCCGCTAGGAGCAGGACCGGGCACAGATACCGGCGCACCCTTGCTGCTGCTGGGGGCCAGTGGGGCAACCGGCCAGTTTTTGATTCAGCGTCTGGCCGGTCAAGGTGTGATGCTGATGGCGGTCTCTCGCGGTCAGCCCCGCGAACGGCATCCGCATGTGATCTGGTTGCAGCAGGACATGGATGCCGGTCCGGTCGACGTTCAATCCAGCGTACTGATCAGTCTGGGGCCGCTGGCTCACGCACTCAGGCACGTCGAGCATTCGTCGCGACTGGGTCGGGTGATTGCCCTGAGTTCGGCCAGCACGCAGTTCAAGATGCAATCGCCGGATGACGATGAACGTGCATTGATGGTGCGTCTGCTTGAACTGGAGGCGGATCTGGATGAAATCTGTCGCCAGCGCGATATTGATCTGACGCTGCTCAAGCCAACCATGATCTATGGCGGCCAGGGGGATGCCAATGTCAGCCGGATAGGCGGTCTGACAAGCCGGTTGAAGTGGCTGCCCTATTGCGGACGCGGGCTGCGCCAGCCGGTGCATGCCGATGACCTGGCGCGCCTGATTGTTGATTGTCTGGCGCTGGGCCGGCAGTCGGTCGGAAGCTGGCTGCTGGGCGGCGGTGAGAGTCTGGACTATCCGGCCATGCTGAAACGGATCAGCAGCGCCCGGGTTCATTCGAATCGCCTGGTGCGCCTGCCGTTATTCCTTATGCGAGCGCTACTGTCGGTTGCTCATGCATCGGGTCGATTGCAGGATATTCGGCCCATCATGCTGGCTCGCCAGCGGATGGATCTGGTTGTCGACGACACGCCGGCGCGGGAACGGCTGGGCTGGCAGCCCAGGCCGTTCCGGCCCTGAGGGTCTAAATTCAGGATTCAGCGGCGACGGCTATGAGCGCGCTCGATGATTTCCTCGGCCGTCATACCGTCCAATGACTGGTAAAAGCTCTCAAGATCGCGCGAGCCCAGGGCATAGGTCTGCAAGTAACGGATCGCTGAATCCAGGGTCCGGTACTGCTCCTGCGAGGTGTCTGAGGCAATCATCGCCAGGCTATCGGCAAAGGCTTGCGGGCTGGAACCATCGACAATCATGGTCATGCCGTAGCCTTCACTTTGCAGCTCACCTTGCAGACGCGGAATCTCCCGCGCCGGATCGACACCAGTGGAGCTCGTTGGCTCAGGCTCCGGTTGAGTCGGGCGCGGTTCGGCAGCGGAGCGTCTGTCAGGAGCCGAGCGCTCGACTGCCGGTGTAGCGCTGGTCGGTTCAGGTGTGGCTGTTTGTTCAGGTTCGGTGGATTGACAGCCGGCCAGAAAGGCCACGGCCAGCGCGATCAAGGCTGGAAACTTCATGTTCATGTCCAACTCCCGTATGGGTTGCATTTGAAATCAGGTTGTCTGCTTAGAGAATAGCGAGCGTTATCAGTTCATTTCGGGGTTCATTTTGGGGTTCATTTCAGGATTTGAGCTTCTTGTACTTGAGTCGATGCGGGCCGGCCTGATCACCCAGGCGGCGTTTGAAGTCCGCATCATAGTCGGAAAAATTGCCTTCGAACCATTCCACATGCGAGTCACCTTCGAAAGCCAGCACATGCGTCGCGACCCGGTCCAGGAACCAGCGGTCATGCGAGATGACCAGTGCGCAGCCGGGAAATGCCAGCAACCCTTCCTCCAGCGCGCGCAGGGTTTCCACGTCCAGGTCATTAGTGGGCTCATCGAGCATCAGCACGTTGCCACCGCTTTTCAGGACCTTTGCCAGGTGAACCCGGTTGCGCTCGCCGCCGGAAAGCTGGCCGACCCGCTTTTGCTGCTCCGAGCCCTTGAAGTTGAAGCGGCTGGCATAGGCGCGCGCGGCAATCCGGTAATTGCCAACCACAATCTCCTCGGCTCCGTCAGAAATCTCGTCCCAGACCTGGCGCGAGTCGTCCAGGCTGTCCCGGCGCTGATCGACGTAGGCCAGTTGTACCGTCTCGCCGACGCTGATCGATCCCTGATCCGGCTGCTCAATGCCGGCGATCATTTTGAACAGGGTTGACTTGCCGGCCCCGTTGCCACCGATAATGCCGACGATGGCTCCCGGCGGAATCTTGAAGCTCAGATCCTCGATCAGCAGATCGTTGCCGAAGCCTTTGTACAGACCCTTGGCCTCGATCACGCTGTCACCCAGCCGCGGACCGGGCGGAATATAAATCTGACGGGTTTCGTTGCGAGCCTGGAATTCCTTCGAGTTGAGATCTTCAAACTGTTTCAGGCGGGCCTTGCTCTTGGCCTGGCGCCCTTTGGGATTGGAACGGACCCATTCAAGCTCGGATTTGATGGTTTTCTGGCGCGCGGCTTCCTGTTTTTCCTCGATGGCCAGGCGCTGTTCTTTCTGCTCCAGCCAGGAGGTGTAGTTGCCTTCGAAGGGAATGCCGTGGCCGCGATCCATTTCCAGAATCCAGCCGGCGACATTGTCCAGAAAATAGCGATCATGGGTCACCGCCATGACGGTGCCGGGGAAGTCATCCAGAAAACGCTCAAGCCAGGCGACCGATTCGGCGTCAAGATGGTTGGTCGGTTCGTCAAGCAACAGCATGTCGGGCTTGGACAGCAGCAGTCGGCACAGGGCGACCCGGCGTCGCTCGCCACCCGACAGCACCTTGATATCACTTTCCCACGGTGGCAGGCGCAGCGCGTCGGCAGCCACTTCCAGTGTGCGGTCCAGTTCCCAGCCGCCGGCGGCATCGATCTTGTCCTGCAGTTCAGCCTGCTCGGCCAGCAGCTCGGTCATTACCTCATCATCCATGGGCTCGGCAAAGCGATCGGAAATTTCGTTGAAGCGATCCAGCAGTGCCTTGACCTCGCCGACACCCAGCATCACCGCCTCGCGCACGGTCATCTCTTCAGGCAATTCGGGCTCCTGCGGCAAATAGCCGATCCGAATGCCCGGTTGCGGTCGCGCCTCGCCATCGAATTCCTTGTCCACCCCGGCCATTATCCGCAGTACCGTGGACTTGCCCGCCCCGTTCAGGCCCAGCACACCAATCTTCGCGCCCGGGAAAAACGACAGCGATACATCCTTGATCAAGGTTCGATTCGGCGGCACCACCTTGGAAACGCGGTGCATGGTGTAAACGTATTGGCTCATGAGATAGCAGGAAGCTTTAGGACAACTCCCTGACATGGGGGCGGAGCAGGCGGGGGAAAAGAGGGAGGAGGTCGGGGGTCGGAGGTCGGAGGACAGAGATCGGAGGACAGAGGACCGAAGACCGTCTGTTTCCACTAAACTATGCCCAACCACGATCCCTGAACCTTATCTTCAATGTTTGTTCTAGTAACCGGCGGCGGTGGATTTCTGGGGCAGGCGATTGTCCAGCGCTTGCTGGCGCGTGGCGATTCGGTGCGTGTGCTCAATCGTTCAGACTATCCGGCACTTTCGGCGCTGGGAGTGGACTGCCGGCGGGGTGATATCGCTGATGCCACCGCCGTGCGCGAGGCAGCGACCGGCTGTGATGCGATCATGCATGTCGCGGCCAAGGCCGGCCCCGGGCTGTATGCGCCGGATTTCGAATCGGCCAATGTCACCGGAACGCAGAATGTGCTGGCCGCGTGCCGTGAGCTGGGTATCGGAATTCTGGTTTATACCTCGTCGCCCAGCGTGGTGCATGGCGGCGGAGATATCGAGGGCGGGGATGAGTCACTGCCATATCCGACCCGCTTTCACGCACCGTATCCGGAAACCAAGGCCCGGGCTGAGCGTCTGGTGCTGGCTGCCAACGGACCGGACCTGAAAACCTGCGCCCTGCGTCCGCACCTGATCTGGGGGCCGGGGGACAATCAGTTGATGCCGCGCCTGATCCAAAAAAATCGCGCCGGCCGGTTGCGTCTGCCAGCACCGGACAAGCGGATCGACACGGTTTTTATCGACAATGCGGCCGAGGCTCATCTGCTCGCGCTGGACAATCTGGCCGGCGATGCGAGCGCGGCCGGCAAGCCCTATTTCATCTCCAACGGCGAACCGCTGCCGGCCGGCGAAATCATTGCCCGGATGCTCTCAGCGGCCGGTGAATCGCCGCGCATCGGCAGCATCTCGCCCGGCCTTGCCATGCTGGTTGCGACCCTAGTCGAAGGATTCTGGCGCTTGACCCGACGACGCAGCGATCCGCCGCTGTCAAGATTCGTGGTCGAGCACCTGAGCACCGCCCACTGGTACGACCTCAGCGCCGCCCGGCGTGATCTGGCCTACACTCCCCGAGTCAGTATCGAGAAAGGCCTGGAACGCCTGAGTGATCGATCACAGACAGCCTGAATTCGTTTCCGCCTGCCATCCCGAGCATCAAAAATCCGATCGCCGGCGCCAGCGCGACAGCCAGCGTTCGACTCCGGACCGCCGCAGTAGAGCAGCGTCGCGGTCGGATACATTTTCATAACCTCCGTATTTGAGCTTAACCCAGGCATTCAGATCGGTCTGGCGCATGAATTCGAACAGCCGGGCATTGATCGGATGAATGCCTTCCTGCTTGAGCGTTGCGGCACCCAGGTCGAGGATGACCGGATTGCCTGCGGCATCGACCAGTAAATTGTCCTTGCGTTTGAGGTCGCCGTGGGCTACGCCTCGATCATGCATGGCCTGGATGATGTCGAGCAGACAGGCGAAAAAGGCCTCTCGATCGGCCAGGCTGGCTTGACGAATGGGTGTGCCGGGGACAAAGCTCAAGGTCAGTCGGGTGCCCGCAAACAAACCGTGGCATTCGGGGAATCCCGAGAGACCGGCCAGGCGTTGATAGGCACGAAACTCGTGGCGCAAGCTTGCCGCACGCACGCTCCAGGCCAGGCCGCGCCCTCTGGGCTGTTTGATGGCCAGCTCGCGGCCATTGATCTTGAAACGGCGCACTTCACCCTGATTGGACTGGGCCAGGGGTGTGCCGCTGGTAAAGTCCAGGTCGGCAACAAGTCGTTCCAGGGGCAGTGAATTGGCGGGCATGGCTGGTTCAGTTCGGGCAAGCTGCGGGTTTTCTGGCAAAATGACCGGGTTGGGGCTCTCGAAAATTGCCTGATAAGACCCCACTATAGCCGAACCGTTGTTAATCAGATTCAGGAACAGCCATGCCGATTTATGAATACCAGTGCAAGTCCTGTGGTCACGAGCTGGAAAAAATCCAGAAAATGTCCGATGCACCGCTGACCGATTGTCCGGCGTGCGGGCAACCGGCCCTGTTCAAAAAGGTGTCGGCCGCCGGTTTTCGCCTGAAAGGCGGTGGCTGGTACGAAACCGACTTCAAGAAAGACGGCAAGCGCAACCTGGCCGGCGACAGCGACAGCTCCAAATCCGAGTCAAAAAGCGACAGCAAGTCGGAATCCAGCACCAGCGAAAGCAAACCCAAATCCGATGCCAGCTCCAAGGATTCCAACAGCACCAAATCCAGCTCAAACGACAAAGCCGCCTGACCACACTGGTCCGCAAGGGCCGGCTCGACCCTTGAGCCTTTATTCGTTTGATCTTACCCTTTACCCTTTCCCCCTCTTTCCCTTTACCCGTCATTAATCCATGCGCTCCCATCTTTGCGGCAACATCAACGAATCTCTTCAAGGCCAGACCGTCACCCTGTGTGGCTGGGTGGCTCGCTCCCGCGACCTGGGTGGGTTGATCTTTATTGGCCTGCGTGACCATGCCGGCGTTGTCCAGGTGGTTGTCGAGCCGGATAACAAGCTGGCTTTTGCGGTGGGCGAAAAGCTCAGAAACGAGTTTTGCATCAAGGTCACCGGCACGGTCAGGCTGCGCCCCGAGAGCCAGTGGAATTCCGAGATGCCTACGGGCAAGGTTGAGTTGCTGGCCGACTCGGTCGAACTGCTCAACGCCAGCGCGCCGCTACCGCTGCTGATGAATGATGACGACGGCGAGGAGATTCGCCTGAAGTACCGCTACCTGGATTTGCGCCGGGACCGCATGCAGCACAACCTGCGACTGCGCGCCAGTCTGACCCGTGCCATTCGGCGCTTTCTCGAAGCGCATGATTTCATCGACATCGAAACCCCGATTCTGACCAAGGCCACACCGGAAGGTGCGCGTGACTACCTGGTCCCCAGCCGGGTCCATCCCGGCAGCTTTTTTGCGCTGCCGCAATCGCCGCAGATTTTCAAGCAGCTTTTGATGATGAGCGGCATGGACCGCTACTACCAGATCGCCCGCTGCTTTCGCGACGAGGATCTGCGGGCCGATCGGCAGCCGGAGTTTACCCAGTTGGATCTGGAAATGGCCTTTGTCGAGGAGTCTGACGTTCAGGCGATCGCCGAAGGCATGATCCGCTCGCTGTTTCGTGATGTGCTGGGTGTGGAATTGCCCGGACCGTTTCCTCGCATGAGCTGGCATGAGGCCATGCAGCGCTACGGCTCGGACAAGCCGGATCTGCGGATCCCGCTGGAGCTGGTCACGATTTGTGATCAGGTGCGCCAGGTCGACTTCAAGGTGTTTTCCGAGCCGGCCAATGATCCGCACAGCCGGGTGGCGGCACTGCGGGTGCCCGGTGGTGCTCGCCTGAGCCGCAAGCAGATCGATGAGTACGCGGCGCTGGCCGGCAAATATGGTGCGAAGGGTCTGGCCTGGATGAAGATCAATGACCGAGCGGCCGGGGCCGAGGGCGTCCAGTCGCCGGTGGCCAAGTTTCTGGATTCGAGCGCTATCGACGGCCTGCTTGAGGCAACGGCTGCCCAGAGCGGCGATCTGCTGTTTTTCGGCGCGGGCCTTAAACCGCTTGTCGCGGCCTTCATGGGCGCGGTGCGGCTCCAGGTGGGACGCGATTTTGACCTGGTCGAGGATGCCTGGCGACCGCTGTGGGTGGTCGATTTCCCGATGTTCGAGCATGATGCGGACGAAGGCCGCTACTACGCCTTGCATCATCCGTTCACCGCACCGGCGGTGGCTGACCCGTCGGCGCTTCTTGCCGACCCGGTCAATGCCCTGTCGCGCGGCTACGATCTGGTTTTGAATGGATCAGAAATCGGCGGTGGCTCGATTCGTATCCATGATTCGAAGCTGCAGCAGGCGGTGTTCGAACTGCTCGGCATTGATGAGGCGGAAGCGACCAGGCGTTTTGGCTTTTTGCTCGAAGCCCTGCGCTATGGTTGCCCGCCGCATGGCGGGATCGCCTTCGGAATCGACCGGGTGGCGGCGCTGATGGCCGGCGAAGACTCGATCCGCGAAGTTATCGCCTTCCCCAAGACCGCCTCGGCGATTTGTCCCCTGACCAGCGCTCCGGCTCCGGTAGATGCAGATCAACTGAATGAGCTGGAAATTGCCGTGGTAGCGACCGACAAGGCGGGGTAGGCCGGTATGAAGCGCACCGTGATACTGGTTCACGGCTTGTGGTACGGGTCGATCAGTCTCCGGCTGCTCAGCGGGCGGCTTGAACAGCAAGGTCTGAGCTGTCATTGCTTTTCCTATCCCACGGTACGCCGCTCGATTGCAAGCAGTGCGCGCGCACTGTATCGATTTGCTGCTGAGCGGCAAGCCGATAGCCTGGATTTTGTTGGTCATAGTCTGGGTGGACTGGTGATTCTGCGCATGCTCGATGAGTATTCGCAACTGCCTCCGGGGCGGGTGGTATTGCTGGGCTCCCCGGTTACCGGTTCGGCCGTGGCCCGACGCATGGCCGACTGGCCGATCGCGCGCGGCCTGATCGGTCGCTCTGGCGGGATTCTGAAATCCGGTTTTGCCCATGCTCCATCAGGCCGACCCACCGGCGTGATTGCCGGTACCCGCGGCATGGGCCTGGGGCGCGCGATCGAGCGCCTGGAGCGCCCGCACGATGGCACCGTGAGCGTGCACGAAACCCGCCTGCCCGGCGCGTCCGAGCGCCTCGAACTACCCGTATCACACACCGGCCTGGTTCTGTCACGAAACGTTGCCGACCACGTCGCCAGCTTCCTCAAAACCGGCCAGTACTAAATTCAGCAAAAATCTTTCTGTCGCAAAGCAGCAAAGCAGCAAAGAAAAGAAAGAGTTTTTCAAATTTATTTTCTTGATTACTTTGCTGCTTCGCGTCCGGGAGATTTTTTCTTCTATTGGCCTTAAAGGTTTCTAACGTCGACGAATGAGCCCGATTCATGTTTCTCGCGCAGGTCGGCGAGCAGTTCCAGCAGGCGCTCGGCGGCCTGGCGGGGGGAGGGCATGTGCTCGGTGCCGCGTGCTTCCTTGAGCTTTTGTACTGATGGAAACTCCTCGGCGTCGACTTCCTCGCACAGGTAATCCTGCATGCCGGTATCGACCAGGCCCGGCGCGTAGGCGCTCAGGTGGGTATCCGGCATTTCCGGGGCGTACAGGCTGATCAGGTTATTCAGCGCCGCCTTGGACAGCGAGTAGGCACCCCAGCCATAGTTCATGTTGACCGCCGCACCGGACGAAATGGCAATGATCTGATCGACCGGGATCTGGCGCTCGATCAGCCAGTCCAGAATCAGCTTGTTGGACCAGACATTGACCCGCATCAGGTGCTCCACGTCATGCACGTCGGTGCTCGAGATTTCCTGGATTCGACCGAGTATGCCGGCATTAAGCACCACCAGGTCCAGGCGAAGACAGTCCGACAGTAAACGCTCCAGCCCGTCTTCCAGCGTATTGAGATTGCCCAGGTCCTGCTGGCGATCTCTCAAGGCATCATCATGTTTCGATTTGAGCGTACAGCCGCTGCGACTCAGTCCCCAGACGGTGGCGTCGCGTTCCAGCAGCGCCTCGGTCAGTCCCAGCCCCAGGCCGCTGCTGTTGCCGGTAAT
This sequence comes from uncultured Wenzhouxiangella sp., assembly GCA_964523755.1. GTDB lineage: Bacteria > Pseudomonadota > Gammaproteobacteria > Xanthomonadales > Wenzhouxiangellaceae > Wenzhouxiangella. The sequence goes on along the minus strand of CAZFYM010000018.1, from coordinate 2,598 downwards.
CAACACATTCATTGCTTATTGGTCTCCGATGGTCGTTTCAAACAGGGTCAGGATACGCTGATACTGGTCGCGCCAGCTGGTTGGACGGGTAAATCCATGCCGTTCCAGCGGATAGGATGCCAGCTCCCAACCATCCTTTTCCAGCTCGATCAGGCGCTGGGACAATCGCACCACGTCCTGATAGAAGACGTTGTTGTCGAGCATTCCATGGGTCATTAGCAGCCGACCTTGCAAGCCTTCAGCGAATTCGATTGGCGAGGAGCGGGCATAGGCTTCCGGGTCCACATCCGGGGTGTTGAGAATGTTCGAGGTGTAGGGGTGATTGTAGTGAGCCCAGTCGCTGACCGGGCGCAGCGCGGCACCGGCCTGGAAAACCTCGGGTGCCTTGAACAAGGCCATGAATGTCATAAAGCCACCGTAGGAACCACCGTAAAGGCCGACACGTTGAGGGTCGGCGTTGTGGTTGGCGACCAGCCAGTTCACACCATCGACCAGGTCTTCCAGCTCGGGCGTGCCCATCTGGCGATAAATGGCGGTGCGCCAGTCACGACCGTATCCCTTGCTGGCGCGAAAATCCATGTCCAGCACGTGGTAACCCCGTTCGGTCAGCAGGTTGTGAAACATCTGCTCGCGAAAATAGTTGGGGTAGCGCACCAGCGTATTTTGCAGGTAGCCGGCCCCGTGCACGAACAGCACGACCGGATGCCCCCCTGCGGGTGCCGGCGTGCGCGCGGGATAAAACTTCGACCAGATGGTACCGGCATTGTTGCTGGACTCGATGCCGACAATCCGCGGCTCCTGCCAGGTCATGGCGCGAAAGGTCTCGCTGCGGGTGTCAGTCAGGCGTTCGAGTTCGCCGCCGTCTTTGGCCACCAGGCCAACCTGGGCCGGCAGGTAAGATTCGGAGTAGCGAACCAGAATCTGCTCGTGACCGGGCAGCACCGCAAACGATTCGATGCCCTGGTGGTTGGTTAGCCGCTGCAGCGATCCGCTCTCAAGATCAAGCCGATACAGGTCGTATTGACTGGGATGGGTGCGATTGGACAGCAGGTAAACGGACTGGCCGTCGAAATCAAGCACCGGGTCCATCACTTCGAAGTCGCCGCTGGTCAAGGCCCGCGCCGCGCCTTGATCGGCATTGACCGTATAGAAGTGGCTGAAGCCACTTTCCTCCGACAGCAACCACAGATTCGTGCTGTCACCAATCCAGCCGAACTCGTTGAAACTCCAGTTGATCCAGGCCTGATCGGTCAGTCGATGGCGCGGATTGAGCTGGCCGGATTCCGGTAACAGCGTGACCAGCCAACGGTCCTTGTTGTCATTGGCCTTGATCTGGATGGCGGCATGACTGCCAGCCGCCTGCCATTGGATTCCGGTCACGCTGATGGCGCGCTGTTCGTTATCACCCATCGGTTCGATTCCCTGTTCGGCTTTCAGCTCGGCCAGCGGGTCATCACTGATTCCGGGCAGCAGCGACAGGTCCAGCACCTGCTTTTCCAATGTGTCCAGATCCAGAAGCCAGAGGGAATGGGGCGATGGTCCCTTGCGTCCGACCCGGGTTCTGACCGTTTCGATATCGATATAGCCCTCGGTCGTGACATAGTGCGGCATCTGGCCATCCCGGCCGTCGTCGAAGCCGGCCGGTTCGACGACCAGCAGCAGCCAGCGGCCGTCCGGCGACAGGCTGGAGGCAACGGCTGCGATCTCATCGCCCAGGTACCAGGGTGCCGGTGCCCGGGTCGGATCCTGCTGTGCTGCCCGGCGCTGCTCCTGGCGCTGCACGCGTGCGTTCTCGGCATCCTCGCGCAGGCTGGAAAACAGCCGAAGCTGCATCTGTGCCAGGCTATCTTCCGGGGCAGCATCGGGATCGTCCTCGAAGCGCAGATCAGCGACCGGTCCGGCGAAGTTGGCATCCAGATCGTACAGCCACCATTGATTGCCCCGTCGGAATCGAATCCGGTTGCCATCGGCATTGAATCCGGGCTGGGAATCAATTTCGGTGGTGCGGGTCAGTTGGCGCGATGGCGAAGCGCCGCTGTCGCGCAGAAACAGGTTGCCGTCGCGGATAAAGACAGCGCGTCCGGTGGCGGCATGAAAAACGGGGTCTGCGCCGTCCAGCCCGGGATGGTCGGCGTAGTCGAGGCGTTCGTCTCGTCGGCTGGCCAGGTCGATGCGACGCAAGTCGTCAACCGGTGCACCGTCGCGTTTGATGCGATAGATCACGGCGCTGCCGTCAAGTTGCCACCAGGCTTGCTGGACCGGCGAACCCATCCATTCCGGGTCGGACATGATTTGCTTCAGATCGATGGAATCAGCGCTGGCGGCGCTGAACACAAAGGTCAGGCCAAGGCTGGCCAGGAATTTGATGATTGGGTTCATAAGATAGGATTCAGGAAGGGATAGGCTCATGGTACAAGGATCAAGGAACATCCAATAACGGGTTCAAGATTTCCATTCAGGGAAAAGGATAACGCATGCGGGTGGGCGTGGCATCCGTGCGATGAATTCCGGGATTGGTCGGTCCGGGCTGTTGACCTTCTTGAAATCAAAGCCTATAATTGCTGGCTCGATTGCGGGGTGGAGCAGTCTGGCAGCTCG
>CAZFYM010000017.1:0-52156 GCA_964523755.1 uncultured Wenzhouxiangella sp. | reverse complement strand
GGTAGAGCAGCGGACTGAAAATCCGCGTGTCGGCAGTTCGATTCTGCCCCTGGCCACCATTTTCGACTACCGCAACATCCTAATTCCTACCCAACTTTTTCCTTCGAACTGCCTATCCGGCTTCGCCGGGCAGTTAGATTGCCAGTCCAGATTCCCGTGCCTATCGAGCGTTTCGAGCATCCGGTGGTGCCGGGTGCTTCGGGCCGGCCGGGGCAATCGAAAATCAAGTTCGTTGGCACCGAAGCTCCCGTAAACGTTGTCATTCCAGCAAGGCCGATCGGCCCTCAGCTTGCCAGCAGGTGACGCCGCTTGCGGCCTGCCACCAAACGCGCCGGTCTCGGCTATGGCTGAGAGACGTGCGCAATCGGGTAATATCAGATCTCAATCCCGGATGTAACAAATGCGTGTCACCTGGCCGGCACTGACGTAAACCTGAACCGTTTGACCTGACTGATAAAAGTCGTATCGATGGCCGGCTGGCCCACCGTGGTGGGTTTCCAGCCGGACCGTGCGATCAGGCCTGGCCTCCATCACTCGTCGCTCGGAATCACCGGTTTTCACCAACACGGATCCAAGTCTTGCGCTCGACAACTCACAGCTGGCCTGAACCCAGCCAGCCAGCATCAGCGCCATGACAAAAACGAACAATCGCATACCGTTCCCCTTGATCGAACAAATCCTCGTGCAAGCGTGACAGATCACGGTGAGCCTATCAAGTCTCTTCCCTGATCTACTCATGGTCGACCCGCTATAATCCCGGTCTTCCACAGGGATCCGCGTTGTTGGCCGTCAAAACTAACCGCACTTATCGAAATCTGCGCGACAAGGCTGCGGTCCGGATTGAGAATCGGCTGCAAGCCGACGTTCTTCTGGCCGCGGCATTCGGCCGCGACCGTGCCTGGATTTTTGCCCATCTGGATGACCTCGTTCTGGATCAGACGGCGGAACAGCGTTATCGTGAACTGATCCAGCAGCGCTCGGACGGCATGCCGGTTGCCTATTTGCTTGGCGAGCGGGAGTTTTACGGCCGAACTTTTCAAGTAAGCCCTGCTGTTCTGATTCCTCGTCCGGAAACCGAACTGTTGATCGACATCGCTCTGCAGCTGGATCTGCCCGGCACCGCGCGGGTCATTGACATTGGTACCGGCTCGGGCTGCATTGCGCTGACGCTGGCGGCCGAACGCCCTGACTGGACGGTTTCGGCCGGCGACATATCCCTGGAGGCGCTCAAGGTCGCTCGCGACAATCGGGACGCGCTCAAGCTGGAACGAGTTGAACTGGTCCGGAGCGATCTGCTGGCCGCCTTCCCTGATCAGAGCTTCGACCTGATCATCAGCAATCCACCCTATATCGCCAGTGATGATGCTCATCTTCAGCGCGGCGACCTGCGCTTCGAACCGCAACAAGCACTGGCCTGCGGCCACGATGGTCTGGACCTGATACGCCGTCTCACCAGCCAGGCCAGAGTCCAGCTCAAGCCTCAGGGCTGGCTTGTCCTGGAACACGGTTATGATCAGGCCAGCACCGTGCGGAAATTGATGGTCGGGGCCGGATTTGAGTCGGTCCGGACGATGTCGGATCTGGCAGGCATCGAGCGCGCCTGCATGGGTCAGCTGAGAACTCCCGCCCGGAACACTGAATCGTGAAGCAAACTGCAAGCTCGGTTATGCTTGACCGGTCTACTGCCCCAACTCCTTACCTCATCCTGGACTAGTTCATGTCAAGCAAGCTGCTTTTGAGACTAACCGTTGCCGCGCTCTTTATCGTCGGCATAACGGCCTATTTCCTGTTCGATCTTGGCCAGTATCTGAACCTGGAAACACTGCGCGAGCGGCGCGACCAACTGCTGGCTTTCACCGAATCGAATCTTCTGCTGATGATCGCCGGCTATATGCTGGTTTATGTCGTAATGGCTGCCTTGTCAGTGCCGGGTGCCGCAGTAATGACGCTGGCCGGCGGTGCCTTGTTCGGCGTGCTGATCGGCACCGTAGCAGTATCGTTTGCCAGCACCATTGGTGCGACGCTGGTATTTCTGGCTGCCCGCTTTCTGTTCCGCGACAGCATCCAGGAGCGATTCGGCAAGCGCCTGAAGGCGATCAATGCCGGGGTCGAACGGGACGGTGCCTTTTACCTGCTGGCGCTCAGGCTGGTTCCGGTGTTTCCATTCTGGCTGATCAACCTGTTGATGGCGCTCACCTCAATTCGGACCTGGACCTACTACTGGGTCAGCCAGCTCGGCATGTTGCCGGCAACCCTGGTTTACGTGAATGCAGGCACCCAGCTTGCCCAGATCGACAGCATGGGCGACATCCTCTCACCGGGTCTGATCAGTGCCTTTGTTCTTCTGGGCCTGCTACCGCTGCTGCTGCGCTGGATACTGGGCTTTCTCAAGCGCCGCAAGGTCTATGCAAGCCATACCCGTCCCGCTGCCTTTGATTACAACCTGGTGGTAATCGGTGCCGGCGCAGCCGGCCTGGTTTCCGCCTATATCGGTGCCACGGTCAAGGCCAGGGTGGCATTGATTGAAAAGAATGCCATGGGTGGCGACTGTCTGAATACCGGCTGCGTCCCGTCCAAGGCGCTGTTGCGTACCGCTCGCCTGATGGCCGAAACACGCAACAGCCAGCGCTACGGCATACGCAAGATCAACACCGAGCTGGAGTTCGGCGAAGTGATGTCTCGCGTGCACCAGGTCATCAAAAAGATCGAACCACACGATTCTCCCGAGCGCTACCGCAACATGGGCGTCGATGTCATCGAAGGCAAGGCAACACTGGTCTCGCCCTGGGAGGTCGAGGTCAACGGCAAGCGTCTGTCTGCACGCTCGATTGTGCTTGCCACCGGAGCCGAGCCGCTGGTGCCACCGATCGAAGGACTGGAAACCACCGAATATCTCACTTCTGACACCTTGTGGGACCTCAAGGAATTGCCTGAACGGTTGGTGGTACTGGGCGGTGGCCCGATCGGCTCGGAACTGACCCAGGCATTTACTCGCCTCGGATCCAGCGTGACCGTTGTTGAAATGGCGCCCCGCCTGCTGCCGCGCGAGGACAAGGAGGCCGGTGAGCTGCTCGCCGAACACCTGGAACACGATGGAGCGACCGTGGCGACCGGGCACAAGGCCCTGCGCGTCGAAAATGGCAAAACATTGGTGTGCGAACATGACGGCCAGGAAGTAGCATTCGAGTTTGATCGTCTGCTCGTTGCCCTGGGTCGCAAAACCCGCATCGACGGCTATGGGCTGGACAAGCTGGGTGTTCGCCTCGACAATCGCGGTCGAATCGAAACCGATGGTTTTCAGCGCACCAACTTCCCGAATATCTATGTCTGTGGCGACGCAGCCGGGCCCTATCAGTTCACGCATGTTGCCTCCCACCAGGCCTGGTCGGCCGCAGTCAACGCACTGATCAGCCCGTTCTGGTCGTTCCGTACCAGCTACCGTGCCATTCCGTGGGTCACTTTCACCGATCCGGAAGTGGCACGGGTTGGATTAAGCGAAGATGAAGCCGTTGAACAGGAAATCGAGTTTGATGTCACCATCTACCCACTCGACGACCTGGACCGGGCGATTGCCGAAAGCGCCGACTACGGCTTCGTCAAAGTGCTGACCGAGCCCGGCAAGGATCGCATTCTCGGGGTCACCATTGTTGGTGCACAAGCCGGCGAGATGCTGCCGGAGTTTGTACTGGCCATGAATCACGGTCTGGGGCTGAACAAGATCATGAGCACCATTCACGTCTATCCGACCTGGAGCGAAGGCAACAAGTACGCTGCCGGGGAATGGAAAAAAGCCAATAAACCCGAAAAGCTGCTGGCTTGGGCCGAGCGATTCTTCACTTTTCGGCGGGGCAAGTCAGATTGACAAGGCCGCCCTCCCAACGCCGACCCTTGCTGGTTGCACTGACCGGCGGCATCGCCTCTGGCAAGACGGCGGTCTCTGATCGCCTGGGCGAGCTGGGTGCGACCATCATCGATACCGATCTGATCGCTCGCGAAGTCGTCGCCCCCGGCAAACCCGGGCTTGAGCGCATCGTGGCCGGATTCGGCCGCAATGTACTCAAACCCGATGGCAGCCTGAATCGGGCCGAATTGAGACGCCGTGTCTTTACCAATCCGCAGGATCGAATCCTGCTGGAGTCGATCACACATCCGTTGATCGAGCAGGAGGTCAAGGCACGTATTGGAGCTGCTGATCAGGCCGACTATATCGTCCTGGTCGTGCCACTATTGGTAGAGAGTGGTTTATTCAGAAATGCTGACCGGGTCGTGGTCGTTGACCTCCCTGAACCGGTGCAGATCGAACGCCTGACGGCACGCGATGGCATTGACGAAGACCAGGCCAGGGCCATGATTGATGCCCAGGCCACCCGTGAGTCACGCCTGGCAATCGCCGACCATGTCATTGATAACCACGCAACACTGGCTGAACTCGACACGCAGGTACAGGCGCTGCACGAACAGCTTTTGTCGCACAAAACCCGTTCCTGATTACGTATATACCTCAGCTATAGTCGTGAGGTAGTAGGTTAGGTGGCAGGCAGCAAGTAGCGTCACCTGCTGGCAACGCCACTTCCCGCTGATAATTGGGTGCAAGGGGTGGGTTTACCCAAGCTGTCAGTCTGCTGCATCGGGGGGTGTTGGGTGCTTCGGGCCGGGCGGGGCGCGGCAGCCTCCTCAGAACCATCAGCATCTTTGCCGGCCACAGAATTATCAGGAAACCCTCACAACGGCCAGTTTTGCCAGTCGGTATTCGTGGGCCCCCAGCCCCCGGGAACCGTGCGGGTCTACCCCGCCGATCGCCCCGGTCGGCCCGAAGCACCCGGCACCACCGGATGCTCGAAGCGACCTACAGGCGTGAGAACCTGGATCAGCACGGTTGAAGCCCCTGTAGACGGACTGGGAAATGCGCGTAATCGGGAAACCGATTAGACCTCGGCCGTTCGCCGGCTCTGATACTGCTCGATCAGGTCTTTCTGGACATTGACCGGCACCGCCTCGTAATGTGAAAACGAGAGGGTGTAACGACCCTCACCACCGGTCAGACTTTTCAGCTCGGTCGGAAAATCCGCGATGGCTGACAAGGGCACAGCCGCACTGATGTTAGTCATCCCGCCGCGCAGGCTGTCGGTTCCCTGGATTCGAGCACGTTTGCTTGCCAGGCTGCTGGTCACATCTCCCATGGCCGAATCCGGCACGCTGACTTCCATTTCCACAATCGGTTCAAGAATCTGTGCGCCGGCATTTTCAATGGCTTCAAGAAACGCTCGCCGGCCGGCCACCACGAACGCGATTTCCTTTGAGTCAACCGGATGATACTTGCCGTCATAAACAATGGCCTCGATATCCTGAAGCGGAAATCCGGCGATTGCACCTTCGCCAAGCAACTGGCGAACGCCTTTCTCCACCGCCGGAATCAGGCTGGTCGGAATGGCACCGCCGACGACTTCGCTCTTGAAAGAAAAACCCTCGCCTCGAGCCAGTGGCCGCACTCGCATGAACACCTCACCGAACTGCCCCGCACCACCAGTCTGCTTCTTGTGACGGTAATGACCTTCGGCCTTGCGAGTAATGGTTTCCCGGTAGGCGATTCTCGGCGCGCGGGTTTCAACCTCAACGTTGTAACGCTGTTTCATGCGCTCAAGCATGATCCGAAGATGCATCTCACCCAATCCACGAATCACGGTTTCGTTGAGCTCCTGGTTATGCTCTACCTGGAAACACGGATCCTCTTCGCTCAGCCGGGCCAGCGATGAAGCCAGCTTCTGCTCCTGACCGCGCGTTTTTGCCTCGACCGCCAAGCCGAACATTGGCTGAGGAAAGTCAATCGGTTTGAGGTAATAGTGATCCTCATCATGGCTGTCGTGGAGCACAGCATCGTAGTGAATATCATCAATCTTGGCCAAAGCACACAAGTCGCCGGGAATAGCCTTTTCAACCTCGATATGCTCCTTGCCGTGCATTCGATACAAATGGGCAACCTTGATTGCCTTGCGCTCATCGCCGATGAATAATTGACAACCGGGGCTGATGGTGCCCTGATAAACCCTAAAAACCCCCAGTTTGCCAGCATAGGGATCATTGGCAACCTTGAATACATGAGCCAGTACATGTGCATCGGGATCTGCCGTTGCCGAGGCTCGCTGATTGTCAGATCCACTACGGAAAGGCGGCGGGTTGCCTTCCATCGGATTAGGCAACAGGCGATTGCAGAATTTCAAAAACTCGCCGCAACCCGCTCCGGTCAGCGCCGAGGTAAAGCAGATCGGCACCAGGTGGCCCTGACGCAGTGAGGTTTCAAACGCATCGTGCAACGCATCGGCCGCGATAGTCTGACCATCCAGGTAGGTGGCCATCAAATCCTCATCGACTTCGACGACCTGGTCAAGAATCTCGGTATGTGCATCAGCCAGTGAGAAAATATCGGTCTGGCCATCCGACTTGAAGAAGCAATCGCGCACCGTCTTGCGATTGTCACAGGGAAGATTGACCGGCAGACATTCGTTCCCAAATTCCTCCCGAATATCGCGAACCAGCTTCGCCAGGTCAACATCGTCCGCATCCATCCGGTTAATCACGATAACCCGACAAAGTCCGCGCTGCCTGGCCCGACGCATCAGCCGGCGAGTTGACATCTCAATGCCGTTGCTGGCATTGATCACGATAACGGCGGTTTCAACGGCACTCATCGCGGCCAGCGTCTGGCCCCTGAAGTCCGGGTCACCGGGTGTGTCAATGATATTGACATGCACATCTTCGAATGTCAGCGAGGCCAGGGATGTATTGAGAGAATGCTGGTACTCCTTTTCCTGCGGATCGAAGTCAGAAACCGTGCTGCCACGTTCGATCGTTCCCGGCTCCCCGAGTAATCCGGATTTAACCAGCAACATGTCCAACAAGCTGGTCTTGCCGGCTCCAGCGTGGCCCAACAGAGCCAGATTGCGGATTCCTGTGGTGTTATGCACGGCCATGCGCGTCTCCTTGAGTTTGTAGCCTGGTCCCAATGGCATCCTAATCCAGTCTGCCCTTTGCAGCAAACTCAAAGGTTCAGAAACGGTTCAGCCCATCCCATTTAAGCTTGATTTCAACGTCGATAAGGCGTTGAGATCAATCGTCTATCAAGGAGCGTCATCATGATCAACAAATCGACTGTGCTGCTTGCCGGTTTACTCGCGGCCGGATTGGCTCAAGCCGGCGGGAATTACTATCAACATGCCCGGGTTGTGGACGTCAAACCCGAGTACCGTGTTGAACGCACCCCGATTGACCGCGAGGTCTGTTGGGATGAAGGCCACTATATCCGGGTTGACCAGAGGCGCAACTCGCACACTGGCACGGTACTTGGTGCCATCGTGGGTGGCGTCATTGGCAACCAGTTTGGAAGTGGCAACGGCAAACGCGCTGCCACAGCAGCAGGCGCTCTGCTCGGGGGGTCGATCGGGCGCGATGCAGACCGGCGCAACCGTGGGCCGGAAAGTTATCGCCATGTCACCCGTGAACAATGCCGTGTAGAGCGCAGCTATCAGGAAACCTCCGTTATGTCCGGCTATCGGGTGACTTATGAATTTGACGGCAGGCTCTATCACACCAGAACCCGTCAGCATCCTGGCGACACGATTCGCGTGCGGGTCAACATCAGCCCCGCCGGCTGATCGGCAAAGCTACAACACCTTCTGAACTTGCTTGCGCTGCCGCCCGCCGGGAATCCCGGCGGGCGGCACATTTATTGCATTGCCTGCAGGTGAATCAACTGACTTAATGTCCGAAAAATCAAATTGAAAGGGGGTCACGCCATCGGCGGGACAGAAAAAGCACTTGGCCCGAAATTTCATGCGTTTCCGTGATGATTTTGGGCTGGTGCCGGATGATACGCAGGAGTAAAAAATCAGGATGTCAAGCATTCAGGGGACCGTGGCGCTCGGGTTGGTGAACGACTCGACCGCTGCTGCGAACAACGACAGCTACTGCCCTCCGTGGGAAATTGAGGCCATTCAGCACCACGCTCTGGGACGCATGATGGCGGGACTGGCCATGTGTATGCTGGGCCTCATTCTGGGGCTGGTCAGTCCAACTGTCGCTGCCCAGAGCGACTATGCCGCACCCGATGCCATACATTTGGGTGTCATCGGCGTGATTGCCATGGCCCTGGTTCTCGTACTGCTGGCCTGGCTGCGAAAGAATGGTCAACGTGCCCCGAACCGTCAGCCTGACGGACGTAATATGTCAGTTGGTCAGCGGCAACCGGGCGCTGACTCCAGCACGTTCACACTCCTGGATGAAACCGCGATTTTGCGTAGAGTCGGCGAGCACTTCGATCGCTGCCGGAATCAGCAGGACTATTTGGGGGTGCTTCGGATCGGTCTTGACCAGAATGCCAAGCCGGAATCCAGCTATGCGGCAACCGCCCTGCGAGAGACCATTGCCAGTCTGTCAAAATCACGCGGCGCAATACTGCTACCGGCTGCCAATGAAGAGTTTGTCGTCGTGCTACCGGGCGATCTGCCCGACCAGGCTTTGCAAATCTGCGATGACTTTCGCGAGGCGGTTGCCGACCTGGCACTGGTCGGCAGCAATGGCCTGATGACCACCAGTGTCGGGCTGTTTGTCGCCCGGCCAGAAGTGGAATGCCGGGCGGAATATTTCCTGGAACGGTCAGCAGCGGCGCTGGAACGGGCCCGCGGTCGAGGCGGCAACCGGGTGGAGTCAGAAACCGTCTGAACCGCCTGCTCAATCCTTTCTGTCCAGAATCGCTTTGGACCGGACGTTGTCCATGTTCAATCCTCGGCTGTCGGGTCAAGGCCGTAGTCGAGTTGATAGGGTGGAGGATCACCGCCCTCACCCTTGAGGTAATGATTCATCCAGCGCATCAGGCGCAGGCTGTAGTCCCAGCGCGAAGCGGCGCGGGCATTGCCATGCCCTTCTCCCGGATAAAGCACGAGGCGAAGTGGTGGCGGATTGTCCTGCAACTTCAAAAAGCGATAAAGAATGCGCGACTGGGTTGGGTCCACGCGCGGATCAGCCGCACCGTGCAAAATCAACAACGGTGTGCGGGCTCGTTCAGCGTAAAAGATCGGACTGGCCTCGCGATACAAATCCCAGTTCTCCCACGGCCAGGTTCGGTAGTGCACCAGATAGAGTTCCTGCGGAATGTCCGAGGTACCGAACATGGCGATCTTGTCCGACAGGCCGACATTCATGACGGCCGCAGCAAAGCGTTCCGAGTAGTAGGTTGCCGCCCAGGCCGAGGCATATCCGCCATAGGAACCGCCAGTGATACCGACTCGATCAGCATCGACCAGACCGGATTCGATCAACGCATCAACCCCATCGACCAGATCGCTGAACTCTTCTTTGGCCGGCCGGCCCTGCGAGAGCAGCGTGAACTCCACGCCGCGTCCGGTGCTGCCGCGATAGTTCGGATAGAACATGAAATAGCCTTCGGCTGCCGCGTGCTGGGCTGGCAGGTTATAGCTGGTCAGCCAGCCATTGGAGTAGTGCGCCTCCGGGCCGCCGTGAACGGCGAGAATCAGAGGGTAGCGCTGGCCTTCGCGATAGTCCAGCGGCCAGACCAGCAGGCCCTGAAGATCCAGACCATCTTCGGCCTGGTATTCAAAAACCGACTGGCGGGCCAAATCAACATTGTCCAGCCAGCCATTCGAGCGGGTCAGGCGCTGGACAGCGTCATCGCCGGACCCAAGCACAAACAACTCGTTGGGATGTTGCGGTGTTGATGCTGTAAAGGCCAGGTTCCCGTCGCCTTGTGGCCGAATTTGTCCGACAATCAGGTTGGGTTGATGCAGGACAGTCGACTGACCGGAGCCATCCGGGGCAATCCGACCGACCCGGGTTTCCACGCCTTCATGGCTGACAAACAGGATTTCACCGGAAGCGTTCCAGTCCAGGCCCCAGACATGGCCTTGGAGCCCGGGCATCAGGTGAGTCCATTCACCACCACTGGAGCCGACGACCAACAGCCGCCCTTCGCGTGGATCATTAACGATAGTCGTGCCAATAAAGCCCAGGTAGCTTCCATCGGGACTCCAGGCCATGGCACCCAACTTGCCGGGATTATTTACTCGCCCGATTTCCTTTCCCTGCGGGGTAATAATGCGAATGCGTTGGAACATCAGGGTGTCATCAACCAGCTGCCTGGGCGTTACCGTCAGGGCCAACCGATCGCCAGCCGGCGACCATTTGACGGACTGAACCGATCCGTCGATATCCAGGACTTCAGGCTCGCCTGCCTCGCCGGTCAGAGACTGGATATACAGACGACGATTCTTGAGACCTTCTTCGAAAATGATCTGGTTGAAGCCCCGCTCGGCCAGGTTGCGCTCCTCATTGTCCTGCTGCTCGGTGCCGATCAGGGCAACGCTTGTACCGCCTGGATGGAAGCTGTAGTCGGAGACACCTCCTGGCAATTCGGCCAGTCGGCGAGATTCACCACCGCGAACGGAAATCACATGAAGCTGGGAGTGCTCATCGTCACCGCGCTTGGCAACAAAGGCAATCTCCCCACGACCCGGACGCCAGTTGATCGAACCAATATTGACCTGACCGGTAATAAACGGCTGGATCTCGCCTTCAGGACCGGCAACATGCAACTCGGACCAGGCTGGTCCATCGTCTTCACTGGCCAGGTCACGGGGGACATTGACCGTATAGGCGATATAACGGCCATCTGGACTGACCGCGATGTCAGTAACCGATTTCAGGCGGGCAATGGATTGCAGACTCAAGCCCTCGGCAGCGACGGTTGATGCGAGCAGGACAAGCAATAGAACGGAAAACAGACGTACTTGGTTCATGAAAATATTCCGAGTCAGGTTGGCGATCAAACGATCAAATAGACGTCGGCAACCTTACCAGATTGCGCAATGCGAAAGCATCATGCCAGCAGTTTGCCGGGATTGAGGATTCCATCGGGGTCGAATGCTTGCTTGATCCGCCTCATCAAAGCGATTTCCTCAGCCGAACGCGACCAGGTCAGCTCATCACGCTTGAGCAATCCGACCCCGTGCTCGGCCGAAATACTGCCCTGGAAGCGCTTGACCAGCTCAAAGACCGATGGACTGAGCTTTCGCCCGGCGGCGTGAAAATCCTCAATCGACCAACTGTCCGGTTTCAACACGTTCATATGCAGGTTCCCGTCTCCGATATGGCCGAACCAGACAACCTCGAAGTCCGGATAACGCTGCTTGACCAACGCATCGAGATCATCGAGAAAGGCCGGCACCCGGCTGACCCGCACGGCCAGGTCGTTCTTGTACGGGGTTAATGGCGCAATCGACTCGCTGATCGCCTCGCGCCAGGCCCACAACTCGGCCGCCTGGGCACCGGACTGACTGATCGTGCCGTCCGCCACCAGTCCATCTTCCATCAATTGTTCAAAGACGCTCAATGCCTGATCCTGATCCCTTTGTTCAGGGTCGTCAAATTCAACCACGGCAAAAAACGGGCAGGCGTCCGAGTCCAGCGGAAATGATCGCCGGGTTGCTCGCGTGACATGGTCTACCGAGCGCCGATCAAAGAACTCAAATGCCGACAATTTCAGGGATTTACGCAGCATTGTCAGCGCCGGCATCAGGGCATCCAGACGGGTAAATCCAAGCAGCAGCACTGATCGCTCCGGCGGAGGCGGCAGCAGACCGAGGGTGGCTTCCACCACAATCCCCAGCGTTCCCTCACTGCCAATCATCAGCTGACGCAAGTCATAACCGGTGTTGTTCTTGATCAAGCCCTGGTTCAAGCGCAACACCTCGCCCGTACCAGTGACCACCGTCAGACCGCGCACCCAGTCGCGGGTCATGCCGTAGCGCAGCACCCGAATGCCGCCGGCATTGGTCGCAATACTGCCACCGACCTGGCTGGATGCGGCCGCCGCCCAGTCCACCGGGTAATAACAGCCCTTTTCAACCGCAAGCTGCTGGACGACTCCCACGGTCATCCCGGCTTCAATCGTCAAGCTAGGTTCGGCGGCATCAAACTCCATCAAACGACGCATTTTGTCCATGGAAACCACAATCTCACCGTGCGCGGCAACCGCCCCTCCGGAAAGCCCGGTTCGTCCGCCACTGGGCACCAGAGCCGATCCGTCAGAGCGCGCCTGGGCAATCAGCTCGACAACATCCTCGATCGTTTCCGGAAATACCACAGACTTGGGAGCCGGCTGCCAGAAGCGGGTCCAGTCACGACCGAAATGCGCCAGGCTTTCAGGATCTGTCAGAATTTCCATGCAGTCATTTGGTCCGTGTTTGAGATTGTCGGGGGTTGATCCTGCCATAATGAATGAAATTTCTCTTCGATCAAGGCCCAATTTCCCGCAATGAGTGCCCCGAATTACTCCCTCGCCAAGGATAAGATCAATTTCATACTGCTTGAAGGTGTGCATGATCGCGCAACGGATTATATTGGCAAAGCCGGCTACACCAGCGTAGAGGCCCATTCCGGCGCGCTGGAACACGATGAGCTGCTCAGCGCCGTAGCCGATGCGCATTTTCTCGGGATTCGCTCCCGCACCCGCATCACCGAGGACGTGCTTGATGCTGCCGGCAAGATGACCGCGATCGGCTGCTTCTGCATCGGTACCGATCAGGTCGATCTGGTTGCTGCGCGCCAGCGTGGTATTCCGGTCTTCAACGCACCCTATGCCAATACCCGTTCGGTGGCCGAGCTGGTATTGGCTGAAGTCATTTTACTGATGCGCGGCATACCGGCCAAGAACATGGCAGCCCATCGCGGCGAATGGCTGAAAACCGCGCGGGGCTCACACGAGGTTCGGGGCAAAGTGCTGGGTATTGTCGGCTACGGCCATATCGGATCGCAGCTCGGCATCCTGGCCGAAGGACTGGGCATGAAGGTGATTTATCACGATATCGTCGACAAACTGCCACTCGGCAATGCCGAACCGGTTGGCAGTCTTGATGAGCTGCTTGAGGCTGCCGATGTTATCAGCCTGCATGTGCCGGATACCGAGCAGACGCGCAATCTGATTGATGAGCGAGAGTTGGCCCGACTTCGTCCCGGCAGACATCTGATCAACGCCTCGCGCGGCAAGGTGGTGAATATTCCCGCGCTGGCCGAGGCACTTCGCCAGCGACACCTGGCGGGAGCTGCGATCGATGTCTTTCCGACGGAACCGTCGGGCAGCAATGACCGCTTTGAATCCGAGCTGCGCGGCATGGACAACGTCCTTCTGACTCCCCATATCGGCGGCAGCACACGTGAAGCCCAGGAAAATATCGCACTGGACGTGGCAGCCAAGCTGGTCCGCTATTCCGACAATGGCTCGACCATGGGAGCCGTCAACTTTCCTGAAGTCACCCTGCCCGATCATGCTGGCACCCGGCGTATCATGCATATCCATCGCAACGAACCCGGCGTTCTTCAGGCACTGAATACGCTGTTTTCCAGTGCCGGAATCAATATCGTTTCCCAGTACCTGCAAACCCTGCCGGATATCGGTTATGTCGTAATGGATGTCGAAGCACCGGATACTCCGGCACTGGTTGCCGAACTGGATAAGGTCCCCGCAACGATACGCACCCGGTTTCTTTATTGACAAGGGATCAGGGCTTCCTGATTACGCATAAGCCTCAGCCAGCGTCGAGGGTGGGGGTAGGTATGGTGGCAGGCGGCAAATGGTGTTGGGTGCTTCGGGCCGGGCGGGGCGCGGAAACCTCCGCAGAACCATCAGCATCCATGCCGGCCACTGAATTACCAGGAAACCCTCACATCGACCTGTTTCAACAGCCGGAATTCGTGGGCAGCCAGCTCCCGGGAACCGGGCGGATCTACCGTGCCGATCGCCCCGGCCGGCCCGAAGCACCCGGCACCACCGGATGCTCGAAACTATCTACGACCCGGGAACCTGAGTCAGCACGGTTATAAAGCCCCTGTAGAATGGCTGAGAGGTGTGCGCAATCATTCAGAACCATCAGGAGACCTTGATGAACGACAATGAAATTAAAATGGAGTTGGATGCCGGCAGGTTTTCCATGGTAGTGGAAGGCGAAACCTGTGTGCTGGAATTTGCCCGTTCGGATGAAGTTGTGTCCATGAACAGCGTGCGGGTGCCCGACGCCGTTGGCGGACGCGGTCTTGCCGGTCAACTGACCCGGCACGCTCTGGACTGGAGCCGCGCCGAAAACCTGAAAGTCAAACCGGTTTGCCCGTATGTCAAGGCATGGATACAGCGTCATCCGGAGTATCAAGATCTGCTTGCTTGATAATCCAGGTTTTTAGCGCGAATCGAGCACCATGATCGTCGGGGTTGTTACCCCGGCCTGCCATTTGTTATTGTCTGAACATTGAAATCCGAGCGCTATTCCAGCGCTCGATCCAACCCTTTCCCAAGCTTGTCGACAAGTTCATCCACCTGGGCTTGCGTGATGATCAGTGGTGGGCAAATGGCGATGATGTCGCCGGGTATAGCGCGGACAACCAGGCCGGCATCCAGGCAGGCAGCAGCGACCTTGAAGCCCATCTTCAGGGCCGGATCAAAGGCTTTACCGGTGGTCTTGTCGGCCGCCAGCTCCAGAGCGGCGATCAGGCCAATGCCGCGCAGATTGCCAACCAGCGGGTGATCAGCCAGCGGCGCAAGTCGTGCCTGCAAATAGTTACCCACGCTGGCGGCATGCGCCATCAACCCGCGCTCTTCCATCAATTCAAGGTTGCGATCAGCCACAGCCGCCGCCACCGGGTGACCGGAATAGGTCAGACCATGGGCAAAAATTCCCACGCCGCCCGCCGCTTCCTCAATAGCTTCATACATGAATGGCGGCACGGCCACGGCAGAGATCGGTTGATAAGCCGATGACAGGGCCTTGGCCATGGTCATGGTGGTCGGCTCCAGATCATAGGTCTGGCAGCCAAAGGGATTGCCCGTTCGCCCAAACGCGCAAACCACTTCATCGTCGATAAACAGAATGCCGTGGCGCTGAAGTATCGGCTGAATGCGCTCCCAGTAGCCGACCGGTGGCAGAATCACACCACCAGCACCCATCAGGGGCTCGGCGATCATGGCCGCAATGGTATCGGCACCCTCGCGCTCGATCACCGCTTCGAGTTCACTTGCCAGTCGACCAACAAACTCGGCCTCGGATTCACCCGGCTGGCCCTGGCGATAATAATGCGGCGACGTCAGATGGATCACATTGTCCATCGACAGGTCGAAGTGCTTGTGAAAGGCCGGCAAACCGGTCAACGCGGCGGTCGCCAGGGTGACTCCGTGGTAGGCATTGCCGCGCGAGAGAATCTTTTTCTTGTTCGGCTGGCCAATCGCGTTGAAGTAATAACGGATCAGTTTGATCTGGGCGTCATTGGCATCCGAACCGGAGCAGCCAAACAGAAAGCGTGCGCCTTCGATCGGAACCCAGCGCGACAAACGCGTTGCCAGCCGGATACTGGGTTCGTTGCTGCGCCCGGCAAACAATGGCCCGTAGCAGAATGTTTCCAACTGTTCAGCGGCTACCCGGGCCAGTTCCTTCTCGCCATAACCCAGCGCCGTGCACCACAACCCGGCCATGCCTTCCAGGTACTCCCGTCCCTGACTGTCATAAACATAAACACCCTGGCCACGCGACCAGATTATCGGACCGCTGGCTTTATGACCAAGCAGGTCGGTAGCCGGGTGAAACAGATGATCGAGATCCTGCTGAGCCAGTGAGCTTTTCAAAAGATGTCCTTCAAGTAATGAATCAGTATCGTGGCGCTATCAAAGCCTCAGCCGGGTGGCCACTCCATGGTCCGACCACCCAACAGGTGCAGGTGAATGTGATAGACCGACTGGCCGCCATGACGATTGCAATTGAAAACCAGTCGATAGCCGTCTTCTGCCAAACCCTCAGCGGCGGCGATATCACGCGCCGCGAGAACCAGCCGGCCGGCCAGTTCCGCGTCGCTGTCGGCCAGGTCATTGATGGTGGGAATCCGACGCTTTGGAATAATCAGGATATGCACCGGTGCCTGCGGATTTACATCCCGAAATGCCAGGATATCGTCATTTTCGAACACAATGTCGGCATCAATCTCACGTCGTACGATTTTCTCGAATAGATCATTGGACATTACTCGGATCCTCCTTCGATGTTGGCGATTACCCGCTCGGCAATGATCTCGATCGGGTCGAATTCGTCTGGCCGGCAAACCGGCCAGGCCACGCTGCGCAAGCGACTGTAAAAGGGTCCGGGGTCGACGGACTGCACCCGGGGCAAACCTCCCCCCAGATCTGCCGACAGCGCCTGGACCATCCACTCCCGTCCAGCCTGTGCGACGCCGTAAGCCGCCCAGTTGGCCGGCTTGTCGAGGCAGTGCTTGTCGCTGATAAACACCACGCGCGAATCATCGGTCTGGCGTAGTAGCGGCAATAGCGCGCTGGTCAGCAGATAGGGACCCGTCAGCCCCGTCTGCAAAACCTTTATCCACTCATCGGCCGGCTGGTGCATCAGCGGACGCAGGGCAACCAGCATGGCTGCATTGTGAATCAGACCATCCAGCCGGCCAAACTCACTTTCCATGGTCTCGGCCAGCTGGTCATAGTCTGCCGGCGAGGCACCAATCAGATCCATTGGAACCAGTGCCGGTGGGGTCAAACCCGATTCGGACACGGTATCGTGCAGTCGGTCAAGGCCAGCTTCATCACGATCCAGGGCGATGCAATCATTACCCGCCGAAATCAACTGGCGCACCAGTTCACTGCCCAGGGCACCGGCCGCGCCCGTCACCAGCCAGACAGGCCTGTCAGTAGGTTTCATTACCAATTGAATCCACGTTTATTTCCTGCAATCATTGTCGCAGATTCGATATGAAGCTGCGTTACCATAGACTTTAAGAATTCAGCCATGAGCACCCGGCAATGCCTTTCTATGAGTACATCAACAGCGAAGAAGCCGGCTGCGAGCACTGTCGACCGGCATTTACCGTGCTGCAGCGACTGAATGATCCGACGATCGAGTTCTGTCCGGTCTGTCACGCTCCGGTTCGGCGGCTGATCTCACCACCGAACGTAGTGGCCGGGCAGGCACATAAACTCAAGGAATCAAATATTGAAAAGGCTGGCTTCACCCAGTACCGCAAGATCGGTCAGGGCGTTTACGAAAAAACGGCCGGCAAGGGTCCGGGGGTGATCAGTGCCGATTGATACCTGTCGCCTGGCTGGTCTGGTCTCGATGCTGATCAGCATGGCGCTGATAGCGGCATGTGCCAGCAGTCCGATTGCCCCGGAAGGCGTTACCATCGCGCCGGTCGGCCCGGCTCATGTGCTTGAGGAAGACTTCCACCAAGGCAAGCTGGTGATCTGGGGTGGGCGCATTGTCGAAGTCGAGAACCAGTCAGACATCACCCTGCTGGCCGTTGCCAGTTATCCACTCAACCGCGCCGATCAGCCGCGAACCGATGCCGAGCCCGGCGTGCGCTTTCTGGTGATCAATCCAGGGTTTCTGGAGCCATTGAGCTTTGCACCCGGCCGATTTGTGACCGTTCTCGGTCGGGTTAGCGGGTTGCGCGAGCGGCCGGTGGGCGAATTTACCTACACCTACCCGGTAATCGAAACCGAAGAAATTCATCTCTGGGCTGACGACCCGGAACTGTGGAGAAACCGTACTCGCTGGAATTTCGGTGTTGGTATTCGCCTATAGGGTTTGACCCCGGCGCAGACGCCGAGCCATGCGCCAGGCGCACCAGACATTGCCGGCGTGCCCCGGCAGCAGTCGCCGTTCAAGGATATCTGCCGGTTGGCGAGCGATCTTCAACGCCAAACGGCGTTCCAGTGCCCAGTGAACCAGCAGATGGCGGTGCTGCCAGGCGTCATCAGACTCCAGCTCACCCATCACCCGGGTTGCACGGCTTAACGCGGTATCCAGCAGGGTCCGAACCAATCCGTCAAACGCAGGGCCGGTTTTCTTTTCCACGACATCGCTACGGGAAACCTGGTATGCCGCCTGGACATCCAGCGGCACCAACCAACGGTTCGCCCTTGCATCCAGCGCCAAATCACGGGTGATACGAATCAGGTAGGCCGAAGCACCGATTTCACCGAGGCGGCAGGCCAGCGCGTCATCGCCACCCAGCAGCTTTGCTTCCAGTGCGCTGGCCTGACCACCCAGGCGGCAGCAGAACGCCCAGGCCTCGGATAGGCTCTCAAAGCGTGGTGGTGTCAAAAGGCCTTCAACCGCCTCCAGAAATGACTCGAAATCAACTGCCCTGATGACCGAAAGCACGGCGCTCTGTTCCAACGCCTGCAGCACCGGATGGTGCCGGGCCGCTGGATTATCACCGGCCAGTGCCTGTTGCCACCAGATCAGCCTGGTCTGGCCGACCCCGACATCACCGGCATCGGCAGAACCGGCGATTTCGGCAATGGCAGTGCGCAATGCGAGAATGGCATTGCGGTGGACCGGCTCGGCAAATCCGAGGCTGGCCGTCAATGGATTGCCTGGCACCAGCAAGCGATTACGGCACCATGCCAGTGCTTCCATCAGTGGATGGTCCGACTATCCGCAGGCTGATGCCTGAAATTGCCTCCATCCGCATCAGAACCGGCCAGTTCGGCCAGATCCAGCAAGTCGAAGCCGTAGGCCTGATTGCAGAACTCACAGCGAACTTCCACCATCTCACCCTGGCTGATCATGTCCTCCAATTCGGTCGCACCCAATCCCTGGAGCACTTCCAGTACCCGATCCCGGGAACAGGGACAGAAAAATTGCAAAGGCCGAGCGGGAAACTGGCGCCGAGTCTCGGCATGGAAAAGGCGCGTCATCAGGGTTTCACTGGAAGTTTCCAGCAATTCCCTGGATGCCACCGTGGCCAGCAGGTGCTCAAGCCGGTTCCAGCCGTCATCATCATCGGCCTCACCTGGCATTTTCTGGATCATCAGGGCGCTGGCAACGCCTTCGCCTACAGCCAGACGAATCCGCGTCGGCAGCTGTTCGGATCGCTGGAAGTAGGCTTCGACCGCTTCAGCCATGCTATCGCCTTCCAGCGGGACTATGCCCTGCCAGCGTTCGCCACCGTCGGGCGGGTCCACGGTCAGCGTCAGAATGCCGCCATCGACCAGGCTGCGCCAGAGATCCTGCTCATTTCCGCTCAATTCGGCATTGTCGGCCAACCGGGCCACGCCCCGCAATCCACCGCTATCAGTGCAATCTGCCATCAGCAGAGGCAGCACACCTGATGACTGCAGTTGCAGGCTGATACGACCGCTGAATTTGATACCCGATGACAGCATCGCCACTGTCAACAGCGCCTGAGAAAGCAATCGGACCACAGGCTCGGGATAATCCGATCCGGTAAAAATATCGCTCAGCACCTGCTCCAGGCGCACGCGAACACAACGAGCGTTGATTTCCTCGAACAGAACGCGCTGCAAGAAATCACTGGTATCGGTTGCCATGTCACCCACAAAAAGTTTTGGCTTAAAAAAAAACCAGCTGGCTACAAGCCAGGCTGCAAAAGCCGCAGCAGCTCGGACGGATGCGAAATGACCGCATCGGCATTCCAGGCGGCGACCGTGTCGGGATCATCGATATAACCCCAGGATGCCACCACGGTTGCACAACCGGCTGCCTGGCCGGCCAACACATCGCGCCGGTCATCACCAACGAACAGCGTCTGCGATGGAGCCACATTGAGCCGTCGGCAGGCTTCCGCAACCGGCAAAGGGTCGGGCTTGGCCCGGTCCATCGTATCGCCAGCCACCAGACAGCCAAACAGATGGTGCCATCCGGCCTGATTCACAACCGGCGCGGCCAGGGATTCGATTTTATTGGTTACGATCCCCAAAGCCAGGCCGGATTTATTCAGCTGATCCAGCAGAGCATCAATTCCCGGAAACACGCAACTGCGAACCCAGAGATTGGCGCGGTAGTGTTCGAGAAACTCCTTGCGCAGTAAATCAGCCTGCCGGGCAGGCAATTCGCCGAACCCTGCTTCGATCAGACCGGCAGCGCCGCGCGTTACCAGCGGTCGGAGTTCGGCTTCGTCGATGACAGCCAGTTGTCTGGCAAGACGCAGATGATTCAATGTTCCGGCAAGATCTGGCGCGGTGTCGACCAGCGTTCCATCCAGATCAAACAATACGGCTCGAAAATGCCCCGGGTTCATTATCAATCGGGAAACTCAGGACCGGTTCATCAGGCCGGTCGGCTGGCATTCAGCAGGTAGTTGACGGTCGGCCGACCGCCGATTCGAACGGTGCGCGAAAACGGGTTGTAGCTCAAGCCGACAATGTCGACCACATCCAGCTCAGCCTGGCGGCAAGCTGCTGCCAGTTCGGCCGGGCGGATCAGGCGATCGTAACGATGGGTGCCTTTTGGCAGCAGACCCAGCACGTACTCGGCACCCACAATTGCAGCGGCCCAGGCGAGCGGGTTGCGGTTGATGGTCGAAAAGACCAGCTGCCCTCCCGGTCTGACCAGCCTGGCACAGGCCTTGACCGAAAGTTCCGGGTCAGGCACGTGTTCCAGCATCTCCAGACAGCAAACCAGGTCGAAGCTTTCCGGCTCGCTGTCGGCCAGCGCCTCGGCCGTAATCCGCCGGTAGTTGATATCCAGCCCGGACTCGATTTGATGCAGGCGAGCCACATTCAGGGCCTTTTCCGCCACGTCAATGCCGGTCACCCTGGCCCCATTCCGGGCCAGCGCCTCGCACAGAATACCGCCTCCGCAGCCGACATCCACAACGCTGGCATCGGCCAGCTCGGCACGCTGGGCAATATAGTCCACGCGCGGGCCATTGATATCGTGCAGTGGCCTGAAGTCACCTTCGGGATCCCACCAGCGAGTGGCCAGCGCATTGAATTTTTCCGCTTCTGCCGGATCCAGGTTTTCAGTCAGGGGCACCGCGGTCGATTCGTTGTTCATGGCACAGATCTTTTCAGCCTCACTTCTCTTGTCAATCTCATCTCGGTCAGGCGTGGGATTTCAGGCGGCGCAGCCAATGCTCCGACTGCCGGGCGATACGTTTGCTATCCAGCGTCAACAGCCGGCCCTCCTGAACGACCTGCTGACCGGCAATCCAGACATGACTGACCTGGCGACTGGAGCAAGCGTAGACCAGTTGGGAGACAACATGATGCACTGGTCGGGTCTGGACCGCGTCAAGACGAACCGCAACCAGGTCGGCCTGCTTGCCGATTTCAATTGATCCAACAAGCTCGTCCAGCCCCAGGGCCCGGGCAGCATTGATCGTCGCCATCGACAGCGCACGGGCAGCAGGAATGGATTCAGGGTCACCACTCGCTCCCTTAGCCAGCAAGGCAGCCAGACGCATTTCGGCAAACATGTCCAGGGTGTTGTTGCTGGCTGCACCATCGGTGCCGATGGCCACGTTGACGCCCCGCTTGTCCAACTCCGTCACCGGGCAGATTCCACTGGCCAGCTTCAGATTGGACGTCGGGCAGTGAAGCACATGCACGCCCGCTCGAGCAATCCGGTTCATGGCATTGGCCGTCAGTTGGGTCATGTGAACCGCCAGCAAACGCGGTCCCAGCAATCCGAGCTGGTCGAGTCGATCCAGTGGATGCTTGCCGTGCTGAGCCATTGATCCGTCAATTTCACCGGCGGTTTCGAGCAGGTGCAGATGGACTGGGATATCCATCTCTTCAGCCAGGTCACGCATGCGTCTGAAGGCCGAATCGCTGACCGTATAAGGGGCATGTGGCGCGAAAGCCGTGGAGATCAGCGGCTCGGATTGCAGGGCCTGGTGCACGGCCAGGCCACGATTGAAATATTCGTCCTCATTCTGGGCCCAGGCAGTCGGCAGACTGATCACTGGCAGCCCAACCACCGCCCGCATACCTGCTTTGACCGCAGTTGCAGCCGTCACGTCGGGGAAAAAATAGTTGTCGTTGAAGCAGGTCGTACCGCCCGTGAGCATTTCCGCAATCGCCAGCTCCGATCCGGCCCGCACGTAATCGGGCCCAACCCACTGCTGTTCGGCTGGCCAGATATGATCTTCCAGCCAGCGCATCAAGGGCAGATCATCAGCCAGTCCGCGCATCAGGACCATGGCCGAATGGGCATGCGCATTGATCAATCCCGGCATCAACGCACAAGCTTCCAGGCGCTGAATTGCCACCCCGGGATGGCGTTGTTGCAGGTCAATCGCCGGCAGAATATCGACAATGCGATGATCGTCGACGACCACGATATGATCGTCAAGCACCTGATCCTCGGGGCAGACCGGAACGATCCAGTCCGGATGCAAGGCGCGCAGCTTGCCCGGCATGTTTACTCCTTGACCCGGGAGACGTACTCGCCCTTGCGCGTATCGACTCGAATGACCTCACCCTCCTGAACAAACAGCGGCACGCGGACGGTTGCCCCTGTTTCCAGCTTGGCCGGTTTGCCGCCGCTGCCGGAGGTGTCGCCCTTCAGGCCCGGATCCGTCTCGACAATCTTCAATTCCACGAAGTTGGGCGGGAGAACGGTCAACGGCTGACCGTTCCACAGGGTGATCATGCACATGTCTTCTTCCTTGAGCCACTGGGCTCCATCCCCGATGGCTGACTCACCGGCCGCCAGCTGCTCGAAGGTTTCCGTGTCCATAAAATGCCAGAATTCACCGTCACTGTACAAATACTGGATTTCCTTCTCGAACACATCAGCCGCCTCGACCGTATCACCTGATTTGAAGGTTTTTTCTATCGTTCGACCGGTTTTCAGATTGCGAACTCGCACCCGACTGAAGGCCTGACCCTTGCCTGGTTTGACAAATTCGTTTTCCACTATGTTGTAGGGATCACCATCCAGAATGATTTTCAGGCCGGATTTGAATTCACTTGTACTATAGGTCGCCATGGTTTCTCCGAATTACAATAACGCCTCCGCCCGAATACGATGCCGACAGAGGCGATGACAAAGGTCACTATCATCAAACAATCCGCTATTCTAGCGCGAAGCGATCGACAGCCCAAACAATCCGCATGGCGAGACGAGCTGCGACAGGCTTTTCGCCGACCCGAGGCATTGCTCGATTTTCTCGGCTTGCCAACTCCCAGCCGAGCCGATGGCGATACCCCCGCATTCCCGATGCTGGTTCCCCAGGCCTATGCCCGCCGGATGCAGCCAGGCGATGCCAATGATCCTTTGTTACGCCAGGTGCTGCCAGACCCGAGCGAAAACGACAGCGTTGCCGGATTCGTCAGCGACCCGGTCGGCGACAGCGCGAGCCGACGTGAACGCGGACTTTTGCACAAGTATGCCGGCCGCGTGCTGATAATCACCACAGGTGCCTGCGCCGTTCATTGCCGCTACTGTTTTCGCCAAACCTTTCCTTATGCCAGCAACCACGCCGATATCGATCGCGACCGAAGCACGCTTGACTATATCGCAGCCAGGAACGATATCGAGGAAGTCATACTATCCGGTGGTGATCCGCTGATGCTCGACACCTCACGCCTGGCCAGTTTCACCGATCAGTTACGCGCCATCCCTCATATCCAGCGTCTGAGACTTCACACCCGCCTGCCGGTTGTTTTGCCTTCACGGGTCGATCAGGATTTGTGCGACTGGATTGGTGGCCTGCCCTGGCCGGTTGTCATCGTGATACATGCCAATCACGCGGCCGAATTCGACAGCGATGTGGATCAGGCCATTCAGCGGCTTCGCCAATCCGGTGCCCTGTTATTCAATCAAGCCGTGCTGCTGGCCGGTGTCAACGACAGCGAGACGATATTGAGTCAACTGATGCGGCGCAGTTTCGACGCTGGCGTGGTACCTTATTACCTGCATCTTCTGGATCGGGTCAGCGGCGCGGCGCGCTTCGAAGCTGATCGTCAGAAAGCCGTTGAGCTGATCGACCTTCTGCGGGTCAAGCTGTCGGGTTACCTGGTGCCGCGACTGGTTCGCGAACAAGCGGGGGCACCGTACAAGCTGCCAGTGCTTTAGGGGCCGCTCGAAGGCAGCCGGCGTTGATGAGTACAATCGAAGTAAATCGGGAAGCGTTTGCATGACCAGTCATACGACAGAAATCAAGATTCTGGTAGTTACCGATGATCCCAGCGCTCCGCGGGAACTGGTTCAATTGCTCGGCGAAGACAGTGCGGTAAGAACATTATTCGCAGATACCAGCAATGCGGTCAGCCGCACCTTCGAGACCGACGAGGTCGATATGGTGATGATTCGCATTGATCCAGGCGATCTGGGCTTGCTGGAGTCGGTCAGCCGTCTGGCCCGTGAACAGGATGAGCCGGTCCCGATCATGAGCGTGATCAAAGCCGATGACGCGCGTTCGGCGGTAGCGGCTGCCTCTGCGGGCGTTGAAGGCCTGGTGTTCGCGACCAATCCGAGACAAATGAAGCGCCTGACCTTGTTCCTGGTCAACTCGGTCCGCGCCCGGCGCGATGCTCGCACGGCCCTGCGTCGCCTGGAGGAAATCGAAGATCGCTATACCCTGCTGCTGGACAGCTCCTCCGAGGCGATCGCCTATATCCACGAAGGCTTGCACATCTACGCCAACCGGGCCTATCTGGAGCTGTTCAATTATGAATCATTCGAGGATCTTGAAGGCCTGTCCATGCTCGACCTGCTGTCGGCCAGTGAAGAAGTGCCGGACATCAAGAAAGTTCTCAAGGCCTTGTCCCGTGACGATATACCCGATGAAGCCATGACCTTGAACGCGCACCGCCAGGACGGTACGGAATTCAAGGCGACCGTTGACTTCTCCCCGGCCCGCTACGGCGGCGAGTATTGTGCCCAGATGCTGGTTCGCGAGCAGCTCAGTCAGGCCGATCCAGAACTGGCCCGCGAGCTGGAAAAACTTAAAACCTCTGACATGCTGACCGGCCTGCTCAACCGTCAGGCCTTCCTCGATCGACTGGAACAAGAAGCGGCAAGCCGCGAAGAAAGCACTGGTCTGGCGGTCCTGATGGTCAGCCTGGACAAGTACGATCACCTGCAATCCAAGCTCGGCCTCGGGGCCACCGATGCACTGATTCGTGAATCAGCTGAACTGTTCGCCAAGTCGGTCGGCGACAATCTTGCCATGGCCAGGATCAGCGATCATGCCTTCGGTATTCTGCTGGATACAGAAAACCGCGAACAGGCCGAAAAGCTGGCGGCTCGCATCGTTGATCATTGCTCCGGCAGGATTATCGATGTCCGGGATACCAGCCTGACCATTTCAGCCAGTGTCGGTCTGGCGGTGGCCGGCAGCGAACTGGCCGAGTCCGACTCGCTGGTTGCCCAGGCCAATTCTGCCCTGTCCGAGGCATTGCGGGCAGGCGGCAATGCCTACGTCCGCTACCGCCCGCGAGTCAGCGGAGATGCCGATGAGGACGATGCAGCCTGGGCTGAGCGCCTGCACCATGCGCTGGATAATGACGAATTCAGGTTGGTTACTTCTCAGATCACCAGCATGGATGACGATGGATTCCTGATCAACGAAGTCGAAACTCGCTTGCGATCAGAAGACAGCGACGAAGTCATGATGCCGGGCACTTATCTACCCGTGGCTTCCCGACTGGATCTGGCCGTCAGGCTGGATGAAGACATGCTGCGGCGCTTGACGGCGGCGTTGGCTGAGAAGCAGCACGAGGACGATCACCATTGGCTGGTACCGCTATGCCTGGATACGCTGGAAGACAAGACCGCACTGGGGCGAATCAGCAAACTGCTCGAAAGCAACCAGCTTGATCCCAATCACATGATCTGGGGGTTTCGCGAACCCGAGGTGCGCGATAAATTGCGTCGAGCGCAGGAGTTCATTGAACAATTCAAACCGATGGGAGCACGTTTCGCCCTGTGTGACGTGGCACCAGACTCTGAAATCGAACCACTCCTGAAGCATCTGGAGATCGATTTCCTGCGTATGGCCCCGGAAATGATCCAGAATCTCAGCGGCAACGATGCGCTTCGACAGCGGCTGGCCCAGCTGGTGTCCTGCGCTGATGAACACCAGGTCAGAGTCATCGCGCCCAAAGTCGAACACACTGGCGATCTGGCCACGCTTTGGCAATTTGGTATCACCCTGGTGCAGGGCGATTTTGTGCGTGAGGAGGCTTCGGTTTAACCCGAACGTTGCATGAAATGTCCGGGTTAAGGCCGATCAACGCGCACCGTCGGCCAAGGCACGAATGCGCTCGTCCATCGGTGGATGACTCATCAGCAGCCGCTTCAGACCTTGACCCATGCGACCGCGAATACCAAAGGCCTCCACGGATTCCGGCAACTGACTGGGCTGATGGCTTTGTTTTAACCGCTCCAGGGCCGCGATCATGTTACCCCGGCCGGCCAGCCGGGCACCGCCGGCATCTGCACGGAATTCCCGCCAGCGGGAAAATGCCATCACGATCACACTGGCCAGCACCCCCAGAACTATCTGCAACACGATCACCGTGATGAAGTAGCCGGGGCCGTAGCCTCGATTACTGCGAAACACGGCCCGGTCGATAATCTGCCCCAGTACCCGCGACAACAACAGCACAAAGGTATTGAGCACACCTTGCAGCAGCGTCATGGTGATCATGTCGCCATTGGCCACATGACTGACTTCATGGGCCAGGACTGCCTCGACTTCATTCGGCTGCATGGCGCGCAGCAGGCCGGTGCTGACGGCGACCAGCGCATTGTTGCGGGAAGCTCCAGTGGCAAAGGCATTGGGTTCGGGTGCCTCGTAAATGGCCACATCCGGCATGCCAATGCCGGCTTCCCTGGCCTGGCGAGCAACTGTCTCGACCAGCCAGCGCTCTACCTGGCTCGATGGCTGGGTGATCACCCTGGCTTTGGTGCTCGACAGTGCAATGCGCTTGGACATCAGCAGGGAGATCAATGCGCCACCCATACCAAACAGCAGGGCCATGATAAGAACGGCCGCATTGTTGACATTGATACCCTGCGAAACCAGCCAGGGCTCGAGCAGATTCATGACCACGCCGAGCACAACGAGTACGGCCAGGTTGGTTCCCAGGAAAAGCGCTATTCGACGCATGGTTCTTCCTTACAATCAGATCAAGAAATGACGATACCTTACCACCCGACGTAAAATGGTTACTCGAAACCCGAATTGCAAGTCTGCCAGTGCCTGATTGTCCTTCATGAGTTCAACCTACATCGGTCGCTTCGCCCCGTCACCGACCGGTGATCTGCATATTGGATCGCTGGTTGCCGCACTCGGCAGTTACTTGCAGGCCCGCGCCAACCAGGGGCAGTGGCTGGTCAGAATTGAAAACATTGATCCGCCGCGCGAAGTGGCCGGGGCTGCGCAAAGTCAACTCGACACGCTCAGAGCTCACGGAATGATCCCCGACCAGCCTGTGCGCTGGCAAATGGATAGTCAGCCTGAACATTTCCGGGCCCTGGATCGGCTGCTTGACAGCGGCCAGGCTTTTCACTGCGCCTGTACCCGTTCAGACCTGCCGACGGATGGTATCTATCCCGGCACTTGCCGAAACGGCCTGCCACCGGGCAAGCGCAGCCGCAGTATCCGTCTTCTTGCCGGCCAGGCAACCCTGACCTTTCATGACCGGCTTCAGGGTGATTGCCGGCAGACACCGGCCGAACAAAGCGGTGACTTTGTGATCCGGCGTGCCGACGGATTTGTGGCCTATCAATTGGCTGTAGTCGTTGATGACGCCCTGGCCGGCGTCACCGAAGTGGTTCGGGGCGCTGACCTGATTGATTCGACCGGACGCCAGATCCTGGTCTGCCGGGCTCTTGGGCTTCCGGTTCCGGATTATTTTCATTTGCCGCTGATCGTTGATGCCGCAGGCCGAAAGCTGAGCAAATCCGAACACGATGATCCCGTTCATCAACAAGACCCGGCGGCCAATATTCGACAGGCGCTTGTCATGCTGGGGCATCGGCCACCCGACCACTGCAATACGGTCGACACACTGCTGGACTGGGCGGTGACGAACTGGAACCCGGCGCGCATCCCGCGCGGTCCGATCAGGATGACTGCAGGGCGGGGTTCATCCTGACCGGCGCTAAAGCTATACTGCCTGACACCTGTCGCTATTTTGATCAAAGATACCCATGAATCCGAACTATCTGGACTTCGAACAACCCATTGCCGAGATGGAAGCCAAGATTCGCGAGCTGCGCAATGTCGGTTCGGATAATTCACTCAACCTCGAAGACGAGATCCAGCGTCTCGAGGCGAAATGCCGCGAGCGAAGCGAAGCCATCTTCTCCGGCTTGAGTGACTGGCAGATTTCACAGCTTGCACGTCATCCGCAACGCCCCTATACCCTCGACTACATCCCGATGATTTTCGAGCGCTTCGAGGAATTGCATGGCGACCGGCACTTTGGTGATGACAAGGCCATCGTGGGCGGCCTGGCCATGCTGGACGGGCGCTCAATGATGGTCATCGGTCACCAGAAAGGACGCGACACCCGGGAAAAGGTCCAGCGTAATTTCGGCATGCCCCGGCCCGAAGGCTATCGAAAGGCGCAGCGTTTGATGCAAATGGCCGAGCGCTTTGACCTGCCTGTTGTCACTTTTATCGACACACCGGGTGCCTACCCTGGCATCGGTGCCGAAGAGCGCGGTCAGTCCGAGGCAATTGCCCGCAACCTTTTTGTGATGTCCCGACTGAAGGTGCCAATCATCTGCAACGTGATTGGCGAAGGCGGCTCAGGCGGTGCGCTGGCCATCGGCGTCGGTGATCGTATCAATATGTTGCAGTACAGTGTCTATTCCGTCATTTCACCTGAGGGCTGTGCGTCCATCCTGTGGAAGAATGCCGGTAAAGCGGAAACCGCCGCCGACGCATTGGGCCTGACCGCGCGGCGCTTGCGCGAGCTCAAGCTGATTGACAAGGTGATCAAGGAACCCTTGGGAGGTGCTCACCGATCACCCCAACACGTCGCTGTCCGGATCAAAGAAACCATCATTGCTCAGCTCGATTCGCTGGAACCAAAGAGTGCCAGGGAGCGCATTGACGAACGCTATCAGCGATTGATGGGATTCGCCGCCTTTGAACGCGCGTGAATCCAGCGGATACCGCTTTGCCGGAACTCGATCCGAAACCGCTGGCATTCCCGGGGAAAGGCAGGATCATACTGGCCTTCAGCGGCGGAGCCGATTCGATGTGCCTGGCCTGGCAATTGACCCAATCAGAACTCACCCGGCCGGTCTCCTGCCTGCATATTGATCACCAACTGGATCGCGAAAGCCACCAGCGCGCTGCCCGCGCAATCGAACTGGCTGAGAGCCTGGGGCTACGCTGTCCGATCAAGCGCGTAACGGTTCCAGGTTCCGGCAGTCCCGAAGCGGCAGCACGTTGCGCGCGCTATGCCGCCCTGCTGGCCCACCTGGAGGCTGGCGAAACCCTGCTGACCGCTCACCACGCCGATGATCAGGTTGAGACCGTACTGTTGCGCCTGCTGCGCGGCAGCGGTCCGCACGGTCTAGCTGGCATTGCCCGCATCAGCCAGCAAAACCAACGCTGGCTGGTCCGTCCCATGCTGAACTGGACACGCAATCGCATTCAGAGGACCCTGGAAAAGGCCGGGCTGAACTGGATTGATGATCCATCCAACGAGCTTGAGCACTTTGATCGAAACTATGTTCGCCAGACAATCCTGCCGCTGATGCGCTCTCGCTGGCCAGGGACCGATCGTGCCATTGTTCGCAGCGCCCGCCTGTGTCGAGGTGCTGCCGAACAGATTGATCAGCTTGTGGACAAGCAACTTGACAAAGTCCGCCTGAATGAGGTGAAACTTGACCTAAACCGGCTGCTGAATCACCCGGTTTATTTGCAGGGACAAATCCTCCGTGCCTGGTGCCAGGCAGTTGACCTGACACCACCACCGGGGCGTCGCATGGACAGCTTTATCGACCAGCTCGACCAGCTGGCCCCTGATCGCCAGCCTGAACTGTCATGGCAGGATGGCTGTATTCGGGCCTGGAATCAGAAACTCTGGCTGACTAATGCCGAACCGATCGACCCGTACAACCTCAGATGGCAAATGGATCAGACATTGACGCTTCCCGGGCACCTTGGCACACTCAGCCTGACTGGCCCGCCGGCAACGGATCCTGCTGAAATCCTGCGTGTAAGCAGCGGCCAACCCGGCGAGCGATTGCGACTGCCCGGCCACCGGCACCATTCCAGGGTCAGTAATCTCATGCAGGAGGCCGGCGTAGCCCCGTGGGAGCGTGCCAGCTGGCCGCGTATTTACACAGACAATTCGCCAGACAAGCGCCTGCTGGCCGTGGGAGACCGCTGGCTGAGTGCGGATTTCGCCTGGCAACTGGCTAATAATCAGCAGCAACTTCATTGGCATCGGTTAGACTCTGATTATGGCCGGAGGAAATAAAAAAAACATGGTTAAGACCCCATCCGAAACCACAGCGCCTGAACAGGATTTCGAGGCAGCATTGCAGTCACTCGAAAAACTGGTCGAAAAACTGGAAAGCGGTGTGTTGGGACTGGCCGAATCACTCGAACATTTCGAAAAAGGCGTCAAGCTCAGCCGGCAATGCCATCAGATGATCGACCAGGCGCGACAGAAGGTGACGCTGCTCACCAACCCGGATGACGAAAACAGCGAAGTCGATTTCAATCCGAACCCGTAGCTTTACCCCAACCTTGCGAGAATTCGGCGAAAAGTGAGATTGATTCGGGGGCCCACCGTGCGACGGGTTTTGGGAACCTCATGCAGCCAATGCTGCTGCAGATCGCCGGCCATCACAATCAGGCTGCCGTGAGCGGGTTTCAGCGCCAAACACTCACCACCGGAAAGCGGTTTCAGGCGAAACTGGCGCACACCACCCAGACTGATTGAGGCGATCAAAGGCCGCTTTCCCAATTCAGGCTCGTTATCCGAATGCCAGCCCATGCTGTCCTGACCATCCCGATACCAGTTGCAAAGCACGCTGTTGAATCGCATCCCCAGAGCAACTTCAAGCGCGTCGCAAAGTGGAACCAACACACCGGGCCAATCTTCTGCTCTCAGTGTTTTGCCCGAATAACGGTAGGCAATACCCGCATCGCCATGGAACGCCGTCAGCCGGGGCTGCATCACCTGGCGTCCGAACAGGACGATCGGGCGCTGCTGCCAGTCCAGCTCGCGCTGGAGTTGATGCAGACAATCGGTTGCCGCGTCCTGTCCCAACCAGTCTGACCAGTAGCCCAGCTGCCCTTCGGGTTCAAGCCGCCACAACGCTTCCGCGCTCTTGAACAAGCAGCCCTCTTTCACAGTCATTCATCAAATACCTGCCGACTGAATGGTAAACTCCGGTGTGCAAGGAGATGAAGCGAATCATACAGGAGGAGAATCTGATGAAAAGCTGCAATCGTCGTGATCTGTTCAAACTACTGGGTGCCGGCTCGCTGGCACTGATGCTGCCAACGCTGACCCGAATATCGGGTAGCCAGGCATGGGCCCAGGAACCACTGGATCCGGAGGGCCCCCAGGCCAAGGCACTTGGCTATGTTCATCATTATGACCAAGTTGACCAGGAAAAATGGACCCGCTATCAAGACGGTCAGATCTGTGCCAACTGTCAGCTGGCCCATGGCGACCTGAGCCAGGACTGGTT
This sequence comes from uncultured Wenzhouxiangella sp., assembly GCA_964523755.1. GTDB lineage: Bacteria > Pseudomonadota > Gammaproteobacteria > Xanthomonadales > Wenzhouxiangellaceae > Wenzhouxiangella. Next base: position 20,672 of record CAZFYM010000017.1, on the reverse strand, counting down.
TGGTTGCAGCATCTTCCCGGGCAAGCAAGTCGCCAATGCCGGTTGGTGCAATGCCTGGGTTCAGCGCCAGGCTTGATAAACCATCAAAATGCCCGACTAAAAATGGCCGGCTACAAGGGCCGGCATGCAACCGGCCCTTTTTTTACTGCTCAACGAGCGCGAGAAAGCAACCATCCAGCCAGCACAGCCAGCAGCACCGACGGTATCAGTGCCACGGGAATCACCGGCCACTTCATCACCAATCCGAGGTAGGTCGCCAGCTCGGCCAGCATCTGGAAGCCGAGCCCGAGGACCAATGCGCCAACCAGCCTGACACTGACCGCCCGGCTTTTCAGTGGCACCGCTGACGTGGCCATGGCTGCCAAAACCATGGTCAGGCAGGTTAACGGCAACGCCAGGCGTCTCCAGAACATCATTTCGTATTCGGCCACATCCTGTTTTCGCTGTTTGAGACCGGCTACGTATTGCCACAGATCGCTCAAAGCAAGACTGGCCGGAGGACTCAGCAGCAACTCAAGTTGCCGACCGGTCAGAAATGATTGCCAGACCATCTGGTCCAGCTCCTGAAAATAGTCGTCGGCAGTTTTTTCAAAATCACGAATTCGGACATTTTCCAGCTCCCAACTGCCATCGGGGCTGAGTAGCGCCTGACTGGAGCGAATCTGGCGCCGGAGTTGGCCATTGTCTTTGAACTGATAGATATCAATACCGGTAGGAATGCGACCAAGGCGAAGATTTTCAACATTGAGGAATTCGTTGCCGGAACGGACCCAAAGCCCGTGCCAGGGATGCCACAAGCCGCTTTCGCCCAAAGAGGCCCCGAGCACGCGTCCCTGATCGTCCTGAATCTGTGGCGTTACCCACTGCAATGCCGCCAGGGCAAGCAGCGAGACGGCGATACCAGGCACTAACGCGATACCGGTCAGACGAACAATCGACATACCCGAAACCCGAAACACCGTCAGTTCATTGTGCGCCTGCAAGGAGCTCATCGCCCCGGCCGTAGCCAACACCGTAATCACCGGCAGCAGATCAATCAAGCCTTCGGGCAGTCTGGCTGATGCGCTGATTGAAGCCAATATGATATCTCCGGCCGAATTGAGTCCCTGCTCCAGAACGTCCAGCATTTGCAACAGCCACAACAAACCCCCAATGGAAATCGCAGCCACCAGGTAAGCCATCATCAGCGTTGCAATGAGATACCGGCTGATCAAGCTCACAGCGGGGCTCCAGGTCCACGCTGGAACAACAGGTAACGGGTAAGCAAAACCAGCACAACCAGCATCGGCAAGGCAAAAAGCCCCGGCCAGATTGGCAGACTGGATTGCTCAAGCCAGTTCATCATGACACCGAGAATGCTGAAATACAGGGTAACGGCCAAACTGGCCGAGAGCACCCGCGCTGACTGGCCATGGCGAGGATTGATTCGGCTCATAGCGACCGCCATCAAGGACAGCACCAGCACCGATACCGGACTGATCAGGCGCCACTGAAATTCGGCCAGCTCAACCGGATCATTACTGGCAATCAGCTGATGGCTGCCCCTGGCCCGCCTCAAGCGCTCGCGTTCAGGTGTCGGCCAGGTTTGAAATTCCACCTCGAATCGGTCGAAACTGCCGATCAGATCATCATCACCACCCGGCTCTACTCGATAGGTATACACCTGGTCGAGAAAAACCAGCCGAGTCCGTCCAGCCCCGGCCGGGTGCTGCTCCAGCCGACCGGCCCTGATCATACCGTTCATTCCTGTCTGACGCTGATGAACCAGGACATTGTCAAGACCACCATTTGAACGTCCCTCGGCATAGATCAGCCATTGCTGATCACCCACCTGGAAACGGCCGGGCTCGACCCGCGTCAGATCAAGCTCAGCAGTCATCTGCCGCTCCATGGCATACAGAGTGCTATATGCCCAAGGTCGGAAAAACAGCGATATCACAGCCACCACAGTGGCAATAATCAACAGCCACAGACCCAGCGCGAACAAGATCCGTCGACGTCCCGCACCGGCAGCCGCCAGGGCAATGATTTCATGCGCTGCCTGCAAGCGGCCCAGACCAATCACGATCCCCAGCAACAACGCCGCAGGAATCAGGACATCCAGATACAGCGCGAGCCTGAGCACGGCCATTTGCACAACCACATCGATCGGCAAGCTCTCGGCCGCCGCCCGGGCAAGCAACTGACTGGCATAAAAAACCAGTACCACCACGATCAGAAAAATCAGTACCGCTACGACAGGACGGAGAATTTCCCGCGCCAAATGGCGCTCAATCAAGCCCATTGCGTGCGCTCGCACCAGAAAACGAAAGATTTGACCTGCTCGGACAAACCGTGCTCATCCACCACCACGATGACCCCTGTATTCTGTTCGACTCGATTCGATTCGGCTCGCATCGCATCAAATCGCCAATTGATAAATCCGGTAGCGCTTGTAGAGCTGGCCACCCATGGCTTCAATCAGGGAGTTCATACCCTGGTTGGATTCAAGTATCCAGGACAACTCGACTTTCCGTATACCATCGGCGGCCAGTGCATGTCGAACCTGATCAATCATTCCGAAACTGATTGCCGCACCCGACGGCCCGTGCTGAAACGCCTGGCGAACTCCCATCAGGGGTACCCGAGCCGTGGTCGCCCGGCGACGTTTCAGACGCCAGAGCAGCTTTGCCCAGCCAAACGGCAGTAAGGATCCGTCAAGGTCGGTGATCAATTCATTGATATTCGGCAAGGCGACGATAAAACCGGCTGGTTTTTGATCAATTTCAGCCACGCAGGTATAGGCCGGCTGAATAATCTGGCGCATTTCGCGACCCATATCCCTGAATTCGACCTCGGTCAGAGGTACGAACCCCCAGTTTTTCGCCCAGGCATCATTAAAAATGGAGCGTAGCAGCGATATCTCGTCATCATAACGCGAAAAATCCAATGGTCGCAGAGAAAGACGTCGACCCAATCGCCGGGTCAGACGATCCATCGCCGGCGGCGGATCAAAGTCCGGATGCAGCAGGTAAGCAAACAGGTCAACAGCCTTGGTCATTCCCAGTTCTGCCAGGCGTTCGGCGTACCATGTCGGGGCATGCCCCATCATCACCATTGGCGGAGCATCCTGGCCATCAATCAACAGACCACAGGATTGATTGATACCCAGATCGAACGGACCCTGCATCAGCGTGCAGTCATGCTTCCTCAGCCACTCAGCGGCCGCCTTCAGCAGGGCGGAAAATACGGCCTGGTCATTGATCGCCTCAAGCTGACCGAAATAACCCACTCGCTGTCCCTCCATCCTGGGTGCAAGCCGGTCAACCTGAGCACTGATCGCGCCCACCACCCGGTCTGAACAGCGTGCAATAAACGCCTGAGCCACAGCGTGCGCGAAAAAAGGATGGCGCGGCGACCATTGCCGTCGACGCTCAATGCGCAATGGCTCTACCCAGTGAGGATCGCTACCTTGAACCAGCCTGGCCACACCCAGAAATGCCGCCAGATCGCCTCGATTGGCAACCTCAGTCACACGAACGTCACTCAAAGTCCCAACCTTAGCGCTCACAGCGGCGATATTCCGGTTGGATTGCACAAAAACGTGATACAAATCTCATATTTACCGCTAGCGACTGGTCGTTGAGGCAAGAATCGATCGAATATGAACATGTTTTGAAGATGGGAGTTTTCATTGGACATTCGTCGACTTATAATGCCAGGTTATTGTGAGACTATAATAAGAATCCCATCCGGGACGCTATCAACAAGCAAGGGACACAAAAATTTTGATGCAGCATCCTACGCCAACGAATAATTGCCTGCCCCTGAAAACCTCCGGATACCAGAGCCTTGCCGAGGCACTGGATTATGCCGCTGGGGGAAAAACGGGTTGCAACTTCTACAATGGTCGGGGTGAACTCACGACCGTTCTCAGCTACGCCGAACTGCGCCGCCAGGCCCTTGAGTTGGCCCACCGCCTGCATGGGCTTGGGCTGGAGCGAGGCTCCACGGTAGCACTGGTTGCTGATACTCATCCGCATTTCCATGTATTTTTCTTTGCCTGTCAGTATGCTGGCCTGGTGCCGGTTCCGCTGCCAGCAGCTGTGCATCTGGGTGGGCGTGAAGCATTTGTCAACCATTTGCGCGCCATGCTTCAGGACTGCCGGGCCAAAGCGGCCTTTGCGCCAGAGAGTTTTTCGAGTTTTCTTGCCCAGGCCGCTGAAGGACTGGATTTGGAAATCAGTGGCACTTTGGCCGACTTTTCCTCATTGCCGCTGGCATCATCACTACCCCGTCCACCGCAACCAGAAGAATTGGCTTACCTGCAGTACACTTCAGGCAGCACTCGCTTTCCGCGCGGCACCATGATCAGCCAGCGTGCCGTACTGGCCAATTTGTCGGGGATTTTACAGTACGGTGTGCAGATCCGGCGCGGCGATCGATTCACATCCTGGCTCCCTTATTACCATGACATGGGACTGGTCGGACTGATTCTGGGTCCCGTCGTTTCCCAGCTGTCAGTGGATTATCTGGGAACACGAGAATTCGCCATGCGGCCGCGCCTGTGGTTGCAATTGATGTCGAGCAATCGCTCGACAATTTCCTTCAGCCCACCGTTTGGCTATGCCCTTTGTGCTCGTCGGGTCAGAGATAGTGATCTGGAGCGTTTTGATCTGTCGGCCTGGCGCGTCGCCGGCGTGGGTGCGGAAATGATTCGCGCCTCCTGGATGCATCGTTTTGCTGATGCCCTGTCCCCTGCCGGCTTTTCCCGCTCCGCTTTTCTTCCCTGCTACGGAATGGCCGAATGTTCGCTGGCGGTCAGTTTCGCGCCCTTGGGCCAGGGACTGGAAGTTGATCAGCTCGATGCCGATATTCTGGCCCGTGATCGGCGAGCGGAACCTGCATCCAAAGAAGCCGGTGCCAACCGCATCAGCGAATTTGTCAACTGCGGTCGGCCATTGCCGGACTACAAGGTCGAAATTCGCAACGCCAGTGGTCGGCTGGTTCCGGAACGTCAATGCGGTACGATTTTTCTGCGGGGCTCCAGTGTAATGAACGGTTACGCCAACAATCCCGCAGCCACCGGTGCTGCACTCAGCAGCGACGGATGGCTCAATACCGGTGATATTGGCTACCGGGCTGGTGATTCGTTATTTATCACCGGCAGAGCCAAGGACTTGCTGATTATCAATGGCCGCAATATCTGGCCGCAGGATCTCGAGCATGTGGCCGAACAGCAGCCGGAAGTGCGAGCCGAAGACGCTTCCGCGTTTTCGATCCCCGGTGAAGACGGCACCGAAGTGGCTGTTCTGGTAGTCCAGTGCCGCGTTCGAGATGCGTTTCGCCAAGCCAGCCTGGTCGAGCGACTCAAGCAACGCATCCAATCCGAATTCGGCATCGCCTGCCTGATCGAGCTGGTGCCCCTGCACACCCTGCCACGAACCTCCTCCGGCAAACTGTCTCGCAGTGGTGCACGCCTGGACTTCATCCGCAGAAACGGGCTTGAAGATCGCCCCGTCCTGTCACGTGAGCTGGTCGACCGAACCCCGCATACGGACGCCGTCGAGGAAAACCAGGTCTGACTGGCCCGTCATTGAACAAACGACGACCATGGCCAGAATCGCGCTGACTGGCGGCAGCGGGTTTATCGGGCGACACGTATTAGCGGCATTACTGGCCTCAGGTCATGAGGTTTCAGCACTGGCGCGTCAATCAGACCAGTTACAAACCCATACCGGGCTTTTTCCGGTCAGCGGCAACCTCGACCAGCCTGAAGCGCTTGAACAACTGGTCAGCCGAGCTGATGCTGTTATTCATATCGCCGGTGCCACCTCCGGCCTGAACTACCGGGAATTGGCCCGAACAAACGCCGCAGGCACTGGACGCCTGGTCCAGGCAATCTCAGCCCGTGCGCCGCATGCCCGATTAATTCATTTATCCAGCCTGGCCGCTGCCTACCCACAGCTTTCCGACTACGCGGCAAGCAAGCGTGCAGGAGAAGAACTGGTCTGTCACAGCTCTCTGGACTGGATCATCATCCGTCCGCCAGCGGTTTACGGGCCCGATGATCCGGCGCTGGCACCGGTGTGGCGATTACTGGCCCGAGGCTGGCTACTCCGAACCGGGCCGACCGATGCCCGTTTTTCCCTGTTGCATGTTACCGATCTGGCCGCGGCCTTGACCGAACTGGCAACCCGACCTGAAATCCCAAAGCGACAACTCATCAACCTGCATGACGGGCATCCCAATGGCTACAGCTGGTCCGATATCGCCGCGATCGGCCGCCGTAAACGCCAGGGGCCGGTTCGTATCATTCCGGTTCCGGCAACCGTTCTTCGCTTGCTCGGTGCCGTAAACTGGTTCAAGGCACGTTTATTGAAATCACGCCCTCCACCACTGGTTCCGGGTAAAGTACGCGAACTGACTCACCGTGACTGGGTTTGCAATAATACGCACTTACCTGGCTGCCCGGAATGGACACCCAATATGCCTCTGTGTTCCGCTCTTGATCATCTGCCTGGCTGGAGGTCTGCGACATGACTAGCGTCAGAAACCGTATTGACCAGGCCATTGACGAAAGCCTGCAAATCGCTCTGCCCGAACTGGATCAACCCGATCGCGATGCCGCCCTGACTGGCGAAATGGGCCTGGACTCGGTACAGATCATGAACCTGGTCATGGAAATCGAGGATCAACTCGATATTTCCATCCCGATTGATGTCCTCGCAGAGGTTCGAACTTTGAATGAGTTGGCCATCCGCCTGACCCAACTGATGGACAATCCCGACTGATGAGCATTTTCACCAAATTCGAAGTACTGGCCCAGGCACGGGCCGGGTTGAGTGACCGGGGGCCGTCCGCTATTGCCACGCCAATTGATGCGGTGCATTCAGCCACCCGCGGGGTGATTGATGGCAAGGAAGTCATCCTGGCCGGTACCAACAACTATCTCGGACTGACCTTTGACCCGGACGTGATCGCGGCCGGCCAGCGGGCCCTGGCTGAATTCGGCTCCGGCACCACCGGTTCGCGCATGGCCAATGGCAGCTATGCCGCCCACAGCGCACTCGAGCGAGAGCTCGCTGAAGCCTTCGGCTGGACCTCGGCCATCGTATTCTCGACCGGTTATCAGGCCAATCTGGGCACGCTATCGAGCCTGGTCGGCGAAGGCGAATACCTGCTGGTCGATTCCGACAGCCACGCCAGTATCTACGATGGCTGCCGGCTGAGTCGGGCCCAGACCATTCGCTTCCGCCACAACGATCCGGAAAACCTGGATCGTCGCCTGGCCCGCTTGGGCGATGAGGCAAAAAAAGCCGTGATCGTGGTCGAAGGTCTGTATTCCATGCTTGGGGACCAACCCCCACTGGCCGAATTTGTCGAGGTCAAGAATCGTCACGGTGCCTGGCTGCTGGTCGATGAGGCACATTCATTTGGCGTGTTCGGCGAGCATGGCCTGGGTCTGTCCGAACAGGCCGGACTGCTGGACCAGGTAGACTTCATCGTGGGGACATTTTCGAAAAGCCTGGCCGGCGTTGGCGGATTCTGTGTCAGCCCGCACCCGGAGCTGGAGCTGCTGCGGCTGGCCAGCCGCCCCTACATCTTCACCGCATCGCCGTCGCCGGCAGTGATTGCTGCCACGCGAAAAGCTCTGGAAAAAGTACTGAGCGGTCAACATTTACGCCAGCAACTTTCAAGGAATATCAATCGCTTGTATGAGGGAGCGAATCAATTAGGTTATACGATGGGTAGCGCTATTCCCGGCCCGGTAGCTGCCATCATTCTGCCGGACCGAGCCACTGCGCTGGCCCATTGGCGCGGGCTGCTGCAAGCCGGCGTCTATGCCAACCTGATGATTCCACCGGCTACGCCCGCCGGAATGAACCTGTTGCGCATCAGTATGAGTGCCGCCCACAGAAATCAGGACGTCGACCAGATTCTGGACGCTCTCGCTCAGATCAGCCAGCTATCCAGCACGGCACTGGCAGCGACCAATTAGTTGTCATTACAATTGGCTCAGCATCGCCACAATTGAGCTCCTGGCTTGTTCGGCCAGGCGCTGGCGCTGGCTGGAATTCAACCCATGGGTCGGAATCGGCTTGCCGATACGGACCCGGATGATACCCGGTCGGATTCGGAAAGTTCCGGTGGGCATGACAGCACCCGAACCTTCTATGGCGATGGGAACTACTGGCACACCCGCTGCCTGGGCGGCTGAGAATGCCCCGCCACGAAACTTCCCGACCGAACCATTGCGGCTACGCTTGCCCTCCGGAAATGCGCATACGCTGTGGCCGCCTCTGAGCAAAGCAACCGTCCGGTCGACGACTTGACGCGCCTCTTTGGCGCTGCCACGTTTGAGCAGCACCATTCCTGTAGCGCGCGTATACCAGCCAAGGAAAGGCAGTCTGCCCAACTCGGAGCGAAGCAGGAAGCGAATCGGTATCGGCAAGGCAATAAAAATGGCGCACACGTCAATCATCGACTGATGATTGGCCACAAAGACACAAGGGCGATCATAGTTAACCTCTTCACCGCCATCAACAAGCACTCGCGCCAGAGCGCCATAGACCAGCATCGGAGACCAGAGCCAGGCCGCCATCCGCAGCGGCAACCGGGCACTCCCAGTAACCAGCCGTACGAGCAACGCCAGCAAGATGCTGAACATTGACCCGAAAATGGTGATGAACAGCTGAACACCGTTCAGCAACAACCAGCCTAATTCCTTGATTGCTCGCATTGATCCCGGTAATCATGACCCAAGCGTCGATAATACCAACGCAGGGGATAATGGTAGGATCAATCAATCATCTCGCATCAACCCTGCCGGGGGGTTAGACTCGGCAATCGGAACGTCTAACAAACCGGAGCCGCAACAAGGTGGAGCCCGTTTCTCCCGCACGCTGGCTGGCTGCCGTGGTAGCCGGCATGGTCCTCGGTCTGGTCAGCACTGAGGCCTGGTTGTTTCGCCCCTTGATCGGCGATTTGCGCTGGCTGGGCATGATCGCCGGCGCTGCCATCGGTGCCCTGGCCTATGGATTCTGGCATCTGGGTCGGCGAGTGAACGATCTGGAACAGCAATTAAAATCAATCGAATCACCGTTGCGACAACCGGTCAACCGGCTTGCAGGCGCGCCAGCAACGTCATCTGCAATGTCCGCATCGCCAACAATCACCCCTGCCGCAGCAGCCGCACCCTTGCCCTCCGCTGCGCCACGCCAGTCATTCAAGGCCCCCAACGCGCCGACAGGACCCGCCCCTTCCCCGCCCACGCCAATGACCAGCGCGGCACAGAATTTTCTGACCAGCAATCTGCCGGTCAAAATCGGCATCCTGGTCCTGTTTGTGGGCCTGGTGGCCCTGCTTCGTTATGCATCCGATCAAGGCTGGCTGAGCATGCCCATCGAGTTTCGCCTGAGCGGCATCGCACTGTTTGGCATTGTCGGCCTGGTTTTTGGCTGGCAGCAGCGTGAGGTCCGACGGGTGTTCGGACTCAGTCTGCAAGGCGGTGCCATCGGCGTTCTGATGCTGACCATCTTTGCCGCTTTTCGTTTTTATCCCCTACTCGACCAGGGCTGGGCGCTGGGTCTGACCGGACTGCTGATTGCCGGCGGCAGCGTTCTGGCCGTTGTTCAGCATGCCCGGGGGCTGGCGCTCCTGGCCATGACCGCCGGCTTCGCCGCACCGTTGCTGCTCGGTAATGACGCTGGCGGCCCATTCGCGCTGTTTGCCTGGTACACCATTCTCAATCTCGGACTGTTTACCATGACGCTGGCCCGCGATTGGCCGTTGCTGATCCGGCTGGGATTTATCGCGACCTTTGTACTGTCAACGCTATGGGGCGTTCTCAACTGGCAACCCGAAAACTACCGCGTCGCCCAGGGCTTTCTGATTGCCTTTTTTGCCCTGTACTTTCTCATTCCGATTATCCAGGCGGTGCGCCACGGTCCAAATGAAAAGCTGGATATCCTGCTGGTCTTCGGCTTGCCGCTGCTGGCGATGCCACTCCAGATCGCACTGCTTGGCGAACAACGAATGGCGATCGCCTACTCGGCCTTGATCGGCTCGGCCATCTATCTGGCAAGTGCACTGGCTTTGATCAAGCACTGGAAATTGTCGCGACTTGGCCGGGCCCACGCCGTGCTGGCAGCCGGCCTGGCAACACTTGCCGTTCCGTTCGCTTTTTCCGGCCCGACTCTGGTCATTATCTGGGCGCTGGAGGGTGCGGCCCTGGTCTGGTTCGGCACTGCAGATCAGCGCCGTCTGGCCCGGCTCAGCGGCCTGGTCCTGATCATGGCCGCGACTGCCGTCTGGTTGCTGGAGATGGCATTGACCTACCGCCCGGCCGATACTTTCATTTTCAACAGTATTGGGCTCGGTGGGCTGGCACTGGTGATGTCATTGTGGCTGTCAGCCTGGCGTTATGAAACGGCTGCTGCCAATTCATGGCGCTATAACCTGCTGTTTTCTTTCGGCTTTCTGATCTGGGCCGTAGTCAGCATGCACCAAATTCAGGGCCACTTTGGCCCCCGGGCCGAAATCCAGGCGTTCACCGCCCTGAACCTGGTGAGTCTGATCCTGACTGGCCTGATTCACTGGCGGCGGCGCTGGGCACTGGCTGGCCTGGCCGCCGTCATCAGCCTGCTGAGTGCCACTTGGCTGGCCCTCAGCCTGACACTGGATCTTAGTGCCGTCAGCACGCTGGAAACATTGTTCTGGATAGGCATCGCGGCAACGGCCTGGATGCTGGATCGTTACCTGGCACTATCAGACTCGGCCTGGCGCGCCAGAATCAGTATTTTCGCCCATCTGGCTTTGCTCGTCTTCCTGGTCCGGCTGGCCCTGTACCTGGCCAATCTCTGGTCCCTGGGTGAAGGCTGGCACTGGTTTCTGTGTGCTCTGCCATTGCTGGGACTGGTTGCCTGGCTATTGCTTTGTCCCAGACCTCCACTGTGCGCAAGATCGCTGCCCAACACCGATCATCGCTCACTGGCAGGCCTGGCCGTGCTGGGACTGGTACTCGGACTGTTGGGGAGCCTGGCCTCCAGCGGTGCATCTGCGCCGATACCCTGGATTCCGCTATTCAATCCGCTGGAGATCACCCAACTGCTTGGATTGAGCTTGCTGGTTAGCCTGATCCTTCGACCTCGGGCAAAATTACCAGAACTGCCGCTGCTGGTCCCCGCCAGCCTGCTGGTTCTGATCGCAACGGCGAGCGCGCTGCGCGCCGTGCATCAGCTGACACCGGTTGCCTGGGACCCGGCCAGTCTTGCCGCCAGTGAACTGGCCCAGGCCAGCGTGAGCGTGACCTGGACGGTACTGGGTGTGATCGCCTGGGTGGCCGGATCTCGCCGATCCAGTGCCGCTCTGTGGCGATTCGGGGCGCTGTTGCTGACGATTGTTCTGATCAAACTGGTCTTGATCGATCGCCAGTTTCTCTCATCGGTGGCCGGCATTCTGTCGTTCGTGGCTTTCGGCCTGCTGTCAATTCTGGTCGGCTACCTCGCTCCAGCTCCACCGTCGACCAGCAAGGTTCAGCGACAACAACATGACGACGACCCAAAGCAGGTAAAGCTATGAAAAAAACCATGCTTTCAAGTTTGATGATGCTGTTGACAGTCAGTCTGGCCGTGGCTGATGAAACAGTCGGCTTTATCTGGGCTTTTCCCATTGAGGCTGATCGCTCTTCGGATGTCTGGCGGGTAGAACTGAACTCCGATGTCATGGGGCGTCTGCACCGTGCCGATGCCAACGATTTGCAGATCGTCGATCGCCATGGCCAGGCAGTGTCATTTACCCGAATTTCCGACCACCATTTGCTCGAAACCGTCAGCCAGGAGAAAGCGCTGAGCTTTGATGCTCGACAGGTCAGCAACCTTATCGACCAGACGAACCTGGTGCTGGAATTCGATCACGAAGGTTCAAGTCTGCGAATCACAGCTCCCAGTACTGATGCCCGCTCGGAGGCCGCCGACCAGCTGCGCTTTGAAGCTTTGCTCGCTATAGCGCAGGCCGACGAGCGTCCTGGCGAATCCCAGCTGAGCGTCGAATTTGAAAGCCAGGGTCTGCTGGCCCTGTCATGCTGGCTGCGCGAGGCCGGGGACAGCGGCCCGGCCAGGCTGCAAATGCCGTTGAACCCGGTCGGACAATCACGCCCTCGACGCTATCAGGCCCAGGCACTGGTCTCTGGCGACCACAGCGCCTGGCACTTGAGCTGTTACGGACCGGCCCCGACCGAAGACTTCAGCCTGGTAAAAGCAAGCCTGACAACCCGGCAACAGCGCGATCATCGCCCCGAGTTCAGTCTAAAGCCCGAACTCACCCGATCAGACACGGATCCGGAGCACTTTGTGTTTGCGCTGCCGGGGCCGGTTCGGGTCGGCAGCATCAGTCTGAGCACCGAAGACCCGGGAATTCTCAGTCACGTCCAGATCCGCTCCCGGCAGGAGACAAATGACAACTGGCGCAACCACGGATCCATCAGCCTGTCCAGCATTGGTCGTCAAGGGGACTCACCCATTGCTCTGATCCTGGACAATCCAGGGCGTGATCGCTACTGGTCTTTGCAGCCCAATCCGGCGCTGCCCACCAAACCCGTCATTGAGATCATGGTCAGGGCCGACAGCCTGATTTTCCTGTCCCAGGGCGAGCCGCCCTGGCAACTTCAGGTCGGCGGTCGCCAGGCCGGGATTCAGATGCTGGATGACAAAATGATCCCGGAGCTGATCAGAAGCGTGGGTTCGGTATGGGAGTGGCCTGTTGCCAGGCTCGAAGAGCCCGAACGTATTGGCGACAATGCCTTGCTCAACCCTCCGACAACGCCGACGGACTGGCCACAGATCGCGCTCTGGAGTATTTTGATGCTGGGTGCCCTGATCGTCGTCGGGCTGGCTGTGCAACTGCTCAACAGCGGAACCAATCAGTCCTGACGCAGCGCACTGTACTCGGAGAAAATCCCCATCACGGTGTTGCGCCGGGCCTCCACCAGACCGGCCCGCTCCAGGGCAGCCAGTATGGTCGCCGGCGGAACACAATGTTCAATGGTATCCCAATAGTAACGCATCAATTCCTGGGCCTGCGGCGAGCGTCGCAGCACGCGGGTCAGGAATGGCACTACACCGCGCATGTAAAAGCGCAGCAACCCGAACGACAGGCGGCCGCTTGGTCGGGTAATCTCAAGCAGCAACACCTTGCCACCCGGTTTGAGCACCCGTCGATACTCGCCAAAGGTCTGCTCAAGATCAGCCACGTGACGCAGGGCATAACCCATGGTCAGCAGATCAAAATTGCCGTCCGGGAACGGCAGCGATTCTGCCAGCCCGGTGACCAGTGTCGCTACCCCATTGACTCGGGCCTGGGCCAACATACCGGGGCTCGGGTCCAGCGCAATCACCTGCCCCAGCTCACCGACAGTGTCCTGGGCAATCAGCGCCAACACCCCAGTGCCACAGCCCACATCCAGCACCCGTTGCCCTTGGGTCAGACCGTGTCGGTTGAGGGCGTCTTCGCGATAACGGCGTCCCGACCCGAACGACATCAATCCATTGATCCAGTCGTAATGTTCGGCTCCGGCATCGAACATCCCGTCCACGCGCTTGCGGCGAGCGGCAGGATCGTCGTAATACGCCTCAAGTACCGGGTGTGGCGACAGCTTTCCGCTGGTCGCCGGCTGATCTGACTGAAGCATCAAGTTGCATGTCCGTGCTCGAATGTTGGCTGCCTATGCTACCCGAATAAGCTATCAAAACGACCCAATTGGAAAAAACGTTCTCAAGCCCATATAGAATGGCGGTTTTCCAATCGAGCGACAACATGCCCTTCCCCCACCCGTTCTACCGCTGGCGACCACACCCCTGGCATGGCCTTGAAACCGGTCCCAATCCACCGCTTCGTCTGCACGCCTACATCGAAATCACGCCATTTGACACCGTCAAGTACGAAATCGACAAGAAAACCGGTTACTTGCGGGTCGACCGGCCCCAGCGCACGTCCTCGCAGCCACCAACGCTGTACGGATTCGTGCCCCGTACGTTTTGCGGCAGCCGGGTTGGGGCACTGATGCCCAATGCCAAGCGCGGTGACGGCGACCCGCTCGACATCTGCGTATTCAGCGAACGTCCGATTTCACGCAGCGAAGTACTCTTGAACGTGCGCGTCATCGGTGGCCTGCAGATGATCGATCATGGCGAGGCTGACGACAAAATCGTCGCCGTCCTTGAAAATGACAGCCTGTGGGGCGACGCTGAAGATATCGGCGACCTTCCGGGCAGCCTGGCCGAACGCCTGCGCCACTATTTCCTGACCTACAAACTCCTGCCCGGCGAAACCGGCGACATCGCGATCGACCAGATCTACGGTCGTGACCACGCGATCAAAGTCGTCGAAGCCTCGATTCTCGACTATCAGGACGAATTCGGGGATTAACTCGCAGAAAAAAGCGTCACCGGGGTTGACGATCTGTCCCGTCGGCAGGATAATTACCGGCTTCAATTCCCCGGTAGCTCAGCTGGTTAGAGCGGGTGACTGTTAATCACTAGGTCGTTGGTTCGAATCCGACCCGGGGAGCCAAGAAAATCAAGGCCCTGCGATCCCATCGCAGGGCCTTTTTATTTAAACTTATTGCGTATCCGACTCAAATCGATCTTCGAAGAGTTCGTCTTCAATCACAATGAAGTTAGCCACCAGCGTTCGGTCGGACTCGACCGTAAAGGTGTAGGCCGCATCTGTCGATACTGCCGTTCCACCTTCGGTCCAATTGACGAAGCTGTAACCGGCATTGGCATTGGCCTCGACCGTGATTTCAGCACCAAAGTCGAACGTGCCACCGCCAGAGACCGAGCCGCCTTCGGCCGGTTCGGCCGACACCGCAACGGTGTGCTCGTTCAGGCTGAAGTTTGCCACGAGGGTCCGGTCGGACTCCACCGTGAAGGTGTAGGCTGCTTCCGTCGATACTTCCGTTCCATCTTCGGTCCAGTTGACGAAGCTGTAACCGGCACTGGCAACGGCCTCGACCGTGATTTCAGTGCCAAAATCGAAAGAGCCACCACCATCAACCGTTCCTCCTTCCGGCGGATTGGCGGTAACAGTCACGACGTGACTATCGATAACAAAGGATGCTTCAACCGTGCAATCCGCCGCCACCGGGTCCGTGGTAAAGGTGGTACCAACCAGGTTGCCGCCGCAGGTGCCGCCTACGCCGGCAATGCTGTGGCCGGGATCCGGAGTCAGCGTAAACTCGACGGTGGCGTTTTCATTGACCGTCTGTGGTGTCGCCGGGTCGATGCTGCCACCGCCACCTGATGAGGGTGTCACCGTGAAAGTCACCGGACCAGCGTCGGTGACTTGCATGCTGACCGGCACGGTCACCTGGGGCGCTGCCGGATCGTTCGAGACGATGCACAGGCTGGCTTCAAAAAGCCCTTCCTCCAGACCCGTGGCATCGAAGTCCAGCGCTACCGCCTCACCCTGCATTGCCGAGAGAGAACCCGACATCGGTGCCGCATTCAACCAGTCGGGCAACTGGCAGCTCTGTCCACTCAGCTCGGCACCCGTCACGGTCATGACCAGATGGACATTCGGAAAATTAATGCTGGCATAGGTAGCCGGCTCGGCAATACCGCAACCAGGCGCGACCAGATAGGACGGTGCACTCTCTCCCAGACCGTTGGACCCGGCAAAGAAAGCCGCCACGCCATCCAGATCCGGCGCGGCGATCTCGACCACCAGTGTGCCACCGGCCGGGACCGTACCCGACACCGGCACGCTCACCAGGGATAAAGACTGCGCCGCCAGGTTTTCTGTCACAGTCCCGATCAGGCTCATGTTGGCAAACACGAACGCGCCATCCAGTGCATACAGATTGACGCTGATATCAGCCGCTGCCGACAGGTTCTCGATGCCAAACTGGACTTCAGCCACTTCGAAATCACCGACAATCCCGAAATCACCCAGGGTGAAGGTTCGAAGAAAGGAATTGGCTGTGGTACTCACTCCTCCATCGGGCGAGCAGGCCACTGTTCCCGGTACCACATCCAGGGAAGTCGAGTGGGTCAGTACGGTACCGCCACCCCGCGTAAACTCGTGTTGCCGCCAACGCCCGGAGTCAAGCAGCGCAGAACCCGCCAATTGCCCGGGAGCGGACAAACGAGTAGACAGATCGACATCGTTGACAACGACTGATGTGACCTCACCCGGCCACAGCACGGTATCCGGTGTGGCCGTCTGGTCAATCTGCCAGGTCAGCGTGCCCTGCCCGATGTTCGTGATATCCAGCATCGCGCTGGTCATGCCATCGACTGGCACCGATACCCCGACCGAGATCGGATCGACCTCGATTTGCGGGATATCATCACTCAGTACAGTGACCTCGACTGGCACAACGACCAATGGATTGAGCGGATCATTGCCAGTGACACACAGATCGGCCGTATGCATGCCCTCGGAAAGGCTTGCCGCATTAATGCCCACCGTCACATCGGTATTCAAGCCGGCATCCAGGCTACCGTTGTCAGGTGTTGCGCTCAACCAGGGCACATCGGTAATCAAGCTGCACGGTGGCGGCACCTGTTTGTGCAGGGTGATGCTCACATCACTCCAGTTCTGGGTGACACCACCACCGGCCCAGTTATTGGAAAACACCAGATTCCAGTCGCCAGCATCGGGAGTACCATTCGCGCCAAAGAGATTGAAATGCACACTGGTATAGGTCCCATTCTCGGAAGACCCGCCACCATCGAAATCCCAGGTCGCATCACCCGGGCTGTCAAAGCCGCCAGCACTGAACTGCGGGCCACCCGGGCTGGTCAGCACCAGCTTGAGATCCGAGGCCCAGGAATTATTACCACTGATACCGCTGACGGTGCCTTCGAAGGTGATACCCACCACATTGGCCTGTGAACTGATACCGGCAGCGATATCAAACACTGCCGACGGGCCACCGCCAGTCGCGGCGAAGTTGGGCACATTCAATACCTCATCCAGTGCCGGATCATGCGAACCGCGCAGACCGGCCACCGACTCGGCCTGCTCGATCATCCAGTTCAATGTCGCCGTGCCGGTAGCATTGGAAATATTCAGCGTCAGATCACTGGATTGACCTTGCGCCAGCGTGGTGACCAGGGAACCGGGACTGACTTCCATGACCGGCAACTCCACATCACCGGCTACCAGACTACCGGTCGCCACCAACGCATACGGCTGATTTTGCGCCGTGGCCACCTGAATGCCACGCACGCGAACTTGCCAGGTGCCGGCTTGAGGATTGTCGATGCGCACTTCGTGGACCGTGTTGCGATCATCGAAATTGCTGGTCGTCGTATCCACAAAGGGAATGGGATTGGTAAGACCACCACCGGCAGGCAGTTTCTGGGTCCAGACCTGACCATTTGGTGCTTCCACCTCGAGGCGCAGCAGATTGACAATGGCCGGATTGGCATTCAGCGTTGCCGGGGCATCATGCCAGACCAGATTGACCACCAGAGGCTGGCCGCCGGCCACATCCAGCTCGACACTGTCCACCTGCCCGGTCTGCAGGCCCGTGGTCTGATCCAGCAACCACAGATTTCTCTGATCTCCAAAGAAAAACAGCACATTGTCCAGGTTGATCCGACCCCAGCCTTGTGACACGCTGGGCGCACTGCCACCGGTCCCCGTTCCGGTGATCTCCTGCGCACCATTGAGCATCAAGGCCTTGACCAGTGCGCCGGAGGGGTCGCTGATGCTATCGGACGGATTTTCCAGGCCGGTGGGATAGAAACCGCGGCCCAGATACTCGCGCACAAGGGCGGCCAGACCGCCGGCTGTCGGCGAGGCCATGGAGGTCCCGCTCAGAGTCAGGGTACCGCAAGCATTTCGTGCGGCTGAAACAATGCCGCCACCCTGGGCGCTCATATCCGGCTTGAGACGTCGGTCATTGGTGGGCCCGCGTGAGGAAAACCCGCTCATGTTGTTGCCACCGGTGCCCCGGTTGTTGCTGCCGATGGAAAACACATTCTTGGCGTTGGCGGGTGCGCCGACGTTGTTACCGGCTGGACAAGCGGTACCATCATTGCCGGCAGCTACCAACAAGGCCAGCTGCGGATTCTCCCAGACTACCCGGTCAGCATCACGGGTGCTGGCAATATAGCCCATGGTGCAACCGGCAATACATTGCCCGAACTGGTTGGTGCAACTCGAACCCCAGGAATTGTTGTGCACTCTTGCACCATTTTGAAAAGCCACTCCCGCCGCATGCCGGATCGTGCCTCCCTGGCTATTGAGATATTGCAGGGAGGCCCCTGCCTCCTGCATGATCAACTTCGCACCCGGGGCCGTCCCATCGAGATTGGAATTGCCGCCGGGTGTGCTGAAAGTGCTGCAGTCAACCGGATTGCTCAGATTGTTGCCCGTGATCGAACCAACCACATGGGTGCCGTGTCCGTCACCATCACCGGCACCTCCAGCCAGTCCTGACCATTTGTAATAAGCCGGCACCTTGCGATGATCAAAATTGGGGGTTATGGCCGAACAGTTTGTCCCGGCACCGCAGTTGTCAAAGGCCGGATTCTCGGCCGGATCATTAAAGGAACAGTGCGGCATATGCAAGCCGGAATCAAGCACCCCGACAACTTCACCACAGCCAAAAATGCCCTGATCGAAGATCGGCCGCTGCGGTGAAACACCGCTCTGGTGCAACCAACCTGCCTGAGAATTCATCGTGCGCACATTCCAGCGCAACTGGATGGCTGCCACCTCATCAACCATGGCCAGATTACTGACCACGCTGCTCAGGCTGGCTCGATCGAAATCCACCACCAGGCGCTGTTCGACCCCACCGTCCTCGACAAACAGAATCTCCAGGCTCTCATGCGCCGCCAGCACAGTTCGTCCTTGAACAGCGTCCACACCGGCGTGCAGCGACACACTCAGACCATTGATATCGGCCTGATCGACAATACCGGCACCGTCCATGTCCCTGGCAAGGTTGATCCCGACCTTGAAAGCCGGCAGATAAGGGCCTGTCCAGACCACCCTTTCCAGAGCCAGCACCTGACGCTCAAGGCTCGGATCCATGCGCACCAGGTAGGCGTGGAAGGGTACGTAATCGAGAATTTCGATACCCAGGCGGCTGAGATCCTGACGATCCTGTCTGGCAATCGGACCATCAAATTTCACGATTCGATAGGGCGACTGATCTAACAGAGCCACCTGGCCAAGCGAGGCCAGGGCTTGTGACTCCAATTCCAGACTGCCGGAGCAAATGTCCAGTCGGGCGCTGTCAAAAGATATCAGGCAGTCTTGCTCGCCAGCAAAAACCGGCGAAAAAGACAAAGCAAACAAGACAAGACCTATCAGAATCTGACGCATTCCATTCTCCATGCAATATGCAGCATCAGCGCCCATCAAACCGGACGCACGACAAAAAAAAGCCCGGCCACAAAACAGCCAGCATCGCTACCAAACCATACAAGTCGAACAAAACACGCCTACCCTTCCCGGGACCGGATACTAATTCAAGGCATGGGCAAGGTGCAAGGCTAACGACAGACGGTGTCCGGTTTTGTGACTCTCATCACGATTTA
The DNA here is from genome assembly GCA_964523755.1 of uncultured Wenzhouxiangella sp. Taxonomy (GTDB): domain Bacteria; phylum Pseudomonadota; class Gammaproteobacteria; order Xanthomonadales; family Wenzhouxiangellaceae; genus Wenzhouxiangella. The sequence continues at coordinate 1,131 of CAZFYM010000017.1, read as the reverse complement.
ATACTTCTATCGTTACATTTACTTCAAAGCGATCTCTTCGTATGATGAAAAACTCATGTAGCCTCCTGTCAATTGGATAAAACAATGAAACCTGTTCAAGTCATATTGTGGCTGTTGCTGGCATCGTCGGCAGTGCTGGCCGATATCCCAGATAGTGCTGATCATCCAGCGGTCAGCCGCTATCCGGGCGCTGAGATCACCTGGTTCCGGATCGATAACTTTACGCCCTACCGCATCCCGATCGGACCTGTGACCGGTTACCGTGAAATCGACGAATGGATCGACACCGAAGGCCGTCTGACCCGAATCTTCTACGAACTGACTGGTGAACGCACACACACTGAAGTCTGGGCAAATTATCGCGACGCGCTGGTCGACGCCGGCTTTGAAATCATTGCCCAGGGCCTTGATCCTGCACGCAATGTCGATATCGGACATCGCCGATGGCTGGAAGTCTTCTACCGGGCCAATCCGTTCAATGTCACCGGCGAACCCGTCAATGCCCTGACTCACGGTAAATCCAGTCAGGGGGGTGCAGGCATTGTCTTTGGACGCCGCCAACGCGCCGATGACGTGCTCTATGCACTGGTCTCACTTGAACAGGACTCGGCTGAAACGGTTGCCATACTGGTCGATGTTATCGAAACCCGCCCGGTCGAAAGCGGTCGGGTCGTCGCCGATGCCGAAGCCATCGGGCGCGACATCAGCGATCAGGGCCGAGTTGTACTGGAAGGTCTGTACTTTGACCATGACCAGGCTACGCTTAAACCGGAATCCGAAACGGCACTGATTGAGATCGCACGCTTTCTGAACAACAATCTCAATGGCCGTTTCTATGTGGTCGGTCATACCGACAATTCGGGCTCATTCAGCTACAACATCGAACTATCAAGGCGACGTTCCGAGGCGGTTGTCAATGCACTGGTTGCACAATTCAACATTGACAGTGCCCGCCTGCAGGCTCATGGCAGCGGCCCGACCAGTCCGGTCCGAAGCAATTCAGAAGACATCGGACGAGCCGCCAACCGCCGCGTTGAATTGGTCGAACAATGACGAGACGTCAATTCGGGACAGCCCCTAGTGGTCCTTCAACTTAATAATTTAGGATGTTAAACTGATTTCTCAGTGGGC
>CAZFYM010000016.1:0-53285 GCA_964523755.1 uncultured Wenzhouxiangella sp. | reverse complement strand
GATCAGGTGTTCACGTTGAACCGGATTGGGTGTTCACGATGGGTCGGAATACGCATGTGCCATGTGGCTGACCGGATTCGACGCCCCAACCGTCTCTACGCTTTATCTGGACAAGCCGCAGAAAGACCACACGCTGATGCAGACCATTGCCCGGGCCAACCGGGTGACTTCGCATCGCATCAACGGCGTGGGAAAGCACAATGGAGAGATTGTCGACTATTACGGCGTGCTAGGGCGATTGAGAAAGGCGATTGCCGACTACGGCCAGGGCGCCGAGGGCATGGACGAGCCACCCGTCAAGGACAAGGCAGAGCTGCACGCCCTGCTGCTATCGGCCATCGAACAGGGAAAAGCCTATTGCCAGGAGCGCGAGATCAATCTGGCTGCGGTCAGCGAGGTCGATGACGTATTCGCCAAAGTGGGCTTGTTCGAAAGCTGGGCCGATCGACTGCTGTCGCGCGACGACTGGCGCAAGGGTTTTCGGGTCCACGCCAACCTGATCGAGACCCTGTACGAGGCCTGCAAGCCGGAAATTCTCGGCAAACCCGTGGTGCGCCAGGTCGCGGTCTTTCAGTACCTGAGAGGCGTCATCGACAGCATCGTCGAGCAGCAAGACGTTGATTCAGCCATCCGCCGCGTCAATGACCTGCTGGATGAAAGTGTGGTCGTGGACTCGGAACAATTCAAAGGTGCGCGAGAAGAGGACAAAACGACATACCGAATCCGCAAGACCAGCGAGGGATGGGATTTAAGCAAAATCGACCTCGACAAGCTGCGCGAGGAGTTCAAGCAAGCCAGCTACAAGAACATCGAAATTGCCGATTTGCGCGCCTTCCTGGAACACAAGCTCAATGAAATGCTCGACCAGAACTGCACCCGCCAGAACTTCGCCGAGCGCTTCCAGGCCATCATCGACCGCTACAACAGCGGCAGCAGCACCGTTGAGGCCGACTACGAAGCACTGCTCAGTCACATGGAATCCATCAAGGAAGAGTCCGAACGCCACGTCCGTCTCGGTCTGACTGAAGACGAACTGGAAATCTTCGACCTGCTGCGCAAGGACAAGATGTCCAAAGCCGAAGAAGAAAAGGTCAAACTCGCCTCAAGAGCCCTGCTCAAGCGCCTGACCGAAGGCAAGCCGATTGTCCTGGTCCAGGACTGGTACCGCGACACCCAAACCCGCCAGACCGTGCGCGACGAAGTGGAAGCCGTCCTAGACCAACACCTGCCAGAAGAAAGCTATGACAAAGACCTGTTTTTGGAAAAGCGCGACCGGATCTTTGACCTGACGCTGGATTTAGCCATTAACGAAAGAAAATGGGCGGCAGGCTCACGTTTGGATGTGTTATAAAGGCAGAAGACCTTGTGCGTTACGCAGCATTCAAGATGCCTATGCGAGTGGCCACTGAAGATGCTAGTGCTTAGCCCGGGATTCCTACAGCTGCTGCTGAGACTCTAATATTCTTCACAGAAAAACATTTCGGAACAATTTTCTGACTGATATAAGCCAATAGCGTTTTACTGATCTCGCCGCCTCTCACACTCTCGAACGGCTATATGTCTCGCCCCCTCAATCCTGTTGGCTCTTTCTGATGTCAGCCTACAGTCTCCGGATGCATCTATTTCCCCGATTCTTGCATTGCATAGACGCTCCGCATCCGCATGTGCAACTCTGCGCCCGTAGCGAGTTTCCGTCCACATATCCCGACTAGTCTCAATACATAAGGTGATTTGCTGCTCTAGTTGCCTGGCCTGGCTTCTGCAGGCAGCTGCCCACTGGGCAAAATATCTTCGTTCAGCTTCGGCTACGCATCGCTGGAACCCTTGCCGAATGTCTTCCTCCATTTCGCTAATCGCATTTACAAGATTTCCTACGGTGTCGATGGCATGCCTGTTTCGAACCATCCCCGGCGCAACCTCAACAAGCATTTCCATGCTCATGCTTTGCTCAGAAAGCTCGGTGCACATTTCGTTTGCCCATATGTTTTCCATTGCAACATGAATATCTGGAATTCGATCGAAACGCTCAAGATGGGTATTCGCAATTGCCATATCAGCGAGGTTAGAGAGGAGTTCGTCATGCCAATTCCTTTCCAATCGATGATTTGCATCTTCAAAGTACCTCAATGCAGCCCGCCAATTTTCTTTCGTAAGCTCATGTCTCCCGAGCTCCCCATAAAAGTGGGCCTTGTCACTCTCTGGCATTTGACTTAGACGCAGAAACTGCAACAGCTCTGGCCACTGTTCAAGAGTCGCATACAAGCTTGCGAGCTCAATATTCAGTTTTCTATCTGAGGGATGCTCAAATAAACCTTGCTGGAGAATCTCACGAGCGCGGTCATAGTTGTTCGCCGCAAGGTTTGCTCTAGCATCCTGAACAAACTTTTCTGGCGTATCCCCGCGCCCACAACCGCCGATTAATATGATGACAACTACTAATGCAACCAGAACAGCGTTTCTTTTCTTCACTTTAAACCCCCAGCTTAAAGCCACAACTAATCCGCCACCTTGTCAGGCACGTACTCGACCAATTCTTCGATCCGACAATCGAAATAGGCGCAAAGCTTGTCAAGGTGCTCCGTCCGGGCGTTCCAGCCTGGCTGGTTGAGGATCCTCGACAGGGTATTGCGGGCAATGCCGGTTTGTTCGGCGATCTCGCCGACCGTGACGCGCCGCCCCTCCTGAAACTCTTTCTCAGCGATGAGCTCTTTGAGCCTGAACCGAAGCATGACCGACCTATGCACCAAATATGGGAAGTTTGCACCTTGGGGTTGACAACGTCAAACAAAGTACTATATTAGGGTTACACGCACCACAGATGGTGCATTTAACCCACAGGTTGACGGAGCATCACATGCCAAGGACTTATTTGACGACCGAGCAACTCGCCGCTCGAATTCACTACGAACCCCGCACTATCCGCAACTACCTCAAGGATTCTGTTCTCCTCGAGGGGATTCACTATATCAGGCCATTCGGCGGGCGGAAACTGCTGTTCATCTGGGAAGCCGTCGAGGCCGACATGTCCAACTTTTCCATGGACAACGCCCCGCTGGTTCCAATGGCTAACGGCGCGGTGACCCGTGGGTAAAGTACGGGCCCGGTCCGACAGCGGCAAGCTGTTCCGGGATTTCTACTACCAGGGCGAGCGCTGTCGTGAGCAGACGGCGTTGTCCGACACGCCAGGGAATCGGCGCAAGGTCCAGAATCTGCTGAACCGAATCGAGGCTGAAATCCAGGCCGGGCGTTTTGACTACGGCGCCACCTTCCCTGGCAGCCCGCGAGCACTGCAGTTTGCTGATGCCAGCCCGGCCAACAGGCGGAGCCCAACGGTCAGCCGGGGCCCGGTTGGACATGGGCAGGAAATGGACCGGACACCGCGATTTCGTGAATTTGCGGAAACCTGGGTCCAGGAAATGGAGCCCGAGTGGCGCCCAAGCTACCGCGAGACGGTCACGATCACGCTCAACAGCTACTTGCTCCCAGCCTTCGGCAATCAACGCGTGGGGTCAATCACGCGGGCAGAGTTGCTGGCCTTCCGCGCCGATATTGCAAAACGTGTCCGGCCGAACGGCGAGACGCTGAGCAATTCGCGGATCAACAAGATCATGGGCTTTGCCCGCCAGATTCTCAACGAAGCCGCAGATCGGTACGACTTTCCGCCGCCCTACCGTGGGATCAAGTCGCTGCGCGCTCGCAAGCCTGACATCCAGCCCTTTTCGATGGAGGAGGTCAACCTGATCCTCGACAAGGTCCGCCCAGACTATCGCCACTACCTGGCTGTGCGCTTCTTCACCGGCATGCGCAGCGGCGAGATCAATGGGCTTCGCTGGCACAACGTGGACTTCGCCAGCAACCTGATTCAGGTTCGCGAAACCCTGGTCCAGGGGCGCCTCCAGGAAGGCAGCAAGACCTACGACTCAAATCGCGACATCCCCATTCTGCCGACAGTGCTGGCCGCACTGCAGGCCCAGCGTGAACTGGTACCTAAGGACATTGAGTGGGTGTTTTGCACTCGCAATGGCAAACCCATCAGCGTCCGAAACTTCACCTATCGCATCTGGAAGCCTCTACTGAAGCATCTTGGCCTGGTTTATCGGCACCCTTATCAGACCCGCCACACCGCAGCCACGCTGATGCTCGCGGCGGGCGAGTCCCCTGAATGGGTCGCCAGGGTACTCGGCCATACCACCACCCAGATGCTTTTCACCACCTATTCAAGGTACGTCCCGAACCTGACCCGTCAGGACGGCTCGGCCATGGCGCGGTTGTTGGCTGCCCATACAAGCAACTGACCGCATTGAACCTGGAGTAAACCAATGAACCTGAACTCCCTCTTTTCAGAACCAACCCTGACCTAACCAGCACCATCGCCGGCGAGGTCAGACGCGGCACTTGACTATCGGCGCCGGAGTCCTCATTATTGGTAACTACAGCCCCGGACTGCTTCGGTAGCCGGGCCGCACGGCTCCTTCGGGGGCCGTTGCCTTTTCTGAGCCTGGGAATTTTTGTTGGCCAATCAAGCGCGCACGGCTGTTTATGTAGACGGGTTCAACCTCTATTACGCAGCCCTGAAAGGGAACAATGCCTTCAAGTGGCTGGATCTGGACCGTCTGGCCAATGCCCTCCTGCAGGACCATAACGAGGTTGTTTCTGTCCGGTATTACACGGCTCGTGTTTCCGCGACGCCAAATGACCCTGATCTCCCGACCAGGCAGGACACCTACATTCGGGCACTACGGGCGCACATTCCACACCTGACCTGCCAGTTTGGCCAGTTCAAGGTGGAAACGAAAACCTGCAAGCTTGTACAGCCGCTTGGCGGCCAGTCATTCGCTGAAGTGCGAGTGAGGGAGGAAAAGGGATCAGACGTCAATCTGGCGGTCAACCTGGTCAATGATGCCTGGGCAGACCGCTTCGATGTAGCGTTGGTGATATCCAATGACTCTGACCTGGCCGAAGCTCTGCACCTTGCGCGTGCCCAGGGAAAAACGGTGGGGGTAGCCACAGTGGCCAGTCGACCCACCCGAGAACTGAACCTGAACTGCGACTTTTTCAAGCACATTCAGCGCCATCACCTGCGAAACAGCCAGCTACCTGACCCGGTAAGGACTCCACAGGGACGTCAGATTCGCAAACCAGACGCCTGGCGGTAGGAGCTACGAGGAAAGAAGATTCGCGGACAGGAGTCCAGTCCGAGTACGTCCAAGAGGCCCTGCAAAATGGGCACAAAGAAACTTAGATGACCCTGGCGTTACTTACAGGTAGCGGCTTAAAAGCCTCCATTTACGGGGCTTCAAGATCATTGAGGGAAACTGATATACCTGCCGGGTACCTGCCTTCGGAGGGCAGTACTCTATCCAGCTGAGCTACGGGCGCTTTGGCAGTCTTCGAAAGCGTATTGTAGCTGAATTGCGGTCTGGAGGGCAGGCTGCAGGCGGCGGTTTGAAAACATTCGGATTTGGTGCTCCAATTGGGATTCATGTCAGATGAATAGCTGGTCCAGGGGCTGGGAGATCTTATGAAACGATCCATGTTGATCAGTGTGACGGTCAGCCTGGCGCTTGCCCTGCTGGTGATCTTTCTGAGTGATCTGGTCACCATGGGCGGGTTTGCCCACGGCATGCTATATGTCGTTGTGGTTCTGCTCGCCATGCTGACCGGCTGGCGTCGGCTGATTCTGGCCAGCATGCTGATTTCAGTTGGATTGATCGTTGTCGGTGGGCTTTTCTCGCCACCGGCACCGGCTGATTTTCCGGTTCAATTCGTGATTGCCAACCGTCTGGTCTCGATTCTGGTGGTGATCGCCGCCGGCGTGATGGCGATGACGCGAATTGCGCACCGTGACACCCGGCACAGAGCCGAGCAGGCCCTGAAGCAGAGAGATGAGCTATTGAGCATGGCCAGCAAAATCGCCGGCGTGGGCGGTTGGTCGGCCTACCTGGATCCGCCGAGCCTGGCCTGGACTGACGAGGTCTACCGAATTGTCGGGGTAGCACGCGGCGAGAAGCCTGACCTGCAAACCTCGCTCAACTACTACATCGAACGTGACCAGCCGCGTATCCGGGAGGCCGTGCGGCGGTGCCTGAAAGAAGGCAAATCTTTCGACGAGCAGGCGCGAATCATCAACCGAACGGGCCAGACCATCTGGGTTCGGGCGATAGGTCAGGCGCTGAGAGACGAGCAGGGTCACATCATCGGAGCTCATGGCGCGTTTATGGATATTGACCAGGCCAAGCGCACAGCCCAGCGGCTGACCACGACCCTGGAAAGCATTACCGACGCGTTTTTGCTGCTCGACGAGCAGTGGCGTCTGACGTTTATGAATGCTCATGCCGAAGCGCTACTGGAGAGACGCCGTGAACAGCTGTATGGCAAGGTGATCTGGGACGAGTTTCCGGAGGCTCGTGGCTCGATTTTCGAAGCGCAGTATCGCCAGGCGGTCGAGTCCGGTGAGTCAATAAGCTTCGAGGCCTATTATCCACCCTTGAGTCGCTGGTTCTCGATTCACGCCTACCCCTCCGATGAAGGTCTGGCGATTTACTTTCAGGACATCACAAGCCGGCAAGCGTTGCACGCCCGGCTGCAGTTATTGAATGCGGCCATCGATCGGGTTAACGATATGATCGTGATCACCGAAGCCGATCCTGTTGATGATCCGGGGCCGCGGATTGTGTATGTCAACCAGGCGTTCGAACGCCTGACCGGCCATCGCATGATTGATGTGCTTGGCCAGTCACCGCGCTTTCTTCAAGGCCCGGAGACCAGCCGCAGCGAACTTGACCGGATACGCCGTGCGCTGGAAAATCAGGAGTCCATCCGGGCAGTGCTGGTCAATTATGATCGCGCTGGCCAGAGCTTTAATATTGAAATCGACATCTCTCCGGTCTTTGATGATCAGGACCGCTGCACTCACTTTGTTGCAATCCAGCGTGATATTTCCGAACGGATCAATCTGGAAGAACGATTGCGCCAGTCGCAGCGGCTGGAAGCCATTGGCCAGTTGACTGGCGGGATCGCCCATGACTTCAACAATCTGCTCACCGTCATCCTCGGCAACGCCGAATTGATTGGCGAGGTTTTGGCCGACGACCATGAGCTCGCCGAGGGCCGTGGATATCGGCAAGCTGGTCGCTCATATGGACGGGCTGTTGCGACGCGCGCTTGGCAACCATATCGAAATCGAAGCAAGCCGCAGTGGCGGGCTCTGGCCAGCATTGGTCGATGAAGGCCAACTGGAAAATGCGCTACTCAACCTGTGTCTGAACGCGCGCGATGCCATGCCCGGCGGCGGCCGTCTGACGATTGAAACCGCTAACACGCGGCTGGACCAGGATTATGCTGATCAACAGGGTGACCTTGAACCGGGTCAATATGTCATGCTTTCGGTTTCAGATACCGGCCGCGGCATCGAACCGGCCATTCTGGACCGGGTCTTCGAACCTTTTTTCACCACCAAGGAAAAGCACAAAGGAACTGGTCTGGGCCTGTCGATGATCTACGGGTTTGTCAAACAGTCCAACGGCCATATCAGAATCTATTCCGAACCGGGCGAAGGAACCACCGTACGGCTCTACCTGCCGCGCGCGGACGGCACCGAATTGCCAGCGGTCGAGAGCCTCGACGAGGACGAAAATCAGCAGCACCACGAGACGATTTTGCTGGTTGAAGATGACGAGCTGGTTCGGGAATATGCCCTCAATCAACTCACCTCAATGGGCTACCAGGTATTGACAGCCGGCAATGGCCCTGAGGCACTCGCAATCCTGAAAAGCGACCGGGAGATCGACCTGCTGTTCACCGACCTGATCATGCCCGGCGGTATGAGTGGTCGTGATCTGGCCGAGGCGGCTAATTCGTTGCGACCTGGTATCAAGGTGCTTTACACTTCCGGCTATACCGAAAATGCGATCATTCATCATGGGCGCCTGGACCGAGATGTGCATCTGCTTAGCAAGCCCTATCGGCGCCGTGATCTTTCCCGCCAGATTCAGGCCGCGCTGCGTGACCCGGAGCAAAAAACGAACAAGGGCGGTCCCGCATGAGCACCAATAGCCTGCTCATCCTCGATGATGATCCGATGATCGGCCAAACCATCGCCTACATCGCCAGATCAATCAATATCGACACGCAAATCACGACCAATGCAACGGATTTCTTCGGCGCGCTCGATGACATGCAGCCCGCCCGGATCATACTTGACCTGATCATGCCGGAAATGGATGGGGTCGAAGTGCTGGTCGAACTTGCCCGACGCAATTGCCGGGCGCACATCATCATCAGTAGTGGTGTAGGTACGCGGGTACTGGATGCTGCCCGCCGCTCCGCCGTCGAGCACGGCCTGAATATCATCGGCGTGCTCGCAAAGCCCTTTTCCACCGTCCGATTGCGTGAAATGTTGACGCGTGATGTGGCCGAGCAAGGTTTGGATCACCGTCGCCAGCCTGCCGGTGCCACCGACCAGATTACGGCGGGTGAATTGCGCAATGCCCTGGATAGCCGGGAGTTCGAGCTGGTTTTCCAGCCGAAAGTGTATTGCATCAGCTCTCGCCTGGCCGGATTTGAAGCGCTGGTGCGCTGGAACAGTCCCGAGCGAGGACTGGTCATGCCCGGACATTTTATCGAGATCGCCGAACAATCCGACCTGATCAAACCCTTGACCCATCAAACCATCGAAATGGCCGTTGACTGGTATGCCACGGTTTTTGACAGCGCCGAATTTGAGCGCCAGGGTGATGACAGCGCTCCCACGATCTCCATCAACCTGTCGGCTCGCACCCTGTCGGATCAGCAGTTTGTCGAACAAATCAGCGACTATTGCAGGCAACGAGGCGTCTCGCCCCAACACGTGATTTTCGAGTTGACCGAAACCAGCGCCATGGATGATCCGATCGCCTCACTGGATCTACTGACCCGGCTGCGCGTCAAGGGTTTTCAGTTGTCAATTGATGATTTCGGAACCGGTTACTCGTCCATGCTGCAACTGGTCCGATTGCCATTCTCCGAAATCAAGGTTGACCGATCCTTCGTTATGACGCTGGCGACTTCGGATGAGTCGAAAACGGTGGTGCGATCAATTGTTGATTTGGGTGGCAGCCTCGGGCTGCGCACCACCGCTGAAGGTGTCGAGGATGCCTGGGCGCTGGATTTTCTGCGTGAAATTGGTTGCGATCTGGCCCAGGGCTACTTCATTTCTCGGCCGCTATCGACCCGCGATGCGACGATCTGGGCGACACGCAATCGGTAAAAAAAAGGCCGGTGCCCCAGTGCAGGGAGGGATCGGGCACCGGCCGGAGCGGCTTTGCAGTCGCTCTACTTACCTAATACGCATTTGGTAGTGAAAACGCGTCAGTTTTCTGTGCGCTCGATCACATTTTTCCAATTTGGACCGTTTTTCAGCAGGGTTTCTACCGTCGCCGGTTCAATCGGATGGGAAAACAGGAAGCCCTGGGCATAGTTGCAACTGAACCGGCGTAACAGAGCCAGCTGATCAACATGTTCCACACCCTCGGCTACGGTTGCCATGCCCAGGTCATGTGACAGGCTACAGATCGTGCGAGTAATGGCCTGATCTTCCGGGTCACTGGCCAGGTCCTGAACAAAGCCCCGGTCGATCTTGACCACCGAGATCGGGAAATTTTTCAGATAAGCCAGTGAAGAATAGCCCACCCCGAAGTCGTCAACCACCACGCGCATGCCAATTTCGTCAAGCTTTTGCAGTGTGCGCCGGTTCCGCATCAGGTTTTCAATCAGAACCTCTTCGGTAATCTCCAAGTGCAGCAGTGAGGGTTCGATCCGGTGCTGATGCAGCAAGACGCTGAGCTGTTCGGCGAAATCCCTTTCCCGAATCTGGGCACCCGAGATATTGACAGCCAGCCACGGCGGCTTGCCGGTAATCGCCTTCCAGCGCCCAAGATCGCTCAAGGCTTGTTGCAAGGCGAACTGGCCCAGTCGACCAATCACGCCGGTTTCCTCGGCAACCCGGATAAAGTCCTGGGGCGGCACCATGAACCCTCGCTCGTGACGCCAGCGCATCAAGGCTTCCAGTCCAACCAGCGACAGGTCTTCCACATTGACGATGGGCTGATAAACCAGGCTGAACTGGCCGGCATCCAGCGCCTGGCGCATATCGCGACTCAGATTGAGCCGATGCTGGGCCTGGTCGAACATTTCACGAGTAAATATGGCGTACTGATTGCGCCCTGCATTCTTGGCCTTGAACAGTGCCGTATCCGCATTCTGAATCAGCTCACTGACGCTCCTGCCGGATTCCGGGTAATACGCGATGCCTATGCTGGCCGCGATAAAGAAACAATTGCGATCGATCTGAAAACCCTCATCCATCGCCCGCAGCAGGTTCGCGGCCAGTTGTTCCACCTGCTGACGGCTGGCCCGGGAAACGGCAATAAGGAACTCGTCACCGCCGTGGCGACCGACAAAATCGCTGTCACGCAGTACACCGGCCAGTCGACGAGGAATTTCGCACAGCAGGCGATCACCGAGCTGGTGACCAAGTGAATCATTGATGTCCTTGAACTGATCCAGATCAATAAACAGCAGTGCCAGTTGATCATCGGTTTTCTCGCTGTCGGACAAAACGCGCTCCAGGTAGCGACTCGAACCGGTTCGATTGGGCAGGCCCGTCAGCGGGTCATGGGTGATCAGAAATTCCATCTCCTGCTCTGCCAGTTCGCGCTCGCGAATTTCGCGTTCGAGACGGCGGTTCGATGCCGCCAGTGATCCGGCCTGGTAGGTGGCATTGAGACCCAGAAACGTAATGGTGGCGAGCAGCATCGTGGCTGCGATTCCACCCATCAATGCCACCAGCGGCAGGGTAGAGCTCATCAGCTCAGCATCGGCAGCACTGGTGGCAAACTGGAACTGAAATCCACGGCTATCGTCATCCAGAGCCAGGAAAAAGCCCGGGTGCCAGCGATAGTCATTCGGCCAGTCCTGCGGTGGAAACGGATAGACTTCATCGCCATCAATCAACACGCGCAGACGCAACTCATCCCGGAACAACTCGCTCAACATCGAATCGATGGCATCGGGAACGGTTAGTACAGCCGCCAGAAAGCCGCGATGAGACACCCCTCGACCAATCGGATTGATAAAGGTGACACCCGCTCTGCCGTCTTGCAGTTCGAACGGCTGGGTTACAACCAAATCACCGGTTTCCGCCGCATCGGCAAGCAGCGGCAGAAAGCGCTCCGGAATTGCAAACAGACTACCTGGACCCAATCGAGTCAACCCCAAAGATTGCTGCCACTGGATTCCAAGCGTTTTGTCCAGAACAGCGATTGCACGGTAATACGGGTAGTCCAGTTGATAGCGGCTGGCGTCGTCCCGCCAGTCGGCTTGACCGATCATCGCGCTATTGGCCAGACGTGCAGCCATGCGCTTCTGAGCCTGAATCTGCTCGTTGATACTGGCAAGAATATCGGCCCTGACATAGCGCGAGCGATCGTCCAGATGGCGCGTCAATGACGCTTGCTCGGCCTCAAGCAAGCTCTGATAGAACCAGAGCGAAGCGGCTGCTCCACCCAGTACCATCAGCAGGGCCATAACAGCTGCCATGGACCGACGCAACGACTGCAACCAGACAATCACGTCGTGGTGTCCCAGCGAAAACCGGGTTTGACGGCCCAACTGGAAATACCATTAACCCATGATGTCATAGACAAAACTCGAAGTGGTTTGGGACGGGCGTCGACGTAACGGAGCGCGAAAGTATAGCGCAGCCTGCACATTCGAGCCGAATGATATGATCGGGCCGTGACAAGGCGAGTAAGAAACCATGATCGTTCGTTTTCTTGGCTCTGTGGTGACAGGAGCGGTCGTTGGCGGGATTGTGCATGAGGCGCTGATGCAGGGATTCGACTTTCTGAACAGCAACGGGAGTCTCACGCGCCAATTGGCCGACGGTGCCGGTGCGGGCATCGGCGATATTCTGGGCCTGCTACTGATCTTGCTGATTTCGGTCACTGTGTCGGTCGCCATGGCCACGGCACTCGCCGCCTGTCGACTGGCCGGGTGGCTGTGCGCACTGATGTGGCTGGTACCGATCACATTACTGGCAGGATTGGGCGGGCTGAGCGATCCTGAACTGGCGTCTGCGATGGTTGCGGTTCCGGTTGCAGGCGTGCTTGGTACGAGGCTGGCGCGATGGAGCGAAAAGCAGGCAGAATGAATCGTTCGGGCAAACCAATCTGCTCGGGCCCGGTGCGATATAATGCCCCGGGAGGTGTCCGCTGCGGGCGGACACTGTTTTTTTGTCTTGGCAAGAGTCGAGGTTGATCAGGCGTGTCCGAACAGCATGATCGAGAATTCCTAAAACGTTTCAGTCTGATCCTGGTCGGGCTGATGGTGTTTACCGTCGTCATCATCTTCGGGGCGATTTCCATTCATGGCACACTCGAGCCTAGCGATAATCCGGCTCGAGAGACCGCCCGCCTGCAGCGCATTGAGCCGGTGGCTGGCGTCTACGCCGGTGAAACGGGACGGGCGGCGGCGCAGGCTGCCGCAGCAGCGGCCGCAGCCGCTGCGCCACAAGTCGCATTTGATGGGTCCCTGGATGGCGAACTGATCTATGATCGGGTCTGCGGCACTTGTCACGAGGTGGGGGCGGCAGGCGCGCCGCTGATGATGGCCAGTGCCTGGGAAGGTCGGCTGGATAAAGGAACTGACCAACTGGTTGCCAATGCGATCAGCGGGATCGGTGCCATGCCACCGCGGGCCGGTCGCCAGGATCTCAGTGACGAGCAAATCGAGGCATCGGTCGAATACATGCTCGGCATGCTGGAATAAAACCTAGCTGGCAACCATCGGAGTGATCTCGAGGGTGCTCAATCCCGACCAATTTCCTACTGAAAGCGCCGAGTTTTTTTTGTCTGGCCAGGCAGGCAGACTGGAATGCCTGAGTGAAATGCCGGAGCCTGAAATCGCGCTGCCGGCAACCGCCGTGTTGTGTCACCCCCATCCCCAGCATGGTGGGTCCATGCGCAACAAAGTGGTTACCATTATGGAACGCGCCTTGCGCGAGTTGGGCCTGGCCACCGTGCGCTTCAACTATCGCGGCGTAGGCGAGAGCGAGGGAGAGTTTGACGATGGTAACGGGGAGACCGACGATTTACTGACGATCGTCGAGTGGGTGCGGCGGGTGCGGCCCGACACCGACCTTTGGCTTGGGGGATTTTCCTTTGGTGCCTACATCACCTTGCGCGCGGCCCAGGAGTTGCCGGTTCGCCAACTCATCACCATCGCGCCACCGGTTGAACGCTACGGCTTTGATCAGCTCCAGCCACCGAACTGCCCGTGGCTGGTTGTTCAGGGCGATGAGGATGACGTGGTTTCTCCTGAAGCTGTCAGTACCTGGGTCGACAGTCTGGACCAGCCTCCAGACCTGATCATCATGGAAGGCTCCGGACATTTTTTCCATCGCCGCCTGATGGACCTTCGTGGATTGATCAAGAACCACGTTCAACCAAACCGCCCCTGAGCCTGGTTCCATCAGCCTGAATTTGGCCATGGCGCATGTTTCCAGCCCGCTAGCCCGCTATCAACTGCAGGTTGCCAGCAATCAGCTCACACCTGATCCGCGCCAGCTTGAGCTGGCCACACTGCTGGATCATCGCTTCGAGACACTGCTTGCAAAGCCACGACACTGGTGGCAACGCTGGCGTCGGCCAGCATTACCGGTCAAGGGCATCTACCTGCATGGGGCTGTCGGCCGCGGAAAAACCATGCTGATGGATTTGCTCGCAGTCAGCCTGGACGAGGCCGGCATCCCGGTCTGGCGCATTCATTTTCACCGCTTTATGGAGTTCGTCCACGAGCAACTCGGCCAGTCCAGGCACCAGCGTGATCCGCTGGACCGGGTGGCAGCCAATATTGCACAACGAGCTCGCGTGCTGTGCCTTGACGAATTTCATGTCAGTGATATTGGAGATGCCATGATTCTCGGGGAGCTTTTGCGCCAGCTCGATAAACGCCAGGTCATTCTGATCACCACCAGCAATACCATCCCCGACAATCTCTACGCCGACGGATTGCAGCGGGCGCGGTTTCTGCCAGCCATCGAGCGGATCAAGTCCGGCTGCGATGTGATCAACCTCGATGCCCGGGAAGATTACCGCTTGCGCGAACTGTCGCGACACCCGGTCTATCACTTTCCCGAAGACGAGACCAGCCGGGCTGACCTGGCCGCCGAGTTTCGCGCCCTGGCTGCCGGCGAGCAGATCAGTGACAAACCGCTGACGGTTCGTGGACGAAGCCTTCAGCCGATCCAGCGCGCCGGATCGGTTGCCTGGTTTGACTTCGCCACCTTGTGTGACGGCCCCAGGGCCAGCGCTGACTATATCGAACTGGCCCGGCGCTTCAGTACGCTGATCATCAGCGAGGTTCCACAGCTTGACGAAACGGACAATGATGCTGCCCGACGGTTCGTGCATCTGGTCGACGAATGCTATGACCGGCAAGTCAAGCTGGTGATCGCAGCGGCCGTCGCTCCGCAGTCGCTTTATACTGGAAGACGTCTGGCCGGTCCGTTTGAGCGCACCAGTTCACGCCTGATCGAGATGCAAAGCCACGATTACCTGGCCCGCGCCCACAAACCCTGAAAAACGCTTCAGCGCGCCGTGGTGACCAGGCTGTCGATCACATGGCGGACATAGTCCTTGAAATCCGGTTCATCCTTGTCCGGCACCAGACCTTGAGCCTGCAGATGCAGGTAGCCCACATAAGACGAGTACACCAGGTTGGCCCGATGGCGGGCATCCTGCTCGCTCAAGCCCAGCTCGCCAAAGGCGTTGCCCAGATATTTGATACGCCGGGCCGTAACCCGCTTGATCACCGGTCCGATACGCGGGTCGTTGGGCATGGCGCACAAAGCCACGTAAATTCGATGGGTCAGAGTTTGTCGGCTCGTTCGCCAGACAAACTCCGCCAGGCGGTCGGCCGGCAGTGAGTCCACGCTCAACGACTGCTGAAGGTGAAAACGGTCCTGGTTCTCCCAGCGAGCCAGCGCCCTTTCCAGCAGGTCGTCCCGACCGGAAAAATGCCAGTAGAAACTGCCTTTGGTAATATCCAGGCGCCTGGCCAGCGGCTCAACACCAAGCGCCGAGACGCCCTGATCGGCAATCAGTTCGAGAGCCGCCTGCTCCCAGTCAATCGGAGTCAGGGTGACGCGGTCGGAACCCGGGCGGCTGGCAGGGGTAGATTTAGTCATGATCAGGCATCATACTTGTTAATTGAACAGGCGAGCTATCGATACGGATTATCTTGTTTCTTCAACAGCTCGCTCCAATGTATTACAGGATTGACTAACAGCAAGGGTAACCCCATACTCCGCCGTATGGAAGCAGTTCGCAAACTTAATGATGATATCCGCCGGCGTCAAATCTGGACCGACGACGGAATCCGCCTGAGTCTTCGCTATTATGGCGACGACCGTGACCCCTGTGTGCTGATGGCTC
Source organism: uncultured Wenzhouxiangella sp. (assembly GCA_964523755.1). Lineage (GTDB taxonomy): Bacteria > Pseudomonadota > Gammaproteobacteria > Xanthomonadales > Wenzhouxiangellaceae > Wenzhouxiangella. Next base: position 37,812 of record CAZFYM010000016.1, on the reverse strand, counting down.
ACGGCTTTGGCCAGACTCAGTACGCCTGGGAAGTCACCGGCAGACGCCTTGCAGCGGCCGGCTGGCAAGCTGTCAGCTACGATGCTCGCGGGCATGGCGAGAGTGATCGCGCGCCCAGTGGTGAATACGACTTCGAGCAGTTTGTCGAGGATTTTCGCCGGGTTTGCGCTTCGCTGCCCAACCTGCCGGTCGTCATCGGCGCCTCCATGGGTGGCCTGACCGCGTTGCTGGCACATTCGGAAAAGCCCAAGGTTGAGATCAAGTCGCTGGTGCTGGTCGATATCGCGCCGCGCTGGGATGAGCGCGGAGTGACGGCAATGCTGGCCTTTATGCGGCAACATCCGCAAGGTTTCGAGACCCTGGAGGAAGCTTCCGAGGCGGTTCGGGGCTTTTTGCCGCATCGCCGTCGAAACGACAAATCCACGAGCCTGAATCGCAACCTTCGCCAGGCTCAGGACGGCCGCTGGTACTGGCACTGGGATCCTGCCATGCTGGCCCTGGCAGAGAAAAGCAGCAATCTTCAGTCCCGCCTGCAGTCGGCCAGCCGTCGCCTCAAGCTTCCGACCCTGCTGGTAACCGGTGGTCAGAGCGAGCTGATCGGTGCCGAGCATGCTGATGAATTTCTCAAGCTCGCCCCGCATGCCGAGCATAGGGAGATCGCGGACGCGGCCCACATGGTGGCCGGCGATGCCAATGATCGCTTCCTCGGCGCCATCGCGGCGTTTCTCAAGCGACATGCGGATTAAAGGAGACCAAGCCTGATGATGATTGTGTTCTTTCTTGTCGCAGTGGCTGTTGTCGGCTTGGCCTGTGCTTATTTCAAAACACCCATCCTGGTCTGGACAGGCACCCTGGCCGGCGTTTTGCTGGCGTTTTCGCTGGCTGGCCAGCCCAACTGGATCCTGCTGGCCTTGAGCTGGTTATTGCTCGGGGTGGTTGCCATCCCCCTGAATTATCTGCCCTGGCGGCGTCAGTTTCTGACCGGGCCGATTCTCGGTACCTTCGAGAACATGGTGCCGCAGATTTCGGAAACCGAGCGCGTTGCGCTGGAAGCCGGCACGGTCGGTTTCGAGGGCGAGCTGTTTTCCGGTCGGCCACGCTGGGCGCGTTTCATCAAGCAGCCGCTGCATGATCTGACCCTTGAAGAGCAAGCGTTTATCGATGGTCCTGTCGAGGAATTGTGCGACATGATCAACGATTGGGAGATTTCCCACTATCGCGCCGGACTGTCGGACAAGGCCTGGGAGCACCTGAAGAAAAACGGCTTTTTTGGCATGATCATTCCGAAAAGTTACGGCGGCCTGGAATTTTCAGCCGTGGCCCATCGCGCGGTCCTCGAGAAAGTGGCAGGTCTGAGTTCGACGATCGGCTCCGTCGTTGCCGTGCCCAACTCACTGGGCCCGGCCGAGCTGTTGCTGCACTATGGCACCCAGGAGCAGAAAGAACATTATCTGCCGCGTCTGGCCGACGGACGGGAAATTCCGTGTTTTGGTCTGACCAGCACCACGGCGGGTTCCGACGCTACCTCGATCGCCGATTATGGCGTGGTCTGCAAAGGCCAGTGGAACGGCAAGGAAACCCTGGGCATCAAGCTCAATTTCGAAAAGCGCTACATTACCCTGGCACCTGTGGCCACCGTGGTCGGCCTGGCGTTTCGCCTGTATGACCCGGACGGCCTGATCGGCGACACCCAGGATATCGGCATTACCCTGGCCTTGCTGCCGGCCGACACAGCGGGCATGCAGATCGGACGCCGGCACTTCCCGCTCAACAATCCGTTTCCGAACGGCCCGATTATCGGCAAGGATGTCTTCGTGCCGATGGACTACCTGCTGGGCGGTACCGACTACATCGGGCAAGGCTGGAGAATGCTGGTCGAGTCGCTGTCAGTCGGCCGTGCCATCTCCCTGCCATCCTCGGCAACCGGCGGGTCAAAATCTGCCGCGCTGGCAACCGGTGCCTATGCCCGCATCCGCAAGCAATTCAATATGCCCATCGGGCGCTTCGAAGGCGTTGAGGAGGCTTTGGCCCGGATCGCTGGTTACACCTATGCGATGAGCGCGCTGAGCAGGCAAACGGCATCGGCCGTCGACGACGGCGAGAAGCCGGCAGTGCCCGGTGCCATCGCCAAGTATCATGCCACCGAGATGAGCCGGGAAGTGATCAAGGATGCGATGGATATCCACGGTGGCAAGGGCATCATTCTCGGCCCGAAGAACTACCTGGGCCGGGCCTGGGAAGGCGCACCGATCTGGATTACCGTCGAGGGAGCCAATATCCTGACCCGCTCTTTGATGATTTTCGGTCAGGGTGCCATCCGTTGCCATCCCTACGTTCTCAAGGAGCTTGAGGCACTTCAGATTGACGATGACGACCAGCGTCTGGCTGAATTTGATCGGCTGCTGGTCTCCCATGTCGGTCACAGCATCTCCTGCGCCGTGCGCTCATTCGTACTGGGCTTGAGCTTCGCCCGCTTTGCCGCCGTGCCCGGTGACCGGCGCACGCGCCAGTACTATCGCAAGCTGACCCGCTACTCGGCCGCGTTTGCGATGCTGGCCGATATCGCCATGCTGACCTATGGCGGCAAACTCAAGCAGAAGGAAAAAATCTCTGGACGGCTGGGTGATATTCTCAGCCAGCTTTATATTTGCTCGGCCATGTTGCGTCGCTTCGAGCACGACTCGCGACCGGCTGCCGACCAGCCGATTCTTGCCTGGGCCTTCCACGACGCCATTTACAAGATTCAGCACGCCATGCGCGGTGTGATCGATAATTATCCCCTGGCCTGGATGCGTCCGGTACTGCGGTTTATTGTGTTTCCGCTGGGCCGGGTCGAACGGGCACCGAATGATCGGCTGGGCCACAAGGTCGCCGCTTTGTTGCTGTCCCCTTCCGAAACCCGCGATCGCCTGACTCGTGGTATCTATACCTCTGATCGCACCGGTTATCCGCTGGGCGTGATGGAAAAATTGCTGCCGGACGTGATCGCGGCAGAGCCGCTGGAGCGCAGGCTGCTCAAGGCGCAGCGGGCCGGCCAGTTCAAGAGCCCAACCTTCGAGGGCCAGGTTGCCGAAGCGGTGGACAAGAATATTCTGTCCGACAGCGAGCGCGACTTCCTGATGGATGTTCGTCGCCGAACCCTGGAAATCATTTCGGTCGACGATTTCGATCTGGAAGAAATCCAGGCCGGCCTAACAGCGCGCGGCGACGAGATACGCGCCAAACGCAAGAAAAAAGCCGCCTGATAGTTCCGCAGTGGCATCGGCACCCTGCCCGGCCCGAAGCACCCGACACCACCCGATGCAGCAGTCTGAGAGCTTGGGTAAACCCACCCCTTGCACCTAACTGTCAGCGGGAGGTGGCGTTACCTGCTGCCCCCAAACCTACCCCTCTCGGCGATGGCTGAGGTATCTGCGTCATCAGGTAAATCCAATTCCGGGCTCAAGCCCGTGCCCGGTCGGGTTATACTTCGTCGCTTGCAGATGTCCGGTGCCCACAGGTGCCGGCGTTTGCATTGATCGGCAGGTGCCCCGGGTTCAAGCCCCGGGGTGAAACGGGAAACCGGTGAAAGACCGGTGCTGCCCCCGCAACTGTATCCAATGTCAGCTGACCGTATGTCGGCTGATGCGATCGACAAATCCCACCCGTGCCATCCTGGCATCGGGGAAGGTGTCGGCCCCGGCGTCTCTTGATTGACGCTGATTGGAAGCCAGGAGACCGGCCTGCCAGACTTGAAACTTCGGGTTGCGGCGGGCAACTTCGGGCTAAATGGCATGAGCAAAATTGGCTCAGGCCTTTTTCCAGCTCCGATCCTCCGTCACCCGACCCGACAGCGCGGGTGAGCGCACGGAGCCTTTTCCATGAGAACGAAGATACTGAACACACCGGTTCTGGCCGGTTTGCTGGTTTTTTCTGCGTCAGCGTCAAGTCAGACGGTCTATCAGGGTGAGCCGATGGTCGTCACGGCGACTCGGTCCGAACAAACGGTCCGCACCAGCCTGGCGCCCGTGTCGGTCATCAGCCGAGACGATATAGATCGCCGCCAGGCAACCGATATTCTGGAGCTGTTGCGCCTGGAAGCCGGCATCGATATGGTACGCGGTGGCGGTGCCGGCAGTCAGACAAGCCTGTTTCTGCGCGGAGCCAACTCCAACCAGGTGCTGGTTCTGATTGACGGAGTACGGGTCGCGGCCGCCAGCACCGGGGGCTTTGCCTGGGAATTGCTGGATCCGGCCGTGATCGAGCGAATCGAGATTGTGCGGGGCCCACGAGCCGCGCGCTGGGGCTCGGATGCAATCGGCGGTGTCATTCAGATTTTCACCCGCCAAAGCCAGGGCAAGACCTTGCGTGCAGCTTACGGACGCTACCGTGACCGCAGCCTGGCCGCTGCTTACGGCAGCCCGTCATTCGCGCTCAGTGCGGCCTATCGGAAAGTGGCAGGCTTCTCATCCCAGAATCCTCGCGGATTTTCATTCGATCCCGACGATGATGGCTTTGAGAATTTCAGTACCGCATTGTCCGGACGAGTCGATCTGGCCAATGGCAGACTGGATCTGAACGCTCGCCTGGCCAGCGGCGACAACGAATTTGACCAGGGCGTGTCGGAGTTTCTCAACTACAGCGGTGGACTGACTTACTTGTCGAACCCGTCCGGGGACTGGCTGTGGCAGGCCGGACTGCAAACGCTCAGGGATCGACTGGAAACCGAAACCCCGTTTGGTGCCAGCGAAGTCGTAACCCGCCGCATCCAGACCAGCTTCCAGGCAGAGCGCCGCCTGGCCGGGGGTGCCCTGGTTCTGGTCGGAGCCGATGGCTGGGACGAATCCGGCCTGAGTCGCGGAGATTGGTCTCAATCACGCCACAATGTGGGCTTGTGGACGGGGATTGACGGCCGCCGGGCATTCTTTGACTACGAGGCCAGCCTGCGTGTGGATCGGGATGAATTATTCGGCAGCGAGGTCACCGGCAGTCTGGCCGGAGGCTGGCGCCCGAGCGCCGACTGGCGCATCCAGGGCAGCATCGGACGGGGTTTTCGAGCCCCCAATTTCAGTCAATTGTTCTCGCCAGGATTCGGCGGTCTGTTTGCCGGCAATCCCGAACTTGATCCGGAAACCTCCATCAGCGTTGAGCTGGGTGGTCAGTGGGATATCACCTCAGACCAACGGCTCAGTCTGACCAGCTATGAGACTCGTATTGACGATCTGATCGACTTTTCCGGGCCTGACTTTCAGGCCATCAATGTTCGCGAGGCACGAATTCAGGGAATCGAGCTGGTCCATGAACTGATTCGCCCGCGCTGGCACAGCCAGACTCAGTTCACCTGGCAGGATCCGGAGGATCGCGATAGTGGCCAGCAGCTGCTCCGTCGGGCCCGCTACAAGGCCACGACCGCCATCGATTATCGGCTCAGCGATCAGACCTCGTTCGGCGCTGAAGTCGTTTACAGCGGCCGACGATTGGATATTGGCCAGGAACGCCTGCCCTCGCATATCCTGATCAATCTGCGCGCAACCCACCGATTGATTGCCGGATGGAGCCTGGAGACCCGCGTGGAAAATCTTGCTGACCGGGACTACGAACCCTTGATCGGCTTCAATGCTCCGGGTCGATCGTTGTTTGTTGCACTGCGCTGGGATGAATTGAGATGAAACTTCGCGTATTGCCGGTTTGGGCGGCCGGGTTGACATGCATGGTTGCACTGCTTGTCGGCTGTGAGCTGGACCGGCCCGATGAACATGCCGGGCGCTTTCTGGTGTTTGGCACTGAGATTGAGGTCAAGTTTGACAGTGCGGATCCGGTTCAGGCCGCCACGGCCCTGGCCCGGCTGGGACAGGAATTTCAGCGCATGCATCAGGACTGGCACCCGTGGCAAGACGGGGCGCTTGGTCAGCTCAATCAGCATCTTCCGAATGGCGACTGGGTCCGTACCACGCCCGATTTGATCGAGCTGATCGAGGCCAGCCAAAGCCTGGAGCGTGAATCCGGCGGATTGTTCAACGCGGCAATCGGAAAACTGGTTCATCTGTGGGGTTTCCACACCTCGCACTTTCCGATTCTGGAGCCTCCACCCGCCGACGCGGCCATCGCCCAACTTACCCGACAACAACCCAGCACCCTGGATATCGCCATCGATGCACCGCAGGTTCGCTCGGAAAACCCTGCCGTCCAACTGGATTTCAGCGGCGTGGCCAAGGGCCTGGCCACCCGTCGAGCGTGCCAGGCGCTGGCACAGTTCGACATCGCGGATGCGCTGATCAGTCTGGGCGGCGATGTGATGCTGTGTGGCCCTGGCAACCGGGACTGGCGGGTGGCCATCAGTGATGGGGCCAGAGGCGTGTTGGCCACAGTCGATCTGGCCGGCCCGATCGCCGTTTTTACCTCCGGGAATTATTACCGCTATGGCGAATGGAACGGTGAGCGTTTCAGCCACATTCTCGATCCAACCAGTGGCTACCCGGTCAACCATCTGATCCAGGCGACGGTCATTGATTCCGAACCGCTCAGGGCCGACGCTGCGGCAACGGCCCTGGTAGTTGCCGGCCCCGAGCGCTGGCGGTCAACGGCCAAAGCGATGGACGTCCATCTGGCTCTGGTGATTGATGGCCAGGGCCAGATTCATATGACAGAAGATTTCTCGCAACTGCTTGATCGATCTCGGACACCTTGATGAGGTTCACGTCATATTGCGTTCAAAAGCAAGAAAGCGTTAAGGTAGGAGTTTGAAGCAGTCGATTCTGCAGTCGGGCTTGCCTGCAGAGCAGTGGTGGAGGAGAACAGTTTGGCATGCAAGACGCGCGGCCTTTAGTAACCTCGACAGCCCGTATAGCGGTCTGTGTGTTGCTGTTCGGCTTATCGGCTGTGCTGGCAGATAGTGCGCCGGAAACCGGTCTGGATGAGCAGCTTCGGCTGGCCCGTCAACTCAACGCGACGGCGCACTGGCGCTCGGGCCGATCCATCCTCGATGCTATCGAACCTGCTCTGGAAGGTGCCAGCGTCAGCCAGCGCAACCAGTATGACCTGGCCCTTGCCCATAACCTTGCCCTGGGCGGCGCCTCCAGCGCCGGCCTTGAACTGATAGAGCAGGTTCTCAAGCGACATCCTGAGCCGAACATCAAGCTGCACGCACTGAGGCTGGCGGCCATTCTCGCCCAGGCTGAACGCCGCTACCATCAAGCTTTTTCCTATGTTCGCGATGGCCTGATATTGATGTCGGAGGTGACCGACCCGGCCGCCCGTGCCGGTGTACTGGGAGTTGCCGGATTGCTGTATGCCGAAGCCGGCGAAGTTGATCGCGGCGTCGAGCTGGCCGAACGAGCTCGCCAGATTGCCCAGCAGGTCGACCAAGACTACCCGGACAGCATCCGCTGCATTTCCGAACAACGCCTGACAGCTGCCCTGACACTGGCTGATGACACGACCAAAACCATGGAAGTGGCCCGGCGCGCTCTGAAACAATGCCAGTCAGAGCAAAACGGTCACTTTATTGCCGCCCTGGAAAGCCAGATCGGCCAACTTTACCTCGATCAGGGCGATATTGGTCAGGCCCGACTCTGGCTGGAATCGGCGCTGCAGCGCCAGATTGCCATCGGCCACCGCAACGGTGCGCAAGTCACGCGCCTGCGCTTGGCGCACCTGGCCGTTGAAAAGGGAGATTTTGCCGAGGCCAGCCGTATTCTCGAGGGTCTTGCCGACGACTTTCGTGACCGTCGCGCCTGGGATCTTCAAGCGCAGGTCCATCGTCTTCAGGCCGGGCTTGCCAGCGCTCAAGGTGACTGGGTCGAGGCCATCAATCAGCATAAGCTGGAAGCGGCCGCACTCGAACGGTTCCATGAATGGGATCGCGCCCGACGAATGGCTTATCTGGAAGTCAGTTTCGACTTGGAAAGTCGGCGACAGGAGCTTGCCCTGCTTCAGGAACAGGCCAGAGCCCATAAACTCGAAGAATCCAGCTCCCAGCAACAAGAGTCCATGCGCATTATCATCCAGTCAGGCACCGGCTTGATGATCGTGATGCTTGCGCTGCTGGTGTTCAGAACAACGCGCGAGCGCCGTCACTTCAAGACGCTCTCACGTTGCGACAGTCTGACCGGCTTGCTCAATCACACCAGTTTTTTTGAAGCCGCCGATCGCTCGCTCAACGGCTGTATTACGGACGGCAAGCCGTTCACCCTGGTGCTGGCCGATATCGATCATTTCAAAAAAATCAACGATGTACATGGCCACCTGTCAGGTGATCTGGTGCTGTGCCGAGTGTCCGGTCGCATGCGCGAGTTGTTCGAAAGCCCTGGCATCCTGGGGCGTATTGGCGGCGAGGAGTTCGCCATCGCCCTGCCTGGCAAGACGGTTGAAGTCAGCCAGCCGCAGATCGAACAGTTGCGCCAGCGCATCAATCGCATTCGAAGTGACGACGACGGTATCGCTGTGACCGTGAGTTTCGGCCTGGCTGAATTCAACGGCACGGAAACCATAGAGCAGTTGCGGCGACGTGCAGACCATGCCCTTTATGAAGCAAAAAAAGCAGGGCGCGATCAATTGGTTTTGGCTGACTTGTAGCCGCCGATGCCTGGAAAGAGTATCCCGGTTTGCTTTTTTCCGACCATTTTCATGGCAGCCCTGATGGTGGCGTCTATTAAACCAACCCCGGCCAGAAGCCCCGCATTGATTCAGGAAAAAATCGACCGGGCCCAGGCCCTTAACATCACGGCACCGACCACACAGTCAAGCAAACTGGTCGAAGAACTGCTCGATGATCTAGCCATTGCAACACCCAGGCAGCGCGCAGCCATCTATCTGCTGGCCATTCGCATACGTGGCCTGGAAGGCGATAGCCAGGCGGCCCTCGATATGGCGGGCCAATTGCTCAGGTCGGACCTGGATATCGATCAGCGATTGAGCGCGCTGCGCCTGACCGCCAATATCGCAATGGTCGCCGGTCGTTTCGAGGCTGCTTTCAGTCACCTGGGTGATGCCATCACGCTGCTGGACCAGGTCAATTCAGACAGCGAGAATGTTGCCGTGTATGGACTCGCGAGCAATTTCCACAGTTTGAGTGGCGACCAATCCCTGGCCGTGGAATATGCACAACTGGCTCTGGACAGTGCGCGCCGGTCAGGTAATGACCGCTTGCTCTGTGTTGCCCTGGGCTGGCTGGCGCACGCCCACAAAACCAGCAACAGGCTCGATGAGGCGCAATCAGCAGGCAGGGATGCCTTGCCCTTCTGCCGTCAGGCTGGCGATGCGATTTCCGAAGGCTGGGTGGAACTCGGGCTGGCAGAAGTGGCATTGATCCAAAACAATATCGAACAAGCTGAAGCCTTGAGCGATCGGGCCGTAAGCCGTCACTCGCATGCCTACCATGACGGCAACCTGGATGCTCTTCTGGTCAAGGCCCGGGTTCTGCTCGCCAAAGGGGAGGCCAGCGCAGCACTCACGATACTGGAAGAGCTGATCAACTCGAGCCAGCCTGCTATTCTGTCCGATCGTCTGGGTCAGGCCCTGGCTGTCAGCGCTGAAGCTGCGGCCAGCCTGGGAGACTATCGTAGAGCACTGGAATACCGCAAGCGACACATCAAGGCCCGCGAAGACTACCTGTCGCACATCCGCTCGATGCGACTGGCGTTTCTGACAGTCCAGTTCAACCAGCGTCATCAGGACCAGGAAATCAATTTACTCAGACAACAGACCCGCGTCTCTCGCCTGACCGAGCAGAGGCGAAACGACCAGGACCGTCTCAAGAGGCTGACCTTGGTATTTGGGCTCATGATAGCGATCCTGCTGATGCTGTGGCTGTTCTACGCCTGGCGGGATCGCCGACATTTCCGCCGCTTGTCGCAACTGGATGGATTGACCGGTATCAGCAATCACACACGCTTTTTCGAATTGCTGAATGAGCAGATCGAGCAGTCGAGAGCCGCAGGAAGACCGCTGGCACTGGTGCTCGCCGATATCGATCACTTCAAGGAAGTCAATGATCGCTTCGGCCACCAGATTGGCGACGAGGTACTACGTCAAACCGCCCGGGTCCTGCGCGATGTCTTCGGCCCGGATAATCTGATTGGTCGGGTCGGCGGCGAAGAGTTCGCCATCTGTCTGACCGGGCACGATCTGTCGACCGCCCGGCATGCCGTCGAAAAGCTCCGCCAGCGCCTGGCTGGCCAGGCCCGGCGCAAGACCGATCCCCCAATCACCATCAGTTTCGGTATCGGCCTGTTGCGTGACCAGGAGAGTCCGGAAGCGCTTCGCAGCCGAACGGATCAAGCCTTGTATCAAGCCAAGAATCAAGGGCGTAATCGGGTTATTCTGGCCGACTCCTGAAACCAGGTAAAGGAAAATGGCCTTGGGATCGAGCGGACAGCTGGTCGTGGTGGGCAGTGGCATACAACTGGGGCGGCACATCAGCCAGCGCGCCCAGTCGGAAATCGAGACCGCTGATGTCGTTTTCAGCCTGGCCGATCCCTTTGCGACGAACTGGATCAAACAACTTCGCCCCGAGCTGATCAACCTGACCGAATTCTACGCTGACCACAAGGATCGGCGTCACAGCTATCGCCAGATGGAGCAAGCCATCCTCGCTGCCGTCCAGGCCGGAAACTCGGTTTGCGCGGTATTCTACGGTCACCCCGGCGTGTTCGCCGGTGTCCCGCACCAGGTCATTGAGCAAGCCAGGAAAGCGGGATTTCCGGCCCGCATGGAACCGGGCATTTCAGCCGAAGATTGCCTGATTGCCGATCTGGGACTGGATCCGGGCAAGCGCGGCCTGTTCTCCTGTGAGGCAACCCAGTTTCTGATCAATCGACGAGCTCTGGATCCGTCGGCTTTGGTCATCTTGTGGCAGATTGCACTGACCGGCAACCTCGACTGTGTAGGCTTCGAAGCTCACCCGCCCAGCCTCGAACTGCTGGTCGACAAACTGCTTGCCTGGTACGAGCCGGAAACTGAAATCATTCTCTACGAGGCTGCCTTGCTGCCGATTGAATCATTCCGGGCTGATCGCATGGTACTCACCGACCTGCCCCGCGCCAGGTTCAAGGAGCACACCACCCTGGTCATTCCGCCTGCTATCGAACTTTCACCCGATAAGACCATGATTGACCGACTGCGTTGTATTCGTTGACCCCACCCGAATGCAATAAAGTTTTCCGTTAAATGCTCAGGCTATAATCGACCGGTCATGTCAGACTCGATGCAGGGGGGGGGCAGACACATTCGATGCACACCAACCAAAAGGGAAAACCATGTCAAGACTTGCCGAATTGCTCAAGGAACTGGGTCAGAAAGCCGATGTGTACAAGGCTTATGTCGATAACCCCGAAGCCGTGATGAAAGACTATGGCCTCAACAAGGACGAGGTTCGCGCCATGCTGGACCAGGATGTCGAAACACTCAAACGCATGAGCGGGCTGGAAAATCTCAAAACCAACAGCAGCGTCTCGGCGCACGATTGATCACCTCGCTGAATGCTGGCTGCCCGCACTCCATGCCTGACACTACCAGCAGCAGCTTGCGCGCTGCTGCTGGTGCTATGGGCCGAAGCGGCGCAATCCAGTGACTTTCAGACACGACTTGATGAGGCCAGCCGCCTCAACATCACGGCACCGTGGCGAGAATCCCAGGCCATTCTGGATGAGTTGCGCGGTCAATTGGATCAGGCCAGCCCGGAACAGCAGGCCGAATTTGAGCTGCTTGACGCGCGCAATCTGGTTCTGGCCGGTGAACTGGACCAGGCACTCGCCAAAATCCAGAATCTGCTCAGCCGACCCTTGAGCCGTGACCACGGGCTCAGAGCCAGAACGCTGGGTGCCAACACTGCCATCGTTGCGCGCAATTACGAGCAGGCTTTCGATCTGCTGAGTACTGCATTGGCGATGGAGTCGATGGGGCAACCCGACGAAAATTCATCCACACTGTTAAGCCTGGCCTCTTACATGTATGCCCAGATCGGCCAGCCCGAACAAGGCCTGGATTATGGCCATCGCAGCATCACGCTGGCAAGTCGGGCCGGTGATGATCGCACACAGTGCGTAGTCCGCCAGCGCCTGGGCTTTGTTTACAAGGTTGCCGAAAGATTTGACCAGGCCCGCGAACAGTATCGCACTGCCCTGCAGCACTGTCAGGCCAGCGGAGATCAAACATTGACCGGCGTCACCGAATATGCACTGGCCGACATGCTCAGACGGGATGGCGACTATGCGGCGGCGGCAGAACTGTTCGACCAGGCGACGCCCCGGATTGAACGGGTTGGTTACCTGAGTGGCATCGCTGAGGCTCGTCTCTACCGTGCCCGCCTGGACTACGAACGTGGCGATTTCTCATCGGTCGAGCGCCTGCTCATCAAGGCGACTGACCAGTTTACCCTCGATCAAGCCTGGGATTATCTGGCAGAATCCCACCAGCTGCTTGGTGAAGTGGCACAGCAACGCGGTGATTATGTCGCAGCACTGGCGCACTTCGAGGCCAGGATGCAGGCGCGTGAGCGCTTTATGGACATGGACCGCAGCCGCCGGCTGGCCTATCTGGAAGTGGAGTTTGATACCCGTTACAAGGAACAGGAGATCGATCTGTTGCGGCAACAGGCTCGGGTGTCACAACTCCAGGCCGACGCGCAGCAGCAGCGTGACAAACTACGCCGGGTCAGCGCCCTGTTCGGCTTTGTCCTGCTGGCCATTCTGGTTGTCTGGCTGATGCGGGCTTTGCGCGAACGACGCCATTTTCATTTGCTGTCGCAGACCGATGGCCTGACCGGCCTTTATAATCACACTTGCTTCTTCGAACGCCTGACCAACGCCGTTGAACAAGCCCATCGTCAATCCGTGCCCCTGACCCTGATTCTGGCCGATATCGATCATTTCAAGCGGGTCAATGATCGCTTCGGCCATCTGGCGGGAGATGAAGTGTTGCGACACACCGCGCGCGTTCTGCGTGAGGAATTTTCCAATAGCTGCGTTATTGGCCGGGTCGGTGGTGAAGAATTTGGTATGGGTCTGTGCGACACGACGGCGGACCAGGCGCTTGAGCGCATCAATGCGCTGCGCGATCGCCTGGCTGGCGAAGCCCGACGACGAACCGACCCAACCGTTACCCTGAGTTATGGTGTCGCCGAAATCGACGCCGGGCAGTCTCTGCAAACCTTGCGTTCGCGTGCCGATCATGCCCTGTATGAAGCCAAAAATCAGGGACGCAACCGGGTGGTTGTTGCCGATCGGGCCAGTCCTGCGACAGCCGAGGTACCTGACCCGCAGGCTGCCTATTGACGCACTACTTCAGTTGCGCACCCCGAAACCAGTGAATGCGGCATTCGAGTCCGCGCGGACTCTTGCCCACATAGACAAAGTCGATACCGGGCCAGACCGGCATTCGACCCTTTTTGCCGAAGCGCTCGTTTTCAAGCTCCAGCAAAACGCCGATACATGGCCAGTCATGCGCGCGCGAATCTTGTTCCAGCAGAGCAACGGCTTGCCTGAGCAAACGATAGACCACCAGCGATTTGCGCCACTTTGGCGCGACAAAGCTGCGGTAAAAGTACACCGGCTGACCCAGTTGAGGTGGATTCTGCGGCAGTGCCGTACTCACGGCCGCCACCTCGCCATCGGTGTCACGCGCGAACATCACAACCTGCGAGACCCGTTGTTGTGCCGCCTGCTCATTCGGCAGGGCTTTTTCCCGAACCCAGAAATCGACCAGCGCTGAGCGATCATCCTGACCAAGCTGGCCCCAGGCCGGATGGAACGAAAACTGACTCACGATTCAGTTCTCACCACGGGTCTCAAGCAAGGCCGGGCCGGAGCCGAAATCAAGCGGTGACTGGGCAGCCAGCCAGGCCAGTACGGCATAGGCCGCCGCATTCTGCGCCATGTCATCGGGATCGATCTTGTCCAGCGTGTCGTTCTGCGTGTGGTGGTAATCGAAATAAGTCGTTCCGTCCTGGTGCAGATCGACTGCGGCCAGGCCCAGCGGTGCGGCCGGAATAAAGTCCGGACCACCGGAGGCATTGCGCCGCCCCGACATTGCAATACCCAATGGCTCGAGTTCATTGTGAATGGCCTCGATCACCGGCCAGGCCTGATCGCTGACCTTGGCGCTGAGCGCATAAATCCGCCCGGCCCCGAAATCCGATTCGGCGGCCAGTTGATAGTTGGCGATATTGTCCTGGTGCGCCTGGGCCCAGGCTCGACCACCCCACAGACCGATTTCCTCGGCTGCAAACAGAATCACCTGGATGGATCGATCCGGGCGTCGGTCCAATGCCAGTATCTGACGTGCGGCTTCGGTCACAATACCCACACCTGCGCCATCATCCAGCGCGCCGGTGCCGACATCCCAGGAGTCCAGATGAGCTCCCAGCGCGACGATTATTTCCGGGCTTACGGCACCGGTGATTTCACCGATCACGTTGTGGCTGGTGTAGGTCTCATTGATTTGTGCATCAATTTCCATTGCCACCACGACCGGCTCGCCCAAACCGATCAGACGCTCGAGCTGGTCAGCATCCGGATTGGAGATAGCAGCAGCCGGCAGGCGTCGCACACCGGTATCAAAACGCATTCCCCCGGTATGGGCAAAGCGATTGGTCGAGGTGCCTATTGAGCGTATCAGCACCGCCAGGGCTCCTTTCTCAGCAGCCACCAGCGCACCCCGGGCGCGCGCCTGGACGGCCGGGCCATAGCCGGAACCATCACGCGCACGTTCCATCCGGTTACGGATGAATACGATTCTGCCCTCAACCTGTTCGCTGGTCGCAGTTTCCAGTGCCGCCATATCGTCGAGCATCACGACTTCGGCTTCAATCCCACCTTCGGGAGTGGCCGGTGAATAACCCAGGGCCAGGGCCTGAAACAACTGCTGGACGGGCGCTACCACGGCCACCCGCTCAAACCCGCGCGACCAGGTCGGAAAGGTGGCCGGCTCCAGCCAGACCCGATCAAATCCCTGTTCCTGGAGCATCGCTTCAGCCCAGGCCACCGCCCTGGCATCAGCCGGAGACCCGGCCAGGCGCGGTCCGATCCGGGTGGTCAGATCCTCGGTGATATCAAAGCCCCCATTGCCTTGCAGAGCCTTGTCGCGCAATTCGCGCGCGGTCTCCAGATCCACCGCAGTAAAAATATCGGCCGCCACCGGAAAACCCAGGCAAAGCAGACTCAAACAAACAACCTTCATAAATGATCTCCGAGAAATTGCGCGATACCTTCGAGAAACATTTGCACGGCAATCGCGACCAGCAGCATACCCATCAGGCGTTCAGTGGCAATCAAGCCACGCTGACCGAGAATGTGCTTCAACTGCGGTGCTGTCAACAGAATCACCGCGCTGGCCGCCCAGGCCA
Organism: uncultured Wenzhouxiangella sp.; assembly: GCA_964523755.1. Classification (GTDB taxonomy): domain Bacteria; phylum Pseudomonadota; class Gammaproteobacteria; order Xanthomonadales; family Wenzhouxiangellaceae; genus Wenzhouxiangella. The sequence continues at coordinate 22,493 of CAZFYM010000016.1, read as the reverse complement.
GCAACAAGGCGATTGACCAGAGTCCGATCTGATCCGGTTGCCCGGTGACCAGCAGCAACAGCACGGCCATACTGCTGGGGCCGGCAACCAGGGGAACGGCCAGCGGCACCAGAAAAGGCTCGTCGAACTCGTCCTCGTCCTCCTCGCGCAGTGCACGCGGAACCGGGAAGATCATTTTCAGAGCAATCAGAAACAAGATAATGCCACCGGCAACACTGATCGAGGCCTGCTCCAGCCCGAGGAATGCCAGCACGTATTGACCGGCCAGCAAAAAAGCAAACAGGATTAACAGGGCGACCAGCAACTCGCGGATCAGAATGCGATAACGGCGCTCCGGCGCGACCTTGTCGAGCACCGACAGAAAGATCGGCACATTGCCCAGCGGATCCATCACCACAAACAACAACAACGCGGCGTTGATCAGTTCCACGCGTACTCTCCTGAAAAAATGAACGGATAAATAATGAACGGACTGACCAAGCCGATCCGATCAGGCAAGCAATCAACGCACCCGCACAGTGGCCGTTGCCGGCAACATCGGCTCCAAATGTCTGAGAGCCCGCGAATAAACCCGCCGCTTGAACGGGATGACATTGCGCGCGGGATACCAGAAATCCACCCAGCGAAACTGGTCGAACTCGGGCTGCTCGACACTATCCAGCCGTACAACATGATCCTCGGCCAGAAATTGCAGCAGAAACCAGACCTGCTTCTGGCCGATGCACATCGGCTTCTGATGCCGTCGTCGATAGCGCCTGGGGAGACGATAGCGCAACCAGCCCGGAGTCGAGCCGAGCACCCGCACATGATGCGCTTGCAGCCCGGTCTCCTCGGACAACTCGCGGTACATTGCCTCTATTGGCGTTTCATCGCTATTCATGCCGCCCTGGGGAAATTGCCAGCCATCCTGACCAGCACGACGCGCCCAGAAGACGCGTCCATCATCCTTGGCCAGCACGATTCCGACGTTGGGTCGAAAACCGTCCGGGTCTATCATGTGTATGTTCCCGGCACTGGCTGTGATACCGTGCCGTCAAATTATCAACTACCTCGAATGGTAATCAATTCAAGCGCTTCTTGCCAACAATGATTGCTCCAATCCTGCGTCCATTGATCTGGCCGGCTCTGGCAGGCCTGGTACCACTGAGCCTGCTGCTGGCCATCACGCTGGGCAGCAGCGGCTGGCAGTGGCCATGGTCTGCTGACGAAACCATGCTTCGCGTGATTCTCGAGTTGCGCTTGCCGCGCGCCATTGCCGCACTGGTCACCGGCAGTCTGTTGGCCGTCGCCGGATGTCTGATGCAGGTACTGCTGCGCAACCCGCTGGCCGACCCTTTTGTACTGGGCTTGTCCGGTGGAGCTGCCGCGTTCGCGCTGGCCGGCATGATGCTGGGCCTGAGCTGGCTGCCCGTGCCGCTACTGGCCTTTGCCGGTGCTCTGCTGACCACCCTGGTGGTATTTGTTTTGGCCCGCGGACGCGGCCCCTGGAGCACCACCCGCGTTCTGCTGACCGGCGTGGTGGCGGCATCCGGCTGGGGCGCGCTGATCAGTCTGATGCTGGCCACCGGACCGGACGCCAGTCTTCGCAGCATGCTCTACTGGCTGATGGGCGACTTGAGCTACGCCAGCCTGTCAGCCTGGTGGCTGGTGCCGCTGGCTTCCGGGCTGGGGCTGTTATGGCTACGCTCTCGCAGTCTCAATGTCATGAGCGGCGGACAATTGCAGGCAACCTTGCTCGGCGAATCCAGTCGCAGCCGATTCTGGGAAATCTATCTGATCGCCTCGCTGCTGACCGGCCTGGCCGTGGCCATTGCCGGCGCGATTGGTTTTGTCGGCCTGATCGTGCCGCACTTGATGCGTCTGGTGGTCGGAGCCGATCATCGTCGGCTGTTGCCCGCAGCCGCTGCGTTTGGTGGCTCGTTTCTGGTCCTTGCCGATACCCTGGCGCGCACCATCCTGAGTCCGCGCCAGCTTCCGGTGGGCGTGTTGACCGCGCTGATCGGCGTACCTCTGTTTCTGTTGCTGCTCAACCGCGCTGCCAGGATACGCTGATGATCAAACCCGTGCTTCAAACCGACCAGTTGAGTGTCCGTATTGGCCAGGTACAGGTCGTCGACAAACTTGACCTCGCCATCCGGCCCACCGAATTCTGGGGTTTGCTGGGTCGCAACGGTGTTGGCAAGACCACGCTGCTCAAAAGCCTTGCCGGCGTCTACCCGGCCCAGTCCGGCCAGGTATTGCTGGACGGCCAACCCATCGCGCAGCTTGGTCGTCGCGGCATCGCGCGTCGCCTGGGCATGTTGATCCAGCACACCCGCTATGCTTTCGAAGCCTCGTGCGAAGAAACCGCACTGGTCGGCCGCCATCCGCATCTGACCGCGTGGCGGCGTGAAACCCGAGCCGACCGCATGCTGGCCCATCAGGCGCTTGACGATGTTGGTCTGACCAAGCTTGCCGAGCGCAGCTGCATGGACCTGTCCGGCGGCGAATCGCGTCGCCTGGCACTGGCCACGCTGCTGGTACAGGACCCGACCATCATGCTGCTTGACGAGCCCACCAACCACCTGGACCCGGCCAACCAGGTCACGATTCTCAATGTCATCGGCCAGAAAGTCCGGCACAACCAGCGGGCCGCCATCATGGCCCTGCACGAAGTCAATCTGGCGACCTGCTACTGCAGCCACATCCTGCTGCTCTACGGCGATGGCCAATGGCAGGCCGGACCGACCGACCAATTGCTCACTGCCGACAACCTGAGCCGACTGTATGATTGCCGTGTACGTCTGGTTGATGACGGCCAACAGCGTGTTTTTGCCGTGGCTGGAGAATCAACTCCCGGGAGCTCCGGCCAATCGCCCGGATAATCCGATACCTTGACGCCCAATCCGCTACTCTCAGTGTTATGGATCTGAACAATTACAGCAGTGATGGCTTTTATGACGAGCTGATTGGCACTGGCGGGCGCCCCCGAGCCGCGGCCCGGGCGGTCTGGAAGTATCTGAAAAGCCTTGATGCCGATGAACTCAATGAGCGCAAAGCCGCCTGCGACCTGGCCGCCATGGTGGCCGGCATTACTTTCCGGGTTTATTTCGAGGATACCGGGGTTGACCGGGCCATGCCCTTCGATCTGATTCCGCGGGTCATTGCCCTGAAAGAGTGGCAGCAGATCGAAGCCGGACTCAAGCAGCGGGTACTGGCGCTGAATCGTTTTATCGACGATCTCTACAATGACCAGCAGATCATTGCTGACGGTATCTTCCCCGGCGAGTTGCTGGAGAACTCGGCCAATTTCCGCCAGCAGTGTCGTGGCTTCTCGCCACCGCTGAGAATCTGGGCGCATATTTGCGGCTCGGACCTGGTGCGCGACGGCGACGGCACGGTCTACGTGCTGGAAGACAACCTGCGCATTCCATCGGGTGTCTCCTACATGCTGGAAAATCGTCAGGTCATGAAGCGGGTTTTTCCGGAACTGTTCGAGGATTCCGGCATTCAGCCAGTCGACGACTACGCTTCCCAGCTCTATGACACCCTGGCCTCGCTCTCACCCCGGCCGGTCGACTATCCGGGCGTGGTGGTGCTGACACCCGGCATGTACAACTCGGCCTATTTCGAACACGCCTACCTGGCCCAGCAAATGGGCGTGGAACTGGTCGAAGGTCGCGATCTTGTTGTTGACAGCAACGACGAGGTCTTTATGCGGACAATCGACGGACTCAAGCCGGTTGATGTGATTTATCGCCGCATTGACGACGAATTTATCGACCCGGAGGCCTTTCGCGAGGACTCCATGCTTGGTGTGCCCGGTCTGATCCGGGCCTGGCGGGCTGGCAATGTCGCGCTGGCCAACGCGCCGGGCGCGGGTGTTGCCGATGACAAGGTGGTCTACGCCTTTGTGCCCGAAATCATCCGCTACTACCTGGACGAAGAACCACTGCTGGCCAATGTGCCGACCTGGAAATGCGGTAATCCGGACGACCGGAAATACGTCCTGGCCCATCTCGACGAACTGGTGATCAAGCCGGCCAATGAATCCGGTGGTTATGGCATGCTTATCGGTCCCCGCTCAACTCGCAAGGAGCAGCGCGAGTTCGCCCGCCTGATCAAGGCCGACCCGCGTAACTATATCGCTCAGCCGACGCTGGCATTGTCTACCTGCCCGACCTTTATCCAGGGCGGTGTAGCCCCTCGACATATTGACTTGAGACCCTTTGTGCTGTCCGGCCTGCAGACCTATGTGACCAACGGTGGCCTGACCCGGGTAGCGCTGAAAGCGGGCTCGCTGGTGGTCAATTCCTCACAGGGCGGCGGCAGCAAAGACACCTGGATCGTCGACACGGAGCGCAGCTGATGTTGTCACGACTGGCCCAGAATCTTTACTGGCATGGACGCTATCTGGAACGCGCCGAGGACCTGGCGCGTCTGATCAATGTCAACGCTCATCTCAATCTTGACTTGCCTGCCGGCCTGAAAGCCGGTTGGCACCCGCTGGTTCGCATTACCGGCAATGCGTCGCTGTTCCACGAACTGCATGGCGACGATGTCAGTGAGCGGACCGTCATGCGTTTCATGCTGACCGATGAACGCAACAGCGGCTCGCTGAAAAACACCCTGGAATATGCCCGGGAGAACCTGCGCTCAGCGCGAGACCTGCTGCCGCGCGAGGTCTGGGAGCAGATGAATTCGCTGTACCTGAAAGGCAACGAGGAGTTGACCGGCAACCTGTCCAAGCGCCGCCGGCATGAATTTCTGCGCCAAACCATACTCGACTGCCAGCAGGTGGCGGGCACGCTGCTGGGCTGCATGAGCCAGGACCATGCCTACGATTTCATTCTGATTGGTCGCTATCTTGAGCGGGCGGACATGACCACGCGCATTCTTGAAGTTCGCGGTCACGACCTGATGCCCGATGCCAGCGACGATCTGGGTCCCTATGAATCCATACAGTGGATGAGCGTACTGAAATCGATGACCGGTTATCAGATGTACCGTCGTCATGTGCGCACGCGGGTCAGCGGCAATGATGTGCTGCGCTTCCTGTTGCGCGATGAGCAGTTTCCGCGCGCCGTGATGTTCTGCCTGCGCGCACTGGAAGACCTGCTTGGAGATTTGCCGGGTGACGATGACCAGGCGCTTCGGATCGTGACCCGACTGCAGCGCATCATCAATGAAACCCGGCTGGCCGGCCTGCGCGGCGACGCCTTGAGTGAATTGATGGACAAACTCCAGATCGAGCTGGCCAGCACCGCTGCCTCGATCCGGCAATCCTGGTTTGGAGTGGATACTTGAAAACCTTCCGCTGCAGCTGCGGCAACACGCTGTATTTCGAAAACACCGTCTGTGTGCAGTGCGGCCGACAACTCGGCTTTCTGCCCGACGCCATGACCGTCTCGGCACTGGAGCCGAGCGATGATGATCAATTCCTGGCACTGGCTCCGGAGGCCGGCGGCCGGCATTACCACGCCTGCCGCAACTATGCCGAGCAAGACGCCTGCAACTGGATGGTGCCGACCGATGACCCGGATCCGTATTGCATTGCCTGTCGTCTCAATCGGATCATTCCCAATCTCGACAAGCCGGGCAACCGCGAACTGTGGATTCGAATCGAACAACGCAAACGTCGTCTGATTTACGATCTGCGCCGCCATCAACTGCCGGTGTTTCCGCAAACCACGCATCCCCAGACCGGGCTGGCATTTGCCTTCATGGAAGACGATCCGGTCGGCCTGGATTGCCAGAGCGAGTTCCAGGACGACCACCACGGCAGCCAGATCATGACCGGTCATGCCGGTGGCCTGATCACGATCAACATTGCCGAGGCCGATGATGTCGAGCGCGAGCGCCGGCGCACTCAGATGAACGAACAGCAGCGCACTCTGCTCGGCCATTTCCGCCACGAAAGCGGCCATTACTACTGGGACAGACTGGTCGCCAACGGCCCGTTTCTGGGACGGGTGCGCGAGCTGTTCGGTGACGAGCGCCAGAACTACAGCGAAGCGCTGGAGCGCTATTACCAGAACGGCCCCGCCAAGGGCTGGCAGGAGACCCATGTCAGCGCCTACGCCAGCTCGCACCCGTGGGAAGACTGGGCCGAGTGCTGGGCTCACTGGCTGCAAATTACCGATACCATGGAAACCTCGGTGGCCATCGGACTGGCGCCACCCGAGGCCATGGACAGCGATGTCGACCGCCGCATTCGCCACTGGGTCGCCCTGGCACTGAAGATCAACCTGATCAACCGCTCACTCGACCAACCCGACCCCTATCCCTTTGTCCTCACCCCGAAAGTCGTCGACAAACTCCGCCTGGTCAACGACATCATCCGCAACAGCGGATTTACCCCCTAGCAGCCTGTCGGACTTGACCGATCGTAGCGAGGGAACGCCGGTTGGAGTCAGATTTTTCGATCTTTTGAGGCGAATAGTGGACCTATTTAACGAAAAAGAGCGGGAAATCTGGCCCAATCCGGCGTTTCCGCAGTAGATCAGCGTTAAGTCCGACAGGCTGCTAGGCCGATCGCTAACTTCAAAAGCATCACGCAGAGGCGCAGAGGACGCAAAGGACGCAGAGGAAAAGATCAGGTTTTACTCCGCGTATTCTGCGACTCCGTAGCCGGGCGTGAGACCTTTGGGACTACCGGTAGGCCCAAAGTAGAAGAATCTGTTTGATGAAGGCGGCTGAAGTCATAGGAACTCTGAAAAAAATACCTTTTTTATTTTTTCTCTGCGTCCTTTGCGACCCCTGCGCCTCTGCGTGATGCTTTTGCTTTTGCTCTTCAAACGATGCCAGCTACTTCTCCCAGGAAAAGCGCGGCAGTTCGAGGAAAAGTTGTTTGAGTCCGTCTGACCAGGCCTGGCTGAGCTCGTGCAGGTAATCGTCGCGTTCGTCGAAGCGGAGGTGACGTCCGACCACCAGCGCATCGCGTTCGACCAGCATCAGTTCAATCGGTGGGCCGACGCTCAGGTTCGAGCGCATGGAGGCGTCCATGGAAATCATCGCGCAACGGGCAGCCCGTTCCAGACTGATGGAAGGGTCGACAATTCGATCCAGGATCGGTTTTCCGTACTTGGTTTCGCCGACTTGCAGGAATGGCTTGTCCCGGGAGGCGGCAATATAGTTGCCCTGGGGATAAATCAGGTAGGCTTCGTGCTCCTGGCCCCGAATCTGGCCACCCAGAATAAAGGAAGCTTCCATCAAGCCGCCGTTCTGCTCGGCCTGGCCGGAAAAATCACTCTGAACCCGGGCGCTGATGTCACCGATGTAGTGGGCGATCTCATCCAGATGGGCGAGGGAATTGAGATGGTGCTCGGCATCCGGGTTAGCCAGGTCACGTTCGACCTGCTTGATCACCGATTGCGTTGTGCCCAGATTGCCTGCGGGCAACAGCACCACCAGCCGGTCTGGCGCAGTCGAGAAATGATGCATTTTGGAGTAGACACTCAAGTTATCTACACCGGCGCTGGTCCGGGAATCGGACGCAAACACCAAACCTGCATCAAGGTGAATGGCGACACAGTAGGTCATTGCAAAAGCATCATGTATCGGTCAGACCGGGTGAGCGGGATTATACCGGCAGCGAAACCTTACCAAGGGAACTCCGGTGCCAAGGGTAATGTCAGGCCGGTCCCTGCCCACCCTGGATGATGACCTGCTGTCCCGCCCGCAGACGCTCGTTACCGCGGGTGACCACCTTGTCGCCTTCCTGGATCGGACCCTGGACCTCGATCCACTCACCCTCACCGATTCCGGTGGTCACGCGAATCCGGCGCGCCATGTTACCTTCATCGATGATGAATACGGCGATACCATCACCGCGCAATACCAGAGCGTCCCGCGGCACCGCCAGCACCTCGCGGACATCAGCGGTGGGCAGCGTCACTCTGACGGTCTGCCCGACCGGTAAATTCTCAGTGACATCCAGGCGCAGTTCGAACACATGCTGAGACTCGCCACCCACGCTGACAACCGTTCTCACCGGCGCGATCACCGGTTCATCCAGACCGGCATTGACCGCCAGTTCATCACCAGGGCGTACGAAGCGGTAATAATTCAGGGGTGGACGTGCCACCACTTCCAGGTTATCCGGATTGACCAGGCGTGCGACCGCCATGCCCACCGCGATGCGTTCACCCGCCTGAGCCCGGCGCTCGACCACGATGCCGGAAAACGGCGCGCTGATCCGGGTCCGGTTCAATTGGTCCTCGACCTGGCGCAGACGGCTTCGGCCCACGACCAGGTCACTGGCCGCGATATCACGCTCGGAGCGGGTCTGGTCAATCTGGCTGGCAGCTGCCAGGTTGGTTTCGGCCAGGCGCTGGAAACGCACCAGTTCTGCCTCGAGAAAGCGCAGCCGAGCTTCCGCACGGGTGATTTCGGCCGCCAGCTCTTCAGCCCGAAGCTGCAGACCAGTGTCCTCGATCCGGGCAATCGTGTCACCCGCCTGGACGCGGGTCCCCACGTCGACCACGCTGATCAATCGCCCTTCCACCTCGGCCGACAACACCGCTTCGTCACGCGAGACCACCGTGCCGGCAACCTGCATGGTCGGTGCCATGGTCGTGATGCGGGCCTGGTCGATCTCGACCGGCGATTCGCCCCCCCCTTGAGCACTGACTGACAGATTGACTGCCAACAATGACAGGCCTATAAGCCCTTGAAAAAAACATTTATTCATTGAAACTTTCCTCATGCCGGTACGGCCTCTCCTGCCGTCGCCGGCACTTTTTCCTCGTTGAGCCGAAGCAGACTCGGCAACAGAATCAGAGTGAACAGGGTGCTCAGTGCCATACCGCCCACAATCACAGCCGCCAGACCGCGGTAAAGCTCGGTACCTGCTCCCGGCAGCAAGAGCAGGGGCAGCATGCCGAACAAACTGGTAAAGGTGCTCATCAGAATGGGCCTGAGGCGAAGCCGAATCGCCGATTCGACCGCTTCGCGGCGGCTCAGGCCGTCGCGCTCGCCGTCACGCGCACGATAAACCAGCAAAATGGCATTGTTGACAACCAGCCCGAGCAGAATCACGAAACCAATCATGGTCAACATATCCATGGCCTGCCCGGTAAGAACCCCCACCAGACGCAAGGCCAGGATCCCGCCCACCGTCGCCATGGGAATGGTCAGCAAAACCAGCAGGGAATCGCGGAAGGATTTGAACAGAGCTGAAATCAACAAATACAGAATGATGACTGCCAGGACGAAGCTGCCGGCCAGATTACCCAGTGCATCGGTCAGCGCCTCGGCGGTACCACTGTAGGTGATCGCGGCATCAGCCGGCAGCACAGCCCGGATTTGCGGTTCAACCTGCTCACGCAACAATTCCAGCGCCACTTCCATGGGCATGCCACTTGGCGGTGTCACTTGTAACGACAGCGTGCGCCGGCGATCAATCCGCCGGATCTGATTCGGGCCGGCGGTGCGTTCCAGCCGGGTCAGCTCACCCAGGGTAGCTACCCGACCCGAGGGGGTCGCCAGGGGCATGGCCATCAGCTCCTCGGGTGTGAGCCAGGCTTCACCGCGCAAAATCACGTCAAGGCGCCGATCACCATCAAAATAGTCACCCAGAAAGGCCCCGTTGCCCAGTGCACGAATCAGGGTCGCGACATCGTTGCGGGTCCAGCCCAGCTCAGCAATACGCCGATCATCGGGTAGCAGCCTGAGTTCCGGCTCGGCCAGTTCCAGACCGGGTTGCGGACGTACCGTACTGCCTGGCAGAACCTCCAGAATGCGGGCAAAACCGATCTGGCCGGCCATCAACAAGTCCTCGAACTCGGCGGCCTGCAGATCGACCTCGATCTGTCGGCTACCACGACCGCCGAAAATCGGCGAGCGATTGGCCCGGCCGAAGGTATCCGGAAAACCGGTCAGCACTTCATTGTTGACTACATCCAGCAGTTGATCGACTTCATCATCGTTCTCAGCGCGTAAGCCGAGAAATGCACCGCTGCCGAAAAAGCCCAGAAAGCTGTTGCGGATCTTCGGCTCGCGCTCGCCTTCCAGGTAGGGACGAAGTCGGTCATTGATCACATCGATCAATTCGGTTTCCGCCGTTTCCGGTCCCATTCCCGATGGCGTCTGGACAAATCCAAAGACGAAATTGCGCTTGCCCTCGGGCAGATAATCGGCCGGTGGCAACACGGCAACACCGATAAGGATCGGTATCACGGTCAATCCGGCAATCCAGCCGTAGCGCCGTTTAGGTGTTGACGTCAAGTGCATGACCAGGTCCGTTGCTCGTTGCCACCAATCGGCATGGCGATCAACCAGACGATCCGGACCCAGTAGCCGATAACTGGCCGCCGGCAACACCACAATGGCCACCAGCAGCGAGCAGACAATGGCAGCCGAGATCACAACAGCGAGGTCGGCAAACAACTGACCGGCCTCGTCCTGCATGAAAATCACCGGTAGAAAAATAGCCACGGTCGTGGCGGTCGATGCCAGCAAGGCACCCCAGACCTGACTGGTACCCCGGTCGGCAGCCTCCATGGGTTCACGGCCCTGTTCGCGCTGCCGGACAATATTCTCGAGCACTACAATGGCCGCATCCAGCACCATGCCGGTGGCGAAGGCCAGACCAGCCAGGGATATCACGTTCAAGGTTCGACCACTGCCGTCAAGGACCAGGAAGGCAAAACACAGGCATAACGGAATGGCCAGCGCCACCATCAAGGTGGCACGCAGTTTGCGAAAGAAAAACCACAGCACGATGATCGCCAGGCTCATACCCAGAATCAGATTGGTCGCCACCATCCAGACCGACTGGCGGATATAGATGGTGTCATCCGAGACCTGGATGATTTCCAGCCCGGCTGGATTGAGGAAACTTTCCCGCAAACTTTCGATCTCACTTTGCAGCTGGGCCATCACATCCAGCACGTTGACCCCCGGCTCAGCAATCACATTCATGGCAATCGACGGCCCGGCATTTTGGGTCATCACCCCGGTGTTGTCGCGCATCACTCGTTCCACAGTGGCCACATCACGCAGATAGACCGGGCGACCGTCACGCCATTCCAGAACCAGGTTTTCCAGGTCTCTGATTGCGTACTGCCCGGCGAATCGCAGGGTGTATTGACGCCGGCCCACTTCCTGAAACCCTCCCGAGACATCGGCATTCTGACCTAGACGCTGACCAATTCGAGTCAGGTCCACGCCAATCGCTGCGGCGCGATAGGGATCGAAGGTAATGCGAACTTCGTAAGGTCGGCCACCGCGCGGACTAGCCGATGAAACGCCCGGAATGCGCTCCAGGCGTTCACGAATGACCTCATCAACGAAATCCTGATACTCGATGATCGAACGGGTATTCTCGGGCAGGGTGCGAATGGCGAACCAGGCCACGGTATCGCCGAACTGGTCCGACCCGACCCGCACCGTCGGTTCGGTCACATCCGCCGGGTAGCGGGGCACCTGGTTTAAGCGATTGATCACTTCAATCAGTGCCCGATTGATGTCAGCGTCAACACCGAATTCCAGATTGATACTGCCACGACCCTGGCTGGCTGTTGCCGTCAGCCGCTCCAGACCGGGCACATCGCGCAGCTGGTTTTCCTGAGGCTCCAGAATTTCGGACTCGACTTCTTCGGGCGCGGCGGCGCGCCAGCCGGTGGAAATCGAAATCGACGGACGGTCAATATTCGGCGTCATCTGCACCGGCAGTCGAAAAAGGCTCAGCAATCCGAAGATCACGAGCAATATGCAAGCAACGGCCACCGCTACCGGGTTACTCAGGCCTGATCGGGTCAACAGCAAGTTAGGGGTTCTCGTTCAGAAAGCGGTCAAAACGCCGGAGGGTACAGTACACGAGACCCATCCAGATCTTGTCAAGGACGTGCGGTCTGCATCAATTGACCTTGCTCGCGGGCAAAAGTGCCATAAGGACGGCCCAATAACGCCTCTGCAGCGCCGGAGCAAATAGGATAATGTAACCCGGACGATTCTGACGACCAGGCGATGCCGTTTGCCGGCCCGTCCGCTACCCGGTCATCGGATTCTACGAAATGATAGCGCCGCACTTTAGGGGACGCACAAGTTGTGCAAGAGGTTGACCTGATTATTGCTCTGCAAGTTGGCCAGGCTTTGTTTGGCCTGATTCTGGCCGCTTTGCTGTTGGCGTTTCTGATCGAGCTCAAACATCCGTTTCTGGGTCACTGGGCCTTGAGTTGCCTGGCCCTGGCCTGTTACTTTGGCTCGTCTGCCGTGATCATCAGCCTGCTGGCCTCGGGCCACTTTCCACCAGCAACACGCCTGAGCATTTCGGCTTTTTCTCTGGCCGCTGCTTACCTCCATGTGGTCTGGTTGATGATCGGTACCTGGGAAGCTGTGGCAGAGAAAGTGGTCCGGTCTTCCGTTCATTATGTACTGATTAGTCTTGCCACCGCTGCCGGAATTGGCACCACGCTGATTCAGCCGTTTGCCCCGGAAGCCGCCGAACTACGCCATCTCCTGCGCTTTTCGCTGCTGCATGTCGTGACCGGCCTGGCGTTCATTGTCGCCGCAGCGATGCTTTGGCGCTCATTGCGCAGTTTTCCCATGCTCAGCTCTCGCTTAACGCCATCGTCATTTCTGGCCTATGGTGCTTATCTGATCTATTTGGGGGCCTCGAGTGCATGGACGGTTCGCACGGGCCAGGCGCCCTGGCACCTGCAGTACCTTGGCATGATCGGATTTCTGTTTCTCATTCTGATCGGCTACAGCATCATCATCTGGCTGCTGGAAATTGAGCGGCGCCGCGCCTCAAGCGCCCATCAGAAGGCGCTCAGCGCCGAGGAACGGCTGGTCCACTTTCGCATGCACGATGCGGCCACCGGCCTGCCCAACCGACGTCAGCTACAGGACCAGTTGTCGCATGAAATCCGGGCGGCCAATAGCAAGCGTAGTCGGGTGGGTGTGCTGTCGATTGGAATTCATCGATTCAATCTGATCAGCCAGGCGCTGGGCTGGAACAAGACCGACAATCTGATCCGCCGCCTGGCCGGGCGCCTGCGCGAACACAGCCCCAAAAACTCGATTCTTGGACGGATCGGTGAACGCGACTTTCTGCTGATCATGCCCGATGTCGGGCAGCGCGAGAAAACCATCGAGCGAGCGCAGCAGCTGCTGGCTGCCAGCGCCACCCCGCTGACCGAACAGGGCAAGGAACTGTTTCTGAGCCTGAGTGCAGGATTATGCTTTGCGCCGGACGACGAAATTGATGCCGTTGCTTTAATCAACATAGCCCAACAGGCACAAATTCGGGCCGCCGAGGCCGGTCAGCCACTGATGCTGCACCGTGAAGACCCGTCCAATACCCATCCGCATGATCTTCTGAATCTGGAGCGGGAACTTCGAGTTGGCGTGCAGGAAAATCAATTCTGCCTGTACTTTCAGCCCTTGATCAGCATTCGCGAGCGACGTATCAGCGGCTTTGAAACGCTGCTGCGATGGAAACACCCGGAGCGTGGCATTCTCACGCCCGGCTCGTTTCTGCAGGAGGCGGTTCGAATGGGCGTGCTTGACGAACTCGAAGACCAGATTCTGGACCAGGCGCTCAGTCAATTGTCGGAATGGCAAAACGAGCTGTCGCTGCCGGCCATCAGCATCTCAATCAACCTGTCGGCACAGCGCTTTCAACACCCCGACCTGGCAATCAAGCTGGCTCAGCTATGCCAGGAAAAAAAGGTCAATCCAAAAGATCTGCACCTGGAAATCACCGAATCGACGGCGATGGAAGATTTCGAGGCCGGGCTGAACTCCATCTCGAAGCTGCAGGCCCTGGGCTGCAAGGTCTGCCTGGACGATTTCGGCACGGGTTACAGCTCGCTGGCCCATCTTCGCCGCTTGCAGGTTGATTATGTCAAGCTCGATCGCAGCTTTATCACCAATCTGGAGCGTGACCCGCAGGAACGCAGCCTGACCCGGGCGATCGTCGATCTGATTCACAGCCTGGGCATGACTGTTCTGGCTGAAGGTGTGGAAACCCGGCAACAGTTGGGCTACATGATTCAATGCCGCGTCGATGTGGTTCAGGGCTACCTGCTGGGCCGACCGGCACCGGTAGAAGAAATTCGCGGCACGCTGGACCGGCCCCAACTGGTTATTGAATGAATTCAACTGCTTGCGGTTGACTGGATTCGGGCTTCCCTCTCGCGATCCATGGCGCGGGCAATGGCTTGCCCCTCCAGCCCCTGTTTGACAAACTCGGCAGCGCCGACCTCGGCAGCCGCCGTGTAGGCGCGGCGCAGATAGTCGGCTTGCGGATACGCATCGGTCTCGCGACCCAGACGTCCGCGCAAATCGGCCGTGCAGGCCAGCAGGAAGTCGCCGATGCGTTCAGGCCGACGAAAGCCGTCAAGGCACTTGAACAGCTTGAGCACGGTCTTCGGTTTGAGCTCCAGCGCGCGGTGGGCGTGCAGGTGAAACTCGCCAACCAGCAGTGCCAGATCGCGACACTCATTGGGCACCGCCAGCCGTTGACACAAATCACGGATCGGTTTGAGACCGCGTTTCTCATGCCCGCGATGAGCGGGCCACTCGTGTCGCGGCGTCAACGCCTTGCCCAGGTCGTGCACCAGACAGGCGAAACGAACCCTCAGCGGCGCGTCAAGCCGGGCAGCCTGGTCCAGCACCATCAAGGTATGACGACCGGTATCGATTTCCGGATGATAACGAGCCGTTTGCGGGATGCCGAACAGGGCATCGATTTCGGGAAAGACCACAGCCAGCGCGCCGGTCTCGCGCAAGACATCAAAAAATCTCGATGGACTCGCATGCATCAGGGCGCGTTGGGTCTCCTGCCAGACCCGCTCCGGCACCAGGTGTGTCAGTTCGCCCGCCGCGACCATACGCTGACATAGCGCCAGGGTCTTGTCAGCGATCCGGAAGTCGGCAAAACGAGTGGCAAAGCGAGCCAGTCGCAACACCCGGAGCGGATCCTCGACAAATGCATCCGAAACGTGGCGCAAACAGCGTGCCTGGAGGTCAAGCCGTCCCTGAAACGGGTCGATAAGCTGGCCGTTGCTATCCAGCGCCATGGCATTGACGGTCAAGTCGCGGCGTGCCAGATCCTGTTCAAGTGTCACCTCGGGGCCAGCGTGAAAAACGAACCCGCGATAACCATGTCCTGACTTGCGCTCACGGCGCGCCAGAGCATATTCAGCGCCGGTCCGGGGATGCAGAAAAACCGGAAAGTCTCGACCAACCGGGCGAAATCCGCGCTCGATCATGGCCTCAACCGTAGTGCCGACGACGACGAAGTCTTCATCGGGTGGCTCCAGGCCCAGCAGACGATCCCGAACCGCTCCGCCGACCTGGTAGCACTCAAGATCGCGAGTCAGCGGATCGCTGTCAACTCCGGTCACGACGCGCCTGACGCCGGAAAGTCTGGTATCGCTGTTGCCGCGCGCCAGCCCCCAGCCAGGTCGGCACGAGTTGCGACAAGCCCCAGGGCTCGATTCCCAGTTCGATCAGGCCATTATCGGTACACAAGCTGTCCAGCTTGAGGGATTTGTAGTTGTCTGTGGAGAATGGCTTGCCGGGGACAAAGTCGAAAGTCAGCGCCTGCAAGCGTCCCAGGATATTTGGCAAACCAATGACCAAGCGCTTCAATCCCAAAAGATCCCGAGTCCAGACCACAATCTCCTTCAGGCTCCAGACTTCTGACCCGCACAGTTCGTAAATCCGGCCATGACTCTCATTGGTTTCGACGGCACGGGCAAACGCTTCCACCACGTCGCCAACATAGACGGGCGCGAACCGGGTTCCGGCCCGGGCCAGCGGCAACACCGGCGAGATTCTGAGCAGGCTGGCAAAACGATTGATAAAGCTGTCATCGGGTCCGAAAATAGTCGAAGGTCGGAAAATGGTCGTGGCCAGTTGACCGTCGCGCCAGGCTCCCATGACCAGTTCCTCAGCCTGTCCCCGGGTACGCAGGTAATGACTCTCACCCAGCCCCGCATTGATCGCACTCATATGAATCAGGCGCCTGACTCGTGCCGCATCACAGGAAATGATCAAGCGTTCAACCAGATCGACATGCGCGCGTCGAAACCCGCCCCCGCCAAACCCTCGCTCATTGAGAATGCCCACCAGATTGATGGCCACATCATGACCCTCCAGAACCCGGGTCAACGACTCCAGGTCTCGCGGATCGCACTGGCTGATCGTCAGCCCGGGAACCACCTGCAGGTGCCTTGCGCCGGGCGCATAGCGGGTGGCGATCGTGATCTCATGACCCGCTGCCGACAATCGACGAGCCAGATGGCCACCAACGAATCCGGATCCTCCCAGAATGAAAATTTTCATTACCTTCCCTTGGTCCTGCTTGATAGTCCTCAAGACCGGTATTCTACCCTCACGGAGCGCAGTTGAATGCCAGGTTGCCGCCGCCGGTGCCAGATCGGATAGTGTCGGTCAGCACGCGGGGCGAACGTCCCAGTTGCCATTCGTAAATGGTGGCAAATGCCAGCACTCTGGGCACGTAGTCGCGGGTCTCGAAATAAGGCAGCGTCTCCAGCCAGACATCCGGTTCATTGTGCGGACGGGTGTCCAGCCAGCGGTCTACCGCGCCGGCCCCGGCGTTGTAGGCCGCCGCCACATGCATCCACTGTCCATTGTATCGATCCTGAAGTTCGGACAGGTGGGCCACTCCGAGTGAAATATTGACCCGCGGATTGACCAGATCCGCCTGGGAGTTGTAGGTCAGTGAATTGCGCCGCGCCACCAGACTGGCCGTGGCCGGCATCAGTTGCAGCAAACCGCGCGCACCGGCCGGTGACAAGGCATCTGCCTGCATCGCCGACTCTGCCCGCATCAAACCATAAACCAGCGCCGGGTCAACGTTCCAGCGCGTCGCCGCTGCGGTAACCTGACCTTTCTCGATTAACGGAAATCGCCACGGGTAGGCGCGCATCGTACCGGCATTGCCCAGCGCGCTGATCGCGCGGTCATACCAACCCTGACCGGCCGCCAGCAGAGCGGCCTGATGCAATTCGGCCTGGCTCATTCGTTGAGCAACCCCGGCCCAGGTCCGACGGGCATGCCAGGATAGTCCAACCTGGTGTAACTCCAGGGCGCGCTCAAAGCGGGGATCTCGCATCAGACGGCGCTGAATCTCCGGATCAACGTCCAGTTCCTCGGCACACAGGTTAAGATCCTGGCCCAGTATGGAGGCGGACAGAAAGCCATAGTAATTGGCCTCTCCCGCCAGACTGGCATAGGCCACCAGCGCTTCGGGACGGTTGAGAGCTGCCAGCGCCCGACCGCGCCAGTAACGCCACCGGCCGCGCCCCTGCTCACGCAAATCCATAGCCGCTATCGAATTGAGCACTTGCTGCCAATCGGCATGCGCCATCGCGGCACGTGCACGCCATTCGAGCATTTGCTGATCGATCTGTTGCGACGGTAACTCGTCGATGACGGCCACCGCATCCGGGTCCATGGCAACGGCCTGGAACAGCGCAATCCGCCGCTCAATATCAGCCTTGTCATCCGCTGACCAGGAAAATCGTGCCTGGTGCATTTCCCAGCCCTGCCGGGCCCGTTTCCAGTCATCGCTGGCCAGTTGATCCAGTCCCCGCTTGACAATCAACCGAGCCTGCTCGTGGTCAATCCACTGACGCGCCTGACGCAGTGTCACCCAGGGCCTGTCAGTCATCGCCAGCCACAGCTCGGCCCAATGTTGCTGATCAGAGTCAAGGTAGCGGCGCATATAACTTGCCACGCCACGCTCTCCGGCACTGAGCGCCATATGAAAGCGACGCCAGGCCAGGTCCGACGTCAAATGGCCGTTGTTGCGCCACCAATGAAACACCGGATCACAATCACCAACCTGAGAACCGCTGATCAGCCATAGCTCCCGAGCGCGCTGGTCCAGACCGCTCAAACGGCCGGCTTCAAGGTCGGCACGGGCCAGATGACACTGCACAACCGGGTCCGGGTTTTGCTCAGCATGACGCAGCAGCGCGTCATATTTTCGTTGCCGCGCCAGGCTGCGCAACCAGGTCCGCTGAAGCGAGTCGGCAAATGACCAGTCGCGATGCCGGGCGAGAAACTTGTCAATCACATTCTCGGGAACCTGATCGATACGTTGGCGCAGCAACTCGAACTCCAGATAGGGTCGCAGGGGGTAATCATTGAGCGCCTGAATGGCACTCAGCGTGCCAGCCTGATCACCGCGGGCCGCCGCCGCCCAACCGGCGCGAAACTGCTCGCGTTCGTGCTCACGATCCGCCGTCGCAGGACTCGCCCAGCTGCTGATCAATATCAACAAAATCGCACCCGCCCGGCGGGTCCATGCAATTTGACTTGCCATCAATGCCTTTTCTGCTCCAACATGCATTTTCATGATGCGCTGTTTGCTGGCTTTCAACAAGGGTTTCCCATGACATTACTGCTGATTGCCGTGGGCAGCCTGGCTGGGATCTTGGCCGGCCTGCTCGGGATCGGTGGCGGGCTGGTGATTGTGCCCGCCCTGACGCTCATGCTGCAAAGCCGGGGCGTGTCGCTGGAATTGGCAGTACCGATTGCGGTGGCGACCTCGCTGGGCTCCATGTTGCTGACATCAGCCAGTGCGATCTGGTTCCATAATCGGCGAGCAGTGGTGGACTGGCCCTGCGTCAAACGTCTTGCCCCGGCGGTCGGACTGGGTGCCATTGTCGGAGCCTTGGTGGCAGTGATGGTTTCCGGCCAGATGCTGGCCCGGGTATTCGCCGTGCTCGCTGCGCTGATCGGTCTGCGCATGATCCTGGCCAGCGATTTGCCTCGGCGCTCCAGACCACCGTATCCGCGTGGCTGGTGGTCGGCAGGTCCGTTGATTGGAGCTTTGTCAGCGATGATCGGCATTGGCGGCGGCAGCTTTAACGTGCCTTATCTGACCTGGAACGGTTATTCACCCGTCAGTGCCGTGGCCATCGCCTCCAGCTGCGGCTGGCTGATTGCCCTGGGCGGCTTTGCCACCTTCGCCCTGTTCTCGCCCGGGCAAACGACCTGGGCGGCCACCCTGGGGCATGTCTACCTGCCCGGCATGCTGATCATCGGACTGACCGGTGCCATCACGGCACCGGCGGGGGTGGCGCTGGCGCACTGGTTGCCCGCACCCATGCTACGCCGGATTTTTGGTATCGCCCTTGTGCTGGTCGCCATCCGAATGATCTGGTAGCAGCACGCTGCCGCTTAAATTGACCGTCATCGACAGCGGACGATGATCAGAGAAACTGACCGGTAGTGCCCTGAGATCAGAAATGTCCATGTCCGGCGAGATCAGGATATGGTCAATGGCCCGCTGCGGATCCCAGGAAGGGAATGTCAGGATTTGACTGTCCGGGATGATCAGACCGGCCATGTCGCAGAATTCGCGCAGCTCACGCGATCCGGGACCGGTATTCAAATCACCCATGACCACCACATTGGGGTAGTCCCGGATCAGGCTGGCCACGTAGGTCAACTGTTGAGATCGGGCGCGCCGCCCGAGTGCCAGGTGCAAAATCACCAGCCACAGGGCATCTGGCCCCTTTCCAAATCGGGTGACCATGGCTCCGCGACCGGGAATGGCACCGGGGAGCTTGTGCTCTTCGACCAGACTGGGAAGAATTCGGCTCAGCAGACCGTTGCCAGCATGCGCCAGCACACCAACCTTGCGATTGCCCTGATGATGCCAGTGCGGAAAAGCGGCATGGGTGGCAAGATATTTGGCCTGGTTGAGAAAGCCGGAACGAAGACTCCCGCAATCGACTTCCTGCAAGGCAACGATATCGTAGTCGGCCACCAGCTCGGCAATCGCATCGAGATTGGCGACGCGCTGGTTATTCGGTAATATCTGCCGCCAGCTCTTGGTCAGATATTCACGGTAATTGGCCGTCGTGCTGCCGGCCTGGATGTTGTAGCTCAGCAGCTTGAGCTGCCGGCGCCCGGCGCTCACAGTAACTCAGGACTGGAAATCTCAGGACTCGACGTCGTCATCAGCCTCAGCGCTGACCTCTTCAACCGATTCCGACACATTGAGCCCCAGCTCGGTCGCTTCTCGCTCGACCAAAAAGTCAATGGCTGCCAGCATCTGCTCATAAGAAGTAAAACCGTTGGGGCTGACGCGCCATTTACCCTGGACAATAACTGTCGGCGTCGACCGCACGCCAAATCGGGTTAGATCGGTCCGATTCTTGCGCACATTGGAATCCACCGCAAAGGACTGCGCTGTATTGACAAACGACTCGACTGTTACATCGCTTCCGGCGACATAAATTTCGGCCAGATCCTCAAGGTTTCTGATCCGCCGACGCTCATCATGGATCGCACGAAAAACCGCAGTGTGAGCTTCTTCAAACGGAAGCCCCATGACCTGGGCGGTGTAAAAACCCAGCACGAACAATTCCCACCCCTGCTGCAGAGGAACCGGCCGGCGCTGAAGATCAACATACTCGGGCAGCTTTTCTTCCCAGCCAGTGATATGCGGCAGGAAATTGCGACAGGCACCACAAGGGTAGGCGAAAGCTTCGATAACCTCGACCCGGTCTTTGACGGGAGCACCCGGCCCGTCAATGCGCTGATAATGCGTGCCTTCCTCAAACGGCTGGGCCAGCACGGTCGCAGAGACCAGACTACCGAGAAGTGCAAAAGAAATAATCGCTTTAGTCATGAATTGTCCTGCCTGAAAATGAAATACCACACTTAAGGACCGGCATTGCCGTGTTCAGTTCCCCGCCGCTTCCTGCCAGCGAGCCCTGTACAGCCCTTCAATATAGGAGCTGACGGCATTGATCTCCTCATCGGTCATGTTTGCCGCGACGGCCACCATGATGCGGCTGAATGCGTCATTGCCACCGTTGGCCTGACCATTCCGGTAACGGTTTAGTCGACTGGCCGTGTAATCGGCATGCTGAGCTCGGACGACCGGATAGTGGGCACCAAGAATGCCATTGCCAGCCGGACCGTGGCAGGCCGCACAGGCCGGCACACCGGATTCGGCGTTGCCACCCTCGTAGATCCCGCGACCGGCTTCGACCAGTTCCTCGTCAGCCACACCGGGACTCAGCGACTGGCTGGCGTAGTACGCGGCCAGATCAGCGATATCCTGATCAGACAGGTTCATCACCATCGGGTACATTTCAGGCACGTCGCGCGTCTGATCACGGACCATACGAGTCTGGCGGGCCAGGTACTCCTCATGCTGACCGGCAATCTTTGGCCAGGCCGGCACCATACTGTTGCCATCCTGCCCATGACAGGCTGAGCAGATCCCTGATTTCTGCTCACCTGCTTGCGGATCGCCGGCCGCAACAGCCAGCAGAGGTGCCAGCGCCAGCAGCGTCATCATGAATCGAGCCATTGTCTTGTGCTACTCCTGAGTAAAGGTTTCGAAATTAAAGAGAAAGGACTGAACCTGATATTATCGCCCCTTGTCGCCGCCCATTCCAGTCTGTGAAAACATTTACCTCCATTCTGCATCGAGCAAAATACCTGGACAGCGTCCACAACCTGTCACAGTTGCCACCGGATAGCGGTATCGAGGTGGCCATTGCCGGACGCTCCAATGCCGGAAAATCCAGCCTGATCAATCGCTTGTGTCGGCAGAACTCGCTGGCCCGCACCAGTCGAACTCCCGGTCGCACACGACAGCTGGTATTTTTTGACCTCGACCAGCAACGCTATCTGGTCGATCTGCCCGGTTACGGCTACGCCAAGGTCGCCGGTGACCTCAAACGCCACTGGCACGGTCTGATCCAGAGCTATCTCGATCGCCGCCAGGCGCTGGTTGGCCTGGTCGTGGTCATGGACATTCGCCACCCACTCAAGGATTCCGATATCGAGCTGATTGAATGGGCCGGCGGACGCGGCCTGGCGCTGCATCTGGTGCTGACCAAGGCCGACAAACTTGGCCGTGGCAAGCAGAAAGAAGCCCTGCTGAAACTGCGCGGGATGATCGACGAACGGGTCGGCGTCCAGCTTTTTTCCGCGACCAGCGGCCAGGGGCTCGACGAATTGAACGCCGTGATGACCAACTGGTTTGGTTCCTACTCTCCGCCGGCGGGAGAAATGGACAGTCCCGGCCAGTAATCAAGCTGGGTCAATTCCCGGTCGAGCAGAAGCACATCGCCCAGGTTTCTTTCGATCAGCAACTTGAGCTGATCAAAACTGTCCGGGTCAATCGCTTCAAAGCGACAGGCGATAAGCCGCTTGTGCACCCGAACCGCACAGACCACAGTCCGAATATCGACCGATTGATCATCAAGCGTCCCGGTCAGTTGCAAGTGCAGGTGGCCCTCGGTACTCAGCGGACAGTCCCGATCACTGTCCAGCCGGACCAGCATGCCATTGATTGAAATATCCATCAGATGGCAAGCAATCGATTGATCGTTCAGCTTCAGCTCGCATTCGGCATCAAATGGAAATCGATGAAAGCGGCGTCGTTCCTCGGCAGTGGACATTTCCTGTCTCTCCACATGCAATGCTTGCCTCCATCATATCGCTACTTAGTACCCCTGGGCATAAATACACACACGTTCAGCGGGATCGGAAAAGCCCAT